>NZ_JBQUYT010000010.1:0-92932 GCF_056314225.1 Sphingomonas sp. DMC6
TCGCGGCCAACTTCCTTGCAATGGTCCAGCTTGCCTCAATGCGGCTGTGGCTCAGGGCTTATGAGTCTACGGCCTAGGAAGTTTAGGCCCGGACCCAGTTTTCCGGAGCGGTCGGGCGAAGTCGAAAAAGCGGCCACCATCCAATGTTTAACGTTTTATTTCAGTTGCTTATTCGCAATCAATCACGCCACTTCCGCTCATCGTCACCCCCGTAAGCGCTCCTAGCTTCCGGCGCGCTATCGAATTGCGAAGCACCTTTGTCATCGCCGCGAAGGCGGGGATCGATCGACGCTAAAAGGGTGGCTCGTTCCCCCGGCGCTGAGGACAATGGATTCCTGCCTTCGCGGGAAGGACGGCGGTTTTTGCGGCGCTGTTTTCCCGCCCGCTCCTATACGATTGCTCCCGGTCTCCATGCGGCCAGGCGCTACCGGAGCAGCGCTACTGCCGGAGATGCCAGCGTGCACCGGCAGGGCGGTGGGGGGATAGGTCGCATCCCTGCTGCCTGGTATCAGAACGGTTCAAAGAGCGGCGCCCGCGATCGCGGACACCGGGAACAAATAGTAAACAAAGGCGCAATTTCAAGCCGAGGCGACGGTCGCAACTGGCTCGTTCGCTCCCCTCCCTGCATAGCAGGGAGGGGTCGGGGGTGGGTGCGAGGGCGATAGCCCGAGCGACACCCTCGTGACGAGGGGCATGGTCACCGCCCTTCACCCCCGTGCCGGCTACGCCCACTGCCGTCAGGCGGCACGCACGGTTAAAGGAAAGAGTCTTTGGAAGCGCGCAGACGCGCACACCCACCCCCGGCCCCTCCCTTTTCAGGGAGGGGAGCGATAGAGAGCCGATTGCGCTCCGTTAAACGGAGACATCTGGAAGATACGGCGTGAGTGCCTAGAACTTCGCCCCCGCGCGGATGCCGAAGGTTCGCGGCGTGATCGGCACGATGTACGGCCGCTGGCCGCACGAGCCGCATTCCTGGAAGCGCGAAAGCTGGCCGCGTTCGTCGGTGAGGTTGCTCACGAACAGTTCGACATTGAACCGCTGGAACTCCATGCCTGCCGATGCGCCGAGCGTGGTGAACGCCTCCAGCCGGCCGAGCTGCGCCGCCGGGTTGATGATCGCGCCGGTACCCGTCTGGAAAATGGCCGTGCGGATGTCTGACGAGGCCGAGCTCTGGTGCGCGACGGTGAACTGGCCGAAGGCCTTGTTCGCCCCAACCGGCACCGTGTAGCGCGCCGTGCCGCTCACCTTGAATTGCGGCGTGATCGGCAGGCGGGTGCCCGCAGGCGCCGAGACGAGGTTGCCGCTGCCGCTACACGTATAGATCGGATCGTCGGCCAGACACAGATTCTGCCGCGTCTTCGCGTCGGTGTACGAACCCGACGCGTTCAGCGAGAGCCCGCCCGAGCTATAGGCGATGTCGCCTTCCACGCCGCGGATGCGGGCGTTGGGGCCGTTATGAATCTCGGTGAAGCTGTTCGCGCCGAGGAAGGCGAACTGGAACTTGTCCCAATCCTGCTGATAGACGGCCGCATTGACGCGCAGGGCGCCGCCCAGCCAGGTCGTCTTCACGCCCAGTTCGTAATTGGTGAGGAAGTCGGCGCCATAGGGCTTCACGTCGACGCGGCGGTTGATGCCGCCCGGGCGAAAGCCGCGCGAGACGGTGCCATAGGCCATGATGCCCTTCACCGGCTTCCAGCTGAGGTTGAAGCGATAGGTGCCGCCCTGCCCCGATGCCTCGACCGGCTGGATCCCGCCGCCGACCGCATAGACGCCCAGATTGGTGCAGGGCCCGCCTGGCACTGCCGCCGGCAGCAGCGTGGTGCTGCCGCCCGTCGCAAGCGCATCGCGCAGCCGCTGACCGCTGGTGGTGAAACACTGCGCCACGCCGGTCTTCGAGCTTCCGGCGGCGTTATACGGCGTATCGGTAAAGCCGTTGCCAGGATTCCGCCCGAAGCCGAAAAAGCCTATCAACGTGTTGTCGTAGATATAGGCGCGGCCGCCCGCCGTGGCAGTCAGTGTCGGCGTCAGATCATAGCTGACTTCGCCGAACGCGGCATAGTCGCGGTCGATGCGGTGCTGCTGGGTGAGCCACAGCGTACCGGGATGGCCGTTGACGCTGAGCGCATCCGCCAGCCCCGGCACCTGATAATCCTGATGGATGTCGTTCGACTGATATTGGTAGAACAGGCCCGCCACCAGCCGCAGCCGTTCGTCCTGCGGCGAAGCGACGCGCAGTTCCTGGCTGGTCTTCTTGAAATGATCGGTCGCGACGATGCGCTGGCGCGGATCGATGGTGTTGCCGGCATTGTCCTTGAAATAGAAATAACCGGCAATGCCGCCCGCCGAGGAATAAAGCGAGTCATAGGCCTCGGCATAATCGGTATAATCGCTCGACTGGGTATCGCGCCGGTCGAGATAGGCGCCGGCATAGGTGAGATCCCAGTTGCCCAGCTTGCCCTCGACTGTCAGCGCGGCCTGGATGAAGCGGTCGCGGCGATATTCGGGGAAGAAATGCTGGACCTCAAGGTCGCCGACCTTGGGATCATAGCCATAGGAACCGTGGCTGCGCGTCTCCTGATAAATGACGCCCGGCGTCACCGTCCAACTGTCGTTGAGATCGACCTTCAGCGCGGCGCGGCCGCCCCAGATGTCGGTGTCGTTATAGTTGTTCTTGACGAACGCCTGGTTGTTGACCGCAATGCCGCCATTGGTTGCCTTGCAGGCGTTCGAGGTCGTCTCGGGCAGGAAGCTGCGGCAGCCGGGCACATTGTCGATATAGCCGGCATCATGTTCGTAGAAGCCGACGACGCGCAGCGCCGCCATGTTGCTGATCGGCACGTTGAGCATGCCTTCAAGCTTGCCGCCGACGCCGCCATGATCGACCGTGTTCACTTCGCTGTCGACGCGGCCGTACAGCCCCTTGGTATCGGGCTTGTTGGTGATGATGCGGATGGTGCCGGCTTCGGACGAGGCGCCATAGAGCGTGCCCTGCGGCCCCGACAGGCTCTCGATGCGGGCGATGTCATAGACATGGACGTCCAGATTGCCGCCGATCGTCGTGACCGGCTGTTCGTCCAGATACACGCCGACCGACGGCAGCGAGCCCGAATGGTTGCCGTCGCCGCCCGAGGCGACACCGCGCATATAGACGACGTTGGTGCCGGGCGTGCCGCCCAGCGCCTGGAACGCCACCGAGGGAAGCTGCTGCGCATAGTCAGCGAAGTTGGAGATGTTCAGCTCGTCGAGCTTCTGGGTGCCCAGCGCCTGGATGCTGATCGGCACGCTCTGGATGCTCTCGCTGCGCTTCTGCGCGGTGACGACGATTTCGGTGGGGTTGTCGCTCTGGCCGGTATCGGCGGGCGGCGGGGCGGCGGTCTGCGCGAGTGCCGGGGCGCCGGCAAGCATCGAGGAAGCAAGGAAAAGCGAACGTACAGGATGGCGAGGCAAGCGCATGATATCCCCCAACCGATGTTGCGCCGCAGCGTCCTTGGCTGGCCCCGCTTCGTCAAGCGGGCGCAACCGGCGCGACTTGCAACCGTCGCGGATTGTTTTCCTCCTGTGACAAAAGTGCAACTAAATTGCCGTAAAGCTGAGCTTTAGTGACCGACAGGCGTTTCCGTCACAGCCCGGTTGGAATTTCCGGATAGTGCGTAAGCACCGGCCCCAGCGCCTCCTCCAGCGGGCCGAGCCACGGCTGATACGGCTTCCACGCCGTCATCCCCTCGCGAAAGATCGGCTGGCGCACCTGTTCCGAACTGGCGGTGCGCACGGCGCGTTCGGTATTGTAGAAAGCGAGGCACGCCGGCTCGAACGCCAGACCGCATCCCGCCAGCAGGGCGCGGACCTGCGTTTCGGTGTCGCCGACCATCGCCTCGTAGAAGACGCGGTGGACGCGACCCGGCGCCACCGCGTCGACATGCGCCATCAACCGCACATAATCGCGGTAATAGCGGCCCATATCCTCCAGCCCGTAGCTGAACGCCTGGCCGCGCGCGAAATGCTGCTTGAAGTTGGAGAAACAGCAGCCCAGCGGATGGCGCCGCGCATCGATGATCCGCGCGTTGGGCAGTGCCAGCAGGATCAGCGGCACGTGCAGCCAGTTGTTCGGCAGCTTGTCGATGAAATAGGGCCGGTCGGTGCGGCGCTGGACGCGCGTGCGCTTGAGATAGGCCTCGCCCAGCGCGTGCAACCGTTCGGGCGCCACCGCCGCCATGCCCGCAGGATAGTCGGGAATGCCGCGCGCGAGCAGCGGCAGGTCGGGCAGTTCCATCGTGCCTTCGACCAGGCTGTGGCTCGACAATATCTGCTCGATCAGCGTCGATCCGGCGCGCGGCATGCCGACCACGAAAATGGGGTCGGGCGCGTCGAACCCGCGCCCCGCACGCGCGGCGAGCAGCCCGGGCGTCAGCGTCGCGATCTGCGCATCGACCAGCGCGCGGGTTTCTTGCGGGTCGTAGCGAAGCTGCTGCCGGCGCAGGGCATTGCCTGCGGCATAATGTGCGAACGCCGCCGCCGCCTCGCCGCGATCCTCCAGCGCCTTGCCCAGCGCGAAATCGAGGTGGAACCGGTCCTCCTCGGCCAGATTGCCCCCGGCCAGCGCCGCCTGCATCGCGGCGACATCGGCATCGTCGAACCGCACCGTCTTCAGATTGGCGAGGCTCCACCATGCCTCGCCCAGCGCCGGCGTCAACGCAATCGCCTTGCGATAGGCGGCGATGCCATCGGCCTGGCGCCCGACGGTGCGCAGCATATGGCCATAGCTCATCCACACCCGCGACTGTTTCGGCGCCTGTTCGAGCACGCGCTCATAGAGCGCGATCGCCGCATCGAAATCGCCGAGCCGCGCCTTGGCCGCTGCCTCCAGATTGGCGTGGCCGGGATTGTCCGGCTCCTCCGCCGTCACCAGCGCCAGTTCGGCCAACGCCTCGGTCGGCCGGTTGAGGCGGTAGAGCACCAGCGCCAGATTGGCGCGCGCCGGGGTGAAGCCGGGCGCCAGTTCCACCGCACGGCGCAGCAGCGATTCGGCATCGCGATAGCGGCCGATCCGCCCCGCCAGCTCCGCGAACATGCGGATCGCCGGCACGTCGAACGGATCTTCCTTCAGATGCTGGCGCAGCAGCGGCTCGGCCAGTTCCAGCCGGTTGTCGTTCATTGCCATCGCGGCTTCGATCAGCCGCGGATGATAGCGTCCGGCCGTCGCCAGCCAGCTGCGTGCGCCCTGCGCCTTCGTCATGCGTGTTCCCCGCTCACCGCGCCAGCATCGGCGAGCGGGGCGCCGGGATCAAGCGGGCTGTGCAGCCGCCTGTTCCGCCACCAGATCGTCGTCCATCTGCCAGCCGCGCCGATAGGCCTCGCGCGCCTGCACCCGCTCGATATAGGCCATGAAGGAATCGCGCTTGGGCAACATGCCGAACAGCGTCGTCCAGCCGATCTGCGAGCCGAGATAGACATCGGCGGCGGTGAAGCGATCGCCGGTGGCATAGGGACGCGACGACAGCAGTTCGTCGAGCACATCGACCACCAGATCATAGCTGCCATAGCCGAACATCCGGCTCTTGTCCTCGGCACTCACGAACTGCGCGGCATGGTTGGTCGCCGCCTGCTCCACCGGCCCGGCGGCGAAGAACAGCCAGCGATAATAATCGGCGCGCTCTTGCGGGCGCGGCGCGAGCCCGGCTTCGGGAAAGGCATCGGCCAGATAGGCGCAGATCGCCGCGCATTCGGTGACGACGCGGCCACCATGGACAATCGCGGGCACCTTACCCATCGGGTTGATCGCGCGATAGGCCTCGCCCTTCATCGTCGAGGCATAGTCGAGCACCTCGACGCGATACGTCGCGCCCACTTCCTCGAGCATCCACCGCGCGATCCGCCCGCGCGATTGCGGGTTTGTATAGAAAATCAGTTCCTCTGCCATGGCCGGTCTCCCTGTTGCCCGACTCGCCGTGCCGGGAACATTAAGAGAACATGGGGGCCGTCGGAGGTCAATCCGATTCGCTACAGCGCGGCAGCGAACAGCGCGAGCAGCCGCCCCCAGGCGCGGTCGGCCTGGGCGGGATTGTAGACGCGGCTGTCCGGCGGGCACCAGCCGTGCATCGTGCCAGCATAGACTTCGATTTCCGCCGGCACCTTCGCTGCCGCAAAGGCCGTGCGCAGCGCGTCCTTGTCGCCCGGCGCGCGGGCGTCGTCATTTTCGGCGATGGCGAGCAGGTAGCGGCCGTGCATCTGCGGCACCAGCCGGTGCGGGCTGTCCTCCGCCGCCGTCACCAGCGGCGCGCCGTGGAAGCTGCCGCCGGCGCGGATGCGATCCGGGAGCGCGGCGGCGGTGCGGAACACGAACGGCCCGCCCATGCAATAGCCGGTGGTACCCATGCCGCGCTTGCCATCCACTTCCGGTTGCGCGTCGAGAAAGGCGGCGAAGGTCCGCGCATCGGCCGTGACCGCGGCGGGCGTCAGCGGCTTCAGCCAGGGCATGATCTTCGCGCGCACCTCGGGCTGGTCGAACGATTCCCCCGGCTGGAGGAACGGGGCGCGGGTCGAGCGGTAGAACTGGTTGACCGTCAGCACCGCATAGCCGGACTGGGCCAGCCGGTCGGCCATCTGCCGGAAGGCGGGGCGCGCACCCATGATGTCCGGCCACACGAGCACGGCCGGATACCGGCCGCTGGCGGGGGCGACAAAATAGGCATCGGCGGTGCCGTCGGCGGTCGCGATCGTCACGTCGCGGCCCTTCACTGCGGCGGCGTTGGCCGGCGCGGGCAGGATCGCGGCGACGCCGGCAGCGGCGGCGCCAGCGGTGAAGCCCCGGCGCGTCAGCGTGCCGAGCGCGCGGTCATTCTCGGCGGCGGTATGTTCGTCACACATGGCGATCCTCCTCCTCGCGGTGTGCCACCGATCCATCGGCACCCAAGCCCTTGATACGCCGCCCGATCCTTACCGAAAAGCAAAACGGGCCCCGGCGCATCCGCCGGAGCCCGTCTTCATCGGCCGTCAGGCGCGATCAATGCTTGAACAGGCTCTCCGCCGTCGGTTCGGCGTGCGTATCGGGGTGATGTTCATGCCCGTGCGCAGCCGCTTCGCGCTCGGCGCGGAGCTGTTCGATCAGGGCCTCGCGGTCGCCTTCCAGGCGGGTGTCGGTCGGCGCCTCGATGCCCGCCGCCTTGGCCGCCTTGGCGACGAGCGCGTCGAGTTCGCGCTGCGAGCACAGGCCCAGCGTCACCGGATCCTTCGGCACAATGTTGCCGATGTTCCAGTGGGTGCGGTCGCGGATAGCGGCGATGGTGGTGCGGGTGGTACCTATCAGCTTGCCGATCGCGCCGTCCGACACTTCGGGGTGGTTGCGCAGGATCCAGGCGATGCCGTCCGGCTTGTCCTGGCGCTTCGACACCGGCGTGTAGCGCGGGCCCTTGGTGCGGCGGACCTGCTCGGGGCCCTTCTGCATCTTCAGGACGTAATTGGGGTCCTTCTGGCCCTTTTCGATCTCGTCCATCGTCAGCTCATGCGCGCGCACGGGGTCGCGGCCGGTGAGCTTGGTGGCGGCCATGTCGTCGGCAATCGCCTGCACTTCGAGAATGTGGAGCCCGCAGAATTCGGCGATCTGCTCGAAGGAGAGCGATGTGTTGTCGACCAGCCAGGAAGCGGTCGCATGCGGCATCAGCGGCTGGGCCACGGTGAAATCTCCGGAACTTGAAACAATAAGGGCCGCCCATCACGGGCGGCCACCATGGAGCTGATTTAGGGTAGGTTGCGCTCCGGGGCAAGCTTTTCTCAGGCGGCCGCGCGTTCGCCCCCCATCGGCACCAGCGCATTCAGGAACTGGCGGGCGCTCGCCTCCCAGGTGAAGCTGCGGCCATAGGCGGCGCAGGCGGCGGGATCGCGGGTCAGCGCCTCGGCGATGCTGGCGGTCAGGTCGTCGCCCATTGCGCCGACTTCGGGGGTCAGCACGTCGATAGGGCCGGTGACCGGGTAGGCGGCGACCGGCACGCCGCACGCCATCGCTTCGATCATCACCAGCCCGAACGTGTCGGTGCGGCTGGGGAAGACGAAAACATCGGCGGCGTTATAGGCGGAGGCGAGCTCGGCGCCGAACATCGCACCCAGGAAATGCGCCTCGGGATAGCGCGCCTCGAGCATCGACCGCGCCGGCCCGTCGCCCACCACCACCTTGCTGCCGGGATGACTGCTCTGCAGGAACGCCTCTAGATTCTTCTCGATCGCGACGCGGCCGACATAGAGCTGCACCGGGCCGGGCAGGTCCGCCATGCGCGGATGCGGGGCCAGGCCGGGGTGGAAATTGGCGAGATCGACGCCACGCCCCCAGTGGCGCACCTGCTTCAGCCCATGGTCGATCAGCGACTGGCGGATCGACGCGGTCGAAGCGAGGATTGCCGAGCTGGGCGTGTGGAACCAGCGGATATAGCGCCAGATCCATTCCGCCGGCACGCCCGAACGCGCCGAGACATAATCGGGGAACTGGGTGTGATAGGCTGTGGTGAAGGGCCGTTTCTGGCGCAGGCACCAGCGCCGGGCGGCAACGCATAGCGGCCCCTCGGTCGCCAGATGGATGGCGTTGGGCCCGAATTCCTCGAGCATCGTTCCCACCGCCGCGACACTGGTGATCGCCAGCCGGATTTCGGGATAGGTGGGGCAGGGCAGCGAATAGAAGCGGTCGGGCGAGACGACCATCACCTGATGGCCCTGGCTTTCCAGCACACGCCGCACCGACTGGAGCGTGCGGACGACGCCGTTGACCTGGGGTTCCCAGGCATCGGTTACAATGGCGATACGCACGGGTTCGACCTCCGTCGCTGCCGTCACGCCGCCGCCAGTCTGACCTCGGACTCCCGGCCCGCTTCGCGCGCCGCCATTTCCTCGGCCCAGTGGAGAATTTCCATGGTACCGTCGTAATGCTCCACCAGCGCGGTGCAACCCTCAACCCAATCGCCGTCGTTATAATAAGCGACGCCTTCGATCGCGCGGATCTCTGCCTTGTGGATATGCCCGGCAATGACGCCGTCGACACCGCGGGTGCCGGCTTCGCGCGCGACGATCTCTTCGAACTTCGAGATGAACGACACGGCGTTCTTCACCTTCTGCTTGGCGTATTTGCTTAGCGACCAGTAGGGCAGGCCCATCCAGCGCCGCACCATGTTGAGCCAGCGGTTGAGCGCCATCATCATTTCATAGGCCGCGTCCCCCAGATGGGCGAGCCAGCGGTGCGACATGGTGATCGCGTCGAATTCGTCGCCGTGCAGCACCAGCAGGCGGCGGCCATCGGCCGTGGTGTGGATCGCCTGACGCTTGATCTTCACGCCGCCGAAATCCAGCCCGGTGAACTGGCGGAACATCTCGTCATGGTTGCCGGGGATGTAGATGATCTGGGTGCCGCGCTTGGCGCGCTTCAGCACACGCCAGACGATGTCGTTGTGCGTCGCCGGCCAGTAGAAGCGCTTCTTCATCGCCCAGCCGTCGATAATGTCGCCCACCAGATACATGGTGTCGCTGTCGACATGGTCGAGAAAGTCGATCAGCATCTCGGCATTGCAGCCCCGCGTGCCGAGATGGACGTCCGAAATCCAGATCGCCCGATATTTCCGCCGCTGGGTAATCGCGCGTTCCGGAATGGCCGGAGTCGATTCGTGAAAGTCCGCCAGACCGGCGACGTCGAACGAAAGCCTGGTGATCGTGGCCATTGCCAAGTTCCCGTGGATCGCTGTGCTTACCAGAGACTCGCCTATGGCGCGGCATTGTTACATTTCGAATCGTTTGAATTTCACCAGACTGTCACAGTCACGCCGCCGAACAGCAACTATATCCCTCCCACGATCGTCAAATGATGCCTTCGGCGGCGCGCCGTTCCTGCACCCAGCGGTGCCGCAGCCATCCCCATAACGCCAGCGCCGCCACGTACAGCCAGCCCCAGGCATGTGCCCAGAAGGGGAAGATGACGCCCTGCCCCAGGTCGCGCCCCGCCTCGCGCTGGAGCATCGCCGCGCCTGCCTCATTGAGCGGTGCTTCGATCAGTTGCCAGCGATTCTGCTTGTAGAGCACGAAGCCGAATTCGCTGCGCCAGCCGAATGGCATGCCGAGAAAGCTGAATTCCTGGATCGAATAGCCATAGCGCGGCCGTTCCTCGCGGCCGACCGGAACCACCGGCGGCGCCCGCCCGGCAGCGACCAGCAGCCAGTACAGCGTCTCTGCCTTGGTCGGCTCGCGCACGACATGCACGCCCTGCCAGTCGATCACCGAGTCGAGGTGGGAGATCAGCATGCCCGACGCATTGGCCGGAATTTCGGATACGAACGCAACCGCACGATGCTGGTCGCTCAACACCCAGTCCCGATCCGAAAGCAGCAAAATGATCGGCAGGGCGGCGATCAACGCCCCCGCAAGCAGGTTTCGCAACATGATTTCCGTTATCCCCCGACAGAAAACCGGCCACTACACTATCTGCAAACATCCCAAATCCCAACTCATCCCGAGAATGTTCTACAATGAGGGAGAAAGGATGCTCATGTCTCTCACGCAGCTCGCTGAATATCAACGCATTATCCTGGAATCGCATCGCGCGATCATCGCGCTTGCCGATGGCCGCCCGGATGGCGAGAAGCTTGCCCAGGCGCGCCAGCAGCTGAGCCAGACCTTCAACCAGTATTTCGCGCTGAAACAGCAGGTTGTGCTGGAGCCGCTGCGCGCCAGCGCCCATCCGGCGCACCGCGCCATGGCGCGCCGCTGCACCGAGGAGGATCTGCGCAACCGGCAGGTGGCCATGGCGCATTACCAGCGTTGGACGCGTGCCGCCGTCGCCGCCGACCCGCGCGAATATCGCATGGTGCTGCGCCAGTTGCTGCGCGTTCAGGAGCGCTATGTCGAATATCAGCGCAGCATCGTCTTCCCGATGGTGCGCGAGGCGGCCGCAGCCGCACGGGCGGAAGCGGAGGCCTCAGCCGCAGCCTGATCAGCCCGCGTCGACGGCCCCCATGTCGCCGATCGTCAGCACGATCTTGCCGACATGCTCGCCGGCTTCCATGCGGCGATGTGCGTCTGCAGCCTGTGCCAGCGGATAGGTGGCGTCGATCACCGGCTTCAACTGCCCTTCCGCCACCAGCGGCCAGACATTGCGGTGAATCTCGTCGGCCAGCAACGTCTTGAACTGCACCGGGCGCGGCCGCAGCGTCGATCCGGTCAGCGTCAGGCGGCGGCGCATGATGTCGAACAGCGGCACCGTCGCGCTGGCCCCGCCCTGCACTGCGATAGATACGTGGCGGCCGTCCTCGGCCAGGCATTGCAGGTTGCGCGGCACATAATCGCCGCCGACCATGTCGAGCACCACATCAACGCCAGTACCGCCGGTAAAGGCCTTCACTTCGGCGACGAAATCCTGCGTCTTGTAGTTGATCGCCAGATCGGCACCCAGCGCGCGCGCCGCTTCGCATTTGGCGTCGGAACCCGCGGTAACAACGACGGTCAGCCCGAACAGCTTGCCCAGCGCGATCGCCATGGTGCCGATGCCGCTGGTGCCGCCATGGACCAGCACGCTGTCGCCGTCCGCCGCATAGGCGCGCTCGAACAGGTTGCTCCACACGGTGAACAGCGTTTCGGGGAGCGCGGCGGCCTCGACCATGCTCAGCGCCGGCGGCACCGGCAGACACTGGCCGGCGGGTGCGACGGCATATTCGGCATAGGCGCCGCCCGCGACGAGCGCGCATACCGGCTGGCCCAGCATCTCGCGCGAAACACCCTCGCCGGTGGCGATGATGGTTCCGGAAAGCTCCATCCCAAGAATAGAGGGTGCGCCCGGTGGCGGCGGATAGCTGCCCTTTCGCTGCAGCACTTCCGGCCGGTTGACCCCGGCGGCAGCGACTCGAATCAGCACTTCACCCGCACCGGGCTGCGGCACCGCGCGTTCGACCGGCACCAGCACTTCGGGACCGCCGGGTACTTGCGGGTCAATTGCCAACATCTTTTCGGGTGCGACCATCATATTATCGCTTTTCGGCCTCAGGAGAACTCCGTGGCCTTATTGACATCGGTCCGCCCCCGGTCAACGTTTCGTCCCATGGACGCCGACGAAAATCTGCCGCGTCGCACCGACGACCTCGCCGCCCAGCTCGGGCGCCAGGATCTCGATCCCTTTTCGGTCGAGGAATTACAGGCGCGCATCCAGTTGCTGGAAAACGAGATTTCCAGGTGCCGCGAAAAGATTCAGCGGGCCGTTCAGCACCGCGCAAGCGCCGACGCTCTATTTAAGAGATGAGCGTCACGGCACCGGACCAGGGGCGATACGCCACGAAGTTCCGGTGCGGGGCCATGGCGCTTGATGCGGCGCCCTGCCCTCCCGACATAAGGGACCAAGGGCCTGGCATCCCAAAGGCCCGACTGGAGTTGTATCCGAATGCCTAGTTTCGCCTCCGCTCTCGAAGCCACCCTCCACAAGGCGCTCGAGGCTGCGTCCTCGCGCCGGCACGAATATGCGACGCTCGAGCATCTGCTGCTCGCGCTGGTCGACGATGAACATGCGTCGAAAGTGATGAGCGCGTGCGGGGTGGACCTGGGCGAATTGAAGAATACCGTCGCGCACTATCTCGATACCGAGCTGGAAGCGCTGAAGGTGGACAATGCCACCGATCCTTCCCCAACCAGCGGGTTCCAGCGCGTCGTCCAGCGCGCGATCCTGCACGTCCAGTCCTCGGGCCGCGACGAAGTGACCGGCGCGAATGTGCTGGTCGCGCTGTTCAGCGAACGCGAGAGCTATGCGGTCTATTTCCTGCAGCAGCAGGATATGAGCCGCCTCGATGCCGTCAGCTTCATCAGCCACGGCGTCGGCAAGGGCGGCACCACGCCGACCGAAGCGACACCGCCCAAGGGTGCCGAGGAGGACAAGGCGAGCAAACAGGAGGCGAAGACGGGCAAGGGTGAGAGCGCGCTCAAGCAATTCACCGTCGACCTCAACGAGAAGGCGAAGATCGGCAAGGTCGATCCGCTGATCGGCCGCGCGGCCGAGGTCGACCGCACCGTCCAGATCCTGTGCCGGCGCAGCAAGAACAACCCGCTCTATGTGGGCGACCCCGGCGTCGGCAAGACCGCCATCGCCGAGGGTCTGGCCCGCAAGATCATCGAGGGCGAAGTGCCCGAGGTGCTGAAGGATGCGGTGATCTACTCGCTCGACATGGGCGCGCTGCTCGCCGGCACCCGCTATCGCGGCGATTTCGAGGAGCGGCTGAAGCAGGTCGTCTCCGAACTCGAAAAGATGCCGCATGCGGTGCTGTTCATCGACGAGATCCACACCGTGATCGGCGCCGGTGCCACCAGCGGCGGCGCGATGGATGCCTCCAACCTGCTCAAGCCGGCGCTGTCGGGTGGCACGATCCGCTGCATCGGATCGACCACCTACAAGGAATTCCGCAACCATTTCGAGAAGGACCGCGCGCTGCTGCGCCGTTTCCAGAAGATCGACGTCAACGAGCCCTCGGTCGAGGATACGGTGAAGATCCTGGCCGGCCTGCGCTCGGCGTTCGAGCAGCACCATTCGGTGAAGTACACGCCCGACGCGATCAAGTCGGCGGTGGAGCTGTCGGCGCGCTACATCAACGACCGCAAGCTGCCCGACAAGGCGATCGACGTGATCGACGAAGTCGGCGCGATGCAGATGCTGGTGCCGCCGTCCAAGCGCAAGAAGGTCATCACGCCGAAGGAGATCGAGCAGGTCATCGCGACCATGGCGCGCATTCCGGCCAAGACCGTCTCGTCGGACGACACCCGCGTGCTCGCCAATATCGAGCAGGATCTGAAGCGCGTCGTGTTCGGGCAGGACAAGGCGATCGAAGTGCTCAGCTCGGCGATCAAGCTGAGCCGTGCCGGTCTGCGCGATCCCGACAAGCCGATCGGCAACTATCTGTTCTCCGGCCCGACCGGCGTGGGCAAGACCGAGGTGGCGAAGCAGCTTGCCAACCTGCTCGGCATTCCGCTCCAGCGTTTCGACATGTCCGAATATATGGAGCGCCACTCGGTCAGCCGGCTGATCGGCGCCCCTCCGGGCTATGTCGGCTATGATCAGGGCGGCCTGCTCACCGACGCGGTCGACCAGAATCCGCATTCGGTGCTGTTGCTCGACGAAATCGAGAAGGCGCATCCGGACCTGTTCAACATCCTGTTGCAGGTGATGGACAACGGCAAGCTGACCGACCACCACGGCAAGACCGTCGATTTCCGCAACACCATCCTGATCATGACCACCAATGCCGGTGCGTCGGACATGGCGAAGGAAAGCGTCGGCTTCGGCAATATCAGCCGTGAGGACGTGCAGGAGGAAGCGGTGAAGAACCTCTTCACCCCCGAATTCCGCAACCGCCTCGATGCGATCGTGCCGTTCGGCTATCTGCCGCCGGAAGTGGTTGCCCGCGTGGTCGACAAGTTCATCCTGCAGCTCGAACTGCAGCTGTCGGATCGCGGCGTCCACATCCAGCTCGACGACGAGGCGCGCCAGTGGCTGACCGACCGCGGCTATGACAAGCTCTATGGCGCGCGGCCGATGGGTCGCCTGATCCAGGAGAAGATCAAGCAGCCGCTGGCCGAGGAACTGCTGTTCGGCAAGCTCGTCCATGGCGGCGAGGTGAGCGTGAAGCTGAAGGACAATGCGCTGGCCTTCGAAATCACGCCCGCCGCGCCCAAGCCGAAAAAGGGCAAGAAGGCCGAGGCCGCCAAGGCCTGAGCCGGAAGGCAGCGGAAACGGAAACGGCCCCGGGGATCGCCTCCCCGGGGCCGTTTTCTTGTCGACCGGGGCCGAAGAATCAGCGGTTCGCGCTGGCGAGCTGACGGTCGCGGGTCGCCATCGATACTGCCAGTTCCACCTGCTGGCGGGCGTTGCGCACCGCGACCTGGCGGCACGCCATTTCCTGCCCCGACGGCACCAGCGCGCCATTGTCGTCAAAGCGGCACATCTGGGTGACCGCATGCATCACCCGGCGGTGAAACGCCTCGCGGCCAGCCTTGTCCAGAAGATCGCCGGGATTGTAGCGAACATGCACGGTCGGTGCCGTGTCGCCATCCTGCGCGCGGGCGGGTACAGCCGCAATCGAAACAAGAGCGGCGGCAATCAAAATCGAACGCTTCATGGTAATACTCCTGCCGAACATGGGGTGCGACCGTCGTCGCGTCCGGTCTTTGCCGGTTCGACAGCGCCTCTAGTTCGAGGACGCGGCAGGGTAATGATCGATCGATTACAGCTGGCGGGCGCGAAAATGACAGTCTCGCGCACGATTATTATTTTGTTGCGCCGCAACAACATCTACGGGTGCAAGATTGCCGGGTGTCACGCGGCAGCGGGCACCGGCTGGGGCTTGCGGCGGAAGGGGATGTCGCGGCGAAGATAGGTAAGCGACCGCCACACCCATTCGATCGGCCCGTAATAGAAGTGCCGCAGCCAAAGATTTGCCGCCAAAATCTGGAACGCGATCGCCCCCAGCCCCACCCATAGCCGGGTCGTCGCATCCCACTGGTTGTAGAGCCCGAGCCCGAAGCCATAGAAAAGCGGCACGAACACCACTGACTGGGCGATGTAGAAGGTAAGCGTCAGCCGCCCCGGCGCGGCGAGCGGATGGACCAGCCAGCGGCCGCGCCCCTCGAATAACGCGATCAGCAACAGCCCCCAAAAGGCCGTTCCCGCCAGATCGAGCCACATGTTCATCAGCGCCCAGAAGGCGCGCTGCGACGCGGCGCCGGTGCCGAGCGCGGCATAAGCCAGCCGCAACGGCTCACGCCCCCAATAGAGACCCAGCGCCAGCACCGCCGCCCCCGCCATCGCATAGCCGCGCCAGGGGCGGCTGCGCGGCAGATCGGCGAAGAAGCCGGTGCGCCCCAGCACCATGCCCAGCAGATACAGGCCGAGTATCTGCACGAGCCGGCCATATTCCAGGAAAAACCAGTATTTGGGCAATTGGCCCGCCCAGAGATTGACGCGCAGCGCCTCCCACCAGGTACCGCCCAGATAGATCGGCATCCCCGGATCGACCGAAGACTGCGCCGGCCCGTTCGCCCAGGCCGCACCGGACGCCGCCGCAACCATCTGCACGATCAGCGACGGCCCCAGGAAACAGAAGACCGCGCCCGCCAGCAGCACGCGATTGTCGCGAATCCGGTGGAGCAGCAGCAGCACGAATCCCATCGCCGCCAGCGTCTGCATGATGTCGCCGCGATAGATGAGCGCATGCAGGAAGCCGATGACTTCCAGAATCAGCAACCGCCACGCGAACCTGGCCGTAAAATCCACACCGCGCGCAGCCGCCCGATCCATCAGGATGAAGAAGCTGAATCCAAAGCATAAAGCCAGCAGCGAGAAGCTTTTTCCCATGAAGAGCGAGAAGACGACTTCGGTGATAATCCCGGGTTTTTCATGCACCCAGAAGAGTTCGTAGCTCTCGATGATATGCACCAGAAAAAGCGCCATCAGCGCAAAACCGCGCAGCACGTCGACAACTTCGAGACGATTAGCCTGTCCCTGGGGCAGATTCGCACTGGCGGCCATTACAATCCTTGTTCCATCCACCGCTCTCCGCCCCTGGGAGATTCAATCCAAACGCGAAAAATTCTCCGCTGTGAAAGCCATTTACGTCTTGTTCGTCATCAAGGCGTAGCGACATTCCCGATGGGTATCGTTTGGTTTCGTCGGTTGTTCCACCTCGCGCTGGGCATTGCCCTGTTCTGCGCGCCGTCGGCACATGCCCAAGCGGGTGTGGCGGGTCAATCGATCGCGACCTGCATCGTCCGCGACACGGGCCAATCTGCCGCCGAGTTGATCCACCGCCCCGCCGCCTTCGACTGCACCACACCGCAATACCGCATGGGTGCCGGCAATTTCTGGGCGATCAGCACGCCGATCGGCCAGCGTTCGAGCTGGCAGCACCCGCTGCGGCTGCGCTTTGCCAGCCTGTGGCAGAGCAACCTGACCGTGCAGATGCTCTATGCCGATGGCGCGGTCCGCACCTGGCGGACCGATGAGCGCGGCATCACCCCCTGGATACAGCTTGGCGCCTTTGCCGAGCTGCCGGTGCCCATGCACGATGCGCCGCTGGTCCGCATCCTGTGGCATGTCGAGGGTGCCGCCAATGTCCGCGGCATTGTGATGGACGCGCGGCTGACGACGCCCGAACAAGTGGCCAGGGCCAATCTCTGGATGGCGCTGCTCTACGCCAGCTTTGGCGGCATGAGCGTGGCGCTGATCATCTATAATCTCGCGCTGTGGTGCGCGATGCGCCACCGGTTCCAGCTGCATTATTGCGCGCTGCTCGGGGCGATGTTCGCCTATGCCTTCTGCGCCAGCGGCGCGCTGGCCTGGGTTCTTCCGGAAATCGCCAATAACGACCGCCTGCGGCTCAACTATCTGTTCATGAGCCTCGCCGCCGGAGCAGCGGCGCTGTTCACGCGGAGCTTCTTCGAAGAACGGGTGATGACGCCCTGGCTCGACCGGGGGACGCGGCTGGCGGCGGGTATCGTGCCCATCTCGGGCGCGCTGGTGGTCACGTTCGGCGCCGTCGATCTGCGCCTGGTCGACCTTATCTACACCATTTGCATCGGCGGGCTGATCGCGATCGTCGCGCCAATGATCGTCGCAGCGTGGCGGCGGCGTTCAAACTTCCTGTGGCTGTTCAGCATCGCCTGGAGCGCACCGATCCTGCTGGGCCTGGTCCGCGTGGCGGCGGCGCTGCATTTCCTGCCCTGGAGCTTCTGGCTCGACAATTCGACCATCCTGTCGATGATGGTGGAAGCGCAGCTTTCCGCAATGGCGGTGGCCCACCGCATCAAGTTCCTGCGCGACGAGCGCGACGACGCGCTCATGCGCGAAGTGGTGGCCCGGCGCCTCGCCGATACCGACCCGCTGACCGGCCTGCTCAACCGCCGCGCCTTTCTGCACCAGGCGATCGGGCGCAAGGGCGAGCAACAGTTGCTGATTGCCGATATCGACCATTTCAAGCGCGTCAACGACACGCTGGGGCATGACGGCGGCGACGAAGTGCTGCGCCTGTTCGCGCGGATGCTGCGCAGCGCCGTACCCAATACGGCGCTGGTGGCGCGGATGGGGGGCGAGGAATTCGCCATCCTCGCCCACGCCCATGCCCGCGTCGACCCCGACGCGCTGCTCGGCCGACTGCGCGGCATGCGCATGCCCTTCGACCTGAAGGTCACGGCCAGCATCGGCACCTGCCAGGGGCCGCTGACCAGCGACATCGAATGGAAGGCGCTGTATCGCGGCGCCGACGCTGCTTTGTTCGAAGCCAAATCGGCCGGCCGCGACCGTGCCCGCCAGCGGCTGCGCGACGTGGCGTGATTCGCGCCCGTGCGCTTGCCGGAACGGCACGTTAACGATAATGTTCCGCTCCAGGGAGATCGGTATCTTGGCGCGTCGGATCAGAAAGCTGTTGCTTGCCGGTGGCGCCGCGCTGGGGCTGATTGCCCTGGCCGCACCGCATCACCGCGCCGACATCCAGATCCTCACGCACCGCATGGGCGACTTGTCGCCCCAGCGCGTACAGGCTGTAATCGATCTTGGGGTCGTGGCGATTTCGGTGCTGGTGACGTGGAGCCGCGAACTCCAATAATCTTCCAGGCCGCTTGCCAGCGCCCGCGCCTCTGCTTACATCTTTGTCAATGAGTGACGCTGAGCAAGCATGGCGCACCGCCTATAGGCATCCGGGAGAGTGGGATCGGGCGTTCCCGCCACTGTCCATGGTGGACCTGTTCGAAGCGAGTGCAACCGCCCATCCCAAAGCCCCGCTGCTCGATTTCATGGGCCGCACCTATAGCTATGGCGAGACACTGGACGGCGCGAACCGCGTCGCGTGCGGGCTGGCTTCGCTGGGCTATGGCCCGGGCGACCGGATCGGCCTGTTCCTGCCGAACGTGCCCCATTATGTCGCCGCCTATTATGGCATCCTGAAACTGGGTGCGACGGTGGTGAATTTCTCGCCGCTCTATACCGTCGAGGAGCTGGCGGCGCAGGTCGCCGATTCAGGCACCCGGCTGCTGTTCACTTTGTCGGCGACGGCATTGCTGCCCACCGCGCTGAAGGTGCTGGAAAAGAGCAGTCTGGAACGGCTGGTGGTCGGCTCGATCGCCGGGGCGCTGCCGCCTGCCAAGTCGCTCTTCTATCGCTGGTTTCGCAGCAGCGAAGTCGCGCCGCGCCCGCATCATCCGCGCATTCTCGCCTTTTCGCAACTGATCGCCAATGCCGGCACCTGCGCCACGCCGAAGATCGACCCCGAGCATGATCTGGCGCTGATCCAGTATACCGGCGGCACCACCGGCACGCCCAAGGGAGCGATGCTGACACACCAGAACCTGTCGGCCAATGCGCGGCAAGTGGCCGGGCTCGACCCCGATCTGGGCAAGGAGAAGGACAAGATCCTCGGCATCCTGCCCTTCTTCCACGTTTTTGCGAACACCTGCGTGCTCAACCGCACTGTCGTGACGGGCGGCGAGATCGTGATGCTGCCGCGCTTCAACGCCCGCCAGGCGCTGGCCGAGCTGCGGCGCACCCGGCCGCGCTCGCTGCCCGGCGTGCCGACCATGTACCAGGCGCTGCTCGACGCGCCGGGGATGAAGCCGTCCGACTTCTCCTCGCTGCGTTTCTGCATTTCGGGCGGTGCGCCGCTATCCGAACAGCTCAAGACGAACTGGGAGAAGACCACCGGTGCGCGGGTGATCGAAGGCTATGGCCTGTCCGAAAGCTCCGGCGTGGTGTCGACCAACCCCTATGAGGGGCTGAACAAGCCCGGCACGATCGGCCAGCCCATCCCCGCGACGCGCGTGCGGCTGGTCGACAAGGAAGACCCGACGCGGCCGCCGCCGCCGGGAGAGCCGGGCGAGATCGTCGTGTCCGGCCCGCAGATCATGAAAGGCTATTGGAACCGGCCCGATGCCGATGCCCATGTCTTTGTCGACGACCACTGGCTGCGCACCGGCGATGTCGGGCTGATCGACGAGGATGGCTATATCCGCATCGTCGACCGGCTGAAGGACATGATCGCCGTCGGCGGGTTCAAGGTGTTCCCCAGCCAGATCGAAGCGGTGCTGTACCAGCACCCGGCGGTGAAGGAGGCGCTCGTGCTAGGCCTGCCGGACGCCTATCACGGCGAACTGCCGCACGCCTATGTCACGCTGGCCGAAGGGCAGCATGCCGACGCGGTCGAGATGTGCACCTGGCTCAACCGCCAGCTCGGCAAGCATGAGCGCGTCGCCGAAGTGGTGATCCGCGACAGCCTGCCCAAGACGATGGTGGGCAAGCTGAGCCGCAAGGACTTGCTGGCGGAGGTGAAGGCCGGGCGGTGAGCCTCATCGCTCCCCTCCCTTTCAGGGAGGGGAGGGCGTATAACTACTCCCTCAATCGCCCGGCTTGTTGCCCGCGCCGAACATCACCGCCTTCAGGTTCATGAACTCGTGCAGCCCCCATGGCCCCAGTTCGCGGCCATGGCCGGATAGCTTCACACCGCCGAACGGCGCCTCGGGGGTCGAGGCAAGCAGCGCGTTCACCGCGGTCATCCCCGATTCGATGTCGCGGGCGAAGCGCTCAACTTCCCCGGCATCGTTCGTCCACACCGACGAGCCGAGGCCATAGGGCACGTCGTTGGCCAGCGCGATGGCGTCATCGATATTCGCGACGCGATAGACGGCGGCGACCGGGCCGAAGATTTCCTCCTTCGCGACATCGCTTTCGGGGTCGAGATCGGTCAGGACGCCGGGCGTCATCCATGCTCCGGGCCGCTCGATCTTTTCGGCGCCCGTCACCAGCCGCGCCCCCGCTGCGGTGGCACGCGCAACCTGTTCGAGCACGGTATCGCGCTGCTGCACGCTCGACAGCGGACCCATGCCGGTCGCCTTGTCCATCGGATCGCCTATCGCCACAGTCCGCATGCCGGCCACAAACTTTTCGAGAAAGGCGTCATAGACATCGGCATGGACGATCATCCGCTTGGCGCAGATGCAGCTTTGCCCGGCATTCTGGACGCGCGCGGTCACGGCCGTGCTCGCGGCCTTTTCTAGATCGGCCGAGGGCATGACGATGAACGGATCGGAGCCGCCCAGTTCGAGCACCACTTTCTTCAGCGCCCGGCCGGCCGCCTGCGCTACCTTGGCGCCCGCGCCTTCGCTGCCGGTGAGCGTGACGGCCACCACGCGCTTGTCCGCGATGATCGCCTCCACCTTGTCCGACCGGATCGGCAGGTTCTGGAACAGCCCTTCCGGCGCACCGGCAGCGGTCGCCAGTTCCTCGATCAGCGCGGCGCAGCGCTGCACGCCGGAGGCGTGCTTCAGCAGGCCGACATTGCCCGCCAAAATCGTCGGCGCGAGGAAGCGGACGACCTGCCAATAGGGGAAATTCCACGGCATCACCGCCAGCACCGGCCCCAGCGGCAGCCAGCGCGCCTCCGCATGGCCGGTCGGCGTCTTGACCCGGGTGGGTTCGAGATAGGACGGCCCGACATCGGCATAATGGCGAAAGCCGCTGATGCACTTTTCCACTTCGGCAAGCGCGCCGGTGATCGTCTTGCCCATTTCGCGCACGGCAGTTTCGGCCAGTTCCTGCTTCCGCGCCTCCCACTGGTCGGCAATGGCGGACAGCAAGGCGGTGCGCTCGGAAACCGACGTTGCGCGCCAGTGGCGATAACCCTTCGCCGCCCGGGCCAGCGCCGCCTCGATCCCGGCATCGTCGAGTTCAGCGATTCGCTCGATAATGTCGCCGGTTGCCGGATTGATGATTGCGAACATCCCGTGGGTCTCCTTTGTCGCGCCCAACGCGGCAGCTAGGAAGCTGGTGCCCTCCGCGCAATTGTACACTGGTATTTGATCGCCAGTCCCCGGTTGCCATCGCCCCCCCGCCTGCCGCATAGCGGGACCATGGTTGAGGAAGCGGATATTGCCGGACTCTCGTTCGAAGAGGCCCTGAAGGAGCTCGAACGGATCGTTGCCCGTCTCGAAAGCGGCGAGGCACAGCTGCAGGAGGCCATCGACCTCTATGAGCGCGGCGACCGGTTGCGCCGGCAATGCGCCGCCCGGCTGGATACTGCCCAGGCCCGGATCGAAGCGATCCGCACCGATGCCGAAGGGCGTGCCGCCGGCACTGCCCCGTTCGCGGCCGGCTGAGGCGGTGGCGAGCGTGTCGCACGCATCGCTCGCGCTCGAATCGGCGCTGCGCCAGGTCGCGGCGGAGATCGACAGCCAGTTCGATCACCTGCTCGCAATACCCGACGATCCGCGCGCAGGCCTGTACCGCGCGATGCGCCACGCGGCGATCGGCGGCGGCAAGCGGCTGCGCCCGCTGCTGGTGTTCGCCACGGCGCGGCTGTTCGGCGTCGACCGCACCTGTGCCGCGCGGGTGGGCACCGCGATCGAATGCATCCATGTCTATTCGCTGATCCATGACGATCTGCCGGCGATGGACGATGACGATATGCGCCGCGGCAAACCGACCGTGCACAAGGCGTTCGACGAAGCGACGGCGATCCTTGCCGGCGACTGCCTGCATGCGCTGGCGTTCGAGATTCTCGCCCACGAAGCGACGCACCCTGACCCGTTCGTGCGAATCGAGCTTTCGGCCGAACTCGCGCGTGCGGCCGGGCCGGCGGGCATGGCCGGCGGCCAGATGATGGATCTGGAAGCGGAAAAGGCGAGCTTCGACCTCGCCACCGTCACCCGGCTGCAGGCGATGAAGACCGGCGCGCTGATCAGTTGCGCGGTTGAAAGCGGTGCAATCCTCGGGCGAGTGCCGCACGAGGGTCGCACCGGCCTGCGCGGCTATGCCCGCGATGTCGGCCTCGCCTTCCAGATCGCCGACGACATTCTCGATGCCGAGGGCGACGAGGCGCTGGTCGGCAAGAAGCTGCAAAAGGACGGCGAACGCGGCAAGGAAACCTTCCTGTCGCTGCTCGGCATCGACCGCGCCCGCGAACAGGCGCGGATGCTGGTCGACCAGGCGATCGCCCATCTCCACACCTTCGGTCCGGAAGCGGACCTGCTGCGCGACATTGCCCGCTTCACCCTCGAACGCGACCGCTGAGGAGACCCGCCATGCACCCCCGTATCGGCGTTTATCCCGGCACGTTCGACCCGATCACGCGCGGGCACATGGACATCATCCGTCGCGGCGCCAAGTTGGTCGACCGGCTGGTGATCGGCGTGACGACCAACCCCTCCAAATCGCCGATGTTCTCGATCGAGGAGCGGCTGGCGATGGTGAAGCGTGAAGTCGCCGAGATTCCCGGCGAGATCGATGTTGTCAGCTTCGATTCGCTGCTGATGGACTTTGCCGAGCGCGAACATGCTAGCATCATCGTGCGCGGCCTGCGCGCGGTCGCCGATTTCGAATATGAATATCAGATGGCGGGCATGAACCAGCAGCTCAACGACCGGATCGAGACGGTCTTCCTGATGGCCGATGTCTCGCTGCAGCCGATCGCCAGCCGGCTGGTGAAGGAAATCGCGCTCTATGGCGGCGCCATCCGCAAGTTCGTCACGCCGACGGTGGAGGCCGATGTCAGCCGCCGCGTGTACGAGCTGGGCCGCAAGGGCACCGGCTGAAATCTGCTGTTACACGTCGCGGCTTTGCGGCGCCCCGGCTTTGGTCTAGAGCCGGCATGTTCCTGGATCCGAGTGGGGAAGTTGATGCGTTTCGTTGCCGCCATGGCTGCCCTGGCCGCCACCCTGTTTATCACACCCGCACTCGCGCAGGGGCGAGGCCCCCAGAAGAAGGAAGCCGAGCCGCTGAAGGGCGTCTCCGCGACGATCAGCGCCGCGCCGATCGTGGTGCCGGCCGATCCCGAAAATACCTGGGTGCTCGACCTGTCGACCGGCGGCCGCGTGCTGATCCGCCTGCGCCCGGATGTCGCGCCGAAGATGGTCGAGCGGATCAAGGTGCTGACCCGTCGCCATTTCTATGATGGCCTGACCTTCCACCGCGTGGTCGACGATCCCTATAACATTGCCCAGGGCGGCGACCCGAAGGGCGATGGCACCGGCGATTCCGATCTGCCCAACGTCCCGGCCGAATTCAGCGTGCTGCCGCATGTGCGCGGCACCGTTTCCGCTGCGCGCCGCGGTGCACCGGAAAACGCCACGCCCGAACAGAAGACCGAGGCGGAGAACAGCGCCAACAGCCAGTTCTTCATCATGATGGCGCCCAAGCTGACCTTCGACCATGATTATACCGTGTTCGGCCGCGTGGTCTCCGGCATGGAATGGGTCGACAAGATCGAGCGCGGCGAGCCGCCCGCCCACCCCAGCGTGATCCTCCACGCCTATATCCAGTCGGACAATCCGCCGCCCTATTCGGCGGCACCCGCCCAGGCACCTGCGGCAGCCCCGGTACTGCTGCCGACGACGCCGGCCGCGCCGGCCCCGCGCAAGCCGGCCCCGAAGAAGAAGTGACGCCGGTCCGTACCCGGTGAACGTCGACCTTTTCGATTTCGAACTGCCGAACGACCGGATCGCGCTGCGCCCCGCCAGCCCGCGCGATTCGGCACGGCTGCTGGTGCTGGACGGAGCGGAGACGCGCGATGCGATCGTGCGCGATCTGGCGGACCAGCTTCGCCCCGGCGACTGTCTGGTGTTCAACAACACCCGCGTGATCCCGGCCCAGCTCGAAGGCACGCGCGGCAATGCGCGGATCGGCGCCACGCTGCACAAGCGCGAAGGGCCGCGCCGGTGGCGCGCCTTTATCCGCAATGCCAAGCGACTGGATGCAGGCGACGCGATCGATTTCGGCGCGGGGGTGACAGCCATCGCCTCTGACCGCGCGGCGGACGGCAGCTTCGCGCTCGATTTCGCCGGCGACGAGCCGGTCGAGCTGCTGCTCGAACGCGCCGGGCGGATGCCGCTGCCGCCCTATATCGCGTCGAAGCGCCCGACCGATGAACGCGACGCCGAAGACTATCAGACGATGTTCGCCGCCGAGCCCGGCGCCGTCGCCGCGCCCACTGCGGCGCTGCACTTCACGCCCGGCCTGATGGCGGCGCTGGAAGCCGCCGGGATCAATCATACCACGCTGACGCTACATGTCGGCGCCGGCACCTTCCTGCCGGTCAAGGCCGAGGATACCGACGACCACCAGATGCATGCCGAATGGGGCCGCATCGACCAGGCCACCGCCGACCGGCTGAATGCCGTGCGCGCGGCGGGCGGCAGGATCATCGCCGTCGGCACCACCAGCCTGCGCCTGCTCGAAAGCGCGGCCGGGGAGGACCGGGTGATCCGCCCGTTCGAAGGCGACACCGCGATCTTCATCACCCCCGGCTATCGTTTCAAGGGCGTCGACGGGCTGATGACCAATTTCCACCTGCCTCGTTCCACCCTGTTCATGCTGGTATCGGCACTGATGGGGCTGGAGCGGATGCAGGCAGCCTATGCCCATGCCATTCAGAACGGCTATCGCTTCTACAGCTATGGCGACTCATCGCTACTGTTGCCGACCCGGCCCTGACGGTCCTCGCGGCACGCCCACAGCGCCGATTGCTTCGCTCGTCCATTTGTCGCAAGGAAGCTGCTATTAAGCAGTTTCAATCTATGTCCCACGCGCCTGCCGACACTTCCTCCAAAATGCAGGCCGACGGATAAAAGAGCCCGAAGCGCGATGCCCGCCAGCCAAAATGCCGACGTCAAAGGTTTGTCCAAGCATGTCGCCGGGGGATCTGCTTGGCTGATATTCAGTAAGCTAACCGTTAAACTAATTGATTTTTTATCACTACTAATCTTGGCTCGCCTGCTCACGCCCAGTGACTTCGGTCTGGTTGCGCTGGCGCTCAGTTGCGTGGTGATCATCGAAACAGTTTTCGAGATTTCGACCGATCAGGTGCTGATCGGCCAGCGTCCTATTACGCGCGCACATCTCGATACGGCATTCACCATCTCGCTGCTGCGCGGGCTGGTGGTTACCGTTCTGCTGCTGCTGGCCGCAGCACCCATTGCCCATTTTTATGGCGATCCTCGACTGCTGGGGTTGATCGCCGTGATAAGCTTCACGCCCTGGTTTCGCAGCGTCCGCAGCCCCGTGCTTTCGAAATTCCGTCAGCAATTGAATTTCAAAAAGGACGTCCTGCTTTCGATCATCGGGAAAACCGGTGCACTGTTGATTGCCGGCGCGGTCGCCTGGGAGACCAGAAGCTACTGGGCGATTGCATGCGCCAGCATCGCGGGGCCGGCAATTTCCGGCCTCGCTTCCTTTGTAGTGGCCCCGTATAGGCCTCGCCTCAGCCTGTCGGAATGGCCGGTGTTCGCCGGCTTCTTCGCCTGGACCACGGCGGCGCAAGTCTTCGCGGCGGTCAATTGGCAATATGAAAAGCTTGTCCTCGGGCGCCTGATTCCGGCGCACGACCTGGGCGCCTTCACGCTGGCCAGCGACTTGTCCGGGCTGCCGGAACAATCGCTCATTCAGCCGATCTACGGCCCGCTGCTGTCGGCGTTCAACCTAGTAACGCACGACGCGGAACGGCTGCGGGCCGCCTATATGCTGTCGAGCGTAGGATTGCTGGCGGTGGGCACACCTGCGATGGTGGGGCTTGGTTTCCTGTCGGATGCCGCTGTGGCCGTCGCTTTCGGCCCGAAATGGCAGAGCGTCGCACAACCGATGCAATGGCTGTGCCTTACGCTGATCCTGCCGCCCCTCACGGCGCCGCTGGGATCGCTCGCCACTGCCTTGCGCCGCCCACATGTCTGGGTCTGGCTGAGCGCGTCGGAATTTTTCATCAAGCTTCCGCTGGTGACGCTCGGCGCCCTCTACTGGGGCATTTATGGCGTGATCGCCGCGCGTGCATTGACGACGCTCGCGCTGACGCTTCGCTCGCTGCTGATCGTCAAGCAGCTGATCGGCGTCCCTGTCCTCCGCCAGATGGCGCAGTGCATCCGCCCCCTGGTTTCCGGCGCCGTGCTGGCTGCAACGTTGCTCGCGATCCGGGGTGAACTGGTGGGCCTTGGCACCTTCCCGCTGTTCTGCGGGCTCTGTGTCTGTGCGGTGATCGGGCTGGCGGTTTATATCGCTTGCCTCATTCTGCTCTGGGTGGTGGCGGGGCGCCCCGCCGGGCCTGAGGCAAAGCTGCTGGCGGTGGCGAAGGCGCTGTTCGGCCGGCTTCGTCCGCGTGCCGCGATCGGCTGAACCACCCGGACACGCACAGGCATCTTGGGGCTGGCGCGGCACGCCCAGCGACGATACGGCAGAGAAGAGCGGCAAACGCCGCCTCCAACGCCACGGCACCCCGCGCTGCGCTTGCCGAAAAGAATGAGGTCCAGGATGCGCCTGTCTTTGCTGCCGCTTGCTCTCCTCGCCGCCGCACCGGCCGCGGCCCAGGACCATAGCCGCCCCGGAGGCGATGCGGGCGGCAACCCGATTACGCCTGTCACGGTCGGTCAGCCGGCTGCGACGGTGATCGCCGAGCCGGTGGCGATGATGATCGCCGCATTTGACGCCAATGGTGACGCCAAGGTCACGCGCGCCGAATTCGACGCAGGACTGCGCCACAGCTTCGACAGCATCGATACCGCGCACAAGGGCTGGATCGACTATATCGCCTATTCGGACTGGTCCGAACGCTGGATGGGCGACCGCAACACCCTGCCCAGCCCGTTCGAAGTGGATCGCGACGGCGACAACCATATCACCTTCGATGAACTCGCCGCCCGCTTCGACCTGCTCTGGACGCGGTTCGACAAAAACAAAGACGGGGTAGTCGAACGACGCGAACTGGTGACGATCCGCCCGCCCGCTTCCAGCCTGATGGACGGCCGCCGCAAGGGCCGACGCTGAATTCCATCGCATCGGGCTAGCCTCGTGCAAGTTCCGACCGCTAAGAAGGCTGCAATGTCCGCGCACCACGACCATCACCACCACCACGGCCACAGCCACGGGCATTCGCACGCCCCGGCCGATTTCGGCCGCGCCTTCGCGATCGGCACTGCGCTGAACCTTGCCTTTGTGGTGATTGAAGGCGGGGCGGGCATCTGGTTCGATTCGATGGCGCTGCTAGCCGATGCCGGGCACAACCTGTCCGACGTGCTGGGCCTGCTGATCGCCTGGGTCGGCGCCGAGCTGGGCAAGCGCCCCGCCACCTCTCGCTTCACCTATGGCCTAGGCGGCTCCTCGATTCTGGCGGCGCTGGCCAATGCGCTGCTGCTGCTCGTCGCGATCGGCGCGATTGCGCTGGAGGCGATCGAGCGGCTGTCGCATCCGCCGGCCGTCGCGGCCGTGCCGGTGATGCTGGTGGCCGGCGTGGGTATCGTCGTCAATCTCGGCACCGCGCTGCTGTTCGCGCGCGGGCGGCACACGGACATCAACATTCGCGGCGCCTACCTGCACATGGCCGCCGATGCGGGCATTTCTGCTGCTGTAGTCGCAGCCGGCGCCGTAATCTGGTGGACCGGCCTGCGCTGGATCGATCCGGCGGTCAGCCTGCTGGTGGTGCTGGTGATCCTGTGGGGCACCTGGGGCCTGCTCAGGGAATCGCTCACCATGGCGCTGCAGGCCGTGCCGGACCATATCGACAGCGACCGGGTGGAGGCCATGCTGCTGGACCTGCCGGGGGTGGAGCGCGTCCATGATCTGCATATCTGGCCGATGAGCACCACCGAAGCGGCACTCACGGCACATCTCGTGATGCCGGGCGGCCATCCGGGCGATGCGTTTCTGAGCGAGTTGCAGCACCAGTTGTCGCACGATTTCCGCATCGATCACTGTACGGTCCAGATCGAACTTGGCGACGGCGCGGCCTGCCGACTGCACGGAACCCATGGCTGAGGCGGCTGTCCAGACCCGGACTGGTGTGCAGTCGGGCGTGGACCTCGTCATTTTTGATTTCGACGGCACCTTGTCCGACAGCGGCGACTGGTTTCTATCGGTGGTCGATCATCTGGCAGACCGCTTCCGCTTTCGCCGTGTAGCACCGCAGGAAGTGGAACTGCTTCGCCGCAAGAGTTCGCGCGAAGTGATCGCCTATCTGGGCATTCCGGCCTGGAAAATGCCATGGATCGCCCGCTACACGCGCAAGCTGGTGAGCCGCGAAACCCACCGGATCGAGCTGTTTCCCGGCACCACCGATCTGCTCGAACGGCTGGTTGCCACCGGTGTGCGGCTGGCGCTGGTCACGTCCAATTCGGAAGCCAATGCCCGCGCGATCCTGGGGCCGCGTCACGCCGCGCAGATTGAGTGTTTCGCCTGCGGATCGTCGCTGTTCGGCAAGGCGCCGAAGTTCCGCCGTGTGCTGCGCAGGCTGGGTGTGCCGCCCCATGCGGCGCTGGCGATCGGCGACGAGACGCGCGATGTCGAGGCCGCACGCGAGGTGGGCATGCGCGCCGGATCGGTGCTCTGGGGCTATGCTGCCGAGGAAGTGCTGGCAGCCACCGGCCCCGATGTGCTGTTCCGCACGCCGCAGGACATATTGGACTATGTCGCCGCGCACCGCTGAGCGGGCGAGCAGCCCCTCACCGCTTGGCTTGGCGCCGAAACCGCGCCAATAGCGCGACATGCCCCGTTTTCAGTTCACCATCCACGCCACCGACGGCAAGGCGCGCCGCGGCACCATTGCCATGCAGCGCGGCGAGATCCGTACCCCCGCCTTCATGCCGGTTGGCACCGCCGCCACCGTAAAGGCCGTGAAACCGCAGGACGTGCGCGCGAGCGGCGCCGACATATTGCTCGGCAACACCTATCACCTGATGCTGCGCCCGACCGCCGAGCGCGTCGCCCGGCTGGGGGGCCTCCACAAATTCATGGGCTGGGACCGGCCGATCCTCACCGATTCGGGTGGCTATCAGGTGATGAGCCTGTCCGAACTCACCAAGCGCAGCGAGGAGGGCGTCGCCTTCGCGTCGCACCTCGATGGCTCGCGCCACATGATGAGTCCGGAACGCTCGATGGAAATCCAGCGGCTGCTCGGCTCCGACATCGTCATGGCGTTCGACGAGCTGGTGCCGACCACCTCCACCCGCGAGGTGCAGGCCAGGGCGATGGAACGGTCGATGCGCTGGGCGAAGCGCAGCCGCGCCGGCTTCGATTCGGGCGAGGAACATGCCGCCCGCGCCGCCCTGTTCGGCATCCAGCAGGGGGCACTCGACGAAGGGCTCCGCAAGGCGAGCGCAGACGCGCTGAAGGACATCGGCTTTGACGGCTACGCCGTGGGTGGCCTGGCGGTCGGCGAAGGCCAGGAGGCGATGTTCGGCGTGCTCGACTATGCCCCGGGCCAGCTCGACGAAAGCAAGCCGCGCTACCTGATGGGCGTCGGCAAGCCCGACGACATTGTCGGCGCGATCGAACGCGGCATCGACATGTTCGATTGCGTGCTGCCGACCCGCTCCGGCCGCACGGGTCAGGCGTTCACGCGCGGCGGGCCGATCAACATCCGCAACGCGAAATTCGCCGAGGACCAGGGGCCGCTCGATCCGGCATGCCCCTGCCCGGTCTGTGCGCAGTGGAGCCGCGCCTATCTCCATCACCTTGTCCGCGCCGGGGAGATCCTGGGCGCGATGCTGATGACCGAGCATAATCTCTGGTTCTACCAGACGCTGATGGCCGATCTGCGCGCGGCAATCGAGGAAGGGCGGCTGACCGCCTTCGCCAACAATTTCCGCGCGCTTTATTATGGCGGGGCGGGCTGAGCGCCACGCCCCGGGCCATCAATCCTCGGCGGCGATGCGCACGCGCAGACCGTCGAGTTCTTCGGTAAAGCGCAGCTGGCACGACAGCCGCGAAGTCGCATCGCGATCGGCCGAGCTGTCGAGCAGATCGTCCTCGTCCATGCTCATCTTCGGGAGTTTGTCCGCAAATTCCGGGTCGACATGAACATGGCAGGTGGCACAGCTGCAGCAACCGCCGCACAGTGCCAGCAGTTCGTCAAAGCCGTTGTCGCGGATGACTTCCATCACGCTGAGGCCTGCCTCACCTGTGACCGTACGCTCTGTTCCATCCCGCGTGACGACGATAAGCTGGGGCATCGCATTCTCCTTTTGCCGGGCGGTCCATGCCGCCGATCCGGCGCCAGTTCAAGGACACACCGCATGGGACTGAGCGCCGAACAGCTGAAAGCATCGCTGGATGCCCTCGCCGCCATCGAACCCGGCTTTGCCGCCGGGTTGGCGCGGGCGGGCTATCCCGAGCCGCGAATCCGCGCGCGGGGCTATGCCACGCTGCTGCGCACGATCATCGGCCAGCAGGTGAGCGTTGCCGCCGCCCAGTCCATATGGAATAAATTGGAGGCCGCACTGGGGAGGATCGACGATCCGAACGCGCTGGCGGCAGTCGACGACGACACGCTGCGCGCCGCCGGCCTGTCGCGCCAGAAGATCGGCTATGCCCGCAGCCTGGCCGAGGAAGTGACGAGCGGCAGGTTGGACCTCGCCGCGCTGCCGGCAGACGATGAGGAAGCGATTGCCGGCCTCACCGCCATCAAGGGCATCGGCCGCTGGTCGGCGGAAATCTATCTGCTGTTCGCAGAAGGCAGGCCCGACATCTGGCCGGCAGGCGACCTGGCCGTGCAGATCGAGATCGGCCGCCTGCTCGGCCACCCCGAACGGCCGAGCGAAAAACAGACGCGCCTCTGGTCCGAGGCCTGGCGCCCCCATCGCGGTGCGGCAGCGATCTTCGCCTGGCACCATTACGGGATGATCAAGGGCGCGATCTGAGGCGAGCCTGTCAGGCGACCAGCCCCGGCCCCTCCAGCTTGACCACCGGCACCGTGCCCAGTCCGCGCGGCAACGTGAGGGTGAGGCCCTTCGCGCTCTGGTGGAAGGGCACGTCGCCGCCGCCCAGCAGCCGCGCCCGCGCCACCCGCCCCTGGCCATGGCCGGCGAGCGCCTGCACCGTCAGCGGGTGCTCGGGCGCCTTGAGGCAGAACAAGTAGAGCGCCCCGCCCTTGGCGGTGAAGCGGACATCGCCTTCGGCGAAGCCCTTGAACGCGCCTTCGTTCATCATCCCGGCCGTGAGCTGCGTCGGCCCCTCGCCATAGCGACGCCACGGGCGGCTGCCGAATACCGCTTCGCTGTTCACTGCCATCCAGGCGGTGAGATCGTCGAGGATCTTCTCTTCCTCGGCATCGATGGTGCCGTCGCCGCGCTGCGGCACCGACAGCAGCAGATTGCCGTTCTTCGAAATCACGTCGGCCAGTCGCGTGAGCACGTCGTTCGCCGATTTGTAGCGCTTTTCGGTGAACAGGCTGCGCTTGTAGAACCAGTCGCCCAGGCAGGTATCGGTCTGCCACGGCTCGTCCCACAGATGGTCGGCAAAGCCGCGCTCGACGTCCTGCACCAGCCCGAACCGGGCATAAGGCTTCAGCTGCTTGGCGTTGAGCACCACGTCAATCTTGCCGTGCCAGGCAATCGAGCGGTTGTAATAGTCCGCCGCCGCCGCCAGCCCCACCGGGCCGAAGGGCAGTTCATAATCGTCGAAATAGCAAAGATCGGGCTGATATTTGCTGACCAGGTCGATCTGGCGACGCAGCCAGCGTGTTGCATAGCCGGGATCTTCGGCCGGGCCATGCTCCATCCACTGGCCGGTATTGTCGTCCTGCCACTTCTGCATCGCCGCGACCGTATCGAGGCCGTCGGGCGCGGGCAGGTGCTTGCCGGTGTAGAGCAGTTGCGGGTCCAGCCCTTCCCACCATTTGCCGACGCCGTCGGCCTTGGTCAGGCGGAAGGCGTCATAACGCTCGCCCTTGCGCGGCCCTTCGGCATCATAGGCATAGGCGGTCTGAAACCAGTGCCAGGCATGCGCCGCATGGTTGGACACGCCGAAGCGGAGCCCGTGCGCGCGGGCCACCTTCGCCCAGGTGCCGACCACGTCGCGCTTCGGCCCGATCCGCGTGCTGTTCCACGGGTGATGCGCGCTGTCATAGCAATCGAAATTGTCGTGATGGCAGGCCAGCGACACGAAATACTTCGCACCGGCCTTCACATAGCGCTGCATCAGCGCTTCGGGATCCCAGTTGGCGGCGGTCCAGCGATTCTGGACTTCCATGAAGCCGACATCGGCGGGGTGGCCATAGGTCTTGCGATGGAAATCGGAGACGTGATGGCCCTGCATGTACATCAGCCGTCCGTACCAGTCGCCCTGTTCGGGCACGGCCTGCGGCCCCCAGTGCGACCAGATGCCGAACTTCGCATCGCGGAACCAATCGGGGTAGCGGTAATGCGCGACCAACGACGGCCAGTTGGCCTGCACCGGACCATCGGCCACTGCCTGCGCCCGCGCAATTGCCGGCATCGCCGCCAGCCCCGCCAGAACCCCGCGCCGCCGCCACCCTGATCCGATCATTATTACCTCCGCTGAACCACGACAGGACCACCTTGATACCGCACTTCGGCATCAAAGCCATTGTCGTCGTTCACGGGCTTACCGGCGCTCACCCATTTCACCCGGAAGCTGCGCGCCGCCGCCATGCCTGGCCAGCCCTTGCCCTCGCGCGCGCCGATCGTCAGCGTGCCTGCCTTCTCGTCCCAGACCATCGGGATGCGGCTGAACGCCCCCGCCTTATATTGCTCGCTGCGGCCATCGTCCTCGTAGAGCGAGAAGCTGCCGTTCGCGCCGGTATAGACGGTGATCGTCAGCGGCGCGTCGGGCGCCTGGTCGACATATTGCGTCACTGGCCCCATCGGCACGATCGCGCCGGCCCGCACGAACAGCGGCATCCGTTCGGCCGGTGCCGCCACGCCTGCGAACGTGCCGCCGCGATAGGGTTTGGCGGAATAGAAATCGTACCAGGTGCCGGTGCCGGGGAAATAGACCACCCGGCTGCGCGCCTTGTACTCGGTCACCGGCGCAACCAGAAAGGCGTCGCCGAACAGATACTGGTCGTTGATGGTCCGCGCCTTGCCATCGGCGGGGAAGTCCATCGCCATGCCCCGCATGATGCTGCCGTCCTTCATATAGGTATCGGCGCCCAGCGTGTAGATATAGGGCATCAGCCGATACCGGAGCTGGTCGTACCACACCATCGATCCTCGCATCGGCGAGCCCTCGGGCGAAATCTCGTAGATCTCGCGATACGGGAACTCGCCATGGCTGCGGAACAGCGGGCTGAACGCGCCGAACTGGAACCAGCGCAGGTTGAGCTCGCGCCATTCGGCCACGTCTTCCGGCTTCGGGTTCTTCACCGAATAGCGGTCCTCGAGCGCGAAGCCGCCAATATCGTGAGTCCAGTTGGGCAGGCCCGACATCGAGGCATTCACGCCAGCGGAAATCTGCGCGCGCAGATCATACCAGCGGCTCGCCACATCGCCCGACCACACCGCCGCACCATAGCGCTGCAGCCCGGCAAAGCCCGAACGGGTCAGCAGGAACGGACGCACATCGGGCTTGAAGGCGCGCCAGCCGTCAAAAAAGGCGCGTGCGTTCATCAGCGGATAGCTGTTGAAATATTGCGCCGCCGGGCCGATCGCCGTCGGTCCCATCGTGTCGATCCGCTCGGCGATCGACAGGTTCGAGTGCATGTCGGGTTCGCTGGCATCGGCCCACCACGCATCGGTGCCGATCACGCCCAGCTTCGCCTGCACCTGCCGCCAGAAGATGCGCCGCCCCTCGGCCGAATAGGGATCGTAGAAGGTGCTCTGGAAACCTGGCCCCACCCAGTCCCTGTTCCCCTGGCGCAGATTGCCCTGATAGGCAGCCCCCGCGGCGGCCAGTTCCTTGTAGTTCTCCGTCGTCGGGTAGAATTTCGGCCAGACCGAGATCATGAAGTTCGCGTGCAGATCGTGCACCTTGTCGATCATTGCCTTCGGGTCGGCGAAGCGCGTGGGATCGAAATCGTGGCTGCCCCAGGCGTCGTCGCGCCAGTAGCGCCAGTCGAGCACGATATTGTCGAGCGGGATGTTCAGCGAACGATATTTCTCCACCACGCCGGTCACCTCGGCGGCGGTGTCGTAGCGCTGGCGCGACTGCCAGAAGCCATAGGCCCATTTGGGCATCATCTCGGCCTTGCCGGTAATCTGGCGATAGCCGGCAATCGCGCCGTCCATATTCTCGGCGGGTACGAACCAGTAATTCTTGGCCTGCGCCACTTCGCTGGTGAACCAGACCGAATGGCGGTCCTGCCCCGGCAGCGGATCATTGTGGAGCAGCGCCATATAGCCGTTGTTCGGCGCCCATTCGATGCGGATCTTGACCGGCTTGCCCTTCACCATCGGCAAGTCGAAATTGGTGTACCAGGGGTTCCAGTTCTGCCGCCACCGATCGAGCACCAGCCGGCCATCGGCATAGAGCTTGAAATAGCTGGAGGCATAGAGCTGGAACTTGTGTGTGCCGGCCACTTCCGGCTGCAATTCGCCGGTCCACACCACGGTCTGTTTCTGCACGGCATTGCCGGCGGGGTTCTGCCCGCCGCTGGCAGCCACCGTCTTCGCCTTGGCCGCTTCCGGCCAGTTCTTCTGGTCCTTGATATACTGGTAATCGATAGTCGTTTCCTGCCGCGCCACGGCCAGCGTGCCGCCGAGGAAATATTCCGCCTTCCAGCCCGGCTTGCCGTCGCTGGTCACTTTCATGTCCTCGCCCACCGGCGTGTAGGGCCGGGGATTGCCGAACCGGCTGATGCCGGGATTGTCCCACAGCAGGCCGTAGCCGCGCGTCGAGACGACGAACGGCACGGCGATATCCATATTGTGCTGGGCGAGTTCGACGTCCTCGCCATTGTAATTCATCTGGGCGTTCTGGTGCTGCCCCAGGCCGTACAGTCCCTCGTCGGTGCCGCGATTGAACTGCTGGCTGACGGTGACGAACGGCTTGCCCTCCACCGACACCGGCCGGAAGGTTGCCGCGCCCGATTCGGCGAGCAGCTCGCGGCCCTTCGCGTCGGTAAAGCGCACCCGACCGGTGGCGATCTCGATATCGGCGGTGGCGCGCGCTGCCTTCACCAGCACATGGCCGTTCGCGCTGCTCACTTCGAACGCGCCGGGCGCAGGCGGGTCGGGCGCCATCAGGCTGGGGGCGAGCGCGGCATTCTCCAGCCCCTTGGGCATGGCCACGATGTGGAAGATGCCGTCGCCATGGACCGACACCTGCACGCGGGACATACTGCCGCCGGTCGGCGTCACCACCACCCCGTCGGCCGTGCGGCTATAGCCATGGTCTTCGGTTGCCTGCGCCGCGCCCATCGCGCTGCCCGCCAGCAGCGCCGCGATCCACACCTTGGTCATGCCCGTCTCTCCTGCCCGTTCTTGTTTATCGCAGCGGAGCAGGAAAGGCGGCTCGCAGCGGCGCCGCCGCTACGGATCTTCATCCTCTGCCCCTGGCATTTCACGTCTTGTCACGCGGAAGGTTAGCGCTACCAAAATGCGAATGGAACCGGTGGCCGGAAATTTACTTTCGGCCGCCGCCATGCAACCCAAACGCAGCAAGCGTCGGGGACGAGGAGAGGAAAATCATGGCCATGCAGAATTTCAGCCGCCGCACCATGCTCGCCGGGGCGGCGGGCGCCGGCCTCGCCGCGGCAATGCCATCGCGCGCGCGGACACCAGCGGCCGGCGACGCGGTATTGCCGCTCTGGCCGGGCCGGGCGCCGGGCGCGCCGGCCACGCTGCCGACGCCCGCGACCGAACAGCGCTCCAAGGATCCGGGCTTCAACGATCGCTGGCTGACCGGCATCGACGTGCCGACGCTAACGATACGCCGCGCCGCCAACCCCAATGGCAGCGCCGTGATGCTGGTGCCCGGCGGCGGCTATGGCTTTCTGTCCTGGGACAATGAAGGCGAGGAACAGGCGCGCTGGCTGAATGCGCTGGGCGTCACGGCCTTCATTCTCAGCTATCGCCTGCCCGCTGAAGGCTGGGCGAACCGCGCCACCGTGCCGCTGGCCGATGCGCAGCGCGGCATCCGGCTGATCCGCCACCATGCGCCCCGATATGGCGTGAACCCGGCGCAGGTGGCAGTGCTGGGCTTTTCGGCCGGCGGGCATCTGACCGGCAGCCTCGCCACCCGCCATGCCGAGGCGGCCTACACGCCCGTCGACGCCGCCGACCGGCTTTCCGCGCGGCCCGATCTGGCCGGGCTGATCTACCCGGTGGTCACGCTGGCCCAGCCTTTCAGCCATGGCGGCTCGCGCGACCATCTGTTCGGGCCGGGGGCCGACCCCAAGGCGCTTGCCGCCGCCTCGCTCGAGAACCGCGTTTCCGCCGATACGCCGCCGCTGTTTCTGGTCCATGCGAGCGACGACGGGCTGGTGCCGATCGCCAACAGCCTTGTGCTATATCAGGCGACGCTCACGGCCCGCCGCCCCGCCGAACTGCACGCTTTCGACCTGGGCGGACACGGTTTCGGCGTGCGCCTGCCGAAGACTGCACCAGCATCGGCCTGGCCTACCCTTTTCACCGCCTATGCCCGCCGGCACGGGGTGATGCCGGGCTGACGCCCTCGCGCGGGAATCAGGCCCGTTCGCGCGCCGGGGCGCGGCGGCGGCGCGCGGGTGCGGCCACCGACAGGCTGGGCACGACCGGCGCCTCGGCCCGGTCGAACCAGCCCAGCGCGCCGGAGATGGTCGCGGCCGTCTGCTTGAGCAGCGCCAGTGCCTCGTCTTCGGAGACATGCGGCGCATCGTCGATCGCAGCCAGAAACGGAATGGTCAGCGCCGCGACGACATGGCCGTCGAAGCCGAATACCGGGCAACTGATGTCCGAAACGGCCGTGATCCGCGCACTGGGAATCGATTCATACCCTTGCGCCCGAATGGCGTCGAACCGGGCGTGCAGCGCTGCCGGCAGCGACTTGGGGAACAAGCCGCTGCGCCGCTCTTCCTCCATGAAGGCCAGAAGCACATGGCCCGAACAACTGGTGCGCAGGTCGATCTCGGTACCCAGCCGCACCGCAAAGCCGGTGGCGCCGGGGCTTTCCTGCCGCGCGACGATCAGCCCGTGCGTGCCATTGACGACCACCAGATGGCAGGATTGCTGCGTTGCCGCCGCCAGCAGGTGCATCGGCTGGGTGGCGACATGGGTGAGTTCCTGCGCCGGCGTTGCGCGATGGGCGATTTCCAGCAGGCGATAGGTGACGCGATAGCGGTCGCTCGCCGGCTCCTTGTGCAGCCAGCCACGGCGATCGAGCACGACGATGATCCGGAACAGCTCGCTGATCGAGCGTCCCAGCCGCTGCGCGATCTCGCTGATCGTCAGGCCTACCGGCTCGGTGCTGAGCAGTTCCAGCACATCGATTCCCTTTTCCAGCGCCGGCGCGGCATAGACCGGCTGCCGGGCGGGCTCTCCTTCGACTGTCGGCTTTTTACCCATATGACCTGTGCTTAGCGGCATTAGCCGTTTTTGTCATGCCAATCGCATCTCGCCAGTGAAATTAGGCGCAAATCGCTTGCAACGAAAGTTACTTTGACTGATGAAAGCAATGAAAGGGGAGCGGATGCGTTTTGACAGCAAGATCGCGGTGGTCACGGCCGCTGCGCATGGTATTGGCCGGGCGACTGCATTGCGACTGCGCGACGAAGGGGCACGGGTTTTCGGGCTCGACCGCGATGCGGAAGCACTGGCCGCGCTGGAAGGCGTGGAGCCGGTGGTGATCGACCTGCTCGACGGAGACGCGATCGCCGCTTTGCCGGCGCGGATCGGGCCGGTCGACATTCTGGCCAACATCGCCGGTTTCGTCGCGGCGGGGTCGATCCTCGACGGCACCGATGCCGACTGGCACTTGTCCTTCGACCTTAACGTCCATGCCATGCACCGCATGATCGGCGCCTTCCTGCCGGCGATGCTCGAAAAAGGCGGCGGGGCGATCGTCAACATGTCGTCGATTGCCTCGAGCGTGAAGGGCATCCCCAATCGCTATGCCTATGGCGCCAGCAAGGCAGCGGTAATTGGCCTGACCAAATCGGTCGCGGCAGACTTTGTCGCGCGCGGCATCCGCTGCAATGCGGTGTGCCCCGGCACGGTCGACACTCCCAGCCTGCGCCAGCGCGTCGCCGATCAGGCCGCGGCGCAGGGAATCACCGTCGCGGAGGCACATGCCGCCTTCGTCGCCCGCCAGCCGATGGGCCGGTTGGGCCAGGAAGACGAAATCGCCGCCCTCATCACCTATCTTGCCAGCGACGAAGCTGCCTTCACCACCGGTGCGGTCCATGTGATCGATGGTGGCTGGGTCAACTGAAAGCCCCGTTATGACAGTGTTTTCCCCCGCGGCCGCAGCCGCCCCGGCGGCAATGACCGCCCGCATCACCGGCCTGCGCACGGTCGACCTGCGCTTCCCGACCAGCGCCTCGCTCGACGGGTCGGACGCGATGAACCCGGACCCGGACTATTCGGCGGCCTATGTCGTGCTGGAGACGGATGTCCCGGGATTGGAGGGGCACGGCCTCACCTTCACCATCGGCCGCGGCAATGAAGTGTGCATCGCCGCGATCGAGGCGATGCGGCATCTGGTCGTGGGGCTGGACCTCGCCTGGATCGCCGAGGATGCCGGGCGGATGTGGCGACACCTGACCGGCGACAGCCAGCTCCGCTGGATCGGCCCGGACAAGGGCGCGATGCACCTCGCCACCGGCGCGGTCGTCAACGCTATCTGGGATCTGTGGGCCAAGGCCGAAGGCAAGCCGGTATGGCAGCTCGTCGCCGACATGACGCCCGAGCAGCTCGTCCGCGCGATCGACTTCCGCTACCTGACCGACGCGATCACGCCCGAGGAAGCGCTGGCCCTGCTCACCGCGCGTGCCGAGGGCAAGGCGGCGCGCGTCGCGACGCTGAAGGCCGATGGCTATCCCTGCTACACCACCTCAGCCGGCTGGCTCGGCTATCCGGACGAAAAGCTGCGCAGGCTGGCGCAGGAGGCCGTCGATGCCGGCTTCCACCATATCAAGCTGAAGGTCGGTCGCGATCTGGCGGACGACATTCGCCGCGTGCGCATCGCCCGCGATGTGCTCGGCCCAAACCGCAAGCTGATGATCGACGCCAATCAGGTGTGGGAAGTCGGCCAGGCGATCGAATGGGTCAACGCCCTCGCCTTCGCCAATCCCTGGTTCATCGAGGAGCCTACCAGCCCCGACGATGTGCTGGGCCACAAGGCGATCCGCGACGGCATCGGCAAGGTGCAGGTCGCGACCGGCGAGATGTGCCAGAACCGCATCCTCTTCAAACAGTTCATGGCGCTGGGCGCGATCGACGTGGTCCAGCTCGATGCCTGCCGCATCGGCGGCGTCAACGAAGCGCTGGCGATCCTGCTGCTGGCGGCGCGCTATACTCTGCCGGTCTGCCCGCATGCCGGCGGCGTGGGGTTGTGCGAATATGTCCAGCACTTGTCGATGATCGACTATCTGTGCTTTGCAGGCACGATGGAGGATCGCGTGATCGAATATGTGGATCATCTGCACGAGCATTTCCTCGATCCCTGCGTGATCCGCGACGCCGCCTATATGCCGCCGCAGCGCCCCGGCTATTCGATCGAGATGAAGCCCGAGACGCTCGCCGCCTTCCGGTTCGGCGCATGAATCTGGGCCTCGCCGGCAAGGTCGTGATCGTCACCGGCGGTTCGTCGGGGATCGGCGCTGCCATTGCCGCCGGGCTGGCGCGCGAAGGCGCCCTGCCCGCCATCGTCTCACGCGAGGTGCCGCCGCCCGATCTGGTGGCGCAGCTGGGCACCGACTGGCTGTTCCACGGCTGCGAACTGGCCGAGGACGATGCCGTGGTCGCCGCCGTCGAGGCGGTGGTGGCGCGTTGGGGCCGCATCGACGGGCTGGTCAACAATGCCGGCCGCAACGACAATCTGGGGTTCGAGGCGACACCGGCCGAGTTCCGCGCCTCGCTCGACATCAATCTGGTCCATTATTACGGCATGGCCCGCGCCGCCCTGCCCCATCTGCAGGCGGCACGCGGCGCGATCGTCAATGTCGCCTCGAAGACCGCGATCACCGGCCAGGGCCATACCAGCGCCTATGCCGCCGCCAAGGGTGCGGTGCTGGCGCTGACGCGCGAATGGGCGGTGGCGCTGCGCGGCGACGGCATCCGGGTGAACGCCATCATGCCCGCCGAAGTGGGCACGCCCGCTTATGCCGAATGGCTGAAGAGCTTTGACGATCCGGTCGCGCGCCGCGCGGAGATCGAACGCCGCGTGCCGCTGGGCCACCGCTTCACCACGCCGGAAGAAATTGCCGACACCGCGCTGTTCCTGCTGTCCGACCGGGCGAGCCACACCACCGGCCAGTGGCTGTTCGTCGACGGCGGCTACACGCATCTCGACCGCGCCATCGAATAAGCGCGCCAACGCGCATCGGACCAAGGAGAGGACATCATGGCCAGCAAGGCCGCCCGACGCTACACGCCCGCCATCATCCTCACGGTTTCGCTGTTCTTCCTGTGGGGGATGGCGAACAACCTGAACGACATTCTGATCGCGCATTTCCGCCGCGCCTTCACGCTCAGCGATTTCGAGACCAGTTTCGTTCAGCAGGCCTTTTATCTCGGCTATTTCCTGCTCGCGACGCCGGCGGCGCTGCTCGCGCGACGGCGTGGGTACAAGGCGGCGATCGTCACCGGGCTGTCACTCTATGCGCTGGGGGCGCTGCTCTTCTATCCGGCGACGCATTTCGGCGAATATCGCTGGTTCCTGGCGGCGCTGTTCGTCATCGCCTGCGGCCTCGCCTTTCTCGAGACCTCGGCCAGCCCGCTGATCGCCGAGCTGGGCAGCCCCGAAGGCGCGGCGCGCCGGCTGAACTTCGCCCAGGCGGCCAATCCGCTCGGCACGATCTTCGGCGTGCTGATCGGCAAATATTTCATTCTGTCGAGTTTCGCGCAGGACGATCACGCGCTCGCTGCAATGTCGGCCGCCGAGCGCACCGCCACGCTGCGGGGCGAGCTGGCATCGGTGCAGGGGCCTTATCTCGCGATCGGCCTGGTCGTGCTGGGCTTCGCCATCGCTGCGGCGCTGATCGCCTTTCCGGCGCCGGCAAAGCACGAGGAGGCCGCGCCGATGGGCGGGGCATCGGCGATCCGCGTCGTGCTGCGCGAACCGGCGCTGGTCTTCGCCGTGGTGGCGCAGTTCTTCTATGTCGGCGCGCAAGTCGGACTGTGGAGCTTCACCATCCGCTATGCCCAGGCCAACCTGCCCGGCCTGACCGACCGTGCGGCGGCCGATTATCTGTTCGCCAGCCTGGTATTGTTCGGCATCGGCCGCTTCGTCGGCGCCGCGTTGCTGGGCCGGGTGTCGGCGCCGTATCTGCTGGCGCTGTTCGCGGGCATCGCGGCGGTGCTCACTGCGCTGGCCATATTCGTCGGCGGGCTGTTCGGCATTTATGCGCTGGTCGCGGCCAGCTTCTTCATGTCGATCCAGTTCCCCACCATCTTCGCCATCGGAATTGAGCGGCTGGGACCGCTGAAGCAGATCGGCGCCTCGCTGATCGTCATGGCGATCATTGGCGGCGCGGCGATTACTGCGGCGATGGGGCGGATTTCGGATCTTGCGGGAATCAACCGCGCCCTGCTGGTGCCGGGCATCGGCTTTCTGGTGGTGCTGGCCTTTGCCATGGCGGCGCGTCGAAACGCGCCCGCAGACTGATACCACATTGCGTTGATAAGCCCCCCTCGCTGCTCCGCGAAGCGTCGCCCCGGCGAAAGCTGGGGTCGGCTGGGGTCTGGCTGTCAGCTCTTGCCGATAATGAGGGGCGAACGGCTCCTGGCTTTCGCCGGGGTTACGGCTGGTGAAGCGCTTGCGACCGGGGTGCGCCGACATCCATGCAAGCTGGTATAAGCGGGCGACGGTAGGGCGTGCCCGCCCCGGCCGGCCCGTCAGCCACGGTCGGTGATGTTGCCGATGGTTCGCAGCATCCGCTCGACCCAGCCGTCCATCGCCCTGCGTCCGCGCTCGGTGAGCCCGACGAACGAGCGGCGGCCATCCTGCGCATCGCGCGAACGCTCCACCAGGCCATGGGCTTCCAATATTGCGAGATGCCGCATCGCGGTGGTGGTGGGGACATTGGCGCCGATACAGGCGCTGGAAACCGACAGGCGGCGCTCCGCCAGTTCGGCCAGATAAAGATCGAGCAGAATGTCCCAGGCGGGTTCGCCAAAGATAGCCGCGTCCGCGCCAAAGGCTGCGTCGCGGATGCGCCGGGCGCGATATACTGCCTCTACCACCCGCGCGTGCAGCGGCTGGTTGCGGGCAAGCAACCGCTGCCGCGCCACGGCCAGCAGATCAGCTATCTCGTGCAGTTCGCTCTGCTCGGGGTCGGCGGGCCGCAAGTCACCCATGCAGATGCCCTCCCACTGCCGTCAGGACCAGGCCGGGTCCTCGCCATATTGCCGGATGCGTTCCCGATGCCGCAGCGTGGCATAGGCCAGGATGAGCGGCTTTGGATAACTCCACGCCGCAGCCATGACCGAATAGGAGAAAGGCATCAGCTTGGGACTGAGCATCAGCAGGTGCGTGATGAGCGTGTCGAGCACAATCGCTGCCATCCACATTGGCCAGTAACGCTGCGCCCGCAGCGCCAATACCGTCACCGCGACGAACATCACCAGATCGACCAGCATCAAGCCGGTCTCGAGATTCTGGAATCGCACCTCGCCCGCAGACGGCACGAAGTGCGATGCGACCACCGCCGTGATGAGAATGACCACGCCCCAGCGTTCCGGTGCGCCCCCTTTCAGGAGCGCGTAGGAACAACAGACCAGCAGCAAGGTGAGATAAACCAGGACACGCATCAGTAGCTCCGGATGCAGGTACCTGCCCCACTGTCAACCGGCACATTCACGCGACTTCGCTGATCGCCACCACGGTTTCGAGTTCGCCGTGCGGCGTGTCGTGCGGCGGGGTTTCGAAGATATCGCCCTCGCCCAGCACCTGATGGCGCACGGCTGCCGCGCGCAGTTCGCCGTGCATCTGCTTGATGTCCTTCAGCGCGCCGAACACCTTGGCGGTTGCGTCGCCGAGAAACTCGACTGCCGACTGGGCTTCCAGCGGGTGAAAGGTACCGTCAACACGGGCAGTGAGAACGGCCGTGCCGACCGCCAGCACCTTCAGCGCGGCTTCGTTGACGGCCTTTTCCGCCGGCTGCAGCGAGCGGGCGATGCGGACAGCGGCAATGGTCTTGGGTGAAGTCATGATTCTTGCTCCCCTGTGGAGGCGAATGCGCTCCAGCACTAATCAATGGATTTCCCGGACCGGAGGCGGTCAGCCGGTAATGGTGTAGAGCGCGCCCAGGCCGTTGAAGAAATTGGCTACGGCAATCAGCAGCAGAACGGCGATCATCACGATCGCGCCCAGCCTTTGCGTTGGCGTCAGGTCATTGCGTTGCCTCCCCTGGCGGAGGAACGGCACCGGCAAGCGCGGTGGCGTTTCCATCCGTGGCAGGGGCGAGGAAAGCAGCCCGGCCGGCGGATCGGCAAGGTCGTCCGATTGGGTACCCAATCCCCGGAACGGCGGTTTTTCTGCCTGAAGAGGCGCGACGGGCGGCAGCTCGATGCGCCGCGCGGCGTCCCGCCGGTTGGCGGCACCCAGCGTCTTCATCGCGCGCTTCAGATGCAGATCGACGGTGTGATGCGAAATGCCGAGTTCGGCAGCGATTTCCTTGGAGGAAAGGCCGTCCCGGACACGCAACAGGCACTCTCTTTCCCGGTCGGTAAGAAGATCGGCCCCACTGCGCTCCATGGCCCCCACTAGCCACAATGGTCCGACAATCTCAACCAAAACCAGCTCGACACATGCAAAGCCGCGGGCGATGTCTCAACTATTACGCCACAATTTTCGAGACACAATCGAACAAAACCGAGGCAATGACAAGCATGGTACACCAATTTCTATCGTATAATTTATCTATTTTGGATAAATGTTGATCAAATATTTGTTTCATTCGAGATACAACCAACATCTCCTGCGATACATTCTTGGATATTTCTCATTTATATTAATTGGCTTTACCGTAACAGCCGTAGATCTGTCGCCTGAAAGGCCGGACAACACAGTGTCCCGTCGAAGCACCCGGAACGGCGGTGAAAATATTATTCCACTAGCGCAACGACGGCGCTGCGCGCGTCCGCCTAGGCGGACGCTACGCTGCCTTGCCCGCGCGGCCAGAAAAACAGGGCGACTCGGCGAGACGAGCAAGGCCTACCGATGGTTCCACCTGCTAAATGCTCGGCGAAAATATTTTCGAGTGGTTAACTGCGGGTTCGCGTTTCGGCGCCGTCTTTCCTACGTGATCACAAGCAAACTCACGCAGCGCACGCGCGCGCAGGAACGGGGCCCGACCCTCCCCACGCCCCGGCAGGAGGCGAGCCGGGACGGTGCATCGCATACGGGCGTCAGCGGCGCGCGCCAGCCCGCACCACGCGCCTCGCATGGCGGAAATGGCCTGCGCGTACTGACGTTCCTGCACAGTTTCGAACCCGGCGGCGTCGAGCGCGTCGCGCTGCGGATGGTGCGCCACTGGCGCTCGCTCGGCATTGATGCGCCGCTGTTCCTCGGCCGCGAAGACGGCGCGATGCGCAACGAATTCGCGCCCGGCATCGCGTATGAGGTGCCCGCCCAGCCCCGCCGCAGCCAGGCGAGCTGGGAAACGCTGTGGATGATCCTGAAGCTGCCGCAGGTGATCCGCCGCGAGCGCCCGGACCTGCTGTTCGTCGCCGGTTCCACCTACACCATCGTCGCGCTGGCGATGGTGCTGCTGCTCGGCCGTTCCTGCCCGCCGATCGTCGTGAAGATCAGCAACGATCTGGTCCGCCGCGACCTCAACCCCGTGGCCCGGCTCGGCTGGCGCTTCTGGCTGTGGCTGCAGGCGCGCTGCGCCGCCGGCTGGGTGGTGATGGACGAAGCGATGCTCGCCGATCTTCCCCGGCCGATGGCCCGCCGCGGCCATGTCGTCCACGATCCGGCAATCGACGCGCTGTCCTTCGCCGATCCGCGCGAACCGGCCGCTGCCGGTGCGCCGCGCCGCTTCGTCGCCGTTGGCCGCCTGGCGCATCAGAAGGATTTCGGGCTGATGCTCGCCGCCTTCGCCGCCGGTGCCCGCGCCGACGAACGGCTGACTATCTATGGTGAGGGGCCGGAGCGGCCGATGCTGGAGGCGCTGGCCGCCTCGCTCGGCATTGCCGACCGCGTCGACCTTGCGGGCCATGTGCCCGATGCCGCGTCGCAGCTGGCCGACTATGACATTCTGCTGATGTCGTCGCGCTACGAAGGCGTGCCGGCTGCAGTGGTCGAGGCTCTGGCCGCCGGGCTCAAGGTGGTGACGACCGATTGCGGCAGCGGCCTGCGCGGCCTGCTCGGCCAGGGCCGCTTCGGCACGATCGTGCCGCGCGACGCCGCCGCGCTTGCCGAGGCGATCCGCACCGCCGCCGTCGACACCACGCCGCCTGCGGGGCTGTACCAGCATCTGCGCCGCTTCACGCTGGAGCGTTCGGCGCAGCGCTATCTCGACCTGTTTGCCGATGCCGTGCTCGTCCAGCGCGGTGCCCGCCTGCAGGCGCTCGAGCCGGAGGCCTATGCGTAATGTTCGCCACGTTTCGTAATCGCGCCTCCGCACTGATCGCCCGGCTTGGTCGGGATCGGGTGATGGCCGTTGCTGGCCTCGCCATTTCCGTGGCGATCCTCTGGGCGGTGCTGCGCGAGCTGAAGGGCGTCGACCTGACGATGCTGCTCCGCGCGCCGATCAGCCCGCTGTTCTGGCTATGCTTCCTCGGCGTCTATGTGCTGACGCCGGTGATGGACTGGCTGATCCTGCGCCGGATCTGGGGCATCGGCATCGACGCGCTGCCCGCACTGCTGCGCAAGCAGGTCGCGAACGAAGTGGTGTTCGGCTATTCGGGCGACGCCCAACTCTATGTCTGGGCGCGCGGGCGCGTGGCGCCGGGCGTTCCGGTGTTCGAAACGCTGCGCGACGTGGCGGTCACTTCGGCCCTGGCGGGCAATATCGCGACGCTGGTGATGGTCGGCATGACGGCACCGATTCTCTATGCGCTCGCCGCCGGCACGCTGCTCAACACGCTGCTGGCGTCAACCGCGGTGGTGGTGATTTCGTCGCTCGCGATCTTCGCCTTCCGCCGCATGGTGTTCACGCTGCCGCGGCGCGCGCTGCTGGAAACCTTCGGCATTCACTGTGTCCGCACCGCCGTCAGCCTGCTGCTCACGGCGATGCTGTGGAAGCTGCTGCTGCCGGAGATTTCGGCGGGTACGCTGGTGGTCGTCGCGACGGTGCGGATGATGATCTATCGTCTGCCGCTGATCCCGGCGCGCGACACGCTGCTGGCGCCGCTGATCGCGGCGCTGATCGGCACCGGCTCGGGCCTGGCCGGCGCCGTGCTGTTCGTGGCGGCGCTCACGCTGGCGACGCATGTGCTGGTCGGCGGCGTCGCCTCGCTCGCCGACCTGCTGCCGCGTCGCGCCGTGCCGCGCCGCCTGAAACTGCGTCCCGCGACCACGCTTGCCTGAACGCCGGCGCTATCGCGCAAGCGCCAGCTCGTAGATCACAGCCGAGGTCGCCGGAACGTCGATCGCCTTGTCAGCGCCCCGCACGGCGGCGCTGGAGATGGTGACTTCGGGAGCCGCCCCCACTTTGTTGCGCGCGGTCAGCCCCTTGCCCTGCAACAGCCAGCGCGTGCCCGCGCCGGTCAGCGCCACGCCCTGCAACGCCAGCCGCTGCGGCTGATAGGTCGCGTTGACCACGCCGATGCGCAGCACGCGCCCGTCGGGTGAAAGCCCCGCGACCATGTCGAGCGGCCAGGTCGGGCTGCCCGCAACCACCTGAGGATGCGCATAGCCGACCGGATATTTCGGCGCCGGCTGCGGGGCATCGCCGATCAGCGCCACCGGCACGGTGCCCGCACCGAAATGCTCGCCATAGAGTTTGAAGACCATACCCGTTGCGTTGAGCGTCGCACCGGTCGGCGTGATGTCCATGGTCGAGGCGCCAGTCGTGAATGCCGCCATGGTCAGAAAATCGCTGTGGCGCAGCATTTCCTGAAACACCATCGCATAGGCGAGCGAGGATTTGAGGTTCGGCTCGCCCGCCAGATAGGCATATTCGTCGATCGAAAGGAACACACCCGAATCGCGCAGCTTCGGGAAGCGGCTGCGATAGATGTCCCACTCCAGCGCCTCCATCCGGACATGGGTGGAAGGCGCGCGGGCAAACTCCATCAGCTCGTCCGCGGCCGGCGCATCGGGCCGAGCCTCCGCCCGGTCGTACCAATGCTCGGTGATCCCGTCGAAACTGCCCCATGCCTTGTCGAAGAAGCCGCCGGTCCAGTCTTCCTCGGTGCCGAATTTCGGCTGGATATTCTCCAGGCTGCTATTCTGCTGCACGCCCTTGGGATGGAGCTGGTCCGGCATCGCCCCGGAGGCGATCAGGACGATCGAGGGATCGCGCGCCTTCATCGCCCGCGCAAATTCGCGGTGCTTTATCAGATAGTATTCGAGCGAGGTCTTGCCGATCTGCCACCAGCCGAACGGCTCGTTGCCGATATTCCACCATTTGACCCCATAGGGTTCGGGATGGCCGTTCGCCGCGCGCAGCCCGCCCCAAGTGCTGGCCGCCGCTCCGTTCAGATATTCGACTTCCTCGGCCGCCGAATTGGCATCGCCCAGCCCGGCATTGACCGTCACATAGGGTTCGACGCCGATCAGGCGGCACAGCTCCATCCACTCGTCCATGCCGATGTCGTTGGTCTGCATCGCGCTCCAGGCATGGTCGAACATCGGCGGCCGCTTGTCGCGCGGGCCGATCGCTTCATGCCAGTCCCAGTTGGACAGGAAATTGCCGCCCGGCAGCCGCCAGAAACCGGAGCGGAGCGAGCGGGCGATCGCCGTCGTATCGGCGCGCCAGCCATGAATGTTGTCGGCCGGCATCAGCGACACCGCTCCCACCGCGAAGTGACCGCTGCCGGTGCCGGTGATCTCCAGCCGGGCATCCGTCGCATCGGCACCGGCGGTGAAGGCGAAATCGGCCTTGGCCCATGCCGTACCCGGCACCGGCAGGCGAACCGATTGTCGCCCCTGCGGCCCCTCGCCCCAGATCAACGTTGCCGTCACCGCCACTCCGGCATCGCCGCGCAGCCACAGATGCCCGGTATAGCTTTTGCCCCGGGCCAGCCCCAGCCCCGCCTGTGACAGTCCGCGCGGGCTTTCCCCCGCCACCGCCACGCTGGCGCTTTGTGCGCCGACAAAGGGCTGCGCTGTATCCATGACGATGGCATCGTCCCCGCCAACGGGCCGCCATTTGCGATAGCTGACGCCGGGTCGGCCCTCGGCATTGAGCGGCGGCGGTGCATCGCGGCTGGCGGGCCCGACCGGATAGTAGAATTTCCGGTCGTCGAGCATTTCCGCCCATAGCGTGCGGTTCACCAGTCCCCCGATCGGCTCGATGAACATGCCGTAGAGATAGGGCGAGACAGGTGCGGATCGCCGCGTGATATCGATCCGCACCTGTACCGGGCCCGGCCCGTCGGAAGCTGCGAAGAGCGGCGCCGCCGTGCCCAGCGCGAGCATGGCTGTGGCAAGCATCCGGGTGCGAACGGTGCGGATAGAAAACAAGGCCTGTCTCCTCATCGCGGCCATGTCGGCCAAAGGGAACCGCCGGCCCTAAGGTCGGCGGCACAGGAAGAGTGCGGAGGCGCAGGCACCGGCTCGGGGAAGGGAAAGCCCGCGCGCACCGCCCTCAGAACTTGAAGCGCACGCCCGCCCGATAGACGCGGCCGATCTGGTCGTAGAGCGTCGGGCTGTTGAAGATGGTCGAACGCGGCGGATTCCGGTCGAGCAGATTATCGATCTTGGCATAGGCCGTGATCGCCTTGGTGATGTTCACCGTGCCCCCGATGTCGAGATAGAAGGCGCCGGGGATGAAATTCTGGTCGATGGTCGGGTGCGCGGCGGTCGAGGCCGGGCAGTTCGACTGGCAGACAATATATTGGTTGCCGATCGTCCCGTCGCTGAACCAGCGCTCCTGCACCAGCAGCGAGAAGGCCTGGTTCTGGTACGTCTGCACCGCCAGCCACTTCCAGTTGGGCGTCGATCCTTGGTTGCTGCCCGCGGAATCGACCGGGAAAGTGCCCGGCAGGCCGGTATCGGTGATGTAGCGAATGACATGCGTGGCCAGCGCCTGCAGCGTCAGGCTGCCCGGCAGGCCCAGCGGCCGCTGCCAGCGATAGCTCGCCTCGATATCGAAGCCAGCGGTATCGATCGATGCCAGGTTGAATGCCTGGACGTTGATGTAGTTGGGGCCGGCACTGTTGTTCAGATTGAAGACACTGCACGTGCTGGGAAGCACCTTCTGGTAGCAGAGCTGGACAATGTCGGTTGCGGCCAGGCTGGAAATCACGTCGCGGATCTTCAGCTTGTAATAGTCGAACGACAGGTTGAGCCCACGCATCCAGCCGGGGTTTGCCAGCGTGATGCCCATGGTGGTGTTACGCGCAATTTCGGGCTTCAGGTTGGGGTTGCCGATGCTGTTCTGGATTGCGAGCACATTGGTATTGCGGAACGGATCATAGAAATTGGGCAGCGTCGTCGTCACCGGCGCGGCGAACAGTTCGGACAGGTTCGGCGCCCGCACGTCGCGCGAGGTGACGCCGCGGATGCGCAGCCCGTCGATCGGCAATTCCCAGGTGCCGCCGATCTTCCATGCCCAGACTATACCCGACGTGCTGTAATCCGTAACGCGCGCCGCGCCGGTCAGGTTGGCGTGGCCCGCGCCCTCGGAATTGAGGAGCGGCACGTTCGCCTCGAGAAAGGCTTCCTTCACGCTATAGGCGCCGCTGCCGTTCTTGTAGTTGCCGGCATACCAGTTGTTGCCGCCGGTCAGCAGCACAGGATCGGCCGGGTAGTCGCCGCCCGCCGGGGTTGCGGCAAAGCCGGCGCCATAGGGATCGGCACGAACCTTGTAATATTCGTGGCGGAACTCACCGCCGAACGCGACCGTCAGCGGCCCCGCCCACAAGTTCACCGGCGAACCGGAAAAGTTGAAGCTGGCGACATCCTGAGTCTGACGGGTGCGCTGATAGGGGCCCCGTTCCGGCATGATGTAGCGCAGTGCGGCGTCGGACGGCATGCCGCCGATGATGTTGAGCGGCTGGCAGCCATTGGCCCGCGCCACCGGATCGCGACAGACGATCGCACCGTTCACCAGCGTGGCGTCGATCGCCTGGTTGAAGCGGTTGGTCAGCAGAATATTGTGGACGTCGATGTCGGTATAGTTGGTGCCGTGCTCCAGATAGACATCATAGTTCCAGTCGCTGCCCAGCACCGGCGCGCGGCCCTTGGCGCCCAGCACGAAGCGATACTGGCGGCGATCGGTGTTGACGCGGGTGTTGCCCAGCGCCGCGTTGCTGGTGCCATAGGCAAAGCTGGTGATGCCTGCCGTGGTGCAGGCCGCCTGGATGGAAGCGGGCACGAACGGATTGGCGCACTGGATCGTCAGGCCCGGCTTGTTCTGCCCGTTGACCGGCTGGTTATGGGTCTTCACCTCGCCGATATTGACACTGACATAAAGCTCGTTCCCGGGCGCGAAATCGAACCCTACCCGGCCATAGCCGTCGAGCCGCTCGATCGCCGACTTGAGCGAGCGCCCTGCATCGACGTTGCCCGACAGGTCGCCGCCCAGGCAGTAGCCGGGGTAGCAACCGGTGACGTTGCCCTTGGCATCGCGTGCCGGCACGCCGTTCGAACCATATTGGAACTGGAAGGGATTGCCGTTCCGGTCGAAGGCGGTGCCCTGCAGCGGACCGGCGGTGATCAGGCCATATTTGGTGAAGGTGATCGACTGGCCATAATCGCGCACCAGATATTGCGGCGAACCGTCGTTGAGGACGCCGCGGTTGATCAGCGTGGTCTGCTTGAACCAGTCGCGGCCGTTGGCGAGGCCGGTGCCCCACTGGCCGCCGCCGATACCGGCTTCCTTGTCATATTCGACGCTGCCGACGATATGCAGCCGCTCGCCGAGGAAACTGTCGCCCGCCGCGAGCTGCACCAGCCCCTGGGCATCGTCACCATAGGTGGTGATGCCGCCTTGAATATTGCCCTTGATGCCGCGGAAATGCGTGTCGGTAATGAAGTTGACCACGCCGCCCACAGCGTCCGAGCCATAGGAAGCCGAGGCGCCACCGCTCACTACGTCGACACGCTTGATCAGCAATTGCGGGAACAGGCTGATGTCGGGAACGCCGGTAACGTTCGCGCCCACGACGCGCTGCCCGTCGAGCAGCGTCAGCGTCCGGATGGTGCCGACACCGCGCAGCGAAAAGGAGCTGAGCCCCTGCTGCCCGCTCGACGTGCTGAAGGTGTTGACCTGCGTGCCGCTCGAGCCCTGCAGCGAGGGGAGCTGGGCGATGGTGGTGAACACATTGGGCTGGGCATTGGCGGCAATCTGTTCCTCGCCGATCACTGTGGTCGGGGTCGGCGCGGTGAAGCCGCTGACAACCAGGCGCGTGCCGGTAACGACGATCGCCTCTTCGGTGCTGCCGGAGGATTGCGCAGTGGCATCGGCCCTGTTCGAACCAGCTGCCGGCACCGACTCCGCCTGCTGCGCCAGCGCCGGCGCCGCCATGGCACATGCCGCCAGTGAAATCGCTCCGAAGGACACATTGCGGAAAAGCAAACCGCGCCGAGCCACGACTCTCAAGAACATCCCGCTCTCCCTGATCTTATATTTGATCTTGATTATTATGATTGCCGCAGGCGCCGCTGGCGGCGACGCTTGCAGATACACTTCACCAGACTTCACTGACCGGAAGCCTGCTGCAATGCACAAATGTTTACGTTAACATCTATGGGTTAAATCCAATACGACGCCCTGTCAATAGTCAGACAAGTTGCCGAAACCCTTGCAGAAACTCACCAAGGGCAGTACGAATCGGCTTCTTTTGTGATACATTGGTGCCATCACCCGTCCCCAGGGCCGTGCTGGCGACCGTTTCTGAATCGCCTTCTTGTTCACGTTAACGGAGTACGCCTTGCGCCGCTTTGGCATCCCCCATCTCCGTTGGACGATCATCGCGCTCTTCGTCGGGGCGATGGTCATCAACTATCTTGCACGGGCCGTGCTGGGCGTGGCGGCGCCGCTGATTCTGGCCGAGCAGGCGATCAGCAGCGAGCAATATGGCTGGATCACCGGCGCGTTTCAGCTGGGCGTGATGTTCCAGCCGCTTGCCGGCTATCTGCTCGACGGCGCCGGTCTGCGGCTGGGCTTCGCGATCTGTGTCGGCGTCTGGTCGCTGCTGACCATGGCCCATGTCTTTGCCAGCGGCTGGATCAGTTTTGCGGCGCTCCGCGGTGTATTGGGTCTGGCCGAAGGGTCGGCGCAGCCCGCCGGGCAGAAGCTGGTCGCCGAATGGTTTCCGGCGCGCGAGCGCGGCGTGGCGGGCGGCATATACAATATCGGCGCATCGTTCGGCGCGATCCTCGCCCCGCCGCTCGTCGCCTGGGCGGTGCTGACGCAAAGCTGGCGGCTGGCCTTTCTGGTCGCGGGCGGCATCGGCCTTGTCTGGGCGCTGCTGTGGTTTTTCTGGTATCGGCCGCCCGGGCGCCATCCCCGTCTGGGAGAAGCGGAGCGCGCCTATATCGCCGCGGGGCAGGAGGCGCGGCTGACTGCAGATGGCGCGCGCCCGGCAATCCTCGGGCTGCTCCGTCGCCGCGACCTGTGGGGCATTGCCCTGCCGCGCATGCTCGCCGACCCGGTATGGGGCATGCTGTCCTTCTGGATGCCGCTCTATCTCGCCCGGGTGCGCCATTTCGACCTGGGCCAGATCGCCCTGTTCGCCTGGCTGCCTTTCCTTGCGGCGGATCTGGGGTGCCTGTTCGGCCCCGCCGTCGCCGCCTTTCTGCAGCGTCGCGGCGTGGCGCTGGTGGATGCCCGGCGCGGCGCCTTCACGCTGGGCGCGGTGATGATGACCGGCATGGCGTTCGTCGGCACCGTCACCAGTCCCTATGCGGCAATCGCCCTGCTCTGTCTGGGCGGCTTCGCGCACCAGACGCTCTCGGTGACCGTCATCACCATGGCCTCCGACCTGTTCCGCCGCAACGAAGTGGCGACCGCTGCGGGGCTGGCGGGCCTGGCCGGCAATCTGGGCGTGCTGGTCTTTTCGCTGCTGCTCGGCGGACTCGTCGACCGGGTCGGCTATGGCCCCTTCTTTATCCTGCTCGGCGTGCTCGATCTGCTCGGCGCCCTGCTTCTCTGGACCCTGGTACGCAAGCCCGCATGACCCATTTCCGCAATCCCGTGCTGCGCGGGTTCAACCCCGATCCGTCGCTGGTCCGCGTCGGCGAGGATTTCTTCCTCGCCACTTCGACCTTCGAATGGTTCCCCGGCGTGCAGATCCACCACAGCCGCGATCTGGTCCACTGGCGCCTCGCCGCGCGCCCGCTGCGCCGCGCGAGCCAGCTCGACATGCGCGGCAATCCCGATTCCTGCGGCGTCTGGGCACCGGACCTGACCTATCAGGACGGCCGCTTCTGGCTCGTCTATACCGATGTGAAGCGCTACGGGCAGACGACGGTGAACGGCGCGCATGGCGCGTCCCTCCGCGACTTCCACAATTATCTGGTGACCGCCGACCGGATCGACGGCGACTGGTCCGATCCGGTGCCGCTGAACAGCAGCGGGTTCGACCCTGCGCTGTTCCATGACGACGACGGCCGTAGCTGGCTGCTCAACATGCTTTGGGACCACCGCCCCGATCGCCAGCGCTTCGCGGGCATCGTCGCGCAGGAGCTCGATCGTACCACGCTGCAACTGGTGGGCGAGCGGCGGATGCTCTTCGCCGGAACCGAGCGCGGCTTCACCGAGGGGCCGCATCTCTACAAGCGGGATGGCTGGTACCATCTGCTGGTGGCGGAAGGTGGCACCGGCTGGGAACATGCGGTGGTAATGGCACGGTCGCACGACCTGTTCGGCCCCTATACCGTGCACCCGGAAGGCGCCGTGCTGAACGCGGAAGGCGCGCGAGCGGGAGCCATCACCCGCGCCGGTCATGGCGATCTGGTCACGCTTGCCGATGACACGCCCTGGCTTGCCTATCTGTGCGGCCGCCCCTTGCCGGGACGGGAGCGCTGCGTGCTGGGGCGAGAAACCGCGATCCAGCCGATGCGCTGGGGCGAGGACGGCTGGCTGCGCACGCTGGACGGCAGCGGCCGGCCCGATCCCGCCCCGCCCCTGCCGCCGCTCGCGCCCGCGCCCTGGCCCGACGCCGCCTGGGACGGCAGCTTCACGACGGGCGACCTTCCGGCCGACCTGCAATGGCTGCGCTCGCCGTACCCCGAAAGGCTGTTCAGCCTGTCCGCGCGCGCCGGTTGGCTGCGTCTGTTCGGCCGGGAGACGATCGGCAGCCATTTCGAGCAGGCACTGCTCGCGCGCCGCCAGAGCGATTTCCGCTACACCGCCACCACCCGGATGGAGTTCGCCCCCGCCAATTTCCAGCAGGCGGCGGGGCTGGTCTGCTATTATAACAGCACCAAATTCCACTATCTCCATGTAACCCCGGACGATGACGGCGCGCGCCAGCTCGCCTTGCTTTCGGCCGATCCGGCGCATGGCTGCACCGGCACGGTGATTGCCGACACGCTGCCGGACGGCCCGATAGAGTTGCGCGTCATGGTCGACGGGGCAGCGCTGCACTTCGCCTGGCGCGGGGCGGACATGGCGGAATGGCAACCGGCAGGCCCCGCGCTCGACGCCAGCATCCTGTCGGACGAAGTGACGCTGCCCGGCCTGCCCAATTTCACCGGCGCCTTTGTCGGCATGGCATGTCAGGACATGGCCGGCGCCGGCATCCACGCCGATTTCGCCTGGTTCCGCTACGAAGCGTCGGCCGACTGATTTTCCGGTGGCGACGCCGTCGAACTGCGCCGCACGATGCTATATTCCAGCACGCGCGGCCGGTGCTTGCCGCGCGCCAGTTCGACGTCGCTTGCCACCAGTGCGAGCGCTTCGGCAGCCAGCCGGCGCAGCGGCTGGTGCACGGTGGTGAGCGGTGGCCACAAGGTGACGGCCGCAGTCGTATCGTCATAGCCCACGACGGTAAGCTGGCGCGGCACGTCGAGCTGGCGCCGATGCGCAACCGACACCACGGCAGCCGCCATATCGTCGTTGCTGGCAAAGATGGCCGTGGGGGGCGCCGGGCCGTCGAGCAGTTGCTCGCCCGCCACCAGGCCGGAGGCATAGCTGAAATCGCCCTGCGCCACCTTCACTTCGATATCGGCGACTTCGCGTACCGCTTCGTAGAATCCGGCCATGCGTTCGGCGCTGGCCGCTTGATCGGGATTGCCGACGATGAACCCCAGCCGGCGATGCCCCAGCTCGAGCAGGTGGCGCGTCATTTCATAGGCGGCGCGATGGTCGTCAATGCGGACGCAGGTGGCGCCGGGCACCTTATAGGCTGCAACGGCGGCCATCGGCACGCCCGCCGGCCGCAGTGCCGCCAGCACGGCGCGAGATTCCCCCAGCGGCGGCGCGAGGATGATGCCGGATAGCCCCGCACTCGCGAACTTCACCAGTTCCGCCTCGCTCGGCGGGTGGCCGCCCTCCCCCTTTAGCAGCACCAGCCGCGCGCCGCGGATCGACGCTTCCTCGAACACGCCGGTCAGGAACTCGCTCATGAAAGCGGCACTGGGGTTGGAATACACCACGCCGATCCGCAGCTCCGCTGCCGTTACCAGGCTGCGCGCAGCGGCATTGGGCGTGTAGGACAGCGCCGCGATTGCGCTTTCCACTGCTGCGCGCGTCTCTTCGCTCACGCCGCTGCGGCGATTGATGACGCGGGAAACCGTCATCGCAGACACGCCCGCGCGGGCCGCCACATCGATAATCGTCGCGCCCCGCGCCAGCCGGCTCCGTCTTGCCACCGCTTCCCTCTTGTGTGCCATACGCAAGCATTGGCCTACGCCATGGCGAGGCTTCCGGGAAGAACCGGCGTTGCAGCGTCTTTCAACCTACACAGAACTGACATTCGTTTGTCACACCGTCGCCGCAAGCATCGGTCCGGATAGGGAGCGGCACCTTGCATTTCCTGATAGTCGAAGACGATCCGGTCATCGCGGAGCATATCGTGGCAGGCCTGGGCCAGCGCGGGCACGATACGACGCTGGTGCAAACCGGCGCCGATGCGCTGTGTGCGCTGGAGCATCGCCAGCATGACGCGATCGTGCTCGACCGGCTGCTGCCCGACGTGAACGGGCTGGCGGTGCTCGACCAGTTACGCGGTCAAGGGCACGGCGTGCCGGTATTGATGCTGAGTGCGCTGGGATCGGTGAAGGACCGGGTCGAGGGACTGCAGGTCGGCGCCGATGATTATCTGGCCAAGCCGTTCGACATCGACGAACTGGCAGCGCGGCTCCACGCCATCGCCCGCCGCAACACGCCACGCAGCGAACCGGCGCAGATCGAAGTGGGGCAGCTGCGGCTGGACCCCAGCAGCCACCGCGCGATCTTCCACGACGCGGCAGTGGTGCTCAACCGCAAGCAATATTCGCTGCTGGCCCATCTGATGTGCAACGCCGACCGCCTCGTTACGCGCTCGATGCTGCTGGAAGGCGTCTGGTCCTATTCCTTTTCGCCGACCACCAACATCGTCGAAAGCAATATGAGCCGGCTGCGGACCGCCCTGCTGGGCCTAGGCTGCGATCCGATCGAAACGCAGCGGGGCGCCGGCTATATCCTGCGGTCCGAACGATGCGTCTGATCGCCCCGCTTTCCTCGCGCAATCGGGGCGTCGGGCGGCTGGCGGTGCAGGTCGGCATCGCCTTCGCGCTGGCGATGATCGCCATCGGCATGGTCGCCTTCAGCGTTGCCGATGCGTGGGTTTCCAGCCGGATCGACACGTCACTGCGCTACCACACCGCCAAATATCTGAAGCCGGGCGACGGCAGCCGCGTGGACGAAGCCACGCTGAGCGCCAAGATTCTCGACTGGCAACAGCGCAAGGTGCTGAGCGAGCGGACCTATGTTCTGTTCGACCGGAGCGGACGCCGTATCGCCGGCCGGCTGGACATCACGCCTCCGCCCGAGGGCTTTTCCGACGTCAGCTTCTATGGCGGCTCGCGCACGCCGCAGACCGGCCGAGCCATCGCGACGCGGCTGCCGGGCGGCAGCCTGTTCGTCATCGTCCAGCACAGCGAGGCGGCGGCGAGCCTGCACGCATTGTTGCCGCGCGTAGTGCTCGCCATTTCGCTTGCCGCCATGGTGATGGGCGTTTCGGCCACGCTCTTGTTCGCGCGCCTCACCGCGCGGCGGCTGGCGGAGACACAGGATGCCGCCGATGCGATTGCGGGGGGCGACCTGAGCCGCCGCATTCCCACAGACCGGCTGGACGGGATGTTCGCCGTACAGGCGCAGAGCCTAAACCGGATGCTCGACCGGATGGAGGATCTGGTGCGCACCCAGCGGCTGTTCTCCAGCAATCTCGCCCACGACCTGCGTACACCCCTCACCCGGCTGCGCACGCTGCTGGCGCAGGGTTCGGCCGATGGCGACCCGGTGTTCGCCAGCATGTTCGAGCGAGCGGAACGCGAATGTGCCTCGATCATCGCGATCTTCGACGCACTGTTGCGCCTGGCCGAGATCGAGACGGGCCGGCATCCCTCCGCCATGGCGGCGCTATCGCTGCGGCCGCTGCTGGAAGATGTCGCGGATACGATGGAGCCGGTGCTCGCCGACCATGGCGGGCGGCTGGAAGTCGGCCGCCTCGACGATGTGACCATCACCGGCGACGCCGATCTGATCAATCAGCTGCTGGTCAATCTGCTGGAAAATGTCGCGACGCACACCCCCGCCGGCACCTGCGCGCGACTGTCGCTGGAGCGCGACTCCGACGGGGCGGTCATCACCATTCGCGATAATGGCCCGGGCCTGCCGCTGGGCGATCTGACGCGCGTCACGCAACCCTTCGAGCGTGGTACGGCAGCCTCAGGCGCGCGCGGCAGCGGGCTGGGTCTCGCCATTGCCCAGGCGATCGTTCGCTTTCACCACGGCCAGCTCGATCTGGCAGATGCGGCACCCGGGCTCGAAGTCCGGGTGCGCATTCCCGCGAACGACGCGATCAGCGCGCCCGCAGTCGCCGGGCCCGCCGCTGCCTGAGCCACATCGACAGATACATCCAGAAGCCCGAGCAGGCGAAGAACAGCAGCGCCGTTCCGCCGAGCAGATTAAGCGCAATGCCCGCCGGCCCCAGCGCTTCGCCCGAATGCAGCTTCTTGATCCAGTGGTTCCATCCGCCCATCGCGCTGCGCTTCTCGCGCGGCGCGGCCGCCGCAGCATCTCCGTCGCCATGCTTGTGCGGCTTTGCCTCGACCGCAGCGGCGGCAGGCTTGGTGCGCACATCCAGCAGCGACGTCGCCTGAGTGGCAACGCCGGTCAGGGCGAGCAGGAAGAGGAGCAGCGCGAACCAGGGGGCAAGCATCTTGTGCCAGCGACGCATCGAGAATTCGTCCCATCATGAAAGCAGCGCGCACAGGAAATGCGCGGCATTCTGCTATCACAACGGCGATGTGACAGCGGAATGATCCGAACATTCTAAGTTTGCAATGTTGGCTGATTCCGCGGTTGCGAACACCCCGGAGTCACAGATCCGTCATGCGCCGGACCTAGCGGAAAATCCAGGAGCAGCGGTGCGGAACCGTGCTGCAGGTCGCTCCGGGGTCAAAGGGGATTCCATTGTTCAACGCCAGACTTCTGGCGGCGTCCGCGTGCGCGGTGCGCCCAGCCCTGTCGCGCATGCCCGCCATGCGCGCTGCGGCACTGCGCGCGGCGGACCGGCAAGACCCCCAACGCAATCAGCCAACGAGGAAGATCATGAAAACCATCGCACTTCGCGCCGCGCTGCTGGCGGCTGTCGGGACGGGCGCACTCGCGTTCCCCGCCATCGCCCACGCCCAGGATGCAGATCAGTCGACCAGCGCCAACCAGGCCGGTCAGGCGAACGACAAGCAGTCGCTGACCTCGTCCGACGTGCTCGTGATCGGTTCGCGTACCGCTGCCGGTGCGCCGCTCACCGCCTCGCTCACCACCACCCAGCCGCAGTCGGCAATCAGCCGCGACTATATCGACACCACTATGCCGGCGGCCGATTTCAACGAGCTGGTCGCGCTGGCCCCCAGCGTGTCGCTGACCGGCAACAACAACGGTTTCGGCCTTTCCGAAAGCAAGGTGACGATCCGCGGCTTCCAGGACGGCGAATATAACGTCACCTACGACTCGATTCCCTTTGCCGACACCAACAACCCGACGCACCATTCAACGGCCTTTTTCCCGTCGAACACGATCGAAACGGCTGTGGTCGATCGCGGCCCGGGCAATGCCAGCCAGTTGGGCCAGGCCAGCTATGGCGGCAACATCAATCTCTATTCGCGCGCCGCGACCGAACAGGGCGGCGGCCAGGTCGAAGCGATCCTGGGCAACTGGAACACCTTCATGGGCCGCGCCGAGCTGCAGAGCGGCACGATCGACAAGCTGGGCGGCGCCCGCTTCGTCGTGACCGGCCAGTATCTCACCTCGGACGGTGCGCTCAGCTATTCGCAGGTCGGTTCGAAGAACCTCTATGCCAAGGGCGTGATCCCCATCGGCACGGCCAACACGCTGACCGTGATGAGCACCTATAACCGCAACTTCTATTATCAGTCGGACGTGCTGAAAGGCGCCACCTGCGGCAGCGCGACCATGGGATCGGGCAACTTCCCGAAGGCCGCTTTGGGCCCGGACGGCCAGCCGCTTACCCAGCTGACCGGTGAAAACTGCGCCGCCAACTCGCAGGTCGGCATCTGGGGCAAGAATTACGGGCTGAGCAACAACCCGAACTCGATGGACTATTGGAAGTACAACCGCACCGACAAGAGCACCGATTTCTCGTACCTGCGCCTGCAGAGCAACCTCGGCTCGGGCTTCGCGATGGACAATCGCGTGTACATGTACGGCTACACCAACAACACGATGTCAGGTAACACCGGTACTGTCATCACGGGCTTCAGCGGCGCCGGCACGCCGGCATCGCCCTACAAGGCAGTGACCAATCCGGCCAATGCCAACGACATTCTCGGCTATAACAAGCTCAACAAATATCGCGTGCTCGGCTATATCGGCCAGATTGACTATACCTTCGCGCTCGGCAAGATCCGCGTCGGCGGCTGGTACGAACATGCCGCCACCGATCGCCATAATTTCGACCTTGACCGCACCACCGGCCTGCCGAGCTATAACGAGAAGTTCAACAACGGCAGCGGCACCGCCGCCGCCAATGCCCTGCCGCCGATCTCGCAGGCGAACATCAACTTCGTCCAGCATTCGAACTGGGACCAGTATCAGCTGTTCGGCGAATTCGAGTTCCGGCCGATGGACGGCCTGTCGATCACCCCGGGTATCAAATATGTCCATTTCAACCGCGGCGTCGACGCAGCGCTGAACCAGAAGACCCGCAGCCCGCTCGACACCAGCGCGACCTGGACCAAGACGCTGCCGTTCCTGACCGCCAACTGGCAGGTGATGCGCAACTGGGCCTTCTATGCCCAATATGCGCAGGGCATGTATGTGCCCGATCTGTCGAGCTTCTATTCGGCCTCGGGCCAGCTTTCGACCGCACTAGATGCGCTGAAGCCGCAGACCACCACCAACTATCAGGTCGGTACGGTGTGGCACGGCCAGAAGGTGTCGCTCGACGTCGATGGCTATATCATCAACGTCAACAACAAGATCGGCACCTGCACCGCAGTGGGCTGCGACACGACGCTGCTCGTCAATATCGGCCAGGTCCATTACAAGGGTGTCGAGGGTCAGGCGAGCGTGATGCCGCTGACCGGCCTGTCGCTGTTCGCGAACGCTTCGTACAATTATGCGCAGAACGTCTCGACCGGCGCGCAGATCGCCAAGGCGCCTTTCTCCACCGGCGCCGTCGGCTTCGTCTATCATCGCAATGGCTTACGCCTGTCGTTCAACCAGAAATATACCGGCCCGCAATATGCGACCGAGTATAACGGTCTGCCGGGCCTGCGCCTCTATCGCATCAAGCCCTACAGCATCGGCGAAGCGGCGATAAGCCAGGATATCGGCAAGCGCTTCCGCATCGGCGCCACGGTGTCGAACGTGTTCAACAGCCGCGCGGTGACGTCGATCGCGAACAGCTCGTCGGGTGCCCCGACCACCACCGTCAATGGCACCGCCTACCAGAGCGGCTATGGGCAGAGCGACCAGTTCAGCTATCTGCCGCCGCGCGCCTTCATCGTCGATGTCCGCGTGAAGTTCTAACCCCCGAAGCTGGGGCCGCCGGGGGTGTTCCCCGGCGGCCCCGTTTTTTGCTTGCCTCAGAAGTGGACGTGGCCGCCGACCGAGAAGACGAACGCGCGGGCATTCTGCAGCGTGCCTGAGGTCAGCACCGCCGATCCCGCCGCCAGCGTAGGCCGGTCGATCGGCGCATTGGCGAAGTCGACATAATTGGCCGCAGCGTCGAGCGAGAAGCGGCGTGACACGTCATAGGTGCCGCCCACACCGAAATTCCACCGGTTCGAGTCCGGCACGCGCGCGTCGCGCTGGCCGTCCTGGGTGGGGGTAAGCGCCCGCTGCACGCCGGCGCGCAGCGTCAGCTTCGGCGAGGCGGCGTAATCGACACCCGCCGCATAGCTCCAGCTCTCGCGATAATTTTCCGGGATCGCCTGGTTGACCGGCGCGCCCAAGCGGATCGCGTCGAACTTGTCCCAGTTGTAATGGACCACCTGCCCGTTCAGCGTCAGCCGGTCGGTAACGCGATAGCGCGCGCCGACAATTTCCTGCGCCGGCGTGTAAAAATCGGCCTGCACGCCCGAGAGCGACACATTGTTCGGCGCGAGCGGCCCCAGCAGCCCGCTCACCGCCAGATCGCCCTTCAGCTTGTGGTGGATCGCCGATTTGTAGCTGAAGCCCACCGTCAGCCGGCTGTTGTGCATCTGGAAGCCCGCGCTCCAGCCCACATCCCAGCCATCGCCCTTCAGGCTCTGCTGACCATCGGGCAACACCGCCAGCACATTGGGCAGCGCATTGCTGAGGCTGGCATCGGTATATTCGACATTGGCGCCGCCGCCGACGCGCAGCCAATCGGTCACCGACACGGCAAGCGACGGCTGGATATCGACCGTGCGCAGCCGCGTCCGCTCGGCGCTGTAGCGCGCCCAGCTGGTCGAGGGATATTCGGTGGTGAAGCTGTAGGGCGACGTCACCGCCAGCCCCAGCGCCACCCGATGCCCCAGCGGCACCGCAATCGCGCCCGAAGGGAGCACGCCGTTGTTGATCGGATTACGGCTGGTACCATCGCCCCCCACCGGCGCCGCCGGCTGGCCGCCCGGCCGGATGATCTGGGTGCCGCGATTGACGACATCGCCGCGCGGCAGAATTGCCGTGGCGTTCAGCACGACCTCCGTGTCGGTCGCGTCGGCAATCGCCGCCGGGTTCCACCAGAGCGACGCCGCGCCCTGATCGGCAACTTCGCCCGAAAAGGCGCGGCCGGCGCCGCGGGCCGACTGTTCCTGAAGATAGAATGCCTGGGCATGGGCCGTGCCCGAAAAGGCAAGCACGAGCGGCAGCGCCGAACCGGCACTGAACAAAATACGCTGATACGACATGATGTTACCTCGAAATGCGCTGTGGAATACAGGGAAGCGCGCGCGGCTCAGCGCACGCGCGTCCAGGTCTGGGTGCGGCAGAAGATCTTGAGCGCGCAGCCGCGCAGCTTGAGCTGGTCCGGACCCGCCATGGTGATGTCGGCGCTATAAGTCCGGCCGTCCTCGGCATTGTAGATGCTGCCGCCAGTCCAGCCATTGCTGCCCGGCGAAAAGCCGCTCAGTATCTGCAGCCCCCGCAAGGGGCGCGTTCGAAGTTGCTTGTCCGAATTCTTGACGTCGCGCAGGTCCGGATTGGTGCGCAGCACGTCGGAGGTGACGACCTTGCCACAAATTGAAGGCCCGCAACGCTGGATCTCGACGATCGCGTTATGGGTCTGCGTCTTCCAGCGACCTTCGACTCCCTCTCCACCCTGCGGCGCCAGGACCAGCATCGCAGCGATTAGACTTGTCCACATACTCTTTTTTCCATCAACTGATGTTACCGCCACGGAAAAACCATGGCGTGGAGCGGACATGCGCAGATTTACGTTCCAGCCTCTCCACGGCTGGAACCATACCGAACCCACGAAGTTCCGAAAGAGGGCAGAGAAAATTGCGCGCACGCGCCCGCACAACGCGGCAGGATCACGCCTTCCGCGGTTGCCGTAGCGTCGCCACGTCGATCAGAAGATCTGCCACTCCCACACACCCGCGCCGGCCGGTACGCGCAGCCGGAAAAAGCGGGCGGAAACCGCATGGCGCAGCACGATCGGCGATCCGTTCGCGCCCGCTTGCGCCGCGACCTCGCGCCAGTGGGCGCCGTCCGCGGAGGCTTCGATCGCGACATCATAGCCGCGGTTGGCATATTCCATCCGCAACCGCGTTTCGTGCACCGCACGCACCCGGCCGAGATCGGCGACGAGCACGGGCGCCGCATCCGGCGCAGGCCGCCACAGCGTCGCATAATTGTCGTCGCCCGCACGCGCCGCCCCATGCGCCACATCGGCAGCGGCGCCGCGCAGCGTCATCGCCAGGCCGGTGCTGCGATGCGCCGCGAAGCCCGCCACGCTGCTGCCATGGCTGGGCGTCACCCGGTCGATCGTACCGTCGTCATGGATGGCCAGCGGATCGACGGCGATCTGGCGCAGCGTCGCATCGCCCTTGCCCGGCCAGGGCAGCGACTGGCGGTGATAGAGGATATAGGCCTGCCCGCCGACGCGAAAAATCGCGTGATGGCCGGGGCTGATGACCTGACGCTCGCGGTCAGTGGACAGGATCGGGCTGTCGGCGCCTTCGCGGAACGGGCCGAACGGCGTGTCGCCGATCGCATAGCGGACCTTGTACGTGTCCTCGGTCGTCTTGCCGTCGCTGTAGCTGAGCACATAATGGCTGCCCGCCTTCACCATGAACGGGCCTTCGAAATAATGTGCCGGCGTCACGTCGTGCACCGGCCCGTCGAAATGGACCATGTCGGGCTTCAGCCGCACGGCGAAGCAATGGCCGTTGGTCCAGTTGAGCCCCGAACCCCAATAGAGATAGGCGATGCCGTCGCTGTCGATGAACGCCTCGGCATCGATCATGTGGTAGGCGGGGGCGAAATTCTTGTCGATCAGCGGCTTGCCGCCATTGGCGTCGCGCCACGGCCCGGCAGGCGAGGGCGCGGTGCCCACCCATACTTCGCTGCCGACCGAGACATACATGTACCAGGCGCCATTGGCGGCATGCACCACCGATGGCGCCCAGACCTTGGCATCGCCCGAAGTCGGGCTGGTCGCCGCCGCCTTGGTCGGCCAGGCGGGCGTGGAGAAGGTCCAGTCGCGCCCGTTCGCGGACGTCCACATCCCCAGCCGGTCGTCCCCCCAGGGATCGATGGTCGCGTAGATGTACCAGCGGCCGCCGTCATGGACGATCGACGGATCGGCGAAATAGCCGGGGATCAGCGGGTTGCGATCGCCGGGCGTGTCCCAGCGCGGCGCCGGCGCATCTGCGGCGGCGAGCGAGCCCGCCAATGCCACCGCCGCCACCATCATGCCCAACCGGCGCAGCGCCATTCCCCTTACTCCTCGCCGGTCGCGCTGGCCCGCACCGCCTTGTCAGGGGTGGTGCCCTCGCCCCGGAACGGAGTCAGCCGGAAGCGGATGCTGGTCGGCACCAGCTGCGTCCGATATTTCGGCAGCGGCTTGCCGAATTCGCTCCACTGGGTGTCGCCGCCGACGCCCCATTGCGCTGCGTCGACGAGCAGCGTGCCCTGCGCCTTGGGCACCACATCGGTGCTCTTCCAGGTGCCGGGTTCGTGCCGGTCGAGATCGGCATAGGGGAAGGCCAGCGCGTTCATCATCAGCGGCGTGTCGCCCTGCACCCGCAGACCCGAACCGGCGCCCGACAGTTCCATCCAGCGGACATCGATCTTGTTACCCGTTTCCTGCGGGCGGATATAATCGTGGTTCTGCTCGGCGATCGCACCGCGCCACAGCCCGATGGGCGCGGAGGTCTTGCGGTCGACATAGCTTTCGTGCGGCCCGCGGCCATACCATTCGACCGTCTTCAGGCTACCAGGCGTGGTGAAGGCCAGGCCGATGCGGAAGGGCGGCGGCAACTGGCCGGAAACCGGCACGAACCGCCCGTCGACTGCCACCGATCCGTCGCCGGCCATGCGATAAATGCTGGTGAAGCGCACCGCGCCGCCGCCCATGGCGTAATCGACCTGCACTTCGGCCCCGGCATCGCCCAGATCGCGCACCGCCACGTCGGTGACGGTGCGGCTGTCGCTCATCGCCTTCCACGCAGCGAGCTGCTTTTCGGTGCCGATGCCGATGTCGTTATCGGTGACCGCACGCCAGAAATGCGGCGCGCCGCCGCTGAGCAGCGTCTTGCCGCCCGCCGCGTAGCGATCCACCAGCCCGGTCGCGCGGTTGACCACCAGCGTCGCGCCACCGGCCGACAGGGTGATCGCCCCCTGCCCGTCCTGCGCCGTCACGCGGTCCTTGGGTGCGGCGATTTCGGCCGTACGATAGGCGGGATCGAGCGCAAACTGTTCCCAGCCGATCGCCGTGCCGCCCGGCACCAGCGGCACCGCGTCCGCCTTGGCGCGCGCGCGGATCGTGACGAAATATTCGGCGCCCGGTTTGCGGGTCAGCCCCGCGAGCGGCAGCGCGATCGTGCCTGCGCCGTGCGCCGCCACATCCGGCGTTGCCAGCGCGCCGCTGGCGACCTTCACGCCATTTTCCTGCACTTCCCAATCGAAAGTGAAGCCGGACAAGTCGCGGAAATCATGCCGGTTGCGCACGGTGAGCCGGCCGCTGGCGGGGTCGAACCCGTCGAACTGGATCGGCGCATAGACCTTGCGCAGTTCGAACCATTGCGGATTGGGCGTGCGGTCCGACTGGAGCAGGCCGTCGCCGAACTCGATCTCGCCGCCCGGGTTCGGCCCGTATTCGCTGCCGTCGCCCCAGTACCGCCGGCCATCCTTGGTGTAGCGGTACATCGACTGGTCGACCCAGTCCCAGGCAAAGCCGCCCTGTAGCTTGTTCGGGTGGGCGTAGATCGTGTCCCAATAGTCCTTCAGGTCGCCGCCCGAATTGCCCATCATATGGGCATATTCGCACTGGATCACCGGCTGCTTGAAGTTCCAGTTGGTGGCATAATCTTCCAGCTTCACTGCCGGATCGTACATCGGCGCATAAATGTCGGCATACCAGTTGGGGCGGTGGTCCTGAATCCCGTCCCAGGTGCCCCAGCCGAGGTACGAGATCAGCCGGCCCGGATCGACCGCGCGCGCCGCCGCCGCCGCCGCCGCAAAGTTCGGCCCGATGCCCGCTTCGTTGCCCAGCGACCAGATGATGACCGACGGATGGTTCTTGTCGCGCTGGACCATGTTGACGACGCGGGAGACGTGCGCGTCCTTCCACGCCGGATCGAAGCCGACCTGCAATTCGGCCCGGCGTTCGGCATGCTTGTTGGCATAATCCATATAGCCGTGGCTCTCGATATCGGCCTCGTCCATCACATAGAGGCCGTAGCGATCCGCCAGCTCGTACAGATAGGGGTCGTTCGGATAGTGCGAGGTGCGGATCGCGTTGATGTTCGCGCGCTTCATCAGCTGGATGTCGCGCTCCATCGAGGCGTGGCTGACGACGTGGAACGTCTCCGGATCATGCTCGTGGCGATTGACGCCGCGGATGGTGATCGGCTTGCCGTTGACGCTGACCAGCCCGTCCTTGATCTCCACGGTGCGGAAACCGATCCGCTGCGGCGTCGCCTGCACCACCTTGCCCTGCGCATCGACCAGTTCGACGAGCAGCGTGTAGAGATTGGGCGTCTCCGCCGTCCATTGCCGCACGCCCGGCACATCGGCGGCCAGCGTCACCTTCTGCGCCGGTCCGGCGGCGAGCTGCGTCTCGCGCACCAGCACCTGCCTGTCGCCATCGAGCAGCGTCATCCGCGCGGTGAGCGGCGCGGCGCGATCGGTAAGGGTCAGCTCGGTCGAAAGCTTGCCGTCCTTATAGGCTGAATCGAGCCCGGCATGGACGAACAGGTCGGCCACCCGCGCCTTGGGAACGGCGGCCAGATAGACCGAACGCTCGATGCCGGAGACGCGCCAGAAATCCTGGTCCTCCAGATAGCTGCCGTCCGACCAGCGATGGATCTGGATGGCGATGGTGTTGCGGCCGGGATGCATCAGCTTCGTCACGTCGAATTCGGACGGAAGCTTCGAATCCTCCGAATAGCCGGCCTCGACGCCGTTCAACCACACCTGCGTCGCCGAACCGGATGCGCCGATATGCAGCACGACATCCCCCCCCGCCCAGTCCGCTGGCAGTTGCACGTCGCGGCGATAGGAGCCGACCGGGTTGGTCGCATGCGGAATCAGCGGCCGGTTCGCCGGGAACGGATAGGTGATGTTGAAATAGCGCGCCTGGTCATAGCCCTCGGTCTGCCAGTCGGCAGGCACCTTGATGCTTTTCCAGCGCGATACGTCATAACCGGGCTTTTCAAAGCCGTTCGGCACCGCATCAGACGAAGGCGAGAAATGGAACAGCCATTGGCCGTCAAGCGACAGGTAGCGGTTCGACTTGGCCGGATCGCCAGCCAGTGCGGCCGCCACGCTTTCATAGGCGAAGTGCGTGGCGTTCGCAGGCAGCTTGCCGCGCGCGAACACTGCGGGATTTTCCCAGTCCGGGCGGCGGGGATCGACCTGCACCGGCTGCACCTGGGGCGGATCGCCGATCTTCGGCCCGTCCTGCGCTAGCCCCATGCCCGACGCGAGCGCCATCGTTCCTACTGCCGCCAGCAAGCCCAGTTTGTTCACACCGATCATCCCTTTTGTCCTGTCGTCCCGATGGCGCCGCGCGCCCGCAAGTAATCGGCGTGGTCGGGCATCCGTGCCGCTGCCAGTCCCGTCACTTCGGCGATCCGCGCCAGCCGCGCCTGTGCCTCGGCGGGCGCCATGCCGTCGGCAATCGGATCATAGCCGGTGGCCGGCACGCCCTGGCCGTGCAGCACCGCCAGCCAGCTCGTCTTGCTGAACAGCTCGTCGGCCTCGCGATAGACGCGGCCGCTGGCGCGATAGATGTCCATCCGTTCGGCGAGCGTATCGGGCACCGCCATGGTTCGCAGCGCGCGCCAATAGGGGGTGTCGTCGCGCTCGGTGGCGTGGAAATGCAGGATAAGGAAGTCGCGCACGCTGTCGAACTCGGCCGCCATCAGCCGGTTGTAGCGGCGAATGTCCGCGGGGGTGCCGCCGCCCAGCGGCAGCATTTCCAGCAGGCGCGCAATGCCGGCCTGCACCAGATGGATGCTGGTCGATTCCAGCGGCTCCAGGAAGCCGCTTGCCAGTCCCAGCGCGACGCAGTTCTTCTCCCAGAACCGCCGCCGCCGCCCTGCCCGGAAGCGTAGCAGCCGGGGCTCGGCCAGCGCCTCGCCTTCCAGGCTGCCCAGCAACAACGCCGTGGCTTCGTCGTCGGACAGGTGCGCGCTTGCATAGACAAGGCCATTGCCCACGCGGTGCTGCAGCGGAATGCGCCACTGCCAGCCCGCGCCGCGCGCGGTGGAGCGGGTATAGGGGGTCAGCCCCTCCGGCCCGATCGCGCAGGGCACCGCCACGGCGCGATCATTGGGCAGCCAGTGCCCCCAATCCTCGAACCCGACGCCCAGCGCCTCACCCAGCAGCAGCGAGCGGAAGCCCGAGCAATCGATGAAGAAATCGGCGGCGATGCGGGTGCCGCTTTCCAGGACAACGGCGTCGATCGCGCCGTCGGCCTTTCGGGCGACCTGTTCGATGCGGCCTTCGTGGCGGACCACGCCTGCCTTCTCGGCCAGCCCGCGAAGGTGGGCGGCATACAGCGCGGCGTCGAAATGATAGGCATAGCCGATATGGGCGAGCGGCGTATTCGCTGCGCCTTCGTCCGGCCGCTGGAAACGCCCCAGCCGCGAGGCCTGCGCGCAGATCGAATAGGCGTCGAGCGGCGCTGCCTGCCCGGCCAGTCGGGCACGCTGCCACAGCGCCTCGAACGGAATCGCACCGAAATCGATGCCGTAGTTGCCGAACGGATGGAAATAGCGGCTGCCGGGCCGCTGCCAGTCGACGAACTCGATGCCCAGCTTGCAGGTGCCTCGCGTGGCGCGGAGGAACTCGGCTTCGTCGATGCCGAGCAGGGCGTTGAAGGCCAGGATCGGGGGAATGGTCGCCTCGCCGACGCCGACCGTGCCGATCGCATCGGATTCGACCAGGCTGATGGCGATGCGGCGCGTATCCAGCACCCGCGCCAGCGCCGCCGCCGCCATCCAGCCGGCCGTACCGCCGCCGATGATTGCGACATGCGAAAGCGGCGCATCGCCAGAGCTGTCGATCGAAGCGGGCACCGGAGAATCACTACTCCAAAAAAGAACCGGCACGGTAGCGATACCGTGCCGGCAGTCACTTGGGAGGGTTTAGTAGGTCGCCCGCAGCGAGAAGCCGAAGCGGCGGTCGTTGAGGGTATATTGCAGCGGCTGGCTGGGCGTATCGATGTAGGTCACGTTCATGCGGTTGGTGATGTTCACCGCATCGACCGAAATCGCGATGTGCGAGTTCAGATTGTACCCGATCGAAGCATCCAGCGAAGCATAGGGCTTCTGGAACTGGGTAGTTCCATTGGCACCGCTGCCCGTGGTCGTGTCGAAATACTTGCCGCGCCAGTTCCACGCGATACGCGCCGTGACGGGGCCACGCTCGTACAGACCGACAAGGTTATAGTTGTGCTTCGACAGCTTCTCCAGCGGCACCATCTTCGGGATGCTCGAGCCGGAGCCTGCGAAGGGGTTGCTCACGCTGCTGTCAACAAAGGTATAGTTGACCTGAACACCAAGGCCCTTGAGCACGCCGGGCAGGAAGTCGAAGAACTGCTGATAGGCCGCTTCGAAGCCCTTGACCGTGCCATTGCCGGTATTGACGTTGGTCCCGATGGCATAGGTCACGCCGTTGAACGTATCGAACCGCGTGCCGCTCGCCAGGAAACCGTTCACGTCCTTATAGAACGCGCCCACCGTCACCGAGCCGGTCGACGTGAAATACCATTCCAGCGTCGCGTCGTAATTGGTCGAAGTGATCGGCTTCAGATAGGGATTGCCTGAGCTGCCGGTCGGATAGGCGGCAACGACATTCCCGTTCGCGTCTTTGACCTGATAGGTCTTCTGCGACGCCGGATTGAGCGACACATTGGTCGACATGACGTCGAAGTTGGGCCGCGCGAACGACTTGGAGAAGGCGAAGCGCGCCTGCAGCGTATCGGTCAGATGCGCCCGCAAATTGAAGCTGGGCAGCGCCTTCGTATAGCTGCGGCTGACGTTCAGCGGCGACTGGCTGCCATCGCTGTTGAAGATCGTGCCCGTCGAGCCCGTGTTGGTGCGCACGACGCGGACGCCCACGGTACCGTCGATGTCCAGCCCCGCGATGGTGCTGGCATAATCGGCCATCGCATAGCCGGCGATCGTTTCTTCGGTCTGGTGGTTCAGGTCACCCGGCGAGAAGCTGTTCTTCGGCGTAGCCCCGAACACTTTCTCTGTCTTGGTCAGGCTGTCCCACAGGCTGCTGCCCGGCTCGAAATTGGGATAGAGGATCCCGCCGGTCAGCGTGCGGCTGTCGAAGAAGTTCGGGGTCGGCCCCTTCATCGCCAGTTCCGGATGCTGCGACACGCGCACGAACGGAATGCCGTTGGCCGACGAGCAGCTCGGATTCGGGCCCGTCGGCAACAGGCAGAAACCGTTCCAGGTGCCGCGCAGGTCGATCGTGCTGTTCGAATAGCGCGCGCCGGCATGCAGCTTCTTCAGGAAACCGCCTTCGACGTCATAGTCGACATCATATTTCAACGAGACGTTGTCGGCGTCGTTCCGCTGGATGGCGTCGGCCATATAGGTGAAGGCATAGTTGTTCGGATCGGACAGCAGCCCAGGGTTACGAACGTTCCACACCGGACGCGAACCGCGCAGGTCGAAATCGACGATGCTCTGGTTCTTGGCGGTATAGGGCGTCTGGCCGGTCTGGTCGTAGAGCGAAATGACGAAGCCGTTGCGATCGGCATTGTAGCTCGACTTGAGATACTGGCCGTCGAACGTCATGTGCAGGCGGTCAGTTACGTCCCACTTGCCGTTCAGCGTGTAGTTGCCGGTGGTGTTGGTCAGATCCTGGTCGAACCGCGCCGATTCGAACACCTGGTTGGCCAGCGAGCCGGAGGTCGCATAGCCATTGCTGTCCCAGGTGAAGGCAGCACCGGCGAGCGGCGTGGTGACCGAATTTCCGTTGTTGTTGTAATAATAGTATTTGCCCTGGCGGAAGAAGGTGTAGCGCGAATAGAGCGCCTGCGCCGTTAGCCGGAAGCGGTCGCTCATCTGCCACTGGAAGGCACCGGCAATGCCGAAGCGCTTGCGGTCACCGCCATCGTCATAGATCTGCTCGCCATAGGGCACCTGCGCGTTGGCGGGCGCACCCGGGATCACCGTGCCGGCCGGAATCGGGCCGAAAGCGCCGATCAGGATCGCATCCTGGCGATAGGAGCTCTTGGCATAGCTGGCATTGATGAGGATGCCCATTTCGCCAAGCCCGGTTTCGAACCGGTTGCTGTACAGGCCGGACACCGAGCCGCCGAACTTGTCGGCGCGGTCGTAATAATTGCCCTTTGCGGTAAGGCTGATGAGCTGGCCCGCCTGGTCGAACGGCAGGCGCGTACGGATGTTGACGACGCCGCCGACATCGCCCTCGATCGTGCTGGCCGGCGGATTCTTGAACACGTCGATGCCGGCAAGCAGTTCCGGCGGAGTCGCTTCAAGGTCGAGCGTGCGGCCGCCGGAGGCGGAGATCGCCGAACGACCGTCGATGAAATTGCTCACCTGGGTAAGGCCGCGCACGGTGATCGCGGGCTGGGTCCGGTGGTCGAAATCGGTGGCGCCTTCGCCATAGCGGCGCTGGATCTGCACACCGGTAATACGCTGCAGCGCTTCGACGGTGTTTGCGTCCGGCAGCTTGCCGATGTCCTGCGCCTGCACCGAATCGACGATCTGGTCGGAATTGCGCTTGAGCGCCTGCGCCGAACGAAGGCTCGCGCGCACACCGGTCACAACGACTTCGTCGGACGCGTCGGCTCCGCCGGCCTGTGCGGGTGCAGCCGCCTGCTGCGCCATGGCCGGCGACGCCATGGCAAGCGCGAGCACCGAGGCACCCAGCAGCGAATCACGATGCAGAAACTTCATCCTTTCAACCTCCCCTTTGCACGGGCAACGCCGCATCTTCTGCGCCGGCGTTTGCACCCAGTTGTCTGACATAATACCGCTTCTGATTTATATGACAATACACATTTATGGATAAGCAAGCTTTCGGCGCAGCTTGCGGTCGCCACGAAGCAGCGTCAGAACAGGGCCGCAAAGGGGGTTCGATTGGCCGTAAAACCGAAACGCGATCCCGCGCATCGCGCGGTGGCGCGGGAGATTGGCATTGCGATTGTCACCGGGCGTTACGCGCCTGGCGCGCTGCTGCCCGGCGAGCTGGAGTTCGCCGAAACACGCAAGGTCGCGCGCAGCGTCGTCCGCGAAGCGCTTCGAATGCTCTCGGCCAAAGGGCTGATAGAAAGCCGGCAAAAGACCGGAACACGCGTACGCGAACGCACGGCCTGGAATTTGCTCGACCCCGATTTGCTCGCCTGGATGTTCGAAGGCGAGCCCCCCAGCGCCGAATTCGTCCGCAGCCTGTTCCAGCTGCGCATGATCGTGGAGCCGGCGGCGGCGGAACTGGCGGCCCAATGTCGCACGCCCCCCCACATTGCCCGCTTGGGGCATGCGCTGGAAGTCATGGAAAAGGCGGGTCTTGCAAGCCCGGAGGGGCAGGCCGCGGACCAGAATTTCCACAACACTATTCTGGAGGCGACTGGCAACGAACTGCTCGTCAGCCTGTCTGGCAGCATCGGCGCGGCCGTGCGCTGGACGACCTATTTCAAGCATCGTCGCGCGCGCAAGTTGCGCGATTCGATGCCGCTCCACCGCAGCCTTTTTGCGGCGATCACCGAGGGGGATGGCCCGGCCGCCCGCGCAACGACGGTCGCGCTGATTCTGGAAGCGCATGAGGACACCGAAATCGCCTTGCGCCGCTGAAGCCAGTCTCTCGCGTTGACGGTCAAACTGCCGGGATATAGTCGGACAATATAGGCGCAAATGAACTTTCCGGCGCCGTCCGAAGGGAGATGCATGATGTCCGACCAGATCGCGCGAGAGCGTGGAGGAATCGGCCGGCGTACGCTGTTGCAGGGCGCGACCTTGGGCGGACTTGCTGCAGCCATTGCTGCACCCCGGGGCAGCGCGGCGCCCCTGCCCCCTGGCAATGCGCAGCTCGCTCCCACACCACCGATGGGCTGGAACAGCTGGAACAGCTTTGCCACCACCATTACCGAAGCACAGGCACTGGAGGTGGCGGCGATACAGGCACGCGAGCTGCTGCCCTATGGCTATGACATCTTCACCATCGACATTCAGTGGTACGAGCCAGAGGCATCAAGCTACACCTACAACGCCAGGCCGATGCCGACGCTGGACGCCTATGGCCGGTTGTTGCCCGCCCCGAACCGGTTTCCCTCAGCAGCAGGCGGCGCCGGCTTTGCGCCGATCGCGGCCAAGGTCCATGCGCTCGGGCTCCGTTTCGGGGTCCATCTGATGCGCGGCATTCCAAGGCTGGCGGTGGAGCGCAACCTGCCGGTGCTCGGGGCGAACAGTATTCGCGCAGCCGACATTGCTGATACCGGCAGCATCTGCCCCTGGAACCCGGACATGTATGGCGTCGACATGCACAAGCCTGGCGCCCAGGCTTATTATGACAGCGTTTTCAAGCTGCTGGCCGAATGGGGCGTCGATTTCGTCAAGATGGACGATATGAGCCGTCCCTATGATGCGCACGCGCCGGAGATCGAAGCCGCAGCGCGGGCGATCCGCGCGTGCGGGCGACCGATCCTGCTCAGCCTTTCGCCAGGGGAAACCCCTGTGCCGCGCGCAGCGCACGTTGCGGCCCATGCCCAGATGTGGCGCATCTCGGACGATTTCTGGGACGACTGGGCGATGCTCAAGGCGCAGTTCACCCGGCTGGAGAACTGGAGCGGCCACGCCCGCCCCGGTGGCTGGCCCGACGCCGACATGCTGCCGCTCGGCCGGCTGGCGCTCGGCGCCCGCAACACCAAATTCACCCCGGACGAGCAGCGGACATTGATGACCCTGTGGTCGATCGCCCGCTCACCGCTGATCATGGGCGGCGACCTCCGCCACCTCGACGGTGCGACCCGCGCGCTGCTCACCAACCGCGCGGTGCTGGCGGTCAATCAGGCGAGCAGCGAGAACCGGCCCTGGTTCGTCGCCGACGATCGCCGGGTCTGGACCGCGCGCGGCGCCGGCAGCAGCCATTATGTCGCGCTTTTCAATCTGGCGGACAAGCCGGGCGAAACCGCCTTCGATCTGAACCTGCTAGGCCTGACCGGCGCGGTGCAGGTGCGCGATCTCTGGTCGGGCGTCGACCTCGGCTCGGTCCGCAACCGCATCACTTCTGCCCTGCCCGCGCACGGTGCCGGGCTCTATCGTCTGGAGGCTGCATGATCCGCGCACTCGCTCTTCCCATGCTGCTGGCAGCAGCATCAGCCCATGCACAGCCCGCCCCGTCGGCGCCCGTCGAGCGTCCTGTCACACTCGCGGTGCACCCCGACCTTGCGCAGGCGGGCCCCGTGTTCGAGGGATGGGGCACCGCGCTGGCGTGGTTTGCGCATGTCACCGGCGGCTATCCGGACCCGGTGCGGGAGAAGCTGGCGGACCTGTTCTACGGCGCCGACGGGCTTGGCTGGAACATCGGCCGCTACAATATCGGCGGCGGTGACGCGCCCGAAACGCCGCATTATCTGCGCACCGGCGCCGATGTGCCCGGCTTCTGGCGCCGCCCCGCCGGCGCGACCGGCACCGAGTGGTGGCATCCCGAGGATCCCGCCATGTGGGACTGGTCGGCAGACGCCAACCAGCGCTGGTGGCTCGACGCGATCCGTCGTCGGGTGAAGACGCCGATCTTCGAGGCATTCTCCAACTCCGCGCCCTGGTTCATGACCGTCAGCGGCAAGGTCTCCGGCGCCGAAAAAGGCACCGACGATAATCTCCGCCCCGGCAAGGAGGCCTTGTTCGCCGACTATCTGGCGCGCGTGGTTGCCGAATTGCAGCGCATCCATGGCATCCGGTTCCGTACCCTGTCGCCGGTCAACGAGCCGAACACCGACTATTGGTTCGCCGCCAACACGCAGGAAGGCTCGCACTGGAGCCCTGCGCGACAGGCCGCAATGATCGACGCGGCCGACCAGGCGCTGAAGGCGCGAAAGTTGGAGACCGTGATCGCCGCCCCGGACGAGACCAACTCACACACCTTCCTCGCCGACTGGGCCGGCTATCCGGCCGGCACGCGCGCCCGGATCGGCCAGATCAACGTCCACAGCTATGGCACCATCCACCAGACTGCGGTGCGCGACGTCGCGCACGCCAACGGCATCCGGCTGTGGATGAGCGAAAACGACACCCCGCTCAGCGGCGACCCCGAGAATTTCGAAGGCATGGCCTCGCCGCTCGCCTTTGCCGAGCATGTCGTGCACGACCTGAAGCAGCTCCAGCCCTCCGCCTGGGTGTTCTGGCAGGCAGTCGAGACGCTGAGCACCGCCAAGGGCGGCGCGGGCAGCAACTGGGGCCTGGTGAAGATGGACCTTGCCGCCGCGCCCGATGCGCCGCACGCGATCCATGTCACCCGCAAATATTGGGCGATGGCGAATTTCAGCCGGCATATCCGCCCCGGCTATCGGCTGGTGCCGGTCGACGACAGCGATACGGTCGCGGCGCTGTCGCCGGACGGGCGCCGGCTGGTGCTGGTCCATGTCAATGCCGGGCCGGTGCCGCGGCGGCTGGCGGTGGACCTGCGGGGCGCGCGGCTTGCCGCATTGTTCGTGACGGACGCCAGCCACGATGCCGTGCCCGTGCCGCTGCCGACCGGGACGACCATTCCCGCCACACCGCAATCGATCACCACGGCGGTGCTGGCGCTGCGCTGAAGCGCGGTTACAGCTCCGGCGCGATGTGGTTGAGCGTCAGCGAAGGCGCGAAGCTGGCATCCTGGTAAATGGCCGCCAGCGCCTTCGCGTCGATTTCCTCTGCCGGCAGCGCGAGTGCACCGCCAGCGGCATAGGCAGCGTCCCAGATCACGGCGAGATAGCGCGCGCCGGCGCCCATCACCTGCTGGGTACGGGTGCCGAACCGGTCCCACAGCCCCTGAATGACATGCTTCGAGGTACCCCCGCCCAGCGCGATATAGGCATCGCACAGTTCAGCCGGCGGGATCAGCCCCGCGCACCACGCCATCAGGTCGACCGTCGCAAAGGCCGCGTCGGCACCAGAGGCGATGGGAGGAATCGGATGCGCCAGTGCGTTCGCGGCGGGTTCGATCGCTCCCAGCAACTGCGCCGAGAACATGTCGACCATCTTGTCTTCATAGGCGGCATGGACGCCCTTGCCCTGCCATTTGGGCGTCTTGCCCGTGCTGGCGACCGGCCGGTCCTTGTACCCGTCCGCCAGATAGGAGCCATGGAGCGGCTGGCACGCATCGCCGATATAGTGCGAAATCACCCCGGCCGCGCACAGGAAGGGATCGACCTCACCGGCGTGCAGCGCACCGGTCATCACCTTGAACAATTGCCAGACGCGGAAGGGCAGCAGCCCCTGATGCGCGGCATCGCTCTGGCCATTGGCGGCGTACCAGGCCTGCCAGGCCTGCACCGTCAGATTGGCCCGATCCGCCATCACCAGATCGCGCAACGACTTCCCTTCGGCGCCGGGTTGGTCGATATCGGCATAGTGATTGGGATGTTCCGGCCCGGCATTGCGGGCATAATCGCGGCCGCCGGGCACGTCGCCCTTCACCTTCTTCCACACCAGATCGGGCACGTCAGCCAGTTCGACAAAGTCGCCGGCACTGAGTGCGGCGCGGATCGCATCGGCGTTCAGCTCGTCAGGGCCGAAGCTGATGCGCTTTTCGTTCGCCTTCAGAAAGGCCTTGAGCCCCGGATTCTGCACAAGCTCGATGGCGACGGCGGCGATGCTGTAATGGCCGGTCTGTCCCCAGAAGGGCGTTGCGCCGGTATCGCCGGTGCGCACCAGATCGACATCGAGCAACTGGCACGCCGTCGCCAGCCCGGTCGCGAGACTGAAATTGAGCGTGCCGCCCTGCGGCCCGACAATCCCCTGCCCGCCCCATTCGATCGCAATCGGGCGCAGCGTGCGCGGCGCATTTCCCTCACTGGGCTCGACGACATGCCACACCATCCCCGAATCACCGGGGCAGGTCTGCGCCGCGCCATCTTCCGGCGCGATCAGGAATTGCGAGACATATTCATAGCCGGCCAGCGCCTTGTGCCGATAGAAGAGCGCCTTGATGCGCCCCCGGCAACGCCCCGAAACCGCGCCGAATGCCTCGACCGGGCAATCGATCAACTGGGTGCCGATATTGGCTTCGTTGAGGTCGAGCACCGGGCCGGGATCGCCTTCTAGCCCGAACACCCGGCTCGTCCAGTCGCTGGCATTGTCGACATCGACCAGCCCGACATCCAGCGTCAGGAACGTCCGCTGCGTCCCGAACGCGGGGAACACCTGATCGAACGGCGCCTTGGTCAGCGCACGATCGGCGCTGGTCCCCACCGGCACCTTGTTGCCGCGCAGGCTGGCGGACAGCACCGACCCCGCTTCCCCCGCGACATGGCGGTTGGTGAGCGCATAGGTGCGGTGCCCGTCGCTGACCAGACAGCCCACGGTACCGCGCCGCTCTTCCCCCTGCACAGTGGCGAACAGCGGGCAGCCCCCGCCGATATAGCTTTCCGGCCAGCGCACCAGCGCCGGCGCCGCCTGCTGCACCACGCCGGGGCGGACAAGCACCACGCAGACCGGCGCCGCGCGCCCGTCCGCCAGATACAGCGTCCGCGGCACCATATGCGTAGGGTCGATCCCGTCATCGCCGCCGAAGCTGGTGGCGGACATCCAGTCGTTCACCAGCACCAGGATGCACGGCCAGGATTCCGGCCGCACTTCGGAATTGGCGAAGGTACGCGGTTCGCTCGCCGCCACGCTATCTTTGCGGATCAGATACAGGCCGACGGCTGTGCCGACGACATTGGCCTTGTTCATCAAATGCCAGTGATAGGCATCGCGTGCGGCCAACAGGTCTTTCAGCGACAGGCTGGCATAGCTGGTCTGCGTCGAGGCAATGGACATGCGCATTCTCCCCCGAACGAAAGTGCTACCGCCGAATTGTGACAAAATATGCAGTAAAATCGCAGATTAGCCTTCTAATTCCGGCCGATTTGGCAGCATCTCGTAACAACGCATCCAGCATTAAAGGCGCAAGCGGGTGCACTGCGGCCTCGCTCCACAATGGCCTCATCCTGGAAGCGACCACAACAACTTGCTGCGCGGTAACGCACCCCGGCGCCTGCGGGGCGGGTTGCAAAAGCCCGCATCGGAAGGCGGCCGGCCAGGGGATTTCACCGCTGCCGTCCGGCCGCTACACCGGCCCGGTGCCACTCGCCCTGCCCGCAACAGCCCCGGAAATCGCGCTCGCCGCCGATGCCGAGACGCGCTGGGTGCCCTTCACGCGCGGCGCCGGCAACCAGATCATTTTCACCGCCGAACTGAACGGGCACAGCGTCGCCGCGATGCTCGACACCGGCATCAGCCACAGCCTGATAACCGCCGCACTGGCGCGCCGGGCCGGGCTCCGCAGCGCGCGCGGCACCGGCCAGGCGCAGGCGGTGGGCGGCGCCCTGTCGCTCCGCTGGGCCAGCGCGGACAGGCTGCGGATCGGCGCGCTCGCCGCCGGCCACGCCCGGCTGGCAGTCTCCGCCGCCGCAGACCCCGATCGTTTCGGCGCGGACCTGTTCGTCGGCAGCGATCTGCTCGCCTGCTGCGCACTCGACATCGATTATCCGGCCGGACGTTTCCGCCTGCTGCCCAGCGGCCGCCTGCCCTTTGCCGGCATCGCCGTGCCGCTGTCGCAGGGCGCCGCAGGCCTGCCCGCCGTCCGCGCCCGCCTCAACGGGCGGACCATCGGCCCCCTGCTGGTCGACACCGGCGACGGCGCCGCGCTGACGCTCAGCCAGCCGTCCTGGCAGGCGGCAGGCTATGCCGGTGCGACGATCACCACCACGCTCGGCTGGGGCATGGGCGGTGCAGTCGTGACCGAAACCGCGATCGTGCCCGGCTTCGCACTGGGCAGCGCCGCGCCGCCCGAAACCGAGGTCCGCATCGAGCCTGCGGGCAGCTTCGGCGAACGCACCGGCTGGGCAGGCCGCATCGGCAGCGGCTGGATGACCCGATACCGCGTGCTGATCGATCCCGCCGCGGGCCGGATGGTGCTGATGCCGGGACCGGACAGCGCCGCCGCCGTGCTGCGCTCCACCAGCGGCCTGCTGCTCGGCTATGCGAGCGACCGGCTGGAGGTGCTGCACGTGATGCGCGGCTCGCCGGCGGCCGAGGCAGGCTGGCAAGCGGGCGAGACGATCTGCGCGGAGAATGGCGTGGCCGTGGCCCGCGAAGCGCCCGGTGCGACCGCCGGCTGGGTCGCCGGACCGCCGGGGATGCGGGTGATGCTCACCCTATGCGGCGGAACCGAGCGCGCGCTGGTGCTGCGGCGGTTCTATTAGGGGCGGAGGCGCTGCGTGGTGCTTGTCTAGGTCCGCTTGCGACCACATCACGGCATTCGGCTTGGCTCACCATAACGGCCGGCGCCAACAGGAGCCGCCGTTCAAGTCTCCTGATCCTGCCGGCCAGCGAATCACGACGCTCGCTTGGAACCGAGCACCCTTGATACCCGCACCTAATCAAGATCGCTTCGCGCCGAACGCCAGCAGCCAGAGAGCCAGCGCAGCCTCCCCGATCAGCGTCGGGTCCATAAGGTGCGGAGAGAGCATATGGGCGAAAGCAGGCGCCGCCAGGTCCGCGACGCTGTTGAGGATGTAGCAAACGCCGGCCAGCGCCATGAGCGCACCAATAACTTTCGGAAGGAAGTTGCTGCGCCATGCCAGCCAGCCCAGCATCAAGCAGTAGATGCCGAAGAATACTAGGCTTAGGTCGTACCCGTCGCCATGCACCTTGAGCGCGAGCAGCGCCACCGCTTCGCGCTGTGGCTCGCCCAGCGCCGAGAGGTAGGGCGTTGTCGCTAGCAGCCGCAACGGGGCAAGCAGCAGCAGCGAATCGGCCGCCAGCGCGGCGATACCGATCAAGCTGAATGCGGCCGCCATTCGCGACACGCCGGCATGGACGGGCCGGAACAGATCGAAGAACAGCGTCGTCACCCCGACATAGCAGGCCAGCATCGCGACATCGGCAACAAGCCCGGCTCGGAACAGCACCTCATTCGCAACAAGTGCGCGCGTCGTGGCTGCAGCATCGCTGCCGACGATCAGCGAGCCGCGCGAACCCAGCTCGGCGAACAGGCCGAAGACGATCGTGCCGAGATAAAGCGCGCCTGCGAGACGTGCGCCCCGCGATGGAGGATTATCGTCAACCACGACGGGCTTCTCGCGGCCAGCGAACCGCAACGACGGTGATCGTTAGCGTCAGCGTCATCTCGATTGCCGCCAAGACTTTGTAGAACGGCTCCGATCCCGGAACGCTGACCGCCATGATCGCGGTGTAGAAGAGGCCCAGGACGATGCAGGCCCACCGGCAGACCGAGGCTGGCAACAGCAGCGACAGCGCGACCATCAGGCTCGGCACCGCCATCAGCAGCGACACGCCTATGAGAACGCCGGCGGTTGCATGGCCGAGCGGCCCCATGCTGCCGTGATTCATGGCTGCCAGCGTGCCGGCGACGTAGAGGCCGAAATAGTCGCCGTAGATGTAACAGAACATCGTGGACGCCCACAGCGCCGCGAGCTTAACTTTTGCTGGCGCTCGATAATTTTCTAATTCCATAGAGCCCCCACTAACTGTGTTGACTAGATAACACAGTCGCGGCACTGCCGCAATGACATGGGCGACCCGCTTGCCCGCTACTCGATCGCTTCCAAGACGGCAGCCATCTGCCGCGCCCCCCAAGCCTAACCGACTGTTGGGCATCACAGCCGCGCGTCTGGCGTTGAAAAGCGATCAATGTGGCACGACCGCTTCCGGCGGAACCCGCCAGCTCCACGGGTCGATAGGAATGGCAGATTTGTCCCAAACTCGGCCGACGCGATCCACATAAAGCCCCCCTCACGCCCCCGCATGTATCGCCAGACTCGCCAGCACGATCGCTGCGAACAGTGCCGCCATCTGGATCGTCATCCACGGCACCACGCCCACCCGGTCCATGTCGCGCCTGCGACGGCGGCGATATTCGCCTGCGCCGCTGATCGCCGCAACCAGCAGCGCGGTCGCCGCGGCGCCCCAATATTGTAGTTGCATCCTGTCCTGACTTCTCCAATCACTGGCGCGCATATCGGGAGCCCAAGCCAATGCGCCAGACCCTTGTGATTCTTGCGGTGGCGAGCACCGCCGTTGCCGTTGCCAGCGTTGCCGCGCGCCAGCCGGCGACGCCGCGCCAGTCGATCGAAGCCGCAGTGGCAACGCCCACCCGCACCCTGGCAAATGTCGCCCGCGACCAATATCGCCACCCGGTCGAAACCCTCAGCTTTTTCGGCGTGAAGCCGGGCAACACGGTGGTCGAAATCTGGCCCGCCGGCGGCTGGTACACCGAAATCCTCGCACCGCTAACGCTGGGCAAGGGCACGCTCTACGCCGCCGTTCCCGCCAATGGCGCTAAAGGGATCGAGGCCCTGAAGGCGAAGAACCCGGCGCTCTATGGCCCGATCCGCATCGCCAGCTTCCCCGCCGCTGCCGGCCAGCCCAAGGTGCCCGATGGCACGGCGGATGTCGTGCTCACCTTCCGCAACGTCCATAACTGGCGGATGGGCTATCTGCAGAACGGGCAAGATTATTCGGCCGAGGCGTTCCGCCAGATGTTCGCGATGCTCAAAAAGGGCGGCGTGCTGGGCATCGAGGATCACCGCCTGCCCGAAAAGGCGAGCGACGAGCGCGAGACGAAGAGCGGCTATATCAAGGTGTCGACGGTGCGGCGCCTGGCCGAGGCGGCTGGCTTCAAGTTCGTCGGCGCCTCGGAAGTCAACGCCAACCCGGCCGACACCGCCGACTGGCCCGGCGGCGTATGGACGCTGCCGCCCACCTATGCGCTGAAAGACCAGGACCGCGCCAAATACGCCGCGATCGGCGAAAGCGACCGGATGACGCTGAAATTCCGCAAGCCCTGACCGGGCGCTACCCGGACGAAGACAATCGCACCTGTCTCTCTCGCTCCCCTCCCTGCAAGGGAGGGGCCGGGGGTGGGTGCGCGCGTCTGCGCGCCTGAAGACTTTCGCCCTTGCTGATAGCGAGTCCCGCCGCCTGATGGCGGCGGACCCACCCCTGCCCCTCCCTTGCAGGGAGGGGAAGTACATAGCTGAGAGCGGCTAACCACCCCTCCCCGCGCAGCTTACTGCGCCAGCTTCTCGATCTTTTCCTGCAACCGGGCGAGTTCCGCCTTCAGCGCCGACACATCATCCGCGCCCGATTCGCTCTGTGCAGGCGCGGGTGCGGGTGCGGGGGCGCCGCCGGTGGGCTTGAACGCGCTGGCGGCTGCCTCGAACATCTCCATGTTGCGCTTGGCGATTTCGGCGAAAGGCGAATTGGCGAAGGCGCCTTCGACCGCCGACTTGAACTGTTCCTGGTTGCGGCGAAAGCTTTCCATCGACGCTTCGAGATAGCCTGGCACCATCGCCTGCATCGAATCGCCATAGAGCGCGATGAGCTGGCGGAGGAAATTGACCGGCAGCATCGTCTGGCCGCGCGCTTCCTCTTCCATGATGATCTGGGTGAGGACGTTATGGGTGATGTCCTCCTCGGTCTTGGCATCGACGACCTTGAAGTCGCGGCCTTCGCGCGTCATCGCGGCGAGATGGTCGAGCGTGATGTAAGAGGAAGTTTCCGTGTTGTAGAGGCGGCGGTTCGCATATTTCTTGATGATGACCGGCCCGCTTCCTGATGCAGCTTTCTTCATGGGAACCTCGCGCGTGACAGATGCTCACCTAACAACAGTTTCTGCCGCGTCGCAACACGGGCCGCGCCCCCTGCCGCTATTTCTGCAGCTTTTGCGCAGCGAAACTGCAGCATCGCCCGAACGACGCGCTGCGGCACTTGCCGGCCTTGCCGCCTATCAGCAGGCGCCGCGCCCTGCCCCGCGCCCCGAACGGCCGGTGATCGCCCGCGCCGGTCGCGCGGTGCTGCGCGACTATGGCGGCCATGGGCAGCCGGTCGTGTTCGTGCCTTCGCTCATCAACCCGCCGCTGGTGCTCGATCTGGCACGCGGCAATTCGCTGCTGCGCTGGCTGGCGCGGCAGGGCGTGCGGCCGATGCTGGTCGACTGGGGCAGCCCCGCGCCGGGCGAACGCGCGCTCGACATTACCGGCCATGTCGAAGGGCTGCTGCTGCCGCTGCTCCGCCAGTTGCGCCGGCCGCCGTTGCTGGCCGGCTATTGCCTGGGCGGCACCATGGCGATTGCGGCAGCACAGGCGATGCCGGTCGCCGGGCTGGTGACGATCGCGGCGCCCTGGCATTTTTCCGGCTATGGCGCGGCGCTGGAGGGCATGTCGGCGCTGTGGGACCAGGCGCACCCCACTTGCGAAGCGCTGGGGCTGGTGCCGATGGAAGTGCTGCAGGCGGGCTTCTGGCAGCTCGATCCGCGCCGCACCATCCTGAAATATGAACGATTCGGCCGGTTGCGCCGGCGCGATCCGGAAGCGCGCGCCTTTGTGGTGCTGGAGGACTGGGCCAATGGCGGCGCGCCGCTGACCTATGCCGCGGGGCAGCAACTGTTCGACGATTTCCTGTCGGCCGATCTGCCCGGTCGCGGACGCTGGCAGGTGGCGGGTGCGCCGATTGTGCCGGAACGGTTGCAGATGCCGGCGCTGTCGCTCGTTTCGACCAGCGACCGCATCGTCCCCGCCGCGAGCGCCGCGCGACTGGGCGAGGTGCGCGAGCTGGCGCTGGGCCATGTCGGCATGATCGTGGGCAGCCGCGCACGTCGCACGGTCTGGGAGCCACTGGCGGGCTGGTTAACCGCGCTTCCCCGCACTAGATAGCCGCCAAACACACTCGCAGGAGAATTCCATGATCGAAGTCGTGATCACCGCCGCCAAGCGCACCCCGGTGGGCAGCTTTCTCGGCGCCTTTGCCGCCACCCCCGCGCACGAGCTGGGGCGCATCGCGATTGAGGCGGCGCTGGCCGAGGCGGGCGTGAAGGGCGAGGAAGTCTCCGAAGTCATCCTCGGTCAGGTGCTCACCGCGGCGCAGGGGCAGAACCCCGCCCGCCAGGCGTCGATGAACGCCGGGGTGCCGAAGGAAGTGCCGGCGTGGAGCGTGCAGCAGGTCTGCGGCTCGGGCCTGCGCGCGGTAGCGCTCGGCTTCCAGTCGATCCGCAACGGCGATGCGTCGATCATCGTTGCCGGCGGGCAGGAATCGATGTCGATGAGCCCGCACGCCCAGTCGCTGCGCCCCGGCACCAAGATGGGCGACCTGAGCCTCGTTGACACGATGATCAAGGACGGCCTGACCGACGTGTTCAACGGCTATCACATGGGCATCACCGCCGAAAATCTCGCCGAGCAGTATCAGGTGACGCGCGCCGACCAGGATGCGTTCGCGGTGCGCTCGCAGAATCTGGCCGAAAAGGCGCGTGCCGAGGGCCGCTTCAAGGACGAGATCGCGCCGGTGACGATCAAGACCCGCAAGGGCGAAACGGTGATCGCCGATGACGAATATATTCGCGCGGGTGCGACGGTGGAGGGCGTGTCGGGGCTCAAGCCGGCGTTCAAGAAGGACGGCACCGTCACCGCCGCCAATGCCTCGGGCCTGAACGACGGCGCGGCGGCGCTGGTGCTGATGAGCCGGGAGGAAGCCGAAAGGCGCGGCGCGCCGATCCTGGCGACGATCCGGAGCTGGGCGAGCGCTGGCGTCGACCCGTCGATCATGGGCATCGGTCCGGTCCCCGCGAGCCGCAAGGCGCTGGAGAAGGCCGGCTGGACCATCGCCGATCTCGACCTGATCGAAGCCAACGAAGCGTTCGCCGCACAGGCACTCTCGGTCGGCAAGGAACTGGGCTGGGACGCCGACAAGGTGAATGTGAACGGCGGCGCCATCGCCATCGGCCACCCGATCGGCGCCTCGGGCGCGCGCATCCTGACCACACTGGTCCACGAAATGCAGAAGCGTGACGTTAAGACGGGTCTCGCCACGCTATGCATAGGCGGCGGCATGGGCATCGCCATGTGCGTCGAGCGCGGGTGATGCTGACCGCGCTGTAAAAGAGCAGGACGCCAGAGTAATCCGCAGGCATTCTGCACCAGGGCAAAGAGAAGGGGTCGCAGGTGATGCCTGCGACCCCTTTTATTTTAGCGCTTCAGATCAAAAGTTGACCCTCGCACCTACGGTGAAACGCCGACCCAAATAGTCGTTGATCAACGTGGTAGGATAATAACCGTAATATTCCTGACCAATACGGTTGAACAGGTTTGTTACAGAAAAAGTGAGGCGGTATGAATCGCCAACTTTTATGAATGCAGAGCCATTCACCGTCGCATAGGAATTAATGACATTGAATTCCCGCAGATCGGTTGACAGACCGGTACGCGCCGCAATCTGTCTGCCGACGATATTGATGGAGGTGCTGAGCCCCCACACAGCATTTGAATAGCGCAGATTCACTTGACCCTGCCACTTGGGATCCCCAAACGTGCCGTCGGTACGGACCGGTGCGACGCCGGTGACGTCGATCAGGCGACGGCGCACGTAAAGGCTAACGACATCAGCCTCGAACGTGCCCCCGATTCCCAGACTGCGAAGCGAGGTCTGGTAGTTCAAAGTCGCCTGAATACCCGAGAAGAAGATTCTCTTCCCGTTGACATATCCATAGTTGACGCCCGGATTTGCAGGATCGTTGACGACCTGACCACCACGATCGCCGCCGTTCGCCGCTGTCCCACCCTGCCCGGTCTCATAACGACGGATCAGCGAGCAGAAGCTGTTGCCGCGCGCCGGATCGGCCGTATTGAATTGGGCATTGTCGAAGCAACCCTGAACAATCTGCGAGACGGTCAGGCTCTGGATCGGGTTGGCAATGCGGATGTCAATATAGTCAGCCGACATCGAAAGCCCGGGCACAAAACGCGGCTGAAACAGAACGCCGTACGTGAAGCTCCGCGCGACTTCGTTTTCCAGCCCCGGGTTACCGCCGCTCCGCGAAGGAACGGTCGCCGCAGCTGCATCTAGCGGCGTCGCATTCGGGTACTTGGCCAGAAACGCCGTGCAGTTGCGCTTGCGGATGTCGGGCACCGGGCCGCCATTGATGTTCCCCGGCGAACAGATATCCGTCACCGAAGAAAATGCGTTGGAAATCGGCAGAAACAGTTCAGTGATTGCCGGTGCACGGAACGACTTCGTATAATTACCGCGGAACGTGATGTCGCGAACCGGCGAGTAGAATCCTCCTGCAGACCAGGCAAAGAAACTGCCATTCACCGAATTGTCGACATAGCGGCCGCTGCCCGTCAGGGTCAACTGATTGATAAAGGGAACGTGGTTATCTGCTGAGATGAACGGCAAAGCGATTTCGCCGAAACCTTCATTGAGTGTGTAATGACCGGAAACCGGCGAAATCGCCACCGAACGGCCGAGTCCCTGCTGTTGGAAACTGCTGGGCGTGAATGCACCGGACTCGCGGCGATGTTCAAAGCCAAGATTGAATGCGGTGTCGTTGCCGAACAGCGAAAACGGCGAGCCACCTACGTTGGCATTGAAAACCTGCTGCTCAAGCACGCTGCGCGTCAGGTTGTTGGCAATAACATAGGCGCGCGCAGCAGGCGTCGAAACGCCACTACCCAGCAGATTGAGCGGGACGCAATTCGGATCAGCAACCGGCGTGCCACCCGGTGCTGCCTGATAGGCGGGAGTTGCAGTGCAAACGATCCTGCCGTTGCCATCAGTCGTGACGTTCACGGCATTAATGAAATTCTGCGCGTTTAGATCCTGACCATAATCGTGGATGACATTCCGGCCATAGTTGAACGAAACTTCGTAACGGAATTTGCGCTTGCCGATATCGAAATCACCGCGAGCACCAACAACGCCGCGCCAGAGATTGGTGATGTTGTAGCCCGTCAGGTCCGCAAGATCGTCCGATGCGCGCGACACCTGGAAGCTGGTGATACCCAGCGCCTGAAGTTGCCCACGCGCCTGCGCAGTCAGAAACGGGCTGTCGGAACGGAACGTCAGTGCTCCGCTCGACCCACCAAACAGGTTGCTATTAAAGGTGGGCTGCTGCACCAGTTCGTCGGCGCGCGAGCGGAAATATTCCCCTTCCGCAAAGAGCTTGAGCGAATCCGACACGTCGAAATGCGCGAATGCGTTATAGATATCGCGGCTCAGATCGCTGGTGATCTGCGAATAGTCGTTGAAGCGGAAACCGTCGCCGCCGCTGGCATAGATACTCGGGAAGATGATACCCTTGTTGAAAGGGACCAGGTTTCCCTGCGCGTTGAACTGCCAGTTCCGCACCGCAGCACTATTTCCGGTCGCAGCTGTAATCACACCGCCACGATTCAGATAATAAATCGTTTCGTTGAGAATTTGGATCGTGCCGGGAAAGCCGTCCGTCGTAGAATTGTTATAACCGAAGTTGGTGTTAACGCGCCCGTCGTTCAGGCTGGTGATGCCAGATGCGGCGGTACGTCCGAGTGCCAGAGCCTGGGCGTCAGTCGGGTTGGTAGCGCCACCGAGGTTCTTTCGTAGGAAGTCACGCGCATTATACAATACGCCGTCCTGCTTGTCGTGCTGATAAGCGAGCGTGATGTTGAGGCGGCCCTCCAGAAAGTCCTTGCCACCCAAAAAGCTGTAGCTGTGATTGCCACCATCGCCTTCTTGCGTGACACCTGCGGTCAGGTTCGCGCGCAGGCCATTGAACCGGTCGCGCAGAATCACGTTGACCGTGCCAGAAATTGCATCCGAACCATAGGTGGGGGCGCCACCAATACCGATCTGATCGATCCGATCGACCAGAAGCGAGTTGATGACGTTGAGGTCGACCTGCGTACCAGCCGACCCCTGGTTGAACTGCGTGTTGACGTTCGACGTGACGAAACGACGCCCGTTTACAAGCGTGAGGGTCCGGTTTGAGCCGTTGTTGAACAGGTTTACGAAGTTGACCCCTTGGCCAAATGATCCCTGCGCCCCTGCCGGCGTGACGCTGCCACGGATCGTGGGCAGTTCGTTCAAGGCGTCGGCAATGTTGTTCAGGCCACGGTCCTGAAGGTACTGCGCATTCGTCGAAATGGTCGGCTGCAGCGACCGGAGATTCGGAAGTGTGAGGCGCGTACCGGTAACGACTACTTCGCCGTCCTGGTTGACCGGTGCCTCTTCCGCCGACGCTTGCTGCTGATCCGCCGTTTGCTTGGTTTCAGCGCTTTGCGCCCATACGGCCGTTGGCACCACCCCGACAACGATCGCAAGCGCAGAAGCGCAGCCCAAGAATGACAATCTCATTGGATTCCCCTTTTTTAGTAAAGAGGAACTTATGAGGAAGGCCTGAGGTCCAGAAAAGGATCAGACGCGAAACCAGAAACATTTTCCGAAAAATGTTGCATAATTGCAACAAAATTGCGAACGTGAAATATTTCACAACATCCCGTCACCCCCAAACCCGGTCGAACCGCGCCCCTAACCCGGTCAGCAGTTCGTACTGCGACATGCCGCTGATCGCCGCCATTTCGGGCAAATCATAGCCGATGGCCACCCAGTCGCCCTCGACAAGCCCCGGCGCGGCGTCGACGCAGATCGCCGTCAGGTCCATCGAGACGCGTCCCACCAGCGGCAGTACCGCAGCACCGGCCCGCGCCCGTCCCCGGTTCGAGAAGCAGCGCAGATAGCCATCGGCATAGCCGAGGTTGAGGATCGCCACTTCCATATCGCGCGGCGCGGTATAGGTGGCGTTGTAGCCGATCGTGTCCCCAGCGGCGACGCGGCGGCGCTGGAGGATCTGCGCCTCGGGCGTCACCACCTGGCGGATGCCCGCCAGCGCGGCGCAGGGCCGCCCGCCGTAAAGGGCGATGCCCGGCCGGGTGAGGTCGAACCGATAGTCCGGCCCCAGCGCGATGCCGCCCGAATTGGCCAGGCTCATCCGCCGCGCGCCCGTCCGCCCCGCAAGCGCCGCGAACGCGTCGCGCTGGCGGGCGTTGAGCGGCACATCCTCTTCCGAAGCGACGAGGTGGCTGAGCAGCGTCTCGATCGCCAGCCCGTCGAGGAGCCCCTCGGCCACCTGCTGCGGCGATACGCCCAGCCGGTTCATGCCGGTATCGACCATCACGTCGCAGACGCCGCCGCCGGCCTCGCGCCAGCGCCGCACCTGTTCGGCACTCGCCAGCACGGGACGGGCATGTGCCGGCCGGTCGGCCATGTCCTCGGCGCGCACGCCGTGGAGCACCGAGACGGTCACGCCCAGATCCGCCAGTGCCCGCGCCTCTGCCCAGCAGGCGACGAAAAAGTCGCGACAACCCGCCTCGGCCAGCCGCGAGACCACGCCGCGCGCGCCCAGCCCATAGCCATTGGCCTTCACCGCCGCGCCGCAGGCAGCCGGGCCGCTCAACCGGGCAAGCAGCTTCCAGTTGGCGACCAGTGCGGCACCGTCGAGGCGCAGGCGAAGGGGAGAGTCCGTCATCCCCGCCGGTTAGCGCCCCCGGCTGCCCGGCGCCACCGTCTCGCGCAATCCGAACAGCGTAACCAGCAGCGCGATCGCCACGACGACGAAAGTGTACCACAGCCCGGCGGTGGGGTTGCCGGTCCGCGCCACCATATACTGGCTGATAAAGGGCAGGAATCCGCCGAAATAGCCGGTGCCGACATGATAGGGGATCGACATCGACGAATAGCGGATGCGTGAGGGGAACATCTCGCTGAGCAGCGCCGCCACCGGGCCATAGGTGGCGCCCGACAGCGCCATCAGCACCACCATGCCGAGCAGGATCATTGCGATATTCACCGGCCCGGGCACGACCTTGTCGAACCGGTAGCCGGCATCCTTCAGCGCCGCGTCCAGCGAAGCGGGGTCGGACTGCGGCACCACCTGCCCGCCGACGGTGACATAGACGGTGGGCGATTTCTCGGTCTTGTAGCGGATGCCGCGCTTCGAGAGATGATCGAGCAGGCGCCCGCATTCGTCGAGTTGCTTCGTGCTGAACGGGTCATAGGCGCAATGCGGCCCCGCCACGACCACCGGCTCGCGCAGCGACATCTTGGCGAGCCCCGGATTGGCGGCGCTGCCGATCACCCAGAAACAGGGGAATAGGAACAGCAGCGTGAGCGCATAGCCTATCACGATCGGCGGCTTGCGCCCGAACCGGTCCGAAATCGCCCCGAACAGGACGAAAAAGCCCATGCCGATCACCGCGCCGGCGGCTGTAATCAGCTGCGCCGCCGTCTGGTCCATCTGCATCGGCCCGGACAGGAACGACAGCACCGAGAACATCGCCGTATACCACACCACGGTGAGCCCGGCGGCGATGCCGAACAGCGCCACAAACAGCCGGCGCTTGTTGCCCGGATAGGTGAAGCTTTCGACGAAAGGATTGCCCGCCGTCTCCCCCGCTTCCTTGATCGCGCGGAACACCGGGCTTTCGGACAGCTTCAGACGCATCCACAGCGACACCGCGAGCAACAGCAGCGAAAACAGGAAGGGCAGCCGCCAGCCCCAGGCATCCCATACCGATGCGAAGCCCAGCTTGAACAGCAGCACCACCGCCAGGCTGAGCACGAAGCCGCCGACCACGCTCGCCTGGATGAAGCTGGTGTGGAAACCGGCGCGGCCGCCGGGTGAATGCTCGGCGACATAGATTGCCGCGCCGCCATATTCGCCACCCAGCGCCATCCCCTGCAGCACCCGCAGCGACAGGATCAGGATCGGCGCGGTGATCCCGATCTGGGCATAGCCGGGGATCAGGCCGATGCCCGCCGTCGCCACGCCCATCAGCGTGATGGTGACGAGGAAGGTATATTTCCGCCCCATCCGGTCGCCCAGATAGCCGAACAGGATCGCCCCCAGCGGCCGGAAGCCGAAACCGATCGCGAAGGTGGCCCAGGAGAGCAAGGTCGCCAGCGTCTCGTTGCCCGAGGGGAAGAAGGTGCGGCCCAGAATGCCGGTGGCGGTCAGCGTGCCCCAGATGAAGAAATCATACCATTCGAAGATCGTCCCCAGCGACGACGCGCCGATCACCAGCCGCATCTCTGCCGCACAGGGCTCCTGAACCGATTCCGTCATGCGTGCCTCACTCCCCGTTGGACCGCGTTCTACAGTTTTTGCGCGGGCCGTCGAGCGGCTGCGAAGGCGCCGGGGCGCGGCGGTTGCGGGTGGCTAAGTTTAGGAAGTTTAGGCTCGCGACATGTTTTTCAGGGCGGCGCGGAAGCGCGACAGCCCGCGTTTTGCAGCGCGTGCGCGCGCCGTCGAGCGGCCGCGAAGGCCCCGGGGCACAGCGGCAGCGGGTGGCTAAGTTTAGGAAGTTTAGGCTCGCGCGGCGATTTCGGTTGCAGATGCCTGGGCGAAGCGGGCGCGCGGCAGAGAGAGCACCCGGGAACGCAAAAGCATCGTTGCAGATATCCATGATCGGTCGCTCCCGGGCCGGCAAACGAAAGATCGGAACATACTCAGAACAAGGGGTGTAGGAAAGGGGTTGGCGGGAGGTAAATTGGATACTGTCCCTTGATTTCCTGTCCCTATATTTCCTGCCTATATTTCCCCCTGTCCCTAGGGTCAGGACCCATTGATGTGAGAGGCGCGATGTGATTCAGGCTCCGCAAGGAGACCGAATGTGAGCGACCTGT
>NZ_JBQUYT010000011.1:0-92622 GCF_056314225.1 Sphingomonas sp. DMC6
CAGCAGCTCGACCAGGTGACGCAGCAGAACGCCAGCGCCTCCGAGCAGATCAGCGCCACGTCCGAGGAACTCGCCGCCCAGGCCGAGGAGCTTCAGAACAGCATCGCCTATTTCCGGATCGAATCCGCCGCGAACGGCGTACGCAAGAGCACGGCACGTCCGGCGGCATCAGCGCAGCGCAAGGCCACCCCGGCCAAGGCCGCGCCTGCGCGCGCCGCAGCAAAGCCGACCGCCAAGCCGGGTGCGCGTCCCAAGCCCAACTCGATCGCCGACCAGCAGGCACGCGTGAACGGCTTCGCGCTCGAAATGTCGACCGGTGGCCCGGACGCCGACGACGAGGCCTTTGGAGCACAGGCAGCATGAGCGAGGCGCATGACATCCAGGTGGTGACCTTCGGCCTCGGGGCCGAAGTGTTCGCCGTGCCGGTCACGCTGGTGCGCGAAATTCTCGACTATCGCGAGACGTTCCGCATCCCGAACGGCCCGGACTATCTGCTGGGCCTGACCGATATGCGCGGCCAGGGTGTCACGACCATCGACTTCCGGATGCGGCTGGGCCTGCCTCCGTTCGAGGCGACGCCCGGCACCCGCATTCTGGTAGTCGACGTGCCAGTGGCCGACCGCACCCTGATGCTGGGGCTGGTGGTCGATCGCGTGCTGGAGGTCTGCACCTTCCGCAGCGACCAGCTCGAAGCCGCGCCCGATGTCGGGGTACGCTGGCGCTCCGACTATATCGGCGGCGTGGTGAAACGCGCCGACGGGTTCGTCGTCCTTGTCGATATGAGCCGCATCTTCTCTGCCGAGGAAGCGGTGACCCTAGACCAGCCGGCCGCCCGGGCCGCCTGACCGCTACTTCCGCCTGCCACCCCCCGGGCAGGCGGAAGACCTGTTTGCCGCCGCGATCCCGGATCGCGCGAAGTGATGGAGCAACCTTTGTCCGCAGCAGCCGCCCGATCGCTCCCCCCGCAGCCCGGCCAGGATATGATGAGCACGCGCAATTTCACGCGCGTGGCGGCCTATATCTACGAAACCTCAGGCATCAAGATGCCGGCGAGCAAGAAGACGATGCTGGAGGGACGGCTCCGCCGCCGCCTGCGCGCCTGCGACGTCGACACGCTCGACGGCTATTGCGACTTAGTATTTTCCGGCAATCATCTCGACACCGAAGGCCCGCATCTGATCAATGCGGTGACGACCAACAAGACCGACTTCTTCCGCGAGCCGGCGCATTTCGACTTTCTGGTCGAACAGGCGCTGCCCGAACTGGTCGACAGCGGCGTTCGCAGCGTACGGGTGTGGAGCGCCGCCTGCTCGACGGGCCCGGAGCCCTATACGCTGGCGATGGTGCTCGACGACTATGCCGCACACCATGGCGGCCCGAACTACGGCATCCTCGCCACCGATCTGGACACCGAGGTACTGGCCACGGCCCGTGCCGGCATCTATCCCGCCGAGCTGATCGACCCGGTGCCACCGGCACTGCGCCGCGCCTATGTAATGACGCCGAACGATCCCCGGCGTAGCGAGGTGCGCATGGTACCGCGGCTGCGCAGCGCGATCGGCTTCGCCCAGTTGAACCTGATGGACGACCGCTATCCGGTAGGCTCGGCGATGCACCTGATCTTCTGCCGTAACGTGTTGATCTATTTCGACAAACAAACCCAGCGCAAGGTCGTGTCGCAGCTCGTCGACTGCCTCGCACCAGGCGGCTTCCTGTTCCTCGGCCATTCCGAGAGCATCGCCGGACAGGCGCTGCCGCTGACCCAGGTGGCGAACACCGTTTTCCAGAAGGATCGCGTATGAAGAGTGGTAAGATCCGCGTGCTGGTGGTCGACGATTCGGCCAGCGTCCGGCACACCATGACGGCGATCCTTGAGGAGGATCCCGAAATCACGGTGATGGGCACCGCCAACGACCCGTTCACGGCCGCCCGCCGCATCCAGGAGGAAGTGCCCGACGTCATCACGCTCGACGTCGAGATGCCGCGCATGGACGGCATCACCTTCCTGCGCAAGCTGATGACGCAGTGCCCGGTGCCGGTGGTGATGTGCTCGTCGCTGACCGAGGAAGGCTCCGAAACCCTGCTCCAGGCGATGGAAGCGGGCGCGGTCGACGTGATCCTGAAGCCACGGATCGGCGTGGCCGATCACCTTGCCGAGCATCATCTGCAGATCCGCGACGTCGTGAAGGGCGCCGCGCGGGCACGGGTGCAAGGGCGGCCGGCGCAGCGCTCGGTCATCGCCAGCGGTCCGCCGAAGAAGCTGACCGCCGATGCGGTGCTGCCGCCGCCCAGCGGCAAGGCAATGAGCCGCACCACCGAAATGGTGGTGTGCCTGGGCGCCTCCACCGGCGGCACCGAAGCGCTGCGCGAAGTGCTGGAGGCGCTGCCGGCCAATTCGCCGGGCATCGTCGTCGTCCAGCATATGCCGGAAAATTTCACGCGTGCCTTCGCCAACCGGCTCAACACGCTGTGCGAAGTCGATGTGAAGGAAGCCGTGGACGGCGACCCGGTGCTGCGCGGCCATGTGCTGATCGCCCCCGGCGGCAGCAAGCACATGATGCTGGAGCGGCAGGGCGCGCGCTATCACGTCTCGGTGCGCGAAGGGCCGCTGGTATCGCGCCATCGCCCGTCGGTGGACGTGCTGTTCCGATCGGCGGCGCGCGCAGCCGGATCGAACGCGGTTGGCATCATCATGACCGGCATGGGCGACGACGGGGCACGCGGGCTTCTGGAAATGAAGCAGGCCGGCGCACGCACCTTTGCGCAGGACGAAGCGAGCTCCATCGTGTTCGGCATGCCCAAAGAAGCAATTGCACGGGGGGCGGCGGACAAGGTGATTCCGCTCAACCAGATCGCCCGCGAGCTGCTGGCGGCAACGGCGCGATGAGGCCCTGATGTATATTGCTCCCCTCCCCGAGCCCACGCCGGAATCCGAACTGTCGCTGGCGGAAGTCGAATCGACGCTCGATCGCGTCGCCAGCGGCCTCGACGCGCGCTTCGTTGCGGCGGGGCAGGCGCTCGCCCAGGCCTATTCGATCGTCGAAAATCTGGTGACGGCGCTGGAAGGCGTCACCCAGGCGCTCGGCCGCGACGCCGCCGAAGCGGCGGTGGAGAACATGCGCGCGACCGCCGACCGGCTGGAGCGCCTGCCTGCGGTGCAGGCCGACCGCCAGGCGGCGCTGGTGCGCATCCAGCACAGCGCCAAGCCGCTGCGCGACAGCATCGGCCAGGTCAACCGGACGCTCGACTTCCTTCGTATCTGCGGCCTCAACATCAAGGTCGCCGCCGCCGGAGCCAACGGCTTCTCCGCCTTTGCCGACACAATGTTCGCGCGGCTGGACGTGGGCGAAGGCGAAATGTCCGGCATCGCGGGCGAGATCGACCGGCTGATGGCGGGGATTCCCGCCGTGGTCGCGATCGACCGCCAGCTTGCGCAGGAATGCGCCAAGGTGATCCCGCACGTGCCGCGCAAGCTCGCTGCCGACGCTGCCTCGCTGCAGCAGCATCAGGCAGAGGACGCCACCCGCGCCGCGCAGATCGCCACGGTCGCGCGCGATATTCGCACCAAGGTGGCGACCGCGATCGGCGCCATGCAGATCGGCGACATTACCCGCCAGCGGCTGGAACATGTCGCCGACGGGCTGCGCGCGCTCGCGGCCTGGCGCGAGAGTTGCGGCGAGGCAGACGAAGCGGTGGCGATGCAGGTCACCGGACACATGATTGCCCTGCTCGCGTCGCAGGTGGCCGACACGGTCGATGCCTTCAAGGCGGAATCGCGGGTGCTGACCGGCAGCGTGCGCGGCATTGCCCCCAGCGCGGCGGCACTGCTCGAAATCAAGGCCAAGGGCGATAGCGGGGGCGGCAACGCGCGTGCGAACGACAAGGGCGCCTTCCTCGCCGAACTGGAAAAGAGCGTGGGCGAGATCGCGACCGTCACGGCGCGCCTGCGCGAGGCCGATCTGCGCGCGCACCAGCTCGGCGCCTCGATTTCCGATACGGCCGAGCGGCTGGTCCAGCGGCTGAACACGGTGCACCGGGTCAATCAGGACGTGCACCATATGGCCTGGAACACCGATCTGCGCTGCCACCGCATGGGTACCGACGGGCGCGGACTGGCGATGGTCGCCTCCGAAATCCGCGGCTTTGCCAACACGCTGTCGAGCATATCCGCGACGATCCGCGCGGCGGTGGACGATCTGGCGGTTGCCGTGCAGGCGATCCGCGATCCCGATGGCGATGCCGGTGAGGATGTCGGCGAGGCGCTGCTCGCCTCGCTCGCCTGTATCGGCGACGGCGCGCAGCGGATGCGCGACGGACTGACCGGACTCGACCGCGACGCAGCGACCGTTGTGCAGATCCTGCAGGACACAACCAACCAAATCGACTGCGAGGCGGCCTTTGGCGCCGACCTCGATGCGGCGGTTGCGGCGCTGGCGCTGCTGGGTGCGGCCTGCCCCGAACCTGAGGAAGCCGCAGCCATGGCACTCGGCCCGCTGCTCGACCAGATGGCGCACAGCTACACCATGGCGCGCGAGCGCGAAGTCCACCGCACCTTCGCGATCGGCGGCGGCGAAGAAGCCGCAGGTATCGAAACGGGCAGCGACGACGAGGATGACGACGACGGGCTGTTCTGACCTGGACAGCGCCCGGTCCGCAGCAGCGGCCGCTTGACCCGTTTTGCCGGCCGGGCGATGCCCGGTCGCGAAGCGCGCCCAAAGCGTGCGGCAACAAAGGTCTAGCCCATGCTCTCGTCCCGCGACGCAGCCATTCTCGACATATTGCAGCGCGACAGCGACACGCCGCTCAGCGTGCTGGGCGATAAGGTCCATCTTTCCCCCTCAGCCTGCTCGCGGCGCGTCGCGCACCTGCGCGAGGCAGGCTATATCAAGCGCAACGTTGCGGTGCTCGACCGGGCGCTGGTGCGGCTACCGACCACCATTTTCGTCACAGTCAGCGCGCGGGTGCACAGTGCCGAATGGACCGAGCGCTTCCGCACCGCCGTGGCGCAGATACCGGAGATCATCGAAGTCTACCGGCTGACCGGCAGCATCGACTATCTGCTGAAGATCGTGCTGCCCAGCGTCGACGATTATGACCGCGTATATCGCGCGCTGGTCGAGCGGATCGAAATGAATGTGGTGTGCGCTTCTATCGCAATGGAGACGGTGAAGCACTCCGCGGCGCTGCCGCTGGCATTCGCCGAAGGACGTTTGCCGGTGCACGGTACCGACGGGGATTGAGGCACCCCGACATCCAGATTGCACCATTCTTCCATTCTCCGCTTCATATTTGCAGACTGCGGGCTATACGATGAAATTTTGCAAACCTTCTGCATCCTGCACTTGCTATAATGCCCGAAAGGGAGGCAACAGGTGCATCAGGCAAGACATCGGACGCAGGAAGAGGCAAGGGTCCGTAGCGGTACCCCCACCCGCTGGGCCGATTGGGCGATCGCGCGGATCGAGGCGGACTATACCCGGTCGGCCGACACCCACCTCATTCCGGTCGCGCTGCCCGCGCTGCCGCATATCGCGCTCTACCTGAAGGACGAGAGCAGCCATCCCACCGGCAGCCTGAAGCACCGCCTGGCGCGCTCGCTGTTCCTCTATGCACTCTGTAACGGCTGGATCGGCCAGGGCAGCACTGTGGTGGAAGCCTCGTCGGGATCGACCGCCGTTTCGGAAGCCTATTTTGCGCGGATGCTGGGCCTGCCCTTCGTCGCCGTTATTCCGGCGACGACCGCCGCCGAAAAAATCGCCGCGATCGAGGAGCTGGGCGGCAGGTGCCACAGGGTTACCGATCCCTCCACCGTGTATGGTGAAGCCGAACGGCTCGCCCGCACGCTGGGCGGCCATTATCTCGACCAGTTCACCTATGCCGAGCGCGCGACCGACTGGCGCGGCAACAACAATATCGCCGAGAGCATCTTCGCCCAGATGGCGCGCGAGCCTGCGCCGATTCCCGAATGGATCGTGTGCGGCGCAGGCACCGGCGGCACCTCGGCCACGCTCGGCCGGTTCGTGCGCTATCACCGGCACGCCACGCGAATCTGTGTCGCCGATCCCGAGGCGTCGGTCTTCCACCGCCACTGGCACGACCGCAGCGTGACGACGCAGTGCGGAGTGTGCAGCCGCATCGAGGGCATCGGCCGCCCGCGCGTCGAACCGTCTTTCGTGCCGCAGGTGATCGATCGGATGGAAGTGGTGCCGGACACGGCCTCGATCGCTGCTGCGCGGGTGTTGTCGCGGCATCTGGGCCGCAGCGTCGGCGGCTCGACGGGGACCAACCTGATCGCCTGCGCGCGGCTGATCACCGAAATGGCCGAGGCAGGGGCGAGCGGATCGGTCGTCTCGATCCTGTGCGATTCGGGCGAGCGCTATGCCTCGACCTATTACAACCCGGACTGGCTCGCAGCGAACGGCATCGACACCGCCGACGACGAAGCCCGCGTGAAGGCGTTCCTGACCAACGGCCGGCTGCCGGACTGAGCACCCTCCCGAAATGCAAACGGCCCGGCGGAGAAACTCTCCGCCGGGCCGTTCCTGTTTTCGGGGCCGATCAGAAGCTGAAGCGCAGCCCGCCGTTCAGATTGTAGCTGGCGTTGCTGCCGGCCCGCGCGCTGAAATCCAGCTCGAGGTTCGGCGCCAGCGCTTCCTTCAGGCCCAGCCCGGCAGTCACGCGGTCGCGCGCCAGACCCAGATTCTCGATCGTGAAGCGCGTCGTCTCCACCGCGACATTGCCGGCAACCGGGGTCCGCTCGCGACCCATTTCATGGTCGTAACCCAGCGTCGCATAGCCGACCAGTCGCTGGGTCAGGTTGGTGCCCAGGCTGGCGCTGACGCGGCCGACCCATGCCTGGCGCCGGATGTCCCCCAGCTGCATTAGGTCGAGCGTGCTCGTATTGGCACCCGCTGCGGCGGTTTCGGTGAAACCGTGCAGCACCTGCCACATGCCCAGCACTTCGCCCGACATGTCGAACAACAGCTTGCCGCCCTGGTGATAGGCAAGACCCAGCCCATAGGCCGTGGTCTGGCCCTTCACATCGCCGAACGCTGCGCCGCCGCTGTTCGTGGCGCGGGTGCCGTGGCTGCTGTAATCGCCATAGGAGAAATGGCCGATGATGCGCAGGCGCTGGCGGCCATCGACCGGCACCGACAGGCCGGCGATCACCGAGGATCCGATCGTCTTGTCCTGCAGGTTGGCGCCGGTGACGTTGCCGTCGGCATGGCCATATTGCAGGCTCAATTCGCCCAGCCGGAACTGGTGGGCAAAGCCGATCGTCGCCATGGTGTTGCGGAAGCTGTTGGTGGCATAGCCTGCCCCCTTCTGCCCATCCATGCCGCTACGGGCGATATTGCCGATCGCATAGGTGCGGCCCGGCTCGAGCTGCGCATAGCTCGACATATCGGGCAGGCTGTCGAGCGCTGCCAGCTTCATCTGGTCGACGATGCCGGCATAGGCCTCGGGCGACCAGCGGGCAATGACGGCATCGGTCGAGCCGCCCTGCGCCATCGCACCGGTGACATAGCCCATCAGGTTACCGCCATAATATTGGCTGACCCCGCCCGACGAACCGACCATCAGCGCACCCAGGATCGAGCGGGCATTGGCCGTATCGCCTACCGCCGCCGTGAAGCTCGCCGGCGTATTGCTGCCCAGACCGATCGCCGACCCGGTCGCGATATTGTACAGCACGGCGTTGTTGAAGCCGGTGGTGGAAACCGTCCCGAAGCTGCCGGAGACCTTGCCGGCGCCGAACTTGAACAACTGGATCTGCTGACCAAGCTTGAGTTCAAAGCCATTGCCCTGGTTCGACTTGCTGATCGCCAGCGTCGCGCCCGGATTGATCGTCATCGTGCCAGAAATGATGACCTGATCGTTCCCGCCGACCACCCCGGCACCCGCGGCGCCGTCGATCTGCATCTGCGCAGTCGACGACGCGCCCAGCACCAGGTTGGTGACGGTGAGCAGGCCCGGCGAGTTGCCCGGCGCCAGCGTGCCGTTGGAACCGCTGCCTACCGTGACGGTACCATTGATGGCGCCGTTGCCCGTCAGCGAGCCGCCATTGTTGACGACCAGCCCCTGCGTCGTGAGCGTGCCCAGCTGCGCGCCGTTCGCACCGATGTCGATGCCGTTGCCCAGGTGCAGCACGCCGCCGGTGCTGACGGTGGCGCTGCTGGCATTGGCCGAGCCCGCCAGATTGAGCGTGCCGCCGGCAATGTTCAGCGCCGTGGTCGTGACCGAGCCGGTGCCCGCGACATTCACGGTCGAGCCCGGGTCAACGGCGAAGCTGCCGCTGGTGTTCACCGTGTTGCTGAGCTGGAGCGAACCCGAGCTGACGGCAATGCCGCCCGATCCGGTAATGGTGCCCTGGAAGGTGCCGCCATTGGCCAGGGTGAGCGTGTTCGACCCGGTGTTGAGGGCGCCGGTGCCGGTCAGGCTATGGATCGTCTGCGCGGCCTGCAACGTCAACGTGGCGCCGGTAGCGACGCTGACATTGAGCGCCTTGTCCAGCTCGCCCGCGGTGGCGACGATCACCTGGCCGGCATTGATCGCCAGCGCCGAGGGCGAGAAGCTGTCGACGCCGCCGTTCAGCGTCAGCGTCGCCGCGCCATATTTCAGCACGGCGCCGGTGCCGGTAATCGAACCGGAGAAGGTGCCGTCGGCGGTCTGGTTGAGCACATAGGCGCTCGCATTGGCCAGGCGGATGGTACCGCCGCTACCCGATAGCGATCCCGTGGACAGGCCGTTGCTGACGGTAAGCGTGCCGGCATTCTGTACATAGGCGCCGGCGATGTTGACCAGCCCAGAAGCGGTGATGGTGCCGCTGTTGGTGAGCGTGCCGCCGGTGATGTCCGCCGCCGTGAAGCTGCCGCTGTTGTTGAGGGCACCGCTCACCTGCGTGAGCGCGGTGTTGGTGAGCGTGCCGCTATTGGCGAGCGATCCCGCACCGAAGCCGGCCGTCGACAGCGTGCCGCTGTTCACCGCTGCACCGGAAACCAGCGTCACGGCGCTGTTGGCCAGCGTACCGCCGTTGGTCAGCGAGGCCGCGGAGAGCCCGGCCAGCGTGACATTGCCGCTGTTGCTCGCGCCGTTGGCGACGAGCACCGAACCGGTGGTCGACAGCGCACCCGACTTATCGTTGTTCAGCGAACCCGCGCTGATCCCCGACGCAATGATGCCGCCATTGTTATAGACGGCGCCCGCCGCGACGATCGATCCGGCGGCGGTCACGGTGCCGCCGGTGCCGTTGGTAAGGCTGCCGACGGCATTGCTGCTGCCGTTGAGCGTCAGCGTGCCGGTATTGCCGGCATCCCCCGTGACGTTGAGCGCCGGCCACGCCGTCGCCGTACCGGCATTGGCCAGTGCACCAAGCGTGTTGGTGGCGCCGCTGGCAAGCGTCAGCGTACCGCTGGCGGCGTTGGTGAGCGTGCCGGTGACGGTGAACGGCGCGCGGACCGTCATGGTACCGCTGTTGCCGGCATTGCCGTTGACGGTCAGCGCCGTGAACGTGTCGAATGTGCCCGCATTGCTCAGTCTGGCCAGCGTGGTCGTGCCGGTATTGCCGGCGCCGAGCGTCACGGTGCCGCCCGCCTGGTTGGTCAGCGTGCCGCCCACCGACAGCGTCCCGCCCGAGCCGAGCGTGCCGCTGTTGGTGAAGTCGCCGGCGATCTGCCCGGTCGATCCCGAGGCGAAGGCGATGCGCCCCGCATTGGTGACGGCGCCAGTCGTGGTGAGCGATGCCGTCACCAGCGTGCTGCCGCCGGTCTGATTGGCCAGCGTCGCCATCTTCAGCGCCGCGTCGATCTCCACCGTGCCGCTGTTGGTGACGCTGCGGATCGTGTCGTTCGTCGCCAACAGCATGCCGGCGCCATTGGCCACAGTAACATCGAGGGTATCGGCAAGCGTGCCGCCGCCGGTGGTGTCAATCACGCCGGCACTCACCCGCAGCGGACCGGTGAAGCTGCTGGCGCCGGTCAGGACCAGCCTGCCCGCGCCCTGCTTGGTCAGGCCGCCGGCACCGGTGATCACTCCGTCATATTCGCTGTCCCCCGACTGGTTGAGCACCAGCGTATTGGCAACCGCGCCATTGCCGCCGCCCAGATTCAGCACGCCAGCGCCCGAACCGCCCCACAGGCCCGCGGTGTTGATGGTGCGCGTCGCCGGCGCCTCGGGCGTGCCGTTGCCCAGAATGTTGAGCGTACCACCGCCCACCACCGTGTTGGCGCTCAGGTTCGCCGACAGATTGGTCACGGTCTGGCCGCCGACATAGAGCGTGTCGATCGTCTGGTCGGTAAGCAGGTTGAGCGTCGGCGTGGCGCTGTTGCCAATGCCCCAGCCAGACAGAAACATGTTGCTGCTAAGCGCGTTGGCGCTCGCAACGTTCAGCGTGCCGTCCCCTACCCGGAGATAGGCAGCCGAAACGCTGCCGCTACCGCCCGCCAGCGTCAGCGCGGCCGCGCCCTGCTTGTAGATATTGGCGGCGCTGGTGCCGCCCGTCAGCGGCGCGATCGTGCCGCTATAGGTGCCTTCGCTGGTCTGGTTGATCACCCAACGGCTGGCACCGAGCTGCACCGCGCCGCCTGCCCCCGAGAAGCTGCCGGTCGAAAGCGTCAGGCCGTCGTCCAGGCTGAGCGAGCCGGCATTCTGCACATAGGCGCCGGTAACGGTGAAGCCGTCATGGACAGCGATCGTGCCAGTGTTGGTGAGGCTGCCGAACACGGGTACCGATCCGCGGTTGAGCGTCAGCGTGCCGCTGTTGTTCGCATTGCCGAGAATGGCGAGCGTGCCAGTGGCGGTGAAGATGCCGTTATTCACGAGGCTTGCCAGCTGTGTGCTGCCGCCGCCGTTGAGCGTGGTGGTCGCCCCCGCCTCGTTCGTCATCTGCCCGCCGACCAGCAGCACGCCGCCGGAGGTCACCGAACCGCTATTGTCGAACGCCGCATCGAAGGTTGCGCCTGCCTGGGCAGCAACGGTCATCGTACCCGCGTTGCTGGAGGCGCCGGTCGCATGGAGCAGACCGTTGACTTGCACGGTGCCGCTGCTCTGGTTGGTCAGCGTGGTCAGCGTGAGCGCGGCGTTGATGGTCGCGCTGCCTGCATTGCTCAGCGAGCCCACCGTATCGTTGGTGCCAGCGATGAAGGTGCCGCCCGTGCCGGTGGTGATCGCGAGCGTATCGGCCAGCGTGCCGCCGCCGGTTGTGTCGATGCCCCCGGCATTGATTACCAGCGGGCCGGTGAAGCTGTTGGCGCCGGTCAGCGTCAGCCAGCCATTGCCCTGCTTGGTAAGACCGCCGGCGCCGGAGATAACGCCTGCGAAAACCGTGTTGTCGGTCCGCTGGTTGAGCACCAGTGTGTTGGCGATGGTGCCGTCGGTGCCCCCCAGGTTGAGAATGGCGTGCGATCCGCCCGTCAGGCCCGAGGTGGAGATGGTCCGCGTCACCGGAGCTTCGGGGGTGCCGCCGCCCAGGATGTTCAGTGTACCGTCGGTATAGATATAGGCTGCGGTGGTGAGATCGCCCGACAGGTTGGTAACGGTAGCGCGATCCGTGGCAAGCAACGCAATCGACTGGTCTCCGAGCAGGTTGAGCGTCGGCGTGACGCTATTGCCGCTGCCCTGGACGACCATCGTCAAATTACCGCTGAGCGCATTCGCGTCGACGATGTTGAGCGTGCCGTCATTCACCTGGAACTGCGAGGCGGCGACGCTGCCGGCACCGCCGTTCAGCGTCAGCGCCGCGCTGCCATTTTTGTAGATCGTTGCCGCGCTGGTGCTGCCAGTCTGGGCGGCGATAATGCCGCTGAAGGTGCCGTCGCTGGTCTGGTCGATAGTCCAGACCGTGTTGCCCAGCGCCACCGTGCCCCCGCTACCGGACAGGCTGCCCGTGCCGAAACCGGTGGCATCGTCGACGCTCAACGTTCCGGCATTTTGGACATAGGCCCCGCCCACCGCGAGCGAATAATGGACGTTGACGGTGCCGCTGTTGGTCAGGCTGCCAAAATAGGGGCTGGCCCCGCTGTTCCGGTTGAGCGTCAGCGTACCGCTGTTGTTCACATTGCCGTCGACGACGAAGCTGTTGTTCGACGTCAAGGTGCCGGCATTGGCCAGGCTCGCTAGGTGCGTGCTGCCGCCGCTGGCAAGCGTGGTAGTCGCGCCGGCGCTGTTGGTCATCTGCCCGGCGACGGTCAGCGTACCGGCCGAGGTGAGCGTCCCGCTGTTGCCCAGCGCGGCGTCGAACTGGGCGACGCCCGCGCCGGCGACGGTCAGCATGCCCGCGTTGGTGGAAGCACCCGTCGCGCGGATGCCGCCATTGACTGCAGTCGTGCCGCCACTCTGGTTGGTCAGCGTCGTCACCGTCAGAGCAGCGTTAATCGTGGTGGTGCCGCTGTTGGTGAGCGAGCGGATAAGATCGTTGGTCCCCGCCGTCAGCGTCGCACCCGATTCCACCGTGACGTCCAGCGTGTCGGCCAGCGTGCCGCCGCCGGTGGTGTCGATGCCGCCCGCCTTGATGTCGAGCCCGCCGGTGAAGCTGCTGGCGCCGGTCAGTGTCAGCGTTCCAGTGCCCTGTTTGGTCAGCGACCCTGCGCCGACAAAGGTGCCCGCGTAGCTGCTGTTCCCCGACTGGGCGAGCACCAGCGTGTTGCCCGTGGTGCCGTTCACGCCACCCAGGTTCACGACGCCGGTCGCGCCACCGCCAAAGCCGGCGGTAGTGAGGGTGCGCGTGGCCGCCGCTTCCACCCCAGTCGCGGGCGACAGAGCTCCCAGAATGTTGAGCGTGCCATCATTGCTCACGCTGCCGGAAGCGGTGAGATCGGCGAACTGGTCCCAGATGCCGGCATTGCTGACGCTGGCGACGCTGGCATCGGCCAGCTGGATCAGCGTACCGCCGCTCTGATTCGTCACTGCGCCGCTCACGCTGGTAGTGCCGAACAGGCTGAGCGTACCCGAGTTGGTGATCGACGCTGCGTTCAGACCATGATTGCCGAACGTAGCCGTGCCGGCATTAGTAACGGCGCCCGCAGTAACACTGCCTTGCGCGATGAAGCTGCCTTGCGCGGCGATATTGACGCTGGTGAGCAGCTCCGCACCCCCGAGCACCAAACGGCCGCCATTGACCTGCACTGACCCGCCGTTCACGGCATCCATCAGCCGCCCGCTGGCGGTGCCGTTGGTGGTCGAGACGATGCCGGCATTGACGGTGATGCCAGAGAGGCTGTTCTGCGCTCCCAGCAACAACGAGCCGACATAGCCGGAATCGCCAACCGTCAGTGTGCCGTTGCTGATCGCGCCCCGCATCGTCGCATCGAAGCTGGTAATGCCGTCGGCAGTGCTGCCAGCATTGTGATAGACGGCAATCTGCCCGTTATGCGTGCCGAGACTGATGGCGTTGATGAAGGTCACCTTGCCAGTCGCATCAACGGCATCCGATCCGAACACCAGCGTCGAGCCCGTGTTGACAAAGCCGCCGCTACCCCAGGTGAGCGTCGGGCCATTGCCACCGTTGATCGAGCCCAGATTCACGGTCAGCCCGTCGCTGGTTGCAGCGAAGCCACCGCTGCCGTTCCACGAAATGTTGTTTGCCTGGCTGCCGACCGATCGGGCGAAGGTGCCGCCCGTCAGTATAACGCCGGCGGTGTTGAACGACAGGCTCTGGCCGATCGATCCCGACCCGTCGAGCAGGATATGGCTGAACGGATTGATGCCGACGCCGTCCTGCGTCTCCAGCGTGGCACCCGAAATCTCGGTCGTGCCCGAATAGGTATTGGTGCCGAGGAACTGGACGGTGCCGCCGCCGCCGATATGGATCGACGCACCGTTACCGGCCGCGATCGACGCGGTGCCGATGCTCGACGAGCTGTCGTCGGCGATCGAATCGTAGAAGGTGATGGTGTGGCCCTGGCCAGGGTTCAGCGTGACGGTGGAGCCCGTCATCATGAACAGGTCGCCGCCGGCCGCCTGGCCCGCCGCACCGCCATTGGTGCTCGATCCCGCGATCGCCGCGTTGTTCTGGAAGATCGCGTTGCCGTTGATTGTCAGCGCGCCGCCGCTGCGCACGAAGATCGCGCCGCCATAGCCGGAGCCGCCGCCACCGCCGGTGGTTCCGCTGGAGCCGGTGCCACCGCCAAAGCCGGCCGCGCCACCCGCGCCGTTCGCGCCGTCGACGCTCTGGCCGCCATCGCCGCCCTTGCCGCCGACGCCGCCCGAGCCACCACCGGCGCCGAAGCCGCCGGCGCCGCCACTGCCGCCATTGCCACCGGTGCCACCGTCGGTCTGAGAGAGAGCGCCCGCACCGCCCTTGCCGCCGGTACCGCCTGCACCGCCGCCATAATAATCGGAACCGGCCCCGCCATTACCGCCGACGCCCCCGGCGCCGCCATGGGCCACCGTGCCCTGCGAAAGTGCGACATTCCATGCAACCAGCGCCGCCGTATCGTTCGCCAGCGTCACGCCGTCGACCGCCGCACGCGCGATCTTGATTGCTGATTCGGCGAAATTGGGCGTGAACTGGGCGAGCGCAGCCGAAGCCTCGGCGATGTCGAATCCCAGCGTGAGGCCGTCATTGACAACGGCCAGCGTTGCCGAGGCATTGAACGGCACACCATTGCTGCCATTGCCGCCCACGCCGCCATTGCCGCCGGTACCGTTGGTCCCCGCGCCGCCATTATGCCCGTTATTGCCCGCCGAGCCTTCGCCGTCGGTGAAGATGCCCTTGAAGCTGCTGCCGGAGGCGCCGCTCGACCCGGAGGTGCCGGGGGCAGCCGAGGTCGCAAGGCCGTTCATCGAACCGCCCTTGTTCAGGTTGGCAAGCGCAGCGTTCACAACATAGGTGACCGTGTTGTTCGCGCTGTTGATGCCGGTGATGATGGCGTTATCGGGCACGCCCTGGCCGACAAGAAGACTGCCGACGCTGAGCCCCTGGGTGCTACCCAGATAAACGATATGTGCGCCGCTATCGACCTGCAGCACAGGATTGATCGTCACGATCTCCTTGCTGTTGTTGATCGCCGTCACGCCGTTCGATGCGATCGTGTTGCTCAGCGTAATCTGACTGGTGGTGCGATCGATGCTGAGGATGGTGGTGCCGTCGGGAATCCCCGTGCCGGTGATCGTCTGACCGCTCGCGAGCCCCGTAAGCGAGTTGACCTTCAATACGGCATGGCCGCTGTTCGAGATCAGCGGACTGAACGATGCCTTGATCGAATAAGCCTGGGTAACGTCGATCGCGCTGGACAACGTAATCGTGCCCGTTGCCGGATCGATATTGGTCACCGTCGTGCCGGCGGGAACGCCGTTGCCGGTAACGGTCATGCCCACCTGGAAGCCGGACATCGAAGCAACCGGCGTGATGACGGTGCTGTTGCCGGACGTGGCTGCGTGATAGCGAGACACATCGACCTGCGGTACATTTACCGCATACACGCCACCGGTGAAGTTCCTGTCGATCTGGTAGCCCGATACCTTCGGGTTCGACTGATCGGAGGTATCATAAGTGACGGATGTGATCGTAGCGGTCGTGCCATCCGCCAGATAGACGATCTGCCCCTTCTGGAGCAGCGAGGGATCGGCGCCCGAAGACAGGGTGACCTTGTTGGTGCCGTCGGTGATCAGACCTGCCAGAACGTTCGATGCGCTGAGGGTAACGGGTTGGCTGAAGGACACCTTGTTCAGGCTATTGCCGTTCGAATCCTGCCCGACATTGGTGATCGAGGCGATCGTCCCGCTGATCGGGCCGGTGACGGCGCGGCTGCCGTTGAGGCCGGCGACCGAGACATCGGCCCCGGCGGTGATCAGCGAATTGTCGCCGGTCTGGGTGACGCTGAGCAGGCTGAAGGTAACGACCCCGCCGACATTGGTCATCTGCAGATCGGACGCGCCGAGCGTCGGCCGGAAGATCTGCGCTGCCGATCCATCGGCGGTGGTGCCGGTGACGGTGAACGAGATCGGCGCGACCGAGGAGGTAGCGACGCCGCCGCCCGTGCCGCCCTTCACCGTATTGTTGGCGAAGCTGACATTGGTAAGCGTGAGATTGCCGCCATTGTCGACGAAGAAAACGCCGCCCAGGCCGGCGCCGCCGCCCGAACCCGCCCCACCCTGGGTCGCGAAGTTGGTATAGACGGTCTGGCTGTTCGCATTGCCGAGATTGGCGGTGCTGCCGACGACATTGCTGTTCGCCGATGCCAGCCCGGTGTCGCCGGAAACCACGATGCCGGTGCCGCCATTGCCGTTGATCACGGTCGGCTGCGGCGTGCCGTTCTGGGCAAGTGCCGGTGCCGCCCACAAGGTCAGCGTGCTGACTGCCAAAGCCGAAGTCGAAACCAGCAAACCCCGTCGACGCATCATGAGCTCCCCTTCGATATTTCCAACTTGATCCGCCGGCTCGCCCCTCGAGCCCGCGGCAATGATCTGGTCAGCGGAAATCGACCCCGGCCGGACAGGCGCGCGCGGGCAGGCGGCGACCGCCGGAACTCGTCCGTCCCGAACGGCAACCGCATCACGCGCTGCTGTGCTCTGCCTGGTTCTGCTCGCCGCCCCCCGCCATGCGTGCCGAAACGGCACCTCGGCGCGTCGCCTTCCCCCGGCGGCGCACCTTCATTAGCGGGACGGATGCAGTCGAACCGGCGCCGGGCGCCATATGCGCGGCAGCGGATCGGTCGATTTGAACGAATTTGAGAAGATTTGAGAAGATTCCGCCGGGCGCAGGCGCCTAAAGGATCAGCGCATCCAGCGTCGTCACGGTCGCATGCGCGGCGAACGCACCTGCCATCGGGCGCCCGGCATACTCGCCGAGCGGACGTTGGATCCGCACCGTCTGCCAGCCGCGGCGCCGCGGCGTAACGAAATCCTTCAACGGATTGTCAGCGACATACACCATCTGGTCGGGCGCCACCCCGAGCGCCCGTTCCACCGCCTCGAACGGTCGGTCATGGGGCTTGCGGAACGCAACCCCGAAGCTGTCCGACATGACGATGGCAGCAATCCGCCGGTCCAGCCCGAGCGCGCGGATCTTGGCCGACTGGCTGGCGACCGGGCCGTCGGTGATCATGCCCACAGGCCGATCGGCGGGAAGCCGCGCCAGAAATCGCGCTGCATCCGGGCACAGGGCAATCTCAGGCGCATGGGCGCGATATATTTCGACCAGTTCGGCGATCGAAACTGCCGGGGCACCGCCGAGTACCGCATCGAAAACCGTGTTGCGCAGCCCGCCCTCGAACAAGGCCCAGGCCCGCGCGGCGAAATCCTCCATCACCCCGCTTCGGGCAAGGTGCCGGCCCACTGCCGCGAAGCCGGAGCGGACATAGTCGCGTTCCAGATAAAGGGTATCGTCGAGGTCCAGAACCACTGCCTGCGGGAGGGCGACGGTCACTGGAAGACTTCGCTGTCGTATCGCAGTGCCGTCACGTCCGATCGCCAGTCGTCGCTGGCGGTGCGCGCAAGGCCCAGGACTTCCTCGATCAGCCATTGTGCGAAGCGCCCCCCGGCATGATGCGCCAGGGGATAGCCCCCGCCGAACCGCGCGTTGATTTCGAACACGACCGGCCCGCGCGCCGTCCATATCGCCTGAAAGCAGAATACGCCGCGAACGCCATCGGCGCTGCGCCCGATCTGCCGGGCAATGTCGGTAAGGGCGGCATGGCGTTCGGTGCGCCCCTTGGACATTTCGCCCCCGCGCACCTCGAGGCGGAGATGCGGAATTGCCGCGCGGAAATTGCCTTCCGCGTCGTAGAACACGTTCACCGTGTATTCGGGGCCGTCCAGATATTCCTGGACGATCGCATCCGCAGGAAATGCAAACCCGGCCAGATCGGCATCGGCCCTGAGGATGCGGAGCCCGATCGAGGAGCTGCCGCCGCGCGGCTTGACGATCACCGGCAGGTCGATTTCGGCGAGCGGCTGGGGTGGTGCGATGGTCAGCGGTGTGGCGATGCCGGCCGCACGCAGCCGCTCCGCCGTCTGCTGCTTGTCACGCGCCATGCCGACAAAGTCCGGGCTTGCGATCTGGACGCGCACGCCGGCGGCCGCGAACACATCCGCCGCCAATGCCAGCGGCAGCAATTCGGTATCGATCGTCGGCACGACCAGTTGCACGCCCTCGCGCGCGCACAGATCGAGGAGCGCCGGCACATAATCGGGGTCGGTCGCCCGCGGCACTGCATAGGCCGCGTCCGCCAACGCACAGGCGGCGCTCAGCGCCGGCTTCTGATCGGCAGCGATGATCCGCGCCTTGCGCCCCAGCGCCTGCGCTGCATCGCGAAAGGCGTTGCTGAGCCCGACCCGACGGCCCGCCGAGCAGAGTAGAATCGATATGGTCATCGGCAGGCTATCCTGTCTGTCTGATCTGATGGAATGAAGTCGCTACAGCATCGGGCAAGCGCGGTATGCCGCAGTCCATCGGGCACCAGCGCCTGGGCTTCCTCCGCACGGCCAGCACGCCGCAGCCCGTCCGCATATGCCGCCCGCGCCTTTTCCGAATCCGGCGCCAGCGACACGGCAGCGGCAAGGCGCGGCAAGGCGCCATACACTTCACCGGCATCGAGCAGCACTTCGCCGTACCAAAGCTGGGCCAGGAAGTTTTCCGGCACGAGACGCACCGCTGCATCGAATTCGATGCGGGCCGTGACAAGGTCGTGCCGTGTCCAATAGGCAAGGAAGCCGGCAATGCGGTGCGCGTCGGCGTCGCCCGGTACAAGTCCCAGCGCCCGGGCATCGGCAGCACCGGCAAGCGCCAGCGCGGTCGCGGGAGCAGTAGTGCCTAGCATGCACGCGGTCAGATACGCGTCGGCCAGACCGACAAGCGGTTTGCCGGCGTTCGGATACCGGCGCAGAATCTGTTGATAGCGCCCGATCGCACCATCGACACTGGTCGGGCGCTGGGTGGCCCACAGCGCACGCGCGGCGAGATATTGGTCCTGCCAGCGCGGGTCGGCGCCGTCCACGCTTCGCGCAACGTCAGACGCCAGCGCCCCGCGAACCGCGAGCCACGCGCCCAAACCGCCGAGAAGCAAAAGGATCGCGGCCAGTGCGCCCCACGCGTTCCGCCGTGCAGCACGTGACGGCGAGGGCGCGGGTTGCGGGGTGCTGGCTGCGACCGCCGTTTCAGCCGGCGGATTTGCTTCCCGCTGGCGGAGTTGCCAGCCGTCGAGTTCCCCGGGAAAGGCATAGACGGTCGAACCCTTCGCCGCCTGGACGACGGGCAGCCCCTGATCCTTCGCCCAGCGGATCGCCGTGCTTGGTGCCACCCCCAGATAGCCGCCGATCGATTTCCATCCGCGGATGGTGCGCCGGTCGTTCATGGCCAGAAGTCCTTCGGCACGGCTCAGGCGATGGCAGCAGCATCCGCCGGCGCGAGGCTGGCTTGCGCGAGCACCGCGTCCACGGCTTCACCCATTGCCCGGAGTTGCGCCGGCGTGATCCCCGGGTGGACAAGCAGCATGATGCTGGTTTCGCCCAGCACCTGCGCCACGGGCAACCGCGCTTCGGGCCGCCAGCCGGTGCCTTCGAAAGCCCGCTCCAGATAGACTTCGGAGCAGCCGCCCTGATAGCAGGGGACTCCGCGCGCCGTGATCGCCGCGACGATCCGGTCGCGGCTCCAGCCTTCGCGCAGGCGCTCGGGCCGCACATAGGCATAGAATTTGTAGAAGGCATGGATGCCGTCGCCCGCATCCAGCAAGGGCAGGCGCAGGCAGCCTTCAGGGCCGGTATGCGGTGCCATTGCATCCGCGAGTGCCGCCGCATTGGCACGACGTGCCGCTGTCCACTCGCCCATCCGCGCGAGCTGGATGCGGCCGATTGCGCCCTGAATCTCCGTCATCCGCCAGTTGGTGCCGAAGCCTTCGTGCACCCAGCGAAACCCCGCCGGATGGCGCCGCTCGTACACCGCCTCCCACGCCTTGCCATGGTCCTTGAACGACCACATGCGCGACCACAATGCCGGGTCGCTGGTGGTCACCATGCCGCCTTCGCCGCCGGTCGTCATGATCTTGTCCTGGCAGAAGGACCAGGCGCCGACATGGCCGATCGATCCGACGCTGCGTCCCTTGTAACGGGCGCCATGCGCCTGGGCGCAATCCTCGATCACGGCGAAGCCATGGGTTTCGGCGAGCGCCATGATCGGGTCCATGTCGGCAGGCCAGCCGGCCATATGCACGACGATCACGGCGCGCGTAGCCGGCGTCACCTTTTCGGCGATCGTCTCCGCACTGAGATTGCCGCTGTCGGGATCGACATCGGCAAACACCGGAATCGCCCCTGCGTTTACGACACAGGAGGCGGAGGCGATGAAGGTGCGCGGCGTGACGATCACTTCGTCGCCGGCACCGATGCCCAGCCCGTTCAGCGCCAGGTCGAGCGCCACCGTACCGTTGGCGAGCGCAATAGCGTGCGAGGTGCCGCACCAGTCCGCGAATTCACGCTCGAACTGGCGGCACTGGTCGCCGGTCCAGTAATTGACGCGGTTGGAGCGCAGCACGGCGGCGACCGCCTCGATCTCCTCGGGCGTGTAGGCGGGCCAGGGCGGCAGGCTGGTGTCGAGCATGATATCCCCTTGCAAGACGAGGTGCGCTGCGAGTGCGCACAGCGGTACCGGCACGCGCGCGCCGGCGTTGGAATGGCGGAGGTTTCGGGAGCGATCTGGAGGCCGGCGGCAGCACGCCGCGATCAGGCTTGCCGTTCCTGCTCCGGTTCACCCGTGAACACGGGCATTGTCGCGTGGCCGTCGGAAGCGATGCCCTGGCGCAGCAGCACCTTGGCCACCGTCTGCCACAATATCTTGAGGTCGAGCAGGAAGGTCCGATGCGTCACGTACCAGCTGTCGAGCGCGAACTTGGCCTCCCAGCTCAGCGCATTGCGGCCGCTCACCTGCGCCAGCCCGGTAAGCCCCGGCCGCACCGCATGGCGACGCGCCTGTTCGGGGGTGTAGAGCGGCAGATAGTCCATCAGCAGCGGCCTCGGCCCCACCAGGCTCATCTCGCCGCGGACGATGTTGATCAGCTCGGGCAGTTCGTCGAGGCTGGAAGCGCGCAGGAAGCGGCCGAACGGCGTGAGCCGCTGTTCGTCTGGCAGGCGGTTCCCCTCGGCATCGACCGCGTCCAGCATCGTGCGGAACTTGATGATCTCGAACGGCGCGCCGTTACGCCCGGCGCGGATCTGACGGAACAATATCGGCCGGCCGAGCCGGATGCGGACCAGCAGCGCAACCCCCAGCAGGATCGGACTGAACAGCACCAGCGCCGCCAATGCGGCGACAAGGTCGAAGGCACGCTTCATCGCACCGCCCTCCGCGATCCGGAACGTTGCTGAATCAATGCCCATTGCTGGTGCCATTTCTCTTGTGGCGAAGGATAGACGGCGGCGAAGCGGCGATGCCCGGCCTCAACCAGCTGCGTCGCCAGCCCCGGCTCTTCGACCAGCCGGGCGACGGCCGCCGCAAGACTGGCCGCATCGACGGGATCGAAATAGAGCGCTGCCGCGCCGCACGCCTCGTGCGCATAGTCGCGATCCGAGGCGAGTACCGGGCGGGCGGCACAGAACGCCTCGGGAAACACGGCGGTCGAGGATTCGATCAGGCTGGGGCAGAGAATGGCGTTGGCCTTCAGGTAGCGCGCGGCAATGGCGGCATTGTCCACCACGCCGGCAGTCGTGCACATCGCTTCTACGCCAAGTGCCGCCGCCCGTGCCGCAATCCGTCTCCAGCCGGGTCCGCGCGGATCGAGCGTGAAGACGAAGGTCACGTCGGCGCGGCCGATCCGCGCGAGATGCACCGCCGCTTCGGGCACGACATCCAGATTCTTGTGCGGATAATCGGCCGCCGGCACGAAGATGTGGAAACCGCCATCCTCGGGCGGTGCACTGCCCAGCGCGGCGCATTGCCGCAAAAAGGCGGGGCTGTAGCTGTTGCCCACCACGGCGATCCGGTCCTCGGATATGCGCGCGGCCCGGGCGAGCTTGCGGCGCACCGTTTCGGTTTCGACGACGATATGATCGGCATGGTGCCGCAGGCAGAAGAACCAGATCCGGTTCTGCATCCAGTGTCGCAGGCGGGCGACCGGGCCTGCCCCCAGCGACTGGATATCGGGATGGAGCATCAGCCCGCGCGCGAAGCCTTGCAGATTGGGCGTGCGCGAACGCCATAGCGTGGGGCCGAACACCGTGAAGGCGAAGTCCGGCTGCCAGCGTGCTTCCAGCCGACGCATCTGACGGGCCCGCACCCACTGGTTGGCGCTCAGCGTATCGCCCACCACGGCGATGTCGCCGATCTGCTGGCGCTGGCTGTCCGGCAACTGGGCGTGGAGCTGCGCCGAGCTGGCGAGTTGCACATCGATGCCGCTCGTGCGCAGCGCATTGTCGATCACGGCAAGGCCGACCTGGATCCCGCCGCCTACCTGCAGCTGGGTGCAATCCAGCATCAGGCGCATGACGGCGCCCCGTTGTTACCGGCAGCAAAAGCAGCCCCGGCGACCCGCCAGGGCGGGATGGGCGCGGGTGTGCCAAGGTCCGAGCAGGCGAGAATGTCGAGCAGATAGCTGGCGCCCGCCGGCCCGGTCACGCAATGGGCCCAGGAAGCAAGACAGCCGCGCCGCTCCGGCGATTGCTTGCCGCGCGCGACTGCCCAGCGGAGCGCCCGGTACAGGTCGCTGCGGCGGCCTGCGCGGAACAGCGCCGCAGCGCCGCTCGCCAGGGCAATGCCCCCCGCGCCGCAGCAATCGCTGCAGATCACGCCGGTGCCGGCGATCAGCGCTTCGTTGACCACCGCGCCCCAGCCATCGTGCCGGCTGGGGAGAATCAGATAGTCAGCGGCGGCCATGATGGCGGGAATGTCGCCGATCGCCCGCTGGCCCAGCCAGTTTACCCGGCTGCCGAGCCGCGCATGCGCCTGGGCGGACAGGCTGGCCTCGAGCGGGCCGGTGCCCACCACCGTCAGGCGGTAGCGCACGCCGGCAAGCGCGGTGAGGGCGGCGATCAGCAGCGGCAGGCATTTGCGGCGGATCATCTGGCCGACGAACAGAAATTCGATCGTATCGTCTGCCTCGCGCCGCGCGGTATGCGCCCGGGACGAAGGCGGCAGGAAATAGGCGAACTCGAAAATCCGGTCGCCCGGCGCGCCGCAGGAGCGCAGCCAGGCCGGCAGGCGATACCCGGCGGCGAGGAAGCCCTTCACATGCGGCGCCCAGCGCCGGAGCAGCAAATGATAGAGGATCCGTCGGGCCAATCCGCCCAGGCCGCGGTTCTCGACGGTTTCCAGCCAGATCCAGAGCCGGGCGCGGCGTCGGGCCAGTTCGGCAAGCGCAACCGGCAGCAGGCCATTGCCGCGAAGCCCGGAGACGATGTGCACCGCATCCAGCGGACAGGTCGCCGCCGTGCGCTGCATGACTCCGGGGTCGGACGCATCGACGTGGCGGACGGGGTGGAGATCGGGATCCTCCCAGCCCAGCCGCCGGCGATCCGCGTCCATCTGCGCGCACGACACCAGCGTGACTTCGATGCCCCGGCCGGCGAGCTGGCGCATCAGATCGACGGTATGCGGAGAGACATAGCGTTGCCAGAACCAGATGCGCTGGATCGGCTGCGCCGGTTGCGCGGTCATAACGGGGCTACCTTCTTGTGTTCTGTGTGAGGGCGAAGCGAGGGGAAGACTGCGGAGCGGGCCAGCGCCACGGGCGGCGCGAGGAACGGTGCGCGCAGGCGGGCCTGCGCCCAGATCGCCGTCCACAGCACCAGATTGGCGTTCATCGTCCCGAAGAACACGGCGGGTTCGACCATCGACACGACAAAGCCGCACAGGATGACGGGGGCAAAATCATAGCGCGCGCCGGCATCGCCTGCCGTTTCGCCCTGCCGTCGCGGCAACGTGATGGCCGCAAGCCGCGCGGTCAGCAGCGTGAGGGGCAACAGCATCAGCAGCCCGGATTCGGCCAGTAGCCGCAGGAAGACATTGTGGATCTGGAGATAGACGATCGAGTCGAGCCACAGCTTCGCGCCCTCCACGCCCACCCCGAAGGCGGGACTGTCACGCAGGGCCTCCCAGCCGAGCCGGTAGGTATCGAACCGCCCCGAACTGATCGCATCCACCTGCTCGCCGATGCTGTGCCCCTCACCCATGTCGCGCATCAGCTTGTCGGCGATGGCGCCGCTGCTGTCGGCGCTGATCGCACCGACGACGAGCACGCCGATCGCACCGAACAGGCACAGCTTGGCCACAAGCGGTGCGCGCCACTGGGTGACGATGAACAGGATGGTACCGGCCAGGATCGCCATCAGCCCCCCCCGCGCGCCGGTGACGGCGATGCTGAGCACGCCCGCGACCATCGCCAGGAACAGCAGGAACGTCGCCCGGGGGCCGCGGAAGAAGCTGGCGCCGTTCAGCGCCAGCAGCATCATGGTTGCGGTCGATGCCGCAGTGCCCCAGCCGGTCCGCGATCCGGCAAAGCCGCCGGTAAGAACGCTGGCCGCCGTATCGCCAAAGGCCAGGCTCTCATAATCAGGCCTGCCGAACGCCGCCGGCGCAAGCAGATTGGGCAGAACGCCGAGCGCGGCGCCCGCCGGGTAAAGGATGAAGGGCAGGAACAGCCACATCGAGCGGCGGAACAGCACCAGCGCCGGCCCGGTCTGCTCCACGGGAATGCGCGACAGGGCATAGAGCCAGATCAGCGGGCCGATGAACTGGCCCGCGGCAGCATAGGCCCCCTGCCCCCCGGCGACAATCACGCCAGACAGTGCTGCGGCCAGCATGCAGGCGAATACCGGCGTCAGGATGGCCCGGGTGTCGCGGCTCGGCTGGGCCGGCGACAACAGCGCCAGCAGCACGATGCCGCCATAGACAAGGATTTTTGCGGCCGCGATCAGCTCATAGGGCACGCCCGGCACCCAGACGATACCGGACAGAGGCAGATAGAGGGCCACACCATAAAGCTGGAGTTGCGCGACCAGGCGGCCGCGCCCTCCGATCCCGGATACGCTGGGAGACATGGATTTTACTGCCTTGGAGGGAGAAAGGGGTAACGGCCTGAGCCCGTCAGGCGGCCGGTTCTGCGCGGCAGATCGCCGCGACCACTTCAGCCATTTGTTCGGTGTTGTATTTGCGCTCGACGATATCGATCGACGCCGCCGCCATCGCATCCAGCCGCATCGTATCGTCGATCAGCCCGGCGATGGCTGCGGCAAGCCCGGCAGCATCGCCTTCCGGAAAGCTGGCCCCGGTCGACCCCTCCGAGAAGGCCGCGATCTCCGGCATATGCCGATGTCGGTCGTCATGAACGATCGCCGGCAAGCCATAGGCCATGGCGTGAATCAGGCTGAGGCCGACGCCGCCCGGATAGACAAACAGGCGACAGCGATTGGCGATGGCAGCGATCTGCGCCTCTTCGGTAATGCCGCCATGCCAGACGATCCGCCCGCTGACGCCAAGGGCCTCGGCGCGTTGCGCCAGCGCAGCCTGTTCCTCGCCGCCGCCGACCAGTTCCAACACCACGCCTTCCAGCGCAGGATCGGCCAGCGCCGCGAACAGCAACTCGACGTGCGCCTTGGCGGTCAGCCGGCCGATGAACAACAGGTTGCGCGCACGCTCGGCGGCGCGAAAGGGCAACCGCACGGCCTGTACCGGTGCGATGTCGATGCCGTTGTTCAGCGCGTGAATCGGCCGCCGGTCGCGCCACCCCAGCCGGCTGCCGCGATATTCCTCGACCTCGCGATCGGTATAGAACAGCACTTCATCCGCCAGCCGCATCAACAGCAACCGCAGCACATAGCGGTGGAAGCGACTGCTGCTGCTCCACAGATGCGACCACCAGACGATCCGCGCGCCCCGCAGCCGGCCCTTCAGCAACAGGACCAGCGTGGAGAGCGAGCGCGGATTGCCCGACAGCACCAGCACATCGCCGCGTTGTACGCGGATGCCGACCGCCCCCTGCTGCCATTCGATACCAGGTAACAAAGGGCGGATCGAACCGATCTGCCGCGCCCAGCCAGCACGGTTGAGCGCATCGCCCCTGCCTTCCAGCGCAGACGCCGAATAATATACCGCCACCCTGTCGCCCAGCTTGTCCGCGAGGCGCCGGAAGAAATCATAGCGGTAGTGCGGCAGGGCGGGCTGAAGGAACACGACCCCGGACTCACCGCTCATGCCGTCGCCATCCGCGCGTCCGAACCGGCGAAGATACGCGCCGTCATCCAAACGAGCGGGAGCACCGACAGCAAGATGGTGCAGCATGCCAGCACCAGAAACACAGCCTCCGCCCCGATCTGGCGGCCGAACAGCCCGAACAGCGCGGCGCCGGCCACACTGCGTGCGAGAATGGCGATCGATCCGCCGTCAATCTTTTCGAACGCCAGAACGAAGGAATACAGTGCCCGCTCGGCGGCGAGCGCTACGAAATATACCCCAGCCCAGATCAACATTGCCTCCCCCGGCACTATTGCCCCGTGATACCAGATGCGAAAAACCAGTTGCCCGGCCACGCTCAGCACCAGGCAGACGCCGATGCCGATGCCCAAAGTGGCCAATGTCGCGCCCCAGAACTGGCGGCGGATCCAGCGCAGGTCACCGCGCGCCCGGGCATCCGGATACGCGCCAGCGAGCGGCCCATGGATGATGGCGAAGCCCGTGGTGCACAGCACCAGCGCATTCATCAGCGCCGACAGCCGCGCGGCTTCGTCATGCTCCAGCCAGACGCCGAACAGCAGGATCGGCAGCAGATGCGCGAGAAAATGCGACAGCGTGCTGCCCGCAGACATGGCCAGCCCCTCGCGGACCAGATCGCGCATCGTCGCGCGACTGAACCGTCCGCCCAGCAGATCGGGCGTTCCGGCGAGGAACTGGAGCGCGTTGGCGCAGCGGAAGAACAGCAAGGGCGCATAGACCGCGATCAGCAGCAGCGCAGTGGAAGGCGCGAAGCGGGCGACGAGCAGCACCAGCACCGCTGCCGCAAGCGTGCCCGTCATCTGGGCAATATTGGCGCGATGCTGACGCTGAAAGGCGAGTTGCGCCTGTTCGACAATCGTCAGCGGGCTGCTGATGAGGAACAGCGCGACGACGACACCCAGCACCCGCGTCACTTCGCGACCGGCAACGCCCGCCGGTGCCGATGCCACGATGCCGGGCGCTACGAAGAACAACGCCGCGACGACCGCGCCGCACGCCAGCGACAGTATGAGCGTGGTCCACCAGGCCGTGGCGAACAGCATCGCGCTGTCGCCCGCGCGGGATTGCCCGCGGCGATAGGCCATGCGCAGCGCCATCGCCGGGCCAACGCCGATATTGGCCATCATCAGGAAACCGAGCGTCGCCGTCGCCATCGAGAAATGGACGAACCCCGCCGACCCCAGCGCGCGCGCCGCGACAGGCAGGCTGAACAATTGCAGCGCCAGCCCGGCGAACCGGCCGGCGATTGCCGTCGATCGCGCCAGGCTGAGGCTGCGGTCGCGCTGGCGGGCAAGTGCTGCCCCGCTCATGCCGGCATCCCCACCGTTCTTGCGCCATCTGGCGTGCGGGCATGGCGTTCCAGCAGCGCCAGCGTTTCCGCGACGGCATGGTCGAACCCCATATGGCGGCGATAATAGTCCGCCCCCTGCGCGCCCATCGCCGTCCGCTCGGCCGGGGACCGCTGCCCCAGTGCCACCATCGCCTCGGCCAGCGCCGGCACATCGGCGGGCGGGGCCACCAACGCCGCGCCGCTTTCCGTGAGCAGCCGCGCGGCTTCACCGCCGATCCCGGCGACCACGGGCCTGCCGACCGACAGATAATGCTGCAGCTTCGACGGGATCGTCACTTCGAACAACGGATCGTCGGCAAGGTGCAGCGCGAGCACATCGGCTGCCTCGAAAATCCGATCCATCTCCGCGCGCGGCACGGCAGGATGCACCAGCACGGCGCCGTCGGATGCCGCCGCCAGCGCCGCAATCTCGGTCAGGCGAATGCCCTTGCCGAACAGATGGAGGCGCAGCCCCGGTACCCGCGCCGCCGCCAGCCGCGTCGCCGCGACCAGATGCTCGAGCGCCTGGGCGCCGCCGATATTGCCGCCATAGACAAAGTTGATGCGGTCCTCGAACGCCCGTCGAACGGGTTCGGGCAGCGCGGCGGCTTCGCCGGCGGCAGGGTGATAGTTCGACCAGTTGTAGATGCAGCTCGTGCGTTCGCGCGGCACACCGCGCGCGACGATCCGGTCGCGCATCCCCTGCGACTGGCACACGATGTGCGCCGCCCGGCGATAGACGAAGCGGCACGCCCGATCGAGTATGGCGACCATGCGCGGATTGGCCATGCCCGACACGGCAACGCTGTCCGGCCAGAGATCCTGAATTTCGGGCACGAAAGGCACGCGGTGGACCGCACCGGCAAGCGCCGTGGCCAGTGCCGGGGTTATCGGCGGATGATAGACATAGGCGATGTCGTATCGGCGCAGATTCCACAGGCAATAGACGAGCAGCGAGAGGAAAAAGCTCAGATAATTCGCGACCCGTCCCAGCGAGGACTGGTCATGGCTGGGCCAGAGCGGCAGCCGGTCGACGGTAATGCCGTCGATCACGTCGCGCCGGAACGGCCGGATGCGATAGCCGGCATAGAGTTTGCCGCCCGGATAGTTGGGAAAGCCGGTGACGACCCGCACCTCATGCCCCGCATCGGCGAGCGCGCGCGCAAAGGCAGCGCCCTTGAAGGCAGGTTCCGGATCGAACCATTGGGTTACGTACAAAATGCGCATGCTCAACGCTCCGCGCACCGCTCAGACATAGTCGTGGAGACGGATGCCGTCCCATGCGTTGGACAGGCGCGCCGTGCCGAGGATCAGCTTCACCACCCGTTCAGAGGTATTGGTGATCGCATAATCGTCCGGGATGCGCGCTGCGCCGCCGCCCTCGCCATGCATCGCGACCGCGGCGTCAACACCGGACAGGATCGCGTCCGGCTCCACCCCGGTGACGAGGATCGCCCCGGTGTCGAGCGCTTCCGGCCGCTCGATCGCGTCGCGTGGCGTGATTGCAGGAAAGCCAAGGATCGCGCTTTCCTCGGCGATCGTGCCGCTGTCGGAAATCGCGCAGCGGGCATGCAGCTGGAGATGGTTGTAATCGTGAAAGCCGAACGGCGTCAGGTGGCGGACCAGCGGATCGAACGCGCAGTCGGCCATCGCGTCCAGCCGCCGCCGGGTGCGCGGATGCGTCGACAGCACGACCGGCAGCCCGTCGCGCGCCGCCAGCGCATTGAGCGCCGCGACCAGCGCCGCCAGGCGCGGCTTGCTGTCGACATTCTCCTCCCGGTGGAGCGAGGCGATGTAATAGCGCCCCCGTTCGAGCCCGAGCTGGGCGAGAATGTCCGCCCCCTCGATCCGGGCGCGATAATGGTCGAGCACTTCGCGCATCGGCGATCCGGTCAGATAGATGCGGCGGTGCGACAGCCCTTCCGAAAGCAAATGGCGGCGGGCATGTTCGGTATAGACCAGGTTGAAATCGGCGATGTGGTCGATCAGCCGGCGGTTCGTCTCTTCGGGCACATTGCCGTCGAAGCTGCGGTTGCCCGCCTCCATATGGTAGATCGGGATCTTCATCCGCCGCGCCATGATCGCGGCGACGGCACTGTTGGTATCGCCCAGCACGAGCAGCGCGTCGGGCCGTTCGGCGCGGAACAGCTGTTCAACGCCGATCAGGATGCCGCCCAGCACCGTACCGAGGCTGCTGGTGTCGACATTCAGGAAATGGTCCGGCCGGCGCACACCGAGATCGTTGAAGAACACGTCGCTGAGCGCATGGTCCCAGTTCTGACCGGTATGGATCAGCCGGTGATCGGTGCAGGCATCGAGCCGCGCGAGCGTGCGCGACAGGCGAATGATTTCGGGGCGCGTACCGAGCACGGTCGCGATCTTCAGTCTGCTCATCGGGAATTGCCTTCCGCCAGGACCGGATCGGCATAGGTATCGGGCCGGTCGGGATCGAACAGCCGGTGCGACCAGAAATAGGTCACGACATCGGCGTCGCCGTCATTTTCGATATGGTGGGTGTGAAATGGCGGCATGTCGATCGCGACCGGATCGTCGCCGTCCACTGCGAAGGCGTGCACCTCGTCTGTCAGCACCCGGCGGATGCGGATCGTCGCCCGGCCGCGCAGCACGACGAACCGCTCGACCAGATTGCTGTGGAAATGGTCGCCGCGGCGCTGCCCCGGCGGCGTCACCGAGACGAAGCTCTGCGAGCCGCCCATCGCGCGGGCGGTTTCGAACAGCACGCCGCGCGCATCGCGCCGGGGCGCGAGTGGCCGCCGGGCATGGGCCGGAAAGCCGCCGGTGCGATAGCTGTTGAACAGCGCCAGATCGAACGGGTCCGTCAGCGCCGGAAACACGCCGCCGATATAGCTGGCGTGGAAATCGCGCAGCCGGCGGAACAGATCCGTCACGGTGATGTCCTTGCCGGACGGCGCCACCTCGCCTTCGATCCCGTCGAGCACGCAGTCAATGGCCAGTTCGGCGGCGCTGCCGGCGTGGAGCAGCGAAACCTGCCCCGACGGATCGATTTCCGGCACTTCGGCGCGCCACAGCTTGTCGATCAGCGTCGCCGTGACATTGTTGTAATAGGGGCGGGCGCATTCGCCGAAAATGTGCGGCAGCAACAGGTTGGTATAACGGCTGCCCAGCGCCGCCAGAATCTCGCCGGCCCTTCGCTTCGATGCGCCATAGACGGTCGAGGCACGGCTGTGGATGCTGTTGGCATAGACGATGTGCGGATAGGTGCCGACCCGCTCGCACGACGCCAGCAGCGCACAGGCGATGGCGGGATTGCCTTCGCGCACCTCCGCCTCGCTGCCGCGGTTTACGCCGGCGAAGTGAAGGATCGCGTCCGCCCCCTCGATCGCACGGTCACGCGCATCGGCATCGGCAAAGCGTGCACGATCGAGCAGTTCGAGCTCAAATGGCGCCTCCTCGCCCTTGTAGCGCGCTGCGCAATTGGCGGCATGCAGCCGGGCGGCGCTGTGCCAGCCCAGCAACCCGCGGGCGCCGGTGACGACGATCTTCATGCTGCAATCGCCTGTGGCCAGTTCGACAGTTCGGCCTGGATTTCGGGCAGGGTCAGCAGCAGTTGCTGCACACCTGCGACGTCCAGCCGCTCGGTATTGTGCGAGTGGTAATCCTCGCCCTCGGCGGTCTGTTCGGTGCCTTCGCTGAAGAAGCGTGCATAATTGAGGTCGCGCGCGTCGAGCTGCAGCCGCCAATAGGCGCCCATATCCTCGGCCGTGGTCAGTTCCTGTGCGCTGGCCAGCGTCTCGTAGAGCTTCTCGGCATGGCGCCAGCCGATCACGTCGATCGGATGGTCGGGGACGCCGAACAGCTCGATCAGCGCCTGGGCGAGGTCGGCGATAGTCGACGCTGCCGCCTTCTTGATGAACAGATCGCCCTGGCGGGCATGGACAAAGGCAAAGCGGACCAGCGCCACGCTGTCGCGCAGCGGCATCAGGAAGCGCGTCATCGTCGGCTCGGTGATGGTGATAGGGCGGCCCGAGCGGATCTGGCGGATGAACAGCGGGATCACCGATCCGCGCGAGCACATCACATTGCCGTAGCGCACGCAGCTGATGGTCGTCGGTGCGTCCGGGCCGATCTCGCGCGCGGCTGACTGGGCGAGCTTTTCCATCATCGCCTTGGACAGGCCCATCGCGTTGATCGGCAGCACCGCCTTGTCGGTGGAGAGGCAGACGAGGCTGCCGACCCGCTGCTCGATGGCGGCGCGGATGACATTGTCCGACCCGACCACGTTGGTCCGTACTGCCTCCAGCGGGAAGAATTCGCAGCTCGGCACCTGTTTGAGTGCCGCGGCGTGGAACACCGCATCGGCGCCGCGCATCGCGCGGTCGACGCTCGTCCGGTCCCGCACGTCGCCGATGAAAAACTTGACGCGCGGATCGCACAGCTGGGTGCGCAGCGCGTCCTGCTTTTCCTCGTCGCGGCTGAGGATCCGGATCTCGCCCACGCCTTCGCGCAGCAGATCGTAGAGGATCGTCTTGCCGAACGATCCCGTGCCCCCGGTGATGAGCACCGTGGCGTTTGCATCCAATTGTCTGATGGTCATAGCTCGCTCGAAATGCGGGTGGATCGCAACACTCGGTCAGGCCCGCCGCGCCAGGGCGGCGGGGTACAAAAGCAGGTCCGGCTCGGGTTTCAGCGCGATGGCGGGCAGTTGTCCGGCCTCCGCCTCGCCTTCAGCAGCCGCTTCGGCCGCGAGCACCAGGTCATGAACCCGGTCGGCAGGCCGATATTCGGGAACGATCGCGCAGAGCACCGCCCGCGCCGCCGCCGGATCGCGCCGGGCGATGCAGCGCTGCAGCTCGGCCAGCCGCGCCTCCAGCTCCGGCCAGGCCAGGCTGTGTTCGCGCGCCTTGAAGATCAGCGGATGGCGGGTCGGCTCCGGATCGACGCTGATCAGCAGTTCCTCATAGAGCTTCTCGCCCGGGCGCATGCCGATCTCGATGATCTCGATGTCGCCATCGGGGTGCGCCGCATCGCGCACGGTAAGACCGCACAGCCGCACCATGTTGCACGCCAGATCGAAGATGCGGACCGGTTCGCCCATGTCGAGCAGGAACACTTCGCCCGACCGCGCCATCGCGCCGGCCTGGATCACCAGCTGCGCGGCTTCGGGGATGGTCATGAAATAGCGCGTCATGTCGCGATGGGTGACGGTGACCGGCCCGCCCTGCGCGATCTGGCGGCGGAACACCGGCACCACCGATCCGCTGGAGCCCAGCACATTGCCGAACCGCACCATCGAGAAACAGGTGGTGCGCGTCATCCCGGCCCGCGCCTGCAGGATCAGTTCGGCCACGCGCTTGGTGCAGCCCATCACATTGGTCGGCCGCACCGCCTTGTCGGTGCTGATCAGGACGAAATCGGCCACCCCATGCCGTTCCGCCTCCACCACCATCGCGAGCGTACCGAGCACATTGTTGGTGATGCCGTCGAGGCAGTTATGCTCGACCAGCGGCACATGCTTGTAGGCGGCGGCGTGGAAGATGGTCTGCGGCTGCCACGCCGCCAGGATCGAGGCGATGCGCGGCCGGTCGCACACCGAACCCAGTAGCGGCACGATGTCGACATCCGCCGCCTCTGCCATCGCCAGCAACTCGCGGTGGATTTCGTAGAGCGCGAATTCGCCATGTTCGACCAGCAGCAGCGTCGCCGGGCGGCGGCGCAGGATCTGGCGGCACAATTCGCTGCCGATCGACCCGCCAGCGCCGGTCACCAGCACCACCCGACCGGCGATGCGCGCGTCCATCAGCCCCTCGTCCGGCGCGATCATCTCGCGGCCGAGAATGTCGCCGATGTCGATGTCGTGGAGTTGCGCCGCGTCCACCTTGCCGGTCGCGATGTCCGACAGTTCCGGCAGGATGCGCACTTCCACGCCGCGCTGCCGCAGCCGCTCGGCCAGTTCCAGCCGCGCGCGCCGGCGCAGCGCGGTGGGCGCGACCAGCACCTGCGATACCGCATGGCGATCGATCAACGGATCGAGCCGCGCCGGCGGATAGACTTTTTTGCCGTTGAGGGTCCGCCCCCACAGATGACGGTCGCTGTCGACAAACCCCACTACCCGCGTCTGGCGGCGATGCGACAGCGCCAGATCGAGCTGCACACCGTCCTGATCGGCACCATAGATCAGCACCGTCTGGCGCCGCCGCGCCGCGCCCTCGCGCACGCCGCCGCGCAGCACTGCCCCCGCCAGCAGCCGGATCGCGGCGATTGCCGTGAAGAACAGAAAGGCGTGGATGATCCCTAGCGTGCGGGGAATGCCGGGCAGCCAGCCGGCCAGCGTGATCATGCCCGCCACCGCCAGATAATAGAAAAAGGCAGGGAAAAGCTGGGCGAGCGAGGCCCATCCGCTATGGCGCAGCACGGGCATATGCGCGCCGGACAGGCGAAGGGCGATGAGGTAGGTGAGGAAATAGACTGCCACCACCGGCTGGTTGCGGATCAGGTCGCCGGGCAGATATTGCAGTCGCAACGCCATCGCCGCCTCGAAGGCGATCAGGCAGGCAAGATAATCGCACAGGGCGATGACGAGCCGCTTGTGCAGGCGCGGAAGCGCAGTCAGGGACTGGATCATGGCCGTGGGGAAGGTCCAATGGGTTGGATACGGAACCGGGTGATCGCGAGGCCGGTGGCGACGGGTGCGGCCAGCGTCTCGACGGAAAGACTGAGCACGGTCAGCGCACAGCCTGCATTCTGCCAGTCGGCGCTTGCGACGGGTGCCGTCGGGGAAGGGACGAAGCGCCAGCGCGCCGAACGGGCGCTTGCGCCGTCGACCAGACAATCCAGCCGCAGCGTGACCGCGTCGGGCCGCGGGTCTGCTCCGGCGGCGAAAGCGAGCTGCAGGCGGAGCGGCCGCTGCGGCAGCGCCATCAGCCGCGAGGCGAATTCGGTCGCCCCGCCCGGCTGCGCCGCCAGCCGCAGGATATTGCCATCCTCCAGCCGGGCGACGACATCGCCGTCCTCGGAGAGCGACCAGGCAAAGGGCCGCGCGCTCCCCTCTACCGTTGCGGGCGTGAAGCCGGGCTCGGCGAGCAGCGCAGGGCCGTTGGCAACGCCCTTTGCCACCAGCGCCAGCGCTTCGGCCGGATACCCCTGCTCCAGCAAGCCGAGGAGCAAGGGCGTCGCGGGTCCATAATCCCCGCCGGGCGATAGCGGCCCCGCTGCGATCAGTCCGCGTGCGAGCGGCGCCAGATCGAGCTGTCCGCGCACGGCAATATCGACCAATGCCCTCACCCAGGGCCGTCCCTGCCGAATCCGCGCGACGAAGGGGGGCAAAACCCGCCGGTCCTCCAGCGCCGCGGCCAGCAGCGGCGCCAGCCGGTCGCCCAGCTCCGGATGTGTGGTCCATACCCGGTCCAGATGCGCCAGTGCCGCCGGGGCATCACCGGCGGCCGCAGCTTCGGCGAGCAATGCCAGCCCGATCCGTGCATCCCGGCGCGACACTGCCGCACCCAGCGCAAGCCACGCGTGGCGCTCCGGGGCGGGCGCGGCCATCGCCAGCCAGTATAACGCACCCGGATCAAGCGCGCCTGCCCGCAGTCTTGTGCGCGCCGCCACCGCCAGCGCCGCGAGCCGGGCGGGGTCGCGGCGCGCTGCCAGCGGTGCGCGGTCGGCCTCCGCCAGCAGCGCATTCACCTGCCCGTTCTGCCGTGCGGCGACGCCTTCGCCGGCGAGCGCGAGCAGGCCGCACAGCAGCGCGGCGGAGATGGCGATCACATTGCGGGACATGGTTGCTGTCGGGATCGCATGTCCGGGCCGGCCGGCCCCGACGATGCTCAGCCCCGCGCCTCCGCATAGCGCCGGCCATAGCCATAGCCGTACCCATAGCCATAGCCACCATGCCGGATTTCCAGCTTGGTCAGGATCGCGCCGAACAGCCGCGCATGAGCCATCTCCAGCCGCGCCATGGCGGCCCGGATATCCGGCACACCGACGCGGGCAGCCTCGATCACGAACACCGTTCCCTCGACCGTACGGCTGATCAGCGGCGCGTCGGACAGGCCCAGCAGTGCGGGCGCATCGACGATGAGATGGTCATATTCAGCCAGCAGCGCGTCCACCAGCAGCCCCAGCCGCTCCGTACTCAGCAGCTCGGCGGCGCTGGGCGGGATCGGCCCGCTGGTGATGACGCTGAGGCCGGTATCCGGAACCGGATGCACCAGCGCCCGCCAGTCCTCTTGCCCGGCCAGATAGTTGGCCAGGCCGGCGCGGTTGGGGAAATCGAAGAATTTGTGGACGGACGGCGCGCGAAGATCCCCGTCGATCAGGATCGTCCGCTTGCCCGTGCGCGCGAGGCCGGAGGCAAGCGCGAAGGCCGAACTGCTCTTGCCTTCAGCCGCGCGGCTGCTGGTGAGCATCAGCGAACGCGGGAAGCCGTGGCTGGTCGAGAAATCCAGGTTCGAACGAATGCTGAAATAGGCTTCGTACAAATCGGAGGTGGGATCGGCCACTTCCTCGCGGACCGGCCGTTCCACCTTCGGCACCGGACCCAGCATCGGCAGGCCCAGCATAGGCTGAACCTGGTCCGGGTCGCGGATGCCTTCGTCGATCTGTTCGAGCGCGAGCACCAGCACCATGGCCGCCGAGATGCCCAGGATCAGCGCCGTCGCCATGTTTAGCAACAGGTTGGGCGAAGAGGGCTTTCGCGGCACATCGGCCGGATCGATGATGGCGATGTTGTTGACGCCAACGCCCGCCGAAACGCCGATTTCCTTGTAGCGCTGAAGCAGCCCGTCATAGAGTTGGCGGTTGGTATCGGCTTCGCGCTGATAGATATTATACTGGATCGTGTCGTGCTGTTCGCGATCCAGCTTCGACTTCAGCGCCTCGACCTGACGGCGAAGATCGGCTTCGCGGGCGACGGCCTGGCGATATTGCTCGACCAGGCTGCTGCGGATCTGGCCCATTTCGTGCGCCAGCGCTGCATCGAGCGTATCGAGCTGCTTCGCCAGTGCGACGGCGGGAGGATAATCGGCTTTGAACTGCACCCGCACCTTGGCGTACTCGGCCGCGGTCGCCGCACGCATTTGCCGCAGATTGGCGATGGTCGGGTTCGACAGCGCATCCGATGTCACGTCGACCCGGCCGCGTTGCATCCGGCTTTCCGCCTGCACCCGGTCCGCCACGGCGCGCGCCAGTTCCTGGTCGAGCGCCACCAGATCCATCGCCGCAAGCGTGCGGCCGGTCTGGCTCTTGCCGTCATTGCCATGCGTATCTTCCAGCCGGACAATGTCGCGCCCGGTGGCGTAGGACACCGCCTCGCGCTCCGACTGTTCCAGATGCCCCTTCAGCGTCGCCAGCCGCTCCTCCAGAAACCTGCGGGCGTCGGCCGTCGAGGCAAATTCACGGTCGAGGCTGGCGGCGATGAACTGTTCCGCCCAGGCGTTGGCGATCCGCGCGGATAGGCCGGCGTCGCGGCTGGTGTACCGGATGTTGACCAGCCGCGAGTTCTTCACCGGCATGATGGAAACATGCTGAAGGAGAAGCGTGACCGCCCGCTCCTCGCGCTTTGCTGCCTGCCGGGCTGCGCTCAGATTGGCTTCGGTGCCCGTTTGCAGCTTGGCGCCGTGCGCCGCGAAAAACGCGTCGTTTTCGCCCAGCTTGAGCACGCGCGCCACCCGCTCCGCCAGCGTGCGGGCCTTGAGGAGGTTGTACTGCGTTTCGTAGAATTCGAGATCGCGGTCGGCGGCTGCCGACTGGAGCCCCGCGACGTTGGTGACGTTTTTCTGGTTGCGGTCGATCTGGACCTGCGCGGTCGCGCTATATTCGGCGGGGCTCAGAAAGGTGACGATGGCCCCAGCCACCAGAAAGCCGCCTACGACGGCGGCGACGACCCAGCGCCAGCGGAGAAATGCGCGCCAATATTGGACAAGCGCCGGGGGCAGACGGGATTCCGTGCCTGCCGCGGGCGCGATGGAAGCTGCGCCGCCCTGCGGGGCCGCGCTGATGGAAAGTGCATTGTTCATGGTCGGACCTTCCGGTTCCGGCTGCCCGCGCTCATTTGCGCAGCAGGTAGATGACGGGGGCGAGCAGCGGCGAAGCGGTCAGCAGATCCTTGAAGATCTGGCGCCCCTTCGAATGCCCGACGATGACGACGTCCTCCGGATAAAGGACCGGATCCTCGTACACACCGTCGCGGATCCGCTGGACGTCGAAGACCGCCGCCAGCCGTTCGCCATGCACCTCGCGCAGCACGATCACGTTCTTCAGCTTGGCGAACTCCGCCGTGCCGCCCGCGCGGGCGATCGCGCGCAAGAGCGTGATGCGCCCCATCACCGGATAGAGCCCGGGATTGCGAACCTCGCCGTCGACAGTGACGACGTTGCTCACGGCTTCGGAAATGTTCACCGTGACCTGCGGATCCTCGACATAGCGCGCGCTGAGGCGCTCGCGCAGCAAGGCCTCGACTTCGGCCGGGGTCAGCCCGCGAACATCGAGAATGCCGGCCAGCGGGAAAGAAATGCGACCGGTGGAATCTGCCTGGATCTCCTTGTTGCTGAGTTCGGGCACACCGAACACGTCGATCTGCAGCTTGTCGAACGGGCCGATACGATAGACGGGCGTCGCCGCATCGGCGGGATAGCCGTCTGGGGGTGGAAGCCGGGTAAGCGGTGATTTCTGCGCTGCCGTGCCGTTCTGGGCGTGGCCGGGCGCAACAGGCGCCAGCAGAAAAGCCGCCGTGCACAGCAGCGCGGCGCTTAAGCGTTGCATTACTCTACTCTCTTACGCTCGAGGACTGGGCAGTTCGGGGGGATGGGGTATCGCACCGGAAGTGCGGGCGCCGAGCCACAACCAGGCACAGGCAAGCGCAAACAGGCTCGCCAGCGCCGGCGTGCGCAGCGGATAATCGGTAACGCTGCCGAGCAGCAGGATCAGGACGATGGCCAGGCCGCATCGCCGCAGTCGACGCTGGGCGCCAGGCTCGGCCGGGCGATGGGCAAGGTGCCACAGCCGCGCGGCGAGCAGCAGCAACCCCGCCGCCATCCAGAGCACACCGGGCAGGCCCAGCGTCTCGGCAGTCTCCAGCCAGTCGTTATGCGCATGATTGGCATAGTCGGGGGACAGCAGCGCATCGGGCTCCAGCATCCGATACGCCGCGGCGAAACTGCCGGGTCCCGCGCCGATCGGCCAGAACCGGGCAAGCAGCACGGTCGAGCCCTGCCATAGTTCGATCCGCGATCCGTCGACCGCGAGGCTGCCCAGCCGCTCGAGCGTCGTTGCCCGCCCATTGGCGAAGGCGAACGCGATCAACAGCGACATCCCGCCGACCAGGCCGGCCGCCGCAAGCCCGCCGCGCCGCGAGATCCGCCCGACCCGCCGCGAGAACAGGAATGGCAAAGTCAGCAGTGCCGCCACGCTCGCCACCGCGCCGATCCGCGCGCCGCCGACCGCGATCAGCAACAGGATCCAGGCCAGGGCGATTGCCACGGCGGCCCATCCAACGGCGCGAAATACGCGATGATGCGGCAGATGGTCGGGCGCCCAGAGGAACAGCAGCGGGATCAGCAACGCCAGGAACAGCGCGAAATGGTTGCGATTGGCAAAAAAGCCGCAGGCGTCGCCAAAATTGGCGATGGTGTGGATCTGCCAGTTCGAACCGCCGACATGGCTTAATTGCAGGATCGCCAGCCCGACCGAGGTGAGGCCGAAGCCCAGCAACAGGCTCTGGACGCGCGCCTGCGCGGCCGCAGGCATGCCGATGGCGAGCAGAAAGATCGCGCATGGCAGCGGCAGATCCCACAGAAAATCACGACTTGCCGCCGGATCGACCGAAGCCGGCCGGGGCAGTGCGCCGCCAAAGGCGCGGGTATCGATTGCGGCGATCAGCCCATGCCCGGGCAGCGCGTTCGCCATGCCCGAGGGTAAGGGAAGGCAGTAGAGCGACGCCGTCAGAAACAAGGCGGCGATCCAGACGACCGGGGCGCGCGGCACCCTTGTCGCGTCGCCGGTCGCCAGCACCAGCGCGCCAACGAACAGCGCCAGGGCCAGCGGTCGCAGGAGCGGCGTGGTGATCGCATCTGCACGACTGCTGCCGCCCAGCGACAATGCGATGAGCAGCCCGCCCGCCAGCAGCGCGAAGCGAAGCGAGGCATCTGCGGACGGGGCACGCAGGCCGGTGAGGATCGAAGCGGACCGGATCATGAAGGCTACCGCACTCGGCGGGAAGCACCCGCCAAGGGCTGGATTTGTATCGCGCGGTGCAACACCGCAGCCCGAGGCACATGGCCCCGGGCGGATCAGAGCGCTTCGAGTGCGCTCCGCGAGAGGCTGACCGGCGTCACGCCGTTCAGCAATTCCATGAGGATGCGAACGCGATCACGACTTTCGAAGCGTTCGATGGTCGCAACCGTGTCGAGAAAGGGGCCGTCTGCCACGCGAACGCTCTGGCCTACGCGCAGCGGCTGTTCGGGTTCGGCGAGAACGCCGTCGACACAACGCGCGCGCAGTGAGTCGACCACGCCGTCGGGCACCCGCTGCGGGCGGAGCGCCGTCATCTGCACCAGACGCTTGACGCCGTAGCTGCCGTTGATCGACCGCCAGGGCTCCGCATCCAGATCAAGATGCACGAAGAAGTAGCGGGGAAAGACCGGAACAATCGCCGTTTCCAGCTTCCCGCGCCGCCGCGTCCGGCGCGGCAGCAGCGGATTGAAACAGGAAAAGCCCTGGCGCTCGACATTGCGCAACGCGCGCGCCTCCGACGCCGGCTGCGTTTCAACGACATACCAGTGTCTCATGCGTCGACCCGCAAATCTTCGTCGAGCGGTTCGGCCATGTCCTCGACCGGCGCGAGCCGACCGAGCAATTCAAGCACCCGGTAGCGCGCGAGGACGGACAGGCGATAGCCGGTCTTGTACAGCGGCTTGAGCTCGCCTTCGAGGCCAAGGCCGGCAAGGAAGGTGCGCAGGCGCGTCAGATAGACAGCGACGCTGCCGATCGCGCAATCGGCGAAGCGCGCCAGATCCTCCTTGCTGCAATAGCCATCGGGCGTGTTGAGCAACAGGAAGAGCATTTTCGCCAGCGCCGGCCCCGGCGCACCCAGACGCAGGATACGGTCGATCGCATCTTCGGGTGCAGGCACGGGCGGTGCGCCGCGATCATAGCCGCGGAGAAATTCTTCGATATCCTCGAGTATCGAAACGCAATCCTTCCAATAGATTACGCCTTCTTCCGCATTAATCGCAGCTTCCAGACGATGCACCGTCCGTTCCAGGAAACCGTATGTACAGAGCGGATCCATGAACAACGGAACTCCATCTTACGCGACGCCATCAGGACATTCTCGAACGCCCCGCCATTTGCGTTGTATTTAATTTATTTAGCCCGTAAATTTAAGTAACCTTTGACGCCTATACGCTATAGCCCCAAAGAGCTATGCGGCCATGCCCGTGCGGCGACCGCCTTCGCCGAACTCGGCACAGCCATTGCGCATCGCCCTGACGGAGGGGCGCACCTGTAATCATCCGGACGAGGCACTTAAGCCGCCGGTGATCTATGCGCGCATTAATCCGCGCGAGGCATCGCAATGGTTCAGGTGGCCGTCATGCACAGAATGCATGTCAGATTCGGTAATGCGCTTAATGCGCTCGTACATTGGGTGCGGCAGGATGCGCGACGTGACAGCAACGGGGCGGATGCGGATCAAATACGATCAACGCCAGGTCTGCCCTTTGCGGCGGTCTGCCTCAGACCTGCTCGGGCTCTGCTGTCAACACGGAACAGGCGATTGGGTCCGCGCGTAGGCGCAATCTTGATGCCTGCTGTACCTATCACCGGCCCGGGGGGGTCACCGGCGATTGTAAAAGGGGTTCAGGTAACGTGGGAAGTTACCGGACAACGAGGGGGAGAAACTGTATCAAAGAAGGACATTCCATTGATTCATAAGGATTTTTCACGCGACGCTTTAGCCAAAACTGTAACAACGAGCAAGTCAGCATTCGCTTGAGGCGCCCGCCAAGGCCCTTTTCGTAACTTTCTTGCTTAGCGGCAGCGCCTGCGCTTCGGCGCGAGGACACCGCCTTTTCAGGCTTGGACGACCGAATTGGCGACAAGGGAACGACCGCGTCGACAGTATAAGGGCCAAGATCGCCATCCAGATCGATGTTGGACCATAGTCGCCGCTCCCCGGCGGTCGAACTGCTCTCGCCACCGCCCCGCCACATTCTTGCAGCTATTTCACGCTCTTCAGGCCCCATCGCGCCGGTATAGATTGCGGTTGTTTTGATGTTGGCGTGCCCCAGCCAGCGCTGCACGAGCGTTAGTGGCACGCTCGACTGGATCGCCCGCACGCCAAAACCATGGCGCAGCCCTTTTGGCGTCGCGTAACTGCCGCGAATCCCCGCCTCCTCCATCACCTCGCAGATCCGGCGATAGCCCGTCATGCGCGACCAAGGCCATAGAAGATCATCTTCCGATTCTATCGTATCGAACCAACTCTCCAGCAATTTAATCAGTTCCTGTGGAATTGGTATTGCCCTGAACACCCTATCCCCACGCTTTTTCAGACACCTTATCACGATCTGCTTGGATTCGAAATCAATATTTCTGGTCGTCATAGATAAAGCTTCTGAAATTCTACATCCTGTATAAGCCATAGTTAAACAAAATGTTCTAATTTCTATCGGCCTTTTTCGAGATGTTTTCAAAAACATCTCAATTTCATTTGAAGTTAAATATTTCCTTTGTCCCTCCGAATTGTATACGTTCCATGTCATCTGACGGCTCCTTCCAATTTTCGGGTCGGAAGCAGCACCATCTGCGATCGACTCATTACCAAAACGTTTTTTGTCTCGATCTGTTACAGTTTTGGCTAGAGCGTCACACAGTATCCGACCCTGTACTGCGGAACTTTGGGGGGCGTCATGAGCCAGGTAGCCGAGGTGCGAAGCCAGCCCAGATGGGCATCCGGCCCGTCACTGCGCCCACGCGCGGGGGCCATTGATGCATCTGCGCATTCCGTTTCGCTGGCAATCGACAATCTCGCGCCGGTTCGTCAGGCATTTGGTGAATCAGCGGCCCAAGAGGCGATGCAGGGCCTGTGCCGGCTGATCGAGCAATCCTGCGGGCACCCCGGTGGCACGGCTGCGCCCGATGGCGACGGTTCGGTTGTACTACACCTTCCGCATCACAGCTGGCCGCAGGGCGGCGACATGCGCTGGGCAGACAGTTTCTGCCGGCGCCTGCCACGCCACGGTTTCGACACGCAATCGGGCACAATCCATTTCTGGGCGAGCCCCCGTCCAGCGCCAGACGAGCGCACGAGCGCCCCACCCGGCGCGCCCTTCTTTTTCGGCAACACCAATGCCAGCAACTCCGCCTGGGCAGCGCAGTATTGCGCCGATATGGCGGCTGCGGCGCGCCTGCTGCCCCATGCGCCGGAACCGGGCGTGCACGGTGCGCGCGCCAGCGGCCTTGCCTGGCAACCCATATGCGATACCGAGGCGCCAGACACGATACTGTATCAGCAAAGTCTGTTGCGCGTGGCCGGGGCAGACGGCACGCCGCAAAATGCCGGTCCGCTATCGTTCGCCATGGAGCGACTCGGCTTCGCCCGCTGGGTCGACCACCATGTGGTGCTACAGGTAATAGAAGAACTGGTCGCCGCGCCGGACGTGACCCTGGGCGTTCCCTTGTCCGTACAGAGTCTGCGCGCGGATCGCTGGTGGAACACGATCCAGGCACGGCTGGAGGCGACGCCCGGCCTGGCCAGTCGGCTCGTACTGGAAATTACGGAAACCGCGCCGTTAACCGATATATCGCCCGCCGTACAATTTGTGAGCAGCATGCGCCGCCTTGGTTGCCGCTTTGCGCTGGCCGGTTTTGGCGCGGGCCATGCCTCGCTCCGCCAGTTGCTCGCACTCACCCCGGATTTCGCGAAGATCGATCCCCTCTTCGTGCATCGCGCGACCCTGTCAGCGCAGGGAGAGGCGCTGTTGTTCCACCTGATCGGCGCTGCCTCGGCGATCGGTGCGACGGTTATCGTCGACGGCGTTGAGACACCCGAGCAGGCGGCACTGGCGCGCCAGGCGGGCGGGCGCTGGCAGCAGGGCCATCATTGGGGTTGCCCCAGCCTGATCCGCCCCTGGCGCACGCGATTGCCGGTCAGCGTCCGCCCTGGCCTCCATTGCCGGGAGGTGCAGCATGCAGATGCATGAAATCGATCGCGACGCGGGCGCAGCAACCACGCTCGCCTTCCGCACGCCGGCCGAGGATCGCGCGGCGCTCGAGGCGATAACCGTGGCACCCGAAACGGAGGAAGAGCGCGAAACGCCCCCGCCGATTCTGGGTGTTGTGCTGCTGGCTGCCGCGCTGGTCTGGATCATCGCCGGCTGGCTGGTGTGGCGGGCACTGCCATGATGCAGTCCAGTCGCCTGGCCCGCGCCATCCTGCCCCTCTTGCAGCGGTAGAGTCGCCATGCCTTTAGCCAATCTTCTGCTGAAGTCCGATCCCGCGGGCGCCCGGCCGCGGGTAGCGCCGCTCGCCTCGGCGTCAGTCCATTATTTGCGCGGACCTGCCACCGATGCTGGCCGGCGGATTGAATCGGGCAAGGCCGAAGCGGAAATCTGCCTGTTGCTGGCAGATTCAAAGCTCGCCTCCAGAGTGACACGCGCGCTGACGGAGCTGGCCGCCCGAGTGACAGCGTTCGACAACGCTATCGAATTCCAGCAAGCCTGCGAACTGCCCTTCAACGGCGTGGCCATCATCGACGCACGCCTGCCGGGTCTGGACGGCCTGTCACTCTATCGCTGGATGCGCGACCACGGCAGCACCGCCGGCGCGATCTTCATTTCGGCCAAACCCGACGTAGCGTTCACCGTGCAATGTATGAAAGCGGGTGCGGAGAATGTGTTTGCGCTGCCGCTCGACATGAACGAACTCAAGGCATCGGTTCTGTCTGCGCTGGCCAGTGCGCAGCGGCGCTGCGTGGATAACCGGGCCGCCCAGGCCAAGCAGACGGTGCTCGCAAGCCTTACCCCGGCCGAGCGCAAGGTGATGGCGTTGCTGCTCGAAGGCCATCTGACCAAGCAGATCGCGGCAATCCTGGGTCGCAGCGAATATACGATCAAGATCCATCGCGGGCGCATCCTCCGCAAGATGGGCGTTCCATCGACAGCCGCACTGATCAAATTCTTTCTCGACGACGGCTCGGCTGATCCCGGGCGCCTCGCCCTGCCGGGACGCGAAGGCCTACAGGGCAGCCACGATCACTCCATCCCCCGCTGACGAAGATGAGGTTCCACCATGCGTAAAATTGCCGCCGCGGTCACGCTGGGTCTGCTGATATCACCCCCGGTTCTGGCGCAGGCTATCCGCACCACCCCTTCCATGCGACCCCACGGCTCGGCCTATGCGGCGACAATCGGTGGCCCGCTCGGCAACCCGGACGAAGAGAGTGGCAGGCGCCTGCGCAAGCGCAAGCCCGGCTATTGGTGGGCGGGCCTCGCCGTGCTGGCCACCGCAGGCGTGATCGTGGCCGCATCGAGCGGCGGCAGCCCAAAGAGCCCCTGATCCACCGCCGGGGCGGGAAATTTGCTTTGACATGGCTCGCCGGCGCGACGACACATGTCGCGTCGGAACGGGAGAGAATCCGGTTCGCCGGATCGCCGAAGGAGCAACCGCCCCGGAAACTCTCAGGCAAAAGGACCGTCCGCACAACAGATTCTGGAGAGTAGCGCGAAGGCGCTCGCCGACGGGATAGCGATCTCAGGCACAAGGACAGAAGGGGCCCGAATCTCTCTATCGTATTAGGAGCCAGGGTGTCACTGTCGCATGCGGAAAACACGGTCGATCCGCGCATTGGATCGATCAGCATCACCGACGTGTTCAGCATTGGGATCGGGCCGTCGAGCTCGCATACCGTGGGGCCGATGCGCGCTGCCGAGCAGTTCGCGGCCTGGGCGCTGGGCGAAGGCACCGTGGTGTCGGTGGCGTGCGACCTGCACGGCTCGCTCGCGCTGACCGGCAAGGGCCACGCCACCGATCGCGCCGTGATCCTGGGCCTTGCCGGCGAACGCCCCGACGGGGTCGATCCGGATGCCGTGGAGGCGATCGTCGGGAAAGTCGCGGCCGAACAGCAGCTGCTGCTGGGCGGCCGGAGCGCCATTGCCTTCGATCCCGATGCCGATATCCGCTTTCACAAGCGCAGCTTCCTGCCTGCCCATCCCAACGGCATGCACTTCACTGCAACGCTCGACGATGGCAGCGTGCGCGAGCGCATCTATTATTCGATCGGCGGCGGCGCCATCCTGCGCGATGGTGAGGCGGCATCGGTATCGGCGCGCTCCAACCATGGCTTTGGCAGCGCCCGCGACATGCTGGCGCGCTGCGATGAGCTGGGCACCGACATTGCCGGGCTGATGCTGGCCAATGAGGCGGTGTGGCGCCCCGAGGCCGAGACGCTGGCCTTTGTCGATTCGATCCGTGCGGCGATGATGGCGTGCGTCGATCGCGGCATGGCGCAGCAAGGCGTGCTGCCCGGCGGGCTGAACGTCGCCCGGCGCGCCCGCAAGCTGCACCAGGCGCTGCTCGCCCGCGGCCCCCGGATCGAGCCGGCCTCGGTGCTCGAATGGGTCAGCCTGTGGGCGCTCGCGGTGAACGAGGAGAATGCCGCCGGCGGCAAGGTCGTCACCGCCCCCACCAACGGCGCGGCGGGCGTCATCCCGGCCGTGCTGCGATATTATGAGAGCTTTGTCGGCAACGCGACGCCGGAAGGCAGTCGCCGCCTGCTGTTGACGGCGGCGGCAATCGGCATTCTCTACAAGCTGCAGGCGTCGATCTCCGCCGCCGAAATGGGCTGTCAGGGGGAAGTGGGCGTCGCCTGTTCGATGGCGGCGGCGGGGCTCACCGCCGCGCTGGGCGGCAACAACCTCCAGATCGAGAATGCCGCCGAGATCGGCATGGAGCATAATCTGGGCCTGACCTGCGACCCGATCGGGGGGCTGGTGCAGATCCCCTGCATCGAGCGCAACACGATGGGCGCCGTGAAGGCGATCAACGCAGCGATGCTGGCGCTGCATGGCGACGGGTCGCACAAGGTGTCGCTCGACGCCGTAATCGAGACGATGCGCCAGACCGGCCGCGACATGGCCTCCCAATATAAGGAAACCAGCCTCGGCGGGCTCGCCGTAAACGTCGTCGAGTGTTGACGGCGCGCCATTTGCCCGCCCCGGCCGCGCGCGATAAGGTCGTGCGATGACTGACCTTCTGCGCGAACCCGACGGCTTCGTCGAACCCGTCTCCACTCGCCTCGGCTATTTGCTCCGTCGTGCGTCGCTGGTGATGATGGCCGATCTGGGGGCGACGCTGGCCGAACTCGACCTGCGCCCGGTGGAAGCGACGCTGCTGATCCTGATCGGCGCCAATCCGGGTTGCAGCCAGAGCGAGCTGGGGCGGCGGCTGGCAATCAAGAGCGCCAATATGGTGCCACTGATCGCCGGGCTGATCGCCAAGGATCTGGTGCAGCGCAGCCCGCTCGACGGTCGTTCGACCGCGCTGTCGCTGACCCCGGAAGGCGCGCGGATGCGGGACGCCGCCGAAGCCGCGATGGACGCGCACGAAGCGCGCTTTGCCGAGATCGTCCCGCCCGAAGAACGACCGCTGCTTGCCGCAACGCTGAAACGGATCGCCGCGCGCTGACGCTACACCTCCGTTGACGTTGGATACGATTCGTGATGAATTGGATCCAATAGCCATAATGGAGAGGCAGATGAGTCGGATTGCTGGCAGCAGCGCGCCCTGGCCGCGCAACACCTGGTATGTCGCGGCGACGCCCGACGAATTCGCCGACAAGCCGCTCGCGCGCACGATCTGCGGCCAGCCGATGGTTTTCTATCGCGGCGAAGGCGGCGCTGCAGTCGCGCTCGAGGATTTCTGCCCGCATCGCGGTGCCCCGCTCTCGCTGGGCTTCGTCCGCGATGGCGAACTGGTATGCGGCTATCACGGGCTGGTGATGGGCTGCGCCGGCCGCGCCACCTCGATGCCCGGCCAGCGCGTCGACAAATTCTCCACCATCCGCCGCTTCGCCACGATCGAACGCTATGGCTTTATCTGGGTGTGGCCCGGCGCGTTCGAAGACGCCGATCCCGCCCAGCTCCACCATCTCGAATGGGCCGAGAGCCCCGACTGGGCCTATGGCGGCGGCCGCTATCACATCCAGTGCGACTACCGGCTGATGATCGACAATCTGATGGACCTCACGCACGAGACCTATGTCCACAGCACCAGCATCGGCCAGAAGGAAATCGACGAGGCGCCGGTCGAGACGCTGATCGAGGACGATCAGGTCGTCACCCGCCGCTTCATGGAAGGCATTCTCGCGCCGCCCTTCTGGCAGATGGCGCTGCGGGCTGCAGGCCTGCCCGACGACCAGCCGGTCGACCGCTGGCAGATCTGCCGCTTCACCCCGCCCAGCCATGTGCTGATCGAAGTGGGCGTCGCGCTCGCCGGCAAGGGCGGCTACCATGCCGAGGACCGGTACAAGGCCTCCAGCATCGTCGTCGACTTCATCACCCCGGAGACGGAGACCTCGCACCATTATTTCTGGGGCATGGCGCGTCACTTCTCGGTGGACGACGCGGCGCTGACCGACGCAATCCGCACCGGCCAGGGCAAAATCTTCGGCGAGGATCTGGAGATGCTCGAACGCCAGCAGGCCAATCTGCTGCGCTATCCGGACCGCAAGCTGATGAAGCTGAACATCGACGCCGGCGGCGTCCGCTCGCGGCTGATGATCGACCGTATCATCGCCGCCGAACAGGCCGAACCGGAGAGCGTCGCCGCCTGATTCCCAGTCGCGCTTCTTTTGCCTAGAAGGCGGCGCATGGAAGATCGCATCAAGCCCGGCCAGCATGTGCTCGTGACGCTGCGCCGCATGATCGCGGACGGCACGTTCCGGCCGGGCGAGCGCATCGCCGAAATCCCCACGGCGGCAGCGCTGGGGGTGTCGCGGATGCCGGTGCGGACCGCGTTGCGTACGCTGGAACATGAAGGGCTGGTCGAGAAGCTCGGCGCGCGGGGCTATACGCCGCGGGCGGTCAACGCCGCGGCGATCACCGGGGCGATCGAAGTGCGCGGCGTGCTGGAGGGGCTGGCCGCGCGCCGGCTGGCCGAACGCCGCCCCACCCCGGCCGAGGAACAGGCGCTCGCCGCCACCCTGTCCGAAGGCGATGCGATTTTCGCCAAGGGGCATCTGGCGGACGGCGATCTCGATCTCTTCTATCGCTATAACCTCGATTTTCACGACCGGCTGATTGCCGCCAGCGGCAACCCCTCGATCGCGCTGGCGCTGGGGCGCAACAACCATCTGCCCTTCGCCTCGGCGGCGGCGCTGGCGCTCGACTGGGACGATCTGGAAGGCGAGTATCACCATCTGCTGGCCGCCCATCACCAGCACCATGCCGTGTTCGAGGCGATCCGGGTGGGCGATGCCGACCGCGCCGAGCGGCTGATGCGCGCCCATGCCGGCACCGCTGTCGCCAACCGCAAGGCGTTCCGGATGCTGGGGGCGGGCTAGCCGGCGTCAGCGATAAGGCTGGATCACCGCCAGGTCGCCGACCTGCGCCGCCTGAAACAGCAGCCGGGCGAAATCGGGCGGCACGCCGATACAGCCATGCGTCGCCGCGCCTTCGCGGACATTGCTGGCGTGGATGGCTACCCCGTCGCGCGTCAGCCAAAGCGCGTCGGGCATCGGCGCATCGAACGCACGCGACCGATAGGCTTCGCTCTTGCCCAGAATGTGGAACGTGCCGCCGGGCGTCGGGCGGCCATCGGCACCGAACAGCAGCACCGCCGTGCCGATCTCATGCCCTCCGCGAAACACCGACAGCAACTGGCGTGCGGGATCGATCCAGATCCATAACGGCCCCGGCGGCACACCCGCCGTATTCCAGGCGAAGGCACCGTGGTGGAGGCGGCCATGAACGGCGAGCAGGCTTTCGACACGCCTTGTGCTGCCATCCGGCAGACGGAGCGTCGGCGCCGCTGCGGCAGGAAAGCGGACGCGGTCACCCGAGACAACCGTCGCCGGCCGCGTTGCTGGCGGGGGTGCGGCACGCGGCGCGGACCAGCTCCAGGCGAACGGAAGAAGCAGCGCCAGCGCGATGACAGCCTTTCCCGTCATGCCCGGATGGTGGCTGCGCGGCGCTGACGGACCCGGGCGCCGACCAAGGCCGTACCCAACAGCAACAGCGCCCAGCTGAACGGTTCCGGCACCGGCGCACCCGGTGGGCCGGAGGGTCCGCCGGGACTTCCAGGCGGCACGACGCCTACCGGGCCGCCGGGGACCACAATGCCCCCGGGCGTCGGGGAGAACGGCACGGTACTACCAGTACCGGGAGGCCCGGCCCTCTCCGCGATGCCGCCCGGCGAAGGGCTGGCAGCACCGTCAGGAACCAGACCACCGCTGCCGGGCCCCGCAGCAGGGGGGCGCGGTACCCCGGCGGCGTCGGGCGTAATCGACCAGACGGGGTGCCCCGACCCCGAACCGCCATCCGATCCGCTACCCGGAACGCCGCCGCGAATGCCGTTGCGCGCCTTGCTGTCGATGGTAACGGCGCCGCGTGCGCCGGGGGACCGCGCATCCAGCAGCGCGAACAGCGCGGCGACATCGACCTTGCCGGCATGCGCTGCCGCCGGCACCGCCGGGGCCAGCGGCGTACTGACGAGCAGCGCCGGAAGGCAGATACATGCATTTCTGCGCGCGGCACCCTTTACCGGACGCGACATGGCCAGACCTCCCCGGCGCCCGCACCGTTCGGGGCGGTGCGAAAATTACGGTTATCAGATAGATAACTGCGACGACGCGATTTGGTTTCGCGATCAGGGGAGCAACCTGCTTTTCGGCTGAGCCGATCGCTTCCAGAAAATAGCCTCTCGTTACAGAAGGTTCGCAACCGAAACGGGGCCTGCGGATTATGCAGGACGGGGCCGTGCGACCATAAGGAAAGCGAACCGCGTGAACAATGAAGAAGTCGAAGTGCGAGGCGAGGCCACCGGAGAGCCTGCGACCGACCTGAGGGACGACACCTCCTACAGCCCCACCGGAACCCCGCCGCGCAACCACTGGAAACGGTCGACGATCACCAAGCCGGGCCTCGACGATCGCAGCGGCGTGTTCTTTGCCGCGCTGCAGATGACGCGGATGCCGATGATCCTGACCGACCCGCGCCAGCCGGACAATCCCATCGCCTTTGCGAACAAGGCTTTTCTCGATCTGACCGGCTATGAGGAATCGGAAATCATCGGCCGCAACTGCCGCTTCCTCCAGGGCGCGGACACCGACCGCGACACCGTGCGCGAACTGCGCGAGGCGGTGGCGGCGCGCCAGGCAATCTCGCTCGAAATCCTCAATTATCGCCGCGACGGATCGCCCTTCTGGAATGCGGTGTTCATCGCCCCCGTGCACGACGAGAACGACGAGCTCCTCTATTTCTTCGCCAGCCAGCTCGACGTCACGCGGCGGCGCGCGTCCGAACAGGCATTTCGCCAGGCGCAGAAGATGGAAGCGATCGGCCAGCTCACCGCAGGGCTCGCGCATGATTTCAACAACCTGCTGCAGGTCGTCTCCGGCAATATCGACATCGTTCTCGCGCAGGAACAGGACGAGCGGCAGCACCGGCTGCTCGGCAATGCGGCGCGCGCGGCCGAGCGCGGATCGAAGCTGACGCGGCAGTTGCTCGCCTTTGCCCGCAAGACCCGGCTCGAGCCGCGGCTGGTCGACCTCAACCAGTTGGTCCACGATTTTGGCGACCTGCTCGATAATACGGTGGGGGCGCAGATCCGGCTGGTGACGATGCTCGAACGGCGGCTGCCCTCGGTCAATATCGACCCGACCCATCTGGAAATGGCGATCCTCAACGTGCTGATCAATGCGCGCGACGCCATGCCGCGCGGCGGCACCGTCACCATTTCCACCCGGCTGTGGAAGCTGAACGGCGATGCGCCGATGCACCAGTTGCCCGAAGGCGACTATGTCGTGCTGACCGTTCAGGACGAAGGCACCGGCATGCCCGAGGAGGTGCGCCGCCGCGCGACCGAGCCCTTTTTCACCACTAAGGGCGCCGAACGCGGGACCGGGCTGGGGCTGGCGATGGTGCATGGCTTCGTCCAGCAATCACTCGGCCGGCTGGAGATCGACAGCACGCCCGGCAATGGGACCGAGATACGGCTGCTGTTCCCGGCCGCGACAGGCAGCGTCGCCCCCCGGCCAGTCAGCCGGGCGCAGCCGCAACAGGCGGTTACCGGCGGCGCGGAGACGATATTGCTGGTCGAGGACAGCGACGATGTGCGCGCGCTGGCGCAGGAGCAGCTTGGCGCGCTCGGCTACCGCGTAGTCACCGCCGCCAGTGGTGAAGAAGCGCTGCGGCGCGTGGAAAAGGAACCGGTCGACCTGCTTTTTACCGACATTGTCATGCCCGGGGGCATGAGCGGGCTGGAATTGATCGAACAGTTCCGCAAGCTCTATCCCGACACGCCGATTCTGATGACTACCGGGTATAATGAGGATCTGGTTGCAGATATTCCGCGCGGAACCAATCTGGACGTGATAGGCAAGCCGTATCGCCGCGAGGAACTGGCCGACCGGGTCCGAACGGCGCTGGAACGGCGTTCGCCTGCGGAACGGCGGACGGGCTCTCCCTTCGGCGCTGCCGAGGCATAGCAGGCGCCGGGACGACGATCGGCCGCAAGGGGGCTGGCCGGTCGAGCCGTGCGCAGCGTATCTTCCCCCGGTCCCTAGGGAGCCGAGCGATATGGACGAAGCGAGTGCGCAAGGGGAAGAGGCCGACAGGCTTCCCGTCGCGCGCCTGATCGATAACGTCGACTGGGCCGCCAGTCCGCTGGGCCCGCGCGACCGCTGGTCCGCCAATCTGCGCGCATCGCTGGGCCTGATCCTCCCCGCCGCCACCCAGATCGTGCTGTTCTGGGGTCCGGACTTCGCCGCGCTGTACAACGACCCCTATGCGCCGACGATAGGCGAAAAACACCCCCATGCGCTGGGCCGGCCGGCGCGCGAATATTGGGGCGAGCTGTGGGACGATCTGGGACCGCTGCTCGAAAATGTCCGGGCGAGCGGCGAGACCTTTGCCGCGAAGGACCGGCCTTTCTATATCGAGCGGCGGGGCTTCGGCGAAACCGTCTATTTCGACGTATCCTATTCGGCGGTGCCCGATGATGACGGGTCGGTCGGCGGCGTTCTCTGCCTGGTTTCGGAAACCACCGAGCGGGTGCTGGCCGAACGGCGGCTGCGCGAGAGCGAAGCCGCCCTGCGCGCCAGCGAGGCGGTGGCGCGCAGCCAGACGCATCAGCTGGCCGCCATTTATGACGGCTCGCCAGTGGGGCTGGCGGTGCTGGACACCGACCTGCGCTATGTCCGCATCAACGAACTGCTCGCGGCGTGGAACGGCATTCCCGCCGCCGATCATATCGGTCGCCATGTCCGCGAGATCGTGCCCGATCTGGCCGATCAGGCAATCCGCGCGTTCGAGCGGGTACTTGCCGGCGAATCCATTACCGGCCTGGAAATTCGCGGTGTAACGCCGGGGCTGCCGGAAAGTCCCCGCATCTGGCGGCAGAACTGGGTGCCGCTCTATGGCGAGTTTGGCGCGATCACCGGCATCGCCATATCGTGCGAGGACGTGACCGACGAGCGCCGCGACCAGCTTGCGCTTGAAACGCTGAATCGCGTTGGCGCGGCACTGGCCGCCGAACATGCACTCGAACGACTGGTGCAGATGCTGACCGATGCCGGCGTCGAACTGACCGGCGCGCGGCTGGGCGCCTTTTTTCACAACAGTCTCGACGAGGATGGGGAGCGGTTGCATCTGTTCACGCTGTCCGGCGGCGACAGCAGCCATTTCGCTGCGCTGGGGCGTCCCCGTGCGACCGGCGTTTTGGGGCCGATCTTCCGCAATCAGATCATCCGCTCGGACGACATCACCCGCGATCCCCGCTATGGCAAAAACGCGCCGTTCTCGGGCATGCCGCCCGGGCATCCGGCCGTGGTGAGCTATCTCGGCGTGCCGGTCGTCTCGCGCGGCGGCGGGGTACTGGGTGGGCTGTTGTTCGGCCACCCCGAGCCGGGCCGGTTCACCGCGCGGCACGAGGCGCTGGCCGTCAGCCTGGCGGCGCAGGCCGCGGTTGCGATCGACAATGCCCGGCTGCTGGCCGATGTGCGCAGCGCGCGCGATACGCTGGAACGCCGCGTCGAGGAACGCACCGCCGCGCTGAAGGAAGCCGAGGCCGCGCTTCGCCAGAGCCAGAAGATGGAAGCGATGGGCCAGCTGACCGGCGGCGTAGCGCACGACTTCAACAATCTGCTGACGCCGATCATCGGCAGCCTCGACCTGATCCTGCGCAAGGTCGGCGACGATCCCGCGCTGCGGCGGCTGATCGACGGTGCGTTACGCTCAGCAGAACGGGCAAGCACGCTGGTCCAGCGGCTGCTCGCCTTCGCCCGGCGCCAGCCGCTGCAGATTGCGCCGGTGGCGCTGGAGGCGCTGGTCGAGGACATGGTACCGCTGCTCGAAAGCACGCTGGGACCGCAGATTGCACTGGTGGTGGCGCGCGACGAGCCGCTGGCGCCGGCGCGCGCCGACCCCAACCAGATCGAAATGGCGTTGCTCAATCTGGCAGTGAATGCGCGCGATGCCATGCCTACGGGCGGCACACTCACCATTCGCGTTGCGAGCGGTGAGGCCGGTGCGGACACGCCGGAGCTGGCGCCCGGCCCATATGTGCGGCTCGCGGTGGTCGATACCGGGACCGGCATGGACGCGGAAACGCTCGCGCGCGCGGTCGAGCCGTTCTTCTCCACCAAGGGCGTTGGCCGCGGCACCGGGCTGGGCCTGTCGATGGTGCATGGCCTTGCCAGCCAGCTGGGCGGCACAATGACGCTGTCCAGCGTGCCCGGCGAGGGTACGACCGTGGAATTATGGCTGCCGGTCAGCGACGCGCCGGTGCCCGAACGCACCATCCGCCCGTCACGCGATGCTGCGCCAGGATCAGGCCGCGTGCTGCTGGTCGACGACGAGGACGGGGTGCGCGCGACCGCCGCCGAGATGCTGCGCAGCATGGGATATGAAGTCCATCAAGCCGATTCGGCGCTCGCCGCGCTGACTCTGGTCGAGCATGGCCTGAACCCGGACCTGATTGTCAGCGACCATCTGATGCCGGGCATGACGGGCACGGAACTGGCGCGGACGCTGCGCGCCCAATTTCCTTCGGCGCCGGTGCTGATCGTGTCGGGCTATGCCGACCTCGCCGGCCTGTCGAGCGAGTTCGCCCATCTGCCCAAGCCCTTCCGCCATGCCGAACTGGCCAAGGCACTCGACACGCTGGTGCAGAAGCACGCCGCGGCGTGATTTTGCGCGTGACGGCGCCGCATCCAGCCGCCAATAGCCGCACGCATATCCTCCCGTGAAAGGAACATGCGCGCATGAAACTTTGCCGTTTTGGCCAGCCCGGCCAGGAAAAGCCGGGCCTTGTCGATGCGAGCGGACAGGTCCGCGACCTCTCGGGCATCGTGCCTGATATCGGACCGGCGGAGCTGGGCGCCGACAGCCTGGCGGCGCTCGCCGCGATCGATCCCGAGACGCTGCCGCTGGTCGGTACGCCCGAACGGTTCGGCACGCCGGTGGCCGGCACGCGCCAGTTCATCGCCGTGGGCCTCAACTATAGCGACCACGCCGCCGAATCGAAAATGCCGATCCCGGCCGAACCGGTGCTGTTCACCAAGGCAGTAAGCTGCATCCAGGGGCCGAACGACCCCGTCCGCATCCCGCGCGGATCGACCAAGACCGACTGGGAAGTCGAACTGGGCGTCGTGATCGGCAACGAAGCATCCTATGTGTCCGAGGAAGACGCGCTGGCGCATGTCGCCGGCTATTGCGTGATCAACGACGTGTCGGAACGCGAATATCAGCTCGAACGCGGCGGCACCTGGGACAAGGGCAAGGGCTGCCCCACCTTCGGCCCGATCGGCCCCTGGCTTGTCACGAGCGACGAAGTCGGCGATCCGCAGACGCTGGGCATGTGGCTCGATGTCAACGGCACGCGCGTCCAGACCGGCAGTACCGCGACGATGATCTTCGGCGTCGCCCATCTGGTGTCGTATATTTCGCGCTTCGTGACGCTGCTGCCCGGCGACGTGATCACCACCGGCACCCCGCCGGGCGTGGGCATGGGGCAGAAGCCGGCTCCCTGGTATCTGAAGCCGGGCGACACGATTGCGCTGGGCATCGACAAGCTGGGCGAGCAGCACCAGAACGTCGTCGGCTGAACTCAGGCGGCGGCGATTTCGGCCCGTTCGGTTTCCGCGATCCAGCCGCCGCCCAGCACCCGGTCGCCGGCGTATAGCACCGCCGCCTGGCCGGGCGCGACGCCATATTCGGGTACCTCGAACACCACCCGGTCTTCGTCCAGCCGCGCCGGTACCGGTTTGGCGAGGCTGCGTACCTTCACGGTCATCGGCCCGCGATAGTCGCCGCCAAGCCAGTTGATTCCGGTGATCCGCGCGGCCCGCACCGCCAGCGCGCGGCGCGAACCGACGACGACGCGGTGCGTATCCGGCTCCAGACGCAACACATAATAGGGCTCGGCCGCGCCGCCGATCTCCAGCCCGCGCCGCTGGCCCACCGTGAAGTGAATCAGGCCGCGGTGCATGCCCAGCACGCGCCCGCTTTCATCGACGATCTCGCCGCCGGTTTCCGCTTCAGGCCGCAGCTTCTTCACCAGCGAGGCATAATCGCCATCGGGCACGAAGCAGATGTCCTGGCTGTCGGGCTTGGCCGCTACGCCAAGACCGAGTTCGGCGGCGAGCTCGCGCACCTGCGGCTTGGGCAGCCCGCCCAGCGGAAAGCGCAGGAAGTCGAGTTGCGCGGCGGTGGTTGCAAACAGGAAATAGCTCTGGTCGCGTGCGGGATCGGCCGCGCGGTGCAGCTCGGCCCCACCCGCCCCTACCGCGCGGCGAACATAATGGCCGGTCGCCAGGCAATCCGCCCCCAGATCGCGCGCCAGCGCGAACAGATCGGTGAATTTCGGCCCCATATTGCACTTCACGCACGGAATGGGCGTGCGACCCGCCAGATATTCGTCGGCGAAATCGTCGATTACCGTGCTGCGGAAGCTCGATTCATGGTCGAACACATAATGGGCGATGCCCAGCTTGTCGCACACTGCCCGCGCATCGCGAATATCCCGGCCGGCGCAGCAGCTGCCGGCACGGCCCACCGCTTCGCCATGGTCGTAAAGCTGCAACGTGATACCGATCGTCTCGGCACCGCTGCGCGCGGCCAGCGCCGCCACAACCGATGAATCGACGCCGCCCGACATGGCGACGACGATCCGCTTGCCGGCAAGCGGGGCCTCGAGCTGAAAATCACCAGGAACCATCGCCGCCACATAGGGTGGCTTGCGGTGAGGCGCCACCCATAGGGCTACGTCAAGCAATCGGGAACCTAGGTTAAGCTGAGGTTTGCACCGCCTTTACGGGCCTTTCAGCACTCGCCGCTAAAAGAGACATTATAGAGATACGAAGCTTGGGTGCGTGATTGTGGATTTGAGTTTTGCCCGGCTGGATCGCGACGTCACCATAACCGCCCTGCCCACTGGCCTGGCGGTGCTGATGGTCGGCATCGCCACCCGCCAGGCGGCCAGCCCCACCGCGCGCGCCCAGACCCGGCTCTCTATGCCCATTCCGGCAGCCGCGCTGCTGTCCCCTGCCCATGGTGCATTCCACCAGGCGGCAGCGGCGGCGCTCACCCGGTGGGCGCAAAAGTGAAGCGGGCGTTTACCTTGCCATTTTAGCCGATGTTCAAGGCCCGGCGATAATGGTCGTTTTCAGTGATGCGTAACAGGGGCGTCGGCCCCGATCGAGGTTGGTAGATGATTGAGAACCAGAAGATCCGTCCCGCGAAAGTCATCGGCCCGCTTGGCGAACCGCTGACTCTCGAGACGCTGCCGCCGCCGGAAACGACCCGCTGGGTCGTGCGTCGCAAGGCAGAGGTGGTCGCAGCAGTGAATGGCGGGCTTCTGACCGTGGACGAAGTCTGCGAACGCTACAATCTTACCGTCGAGGAATTCGCGGGCTGGCAGCGCGCGATCGATCGCTCAGGCATGCCGGGGCTGCGCGTGACGCGCATCCAGCATTATCGCTCGCTGTACGAACGCCAGCAAAAATACTGATTCGCGCACCCCTTGCGCCCCAACCGCGGCCCGCTTCTCGCACGAGAGGCGGGCCTTTTTGTTGCGTGTCGGCCTAGCGAGAGCAAGTTCCACAAAAGTTCCGGTAAGCAGCGTAAAATCGGTACGGAACCAACATGAGCGTTTGCGGATTTTCGCTTCTGTCGCCCGCCTAGACGGGCAAGAAGAGGAGGGACAGATGGTAGGCTTTATCGTTTGGCTCGTCATCGGCGGCGTCGTCGGTTGGCTCGCGAGCATCATCATGCGGACCGATGCCCAGCAGGGCATCTTCCTGAACATCGTCGTCGGTATTGTCGGCGCGTTTATCGGCGGCCTGTTGTTCGGCGGTAATATCAACAGCGGGATCATCACCCCGACTACCTTCCTGGTGTCGTTGCTGGGTGCCATCATCCTGCTGGCAATCGTCAATCTGGTGCGTCGCGGCGCAGTCCGCTGATTCGCAGGTTACGCTGATCCCCTTGTCAGCGTCGTACGGAAGGGCCGCCCCCAGGGGCGGCCCTTTTACTATCGGCCTATTGCAGCAGGAACCGCACCGTCAGTGTGGCGGTGATGCGCTGTTCCCCCGGCAGAACCGCCGTTTCCGCGGCCGCCTGTGCCCGCGCGACGAACATCGGCATCGGGCGCGGCGGCGCGGTGGCCTCGCCTTCGGAAATTAGCAGGATGCGATCGACCTTGAGGCCGGCCGCCTGCGCATACAGCGCAGCCCGTTCACGGGCGCGCTTCACCGCATCCCGCCGCGCCTCGTCGAGCGCGCCGTCTTCGTCGGCCAGTTCCATGACCGGACCCGAGATGCTGTTAGCACCTTGTGCCACGAGCGTATCGAGGATCGCACCGCTGCGGGCGATGTCGCGAAACCGCACCGTCACCTGATTCGACGCCTGATAACCGGTGATCACCGGCGGCTTGTTGTCCTGCTGACGATATTCGGGATTGAGACTGATCGCGGCGGTCTGGAGGTCGCGCTCCGCCACGCCCGCCTTGCGCAGCGCGGCAAGGACCGCCGCCATGCGCGTTGCGTTCTGCCGCATCGCCTCGGCCGCCGTGGCCGCGCTGGTCACCACCCCGGCCTGGATCGTCGCCATATCCGGAACGCGCGTGGTCGCGCCCTCCGCAACCACGGTCAGCACGGTACCGGTGGCTGGCAGCGCCGGCACTGCGGCCTCCTGCGCCACGGCAGGTACGGTCGACGCCAAGACGGCAGCTATCGTCAGCGGTGCTAGCGCAGGCATGAAGCAGCGGTTCATCGGTTCCTCCTTGTCGTTGCTGCCATCCGGCTGCCAGAGCCGGCCCGAACGGGGGATGAACGTAGCTTCGCGAGAACGCCAGGCCGGCGCTCCAACAAAAGCCGATATTTTGGATTTATTTGCACGGGCTTGCATTATTTCTAAATGAAAACGGTTTCGACTTGCGTAGCGCACGAATTCCCTGCCATGCCGCCTTCCGCAGCGGAATCAGCCCCCTTGTGGCGAGTGATATATTCATATAACACAGTGCCACGGATACGGCGTACTGCCGTGCAAAGGGCGGGCGATGAACTACGAGGCAGGGATGTTGGGACGGCAGGAACGGCTCGGTTACGAGGGCGACACCGCGCGGCGGGGCCGGCGCTGGCTGTGGATCGGGCTTGGTGCCTTCGTCGTCATCCTAGCGGCTGCCTTTTTGATGTTCGGCAAGCCGAAGACCACGGCCGTGCAGGCCGCCAGCGGCAACGGCGACGCAGCCCGCGCGCAAATGTCGACTGTCACCGTTGCCATCCCCGGCCGGACGACGATTTCGACGATCGTGACGGGCACGGGAAGCCTGGCGGCCAAGCGCGAAATGCCGGTCGGCGTGGCCGGCGAAGGCGGCATTGTCACGCGCGTGCTGGTCGATGCCGGCAGCTGGGTGGAAAAGGGCCAGGTGCTCGCCACCGTCGACCGGTCGGTGCAGGCGCAGACCGCCGAGTCGCTGGCAGCGCAGATCCGCGTCGCCGAGGCGGATGCCAAGCTGGCCCAGGCGAATCTCGAGCGCGCGCAGAAACTCGTGTCGAACGGCTTCATCTCGCGCGCCGATATTGACCAAAAGACTGCCGCGCGCGACCAGGCACTGGCGCGCGTTCGCGTTGCCGCTGCCCAGCTCGCCGAAACCCAGGCCCGCAACCGCCGGCTCGACATTCGCGCACCTGAGGCGGGGCTTATCCTCGCCCGCCAGATCGAACCGGGCCAGATCGTCAGCTCGGGCTCGGGCGTGCTGTTCCGCATGGCGATGGGCGGCCAGATGGAGCTGCGCACCCAGCTTTCCGAAAGCGACATCCAGAAACTGCACGTCGGCGCACCTGCCGAAGTGACGCCGGTGGGATCGCAGCAAGCCTTTAAGGGCGAAATCTGGCAGGTTTCGCCGGTGATCGACCCGACCAGCCGGCTTGGCATCGCCCGCGTCGCGCTCGCCTATAATCCGGCGCTGCGTCCGGGCGGCTTTGCCAGCGCGCGCATCGTCGCCGGCGCCGTGACGAGCGTGATACTGCCGCAATCGGCGATCCAGAGCGACCAGCAGGGCAGCTTCGTCTTCATCCTGAACGACCGGAACGAAGCCGTGCGTCGCCCGGTCAAGACCGGCGACGTTTCCGACAATGGCGTGGTGGTGACCGAAGGGCTTTCGGGCAATGAGCGGGTGGTGATGACCGCAGGCGCGTTCCTCAACCCGGGCCAGAAGGTCATTCCCCAGCTCCAGAAAAAGTAAGGTACGGCGCGATGAGCTTTCGCAACATCTCGGCCTGGGCGATCCGCAACCCGGTGCCGCCCATCGTGCTGTTCCTGTTCCTCACCATTGCGGGGCTGGTCAGCTTCAACCGCATGGATGTGAACAACAGCCCGGACATCGACTTTCCGATCGTCTGGATCTCGATCAGCCAGCCCGGCGCCGCGCCGAGCGAGCTGGAGACGCAGATCACGCAGAAGGTCGAAGCCGCCGTCCGCAGCCTGCAGGGCATCGACGAGATCAACTCGACCGTTTCCGAGGGCAATAGCCAGACGGTGGTGCAGCTGGCGATCGGCACCCCGATCGACCGCGCGGTGGAAGATGTCCGCAGCGCAATCCAGCAGATCCGCGGCAACCTGCCCGACGGCATTCTGGAACCGCAGGTTGGCCGTGTTGACAGCGCCAGCAACAACGACGTTGCCAGCTTCACGGCGACCGCCACCGACATGACCGTCGAGCAGCTCTCCTGGTATATCGACAACACCGTCTCCAAGGAGCTGCTGTCGATTTCCGGCATGGCCGCAGTGCAGCGCAACGGCGGGGTGAACCGGGAGGTCAGCGTGGTGCTCGACCCGGTGAAGCTCGCCAGCTTCGGTCTGACCGCCAGCCAAGTGAACCAGCAACTGCGCCAGGTGAACCTTAATGCCGCCGGCGGCCGCGCCCAGATTTCGGGCTTCGAACAGTCACTGCGCGTCGTCGGCAATGCCAAGGACGCCTATTCGCTGGGCCAGACCCAGATCGCGACCGGCACAGGCCGGACGGTACGGCTTGCCGACATCGCCACCGTCAAGGACGGCTTTGCCGAACGGCGCAACTTCGCGCGCTATGACGGGCATCCGGTGATCTCGTTCGACGTCCAGCGTGCCAAGGGCGCCTCCGACGTCACCATTTTCGAAGAGTCGCAAAAGAAGCTGCAGGCGCTCGAAAAGGCCAATCCCAAGGTTCATTTCGAGCTGCTCGACAATTCGAGCAAGTACGCGAAGGAACAGTTCAACACCGCGATGGAAGCGATGATCGAGGGCGCCGTGCTTGCCGTCATCGTGGTTTTCATCTTCCTGCGCGACTGGCGCGCAACGGTTATCTCGGCCCTGGCCATTCCGCTGTCGGCGATCCCCAGCTTCTGGTTCATGGACATGATGAACTTCACGCTGAACCAGATGACGCTGCTTGCGCTCAGCCTGGTCGCGGGCGTGCTGGTCGACGATGCGATCGTGGAAATCGAGAATATCGTCCGCCACATGCGGATGGGAAAATCCGCCTATCAGGCCGCAATCGATGCCGCCGACGAAATCGGGATCGCCGTGCTCGCCACTACCATGTCGATCGTCGCGGTGTTTCTGCCCGTCGGGCTGATGCCGGGCATTTCCGGCCAGTTCTTCAAGAATTTCGGCCTGACGGTGGTGGCCGCCGTGCTGATGTCGCTGGCAGTCGCGCGCATGCTCACGCCGATGATCGCGGCCTATTTCCTGAAAGCGCACGGCCATGCCGAACATGGCGGCGGCCCCGTGATGCGCCTGTACGTCCGCATGCTCGAATGGACGCTGTTGCACCGCTGGGTGGCGATTGTCGGCTATGTGCTGTCGCTGGGGGCAACAATCGCCCTGCTTGTCACCATGCCGCAGACTTTTCAGCCTGCGCAGGACGAGGACAGCGTAACTGCAACGATCGAGATGGTGCCCGGCAGCACACTCGAGCAGACCGACCGCGTCGTCCAGCAGGTCGCGGGCATCCTGCGGGCCGAACCCGGCGTCGAACACACCTATGCGCGCACCCAGGTCGGCAGCGGCCGCGTGATGGCCACACTGGCGGAAAAGAACAGCAGCGCGCGCAAGGAAACGAGCACCGAGTTCGAAAAGCGCGTGGCGCCCAAGCTGCTTGCCATTCCCGATGCGCGGGTGAACTTCCGCTCGCAGTTCGGCTGGGGCTCGTCGGGCCGCGATCTGACGATCACGCTGGGCGGCGAGGATCCGGAACTGCTCAACAAGACGGCGCTGACGCTGGTCAAGCAGATGGAAGGGCTGAAATCGGCAATCGCACCGCGCATTTCGGGTGACCTGCAACGCCCCGAGATCGTGATTGCCCCGCGCCTCGACCTCGCAGCCGATCTGGGCGTGACGACGGCCGCACTTTCCAACGCGATCCGCGTCGCGACACTGGGCGACATCGAACAGAATAGCGCGAAATTCTCGCTTTCCGATCGCCAGATCCCGATCCGCGTGGCGCTCGATCAGGATGCCCGCACCCGGCTGGACACACTCCAGAACATGCGCGTCCAGACCCAGACGGGCGGCTCGGTACCGCTATCGTCGGTGGCGGACATTCGCTTCGCCGCCGGCCCCACCAAGATCGAGCGACTGAACCTGCAGCGCCGGCTGGTAGTCGGCGCCGACCTGGCGATGAACCCGGCGACCGGCAAGCCCTATGTCTCGGGCGACGTGATGAAGGAGATTCACAACCTTCCGATCATGAAGGCCCTGCCGGTCGGCGTATCGGAAATGACCGTTGGCCAGGCCAAATGGCAGAACGAGATGATCAACAACTTCATCATTGCGCTGGCATCGGGCATTTTCCTGGTCTTTGCGGTGCTGGTGTTGCTCTATCGCCGCTTCGTCTCGCCGATCGTCAACATGGGCTCGCTGCTCAATGCGCCGCTGGGCGGGCTGATCGCACTGGCCATGCTCGGTATGCCGGTATCGCTACCCGTCTATATCGGCATGCTGATGCTGTTCGGCATCGTCGCCAAGAACTCGATCCTGCTCGTCGATTTCGCGCTGGAAGAGATGTACAAGGGTGTGCCCAAGGTCGTCGCCATTGTCGATGCCGGCCGCAAGCGCGCCCAGCCGATCGTGATGACCACGATCGCGATGGTTGCAGGCATGGTGCCGACCGCGCTTTCGCTGAACGGCGACACCTCCTTCCGCGCGCCGATGGGCGTGGTGGTGATCGGCGGCCTGATCGTATCGACCGTGCTGACGCTGGTGATCGTGCCGGCATTGTTCAGCCTGGCGGTCGGGCTGGAAGGCTGGCTGGGGCCGCGGTTGTCGCGGCGGCTGCTCACCTATCGCCCCGGCGACGATGGCAGCCGCGTGATCGGCGCGGCGCCCGGCGCAGCAGCGATTGACCACCACCCGGGTGACGACTCCGTCCAGCCGGCGGAATGACCCGCGCCTCCCCCGCTTGCGGGCACAAGCGGAGGAGGGCATGGTCGGGCGCATGACGGCCCGACCGCCCTTCCCCCTTCTTCCCGACCGGCGGCAGGGGAGCGCCGGGCGGCGCACTGCGTTTCTCCGGCGATGATCGCGCCGCTCCTGTCCCCCCGCCCGCCTGTCGCCCCCGGCCTGCGCCGCATGCGGCTGGTTGCCACCGGGCTGTTGCTGCTGATGGCGGGGACCTTCCTGCTGGCTCGCCATTTCGAGCCGGCCCATCCCGCCATTCCCTTTGTCCGCGCCTTTGCCGAGGCGGCGATGGTCGGCGGCCTTGCCGACTGGTTCGCCGTAACCGCGCTGTTCCGCCACCCGCTCCACCTGCCGATCCCGCACACCGCGATCATCCCGCGCAACAAGGACCGGATCGCCGACACGCTGGGCCAGTTCCTCCGCGCCAACTTCCTGATTCCCCGCGTCGTCGCGCGGCGGATGCAGCGGCTGGACGTCGCGGCGGCCGCCGGACGCTGGCTGGCAGCGCCTTCGCCCGGCAATGGCCGCATCGGCGCCGGGGCTTCGCGGCTGGCCGCCTATATCCTCGAATCGCTCGATCAGGAGCGGCTGGGGGGCATGGTCAAAGGCGCGATCGCGAGCCGGTTGCGCGGTATCGACATCGCCCCGCTGTTCGGCCAGGCCCTCGCCGCCGCCATCGCCAACCAGCGCCACCTGCCGCTGCTCGACGCGATGATCCGCTGGACCGCGCGCATCCTCGACGCAAACGAGCATCTGATCCGCGACATGGTCCATGCCCGCGCCGGATCGGTGCTGCGCTGGACGGGGCTAGACGAAACGCTGTCGACCAAGATCATCGAGGGACTGCACCGGCTGATCGCCGAAATGGCCGAGGATCCGCACCATCCCCTGCGGCTGAAGGCCGAAGAGGGGCTGGAACAGCTCGCCGCGCGATTGCAGGACGATCCCGAACTCCGGGCGCGGGTGGAAGCGTTCAAGGCAGAGATGCTGGAGAACCAGGCCTTCCAGCGCTGGATCGACGGCCTGTGGGAACAGAGTCGCAGCGCGATGCTGCGGCTGGCGCGCGATCCCGAGCGCGCACTCGGTGGCCGCATGGGCGAGGCGCTTCGGCAGTTCGGCGGCACGCTGCAGCAGGATGCGCGGCTGGCCGGTACCATCAACCGCTTCGTCCGCCGCACGGCCGTCGGCGCCGCTTCCGACTATGGCGACGGCATCGTCCGGCTGGTATCGGACACGATCCGCGGCTGGGACGCTGATACGGTGACCACGCGGCTGGAGAACGCCGTGGGGCGCGACCTGCAATATATCCGCATCAACGGTACGCTGGTCGGCGGCATGGTCGGCGTAGCGATCCACGCGGTGGATGTGCTGCTCTAATCGGTTTGCAAACACAGTACAGGTTTGTTTGCAAACCCGCGCGCCTATCGCCAGTCGAGCTGCGCCCAGCCCTTTTGCGCTGCCAGCCGCGCCAGCGGGCCATGCGCGTTGACGGCGAAGCCTTCGTCCGCCCAGCCGAGCAACGGTGCATCCGAAACATGGTCCGAATAGGCACGCACGTGCAGTTCCGCGCGCTCCATCCCTTCCGCCGCCAACCATTTTTCGACGCGGTGGAGCTTTACGAGCCCGTAACAGTTCTCGCCGTCGAGATCGGAGAGAATATGGCCCTCCCGCGTGTGCTTCGCATTGGTGGCGATGACGTCGTCGAACCCCAGACGGCGCGCGATAGCGTGCGCGTAATAATGGTGCGAGGCCGTGGCCATAACCAGCCGATAGCCGGCGGCGCGATCCGCAGTGATCTGCGCGCGGGCGCCGTGCAGCACACCCGTTTCCAGTTCAACATCGGCGAAGGCCTCGGCCACCGCCGCCATCTCTTCCGGCGGCAGGGTACGCCCCAGCATCAGCCGCTGTGCCAGCCGCTTGAGTCCCGCACGGTCGATCCACTTCAGGTAATAGCCGATTCCGGCGACACCCAGCACCGGCAGCCAGGCCAGCCGCCACGGCGCACGGGCACGCGCAGCATGGACCAGGAACCGCGTCCAGGTCGGCTTGAGGGTGATCGTCTTGTCCATGTCGTAAATGGCGAGGTGCTGCATTGCGGCATTTAGGCGCGGAGGAGCTTGCCGTTCCAGCCGGAATCGCAGAAAGGTGGCAGCTATGAGCAGCGCTGCCGACTTCGAGATGACCGAAACCGGGAGCGGCCCTGTACTCCGCTTCACCGGCAACCTGTCCCTCGCGTGTCTCGGCGACCTGCCGGACCGGCTGGAACAGCTCGACGGCACCGTAGCGCGAATCGACCTGAGCGATGTCGGGCGGATGGATACGGTGGGCGCCTGGGTGGTCCACCGTTTCGCCCGCGAGCGGGGGGCGGAAGTCGGCGGTCTGGGCCAGGACGAACAGCATCTGTTCGATCAGGTTGTCGCCGCAGAGCATCCCATCCAGCTCCCGCCGCCGCCGCTGGGCACGTTTACGCGCGTGCTGAGCGAAGTGGGCCACGGCGTGATCGTCGCGGGGTATACGCTCTACGGCCTGCTCGGCTTTATGGGCGCGACGCTGACCGCCTTCTGGAACGTCGTCACCCATCCCCGCCGCTTCCGCTTCAATGCGACGGTGCACCGGTTTGAGGTGGTGGGCGTATCGGCACTGAGCATCATCGGCCTGATGAGCTTCCTGATCGGCATCGTTATCGCCCAGCAAGGATCGGTACAACTGCGCCAGTTCGGTGCCGAAATCTACACGATCAACCTGCTCGGCCGCATCACGCTGCGCGAACTCGGCATCCTGATGACCGCGATCATGATCGCCGGCCGCTCGGGCTCTGCCTTTGCCGCGCAGATCGGTACGATGAAGCTGACCGAGGAAATCGACGCGATGCGCACGATCGGCGTGTCGCCGATGGAGGCGCTGGTCCTGCCGCGCGTGCTGGCAGTGGTGTTGATGCTGCCGCTGCTCGGCTTCTATTCCTCGCTCGTCTCGATCCTCGGGGGTGGCCTGCTGTGCTGGGCCAGCCTAGATATTCCGCCGGTGACGTTCATCGCGCGGATCCGCGAAGTCGTGCCGCTCACCGACCTGTGGGTGGGCCTTATCAAGGCGCCGGTATTCGGCGCGATCATCGCCATGGCGGGGTGCTTTCACGGCATGCAGGTGGAAGGCGATGCCGAACAGGTCGGCCAGCGCACGACGACGGCGGTGGTGCAGGCGATCTTCCTGGTGATCGTGCTCGACGCATTCTTCGCGGTGTTCTTCAGCGAGATCGGCTGGATATGAGCCAGACACCCCATGACGACGACGTGCTGATCCGCGTGCGCGGGCTGCGCAACGGATTCGGCGAACAGATCGTCCATGACGAACTCGACCTCGATGTGCGGCGCGGCGAGATTCTGGGCGTTGTCGGCGGATCGGGTACCGGCAAGTCGGTGCTAATGCGTTCGGTCATCGGGCTCCAGACGCCGCTTGCCGGCACCATCGAAGTGTTCGGCGAAAACACGATCGGGCGCGAGGAAACCGAGGCGGTGGAGATCCGCAAGCGCTGGGGCGTGCTGTTCCAGGGCGGCGCGCTGTTTTCGACGCTGACCGTGTCCGAGAATGTGCAGGTGCCGCTCAAGGAATTCTATCCCGGGCTCGACCAGGCGCTGCTCGAGGAAATCGCTGCCTACAAGGTGGTGATGACCGGCCTTCCGCCCGATGCCGCCCCCAAATATCCAGCCGAACTGTCCGGCGGCATGAAGAAGCGTGCAGGCCTTGCCCGCGCCCTGGCGCTCGACCCCGAGTTGCTGTTCCTCGACGAGCCCACCGCCGGGCTGGACCCGATCGGCGCGGCGGCGTTCGACGAACTGACGGCCTCGCTCCAGAAGACGCTGGGGCTAACGGTCTTCCTGATCACGCACGACCTCGACACGCTCTATGCGATTTGCGACCGCGTTGCCGTGCTGGCGGACAAGCGCGTGATCGCTGTGGGAACGATCGACGAACTTCTCGCGCTGGATCACCCCTGGATCCAGGAATATTTCAACGGGCCGCGCGGGCGCGCCGCGGTGGCCGGCGCCGAGCGCGCCGCGCAGAGGACATGACAGGCTGATGGAAACGCGATCAAATCATGTGCTCGTCGGCGCGGTAGTGCTGATCCTGCTCGCGGTGCTGGCGCTGTTCATCGTCTGGCTTGCGCGGCTGGGCGGCGGCGATGAGCGCGAATATGACATCTTCTTCAAGCAATCGGTCGACGGACTGAGCCGCGGTTCGTCGGTCAGCTTTTCCGGCGTGCCGGCAGGGCAGGTGAAGGAGATCGAATTCTGGAAGCCCGATCCCAGCCTGGTGCGCGTGCGCGTCAGCCTGAACCCCGACGTGCCGATCCTCGAAGGCACGACGGCGACCATTCAGGGCAGCTTCACCGGCCCCAGCGCCGTGCAGCTCGACGGCGCCGTGAAGGGCGCGCCGCCGATCCGCTGCCCCGACGACAATCCCCGCGCCGCCTGTCCGCTGGGCGTGCCGGTGATCCCGACCAAGCAGGGTGGCCTGGGCGCGCTGCTCAGCTCGGCCCCGAAGCTGCTCGAACGGCTGACGACGCTGACCGAGCGCGTCTCTGACCTGCTGAATGACAAGAACCAGGCCTCGATTTCGGGCATCCTCGCCAACACCAACCGGCTGACCAAGTCGCTCGCCGATCGCGGGCCGGAGATCGCCGCGACGCTGGCCGAAACGCGCGAGGCGATCGAAAAGGCCGGCACCGCCGCCCAGCAGATCGGCGAACTGGCCGCGACTACCAACGGCATGATGGCAAGCGACATCAAGCCGACCATCGCCAACCTCAACGCCACGATCACCTCCGCACGCAAGAGCGTCGAAACGCTCGACGCCGCGATTGGCGACGCACGGCCGGGGCTGCAGAGCTTCTCGAACAAGACGATGCCCGAGGTCGGGCAGCTGGTGCAGGATCTGCGCGAAATGTCGATCGCGCTCACCAATGTCGCGCGCCGGCTCGACCAGGGCGGCGCATCGAGCCTGATCTCCCCGCCGGCACTGCCGACCTACAAGGCCAAGAAGTGAGAAACCGGATGAAACAGCCAGCGATCGCCGCCATCCTGCTCGCCGCCATCCCGCTGTCGGGCTGCATCTCGTTCGGCGCCAAACCGCCCGCCTCGCTGCTGACGCTGCAGGCGGCGACGGCGCTGCCGGCGGGAGCGGAACAGAAATCCGGCGATGCCAAGGCAGTCTCGATCGCTCCGCTGGGCGCGCCGCAGGAGCTGGCGACGACGCGCGTGCCGGTCCATTCGGGTCCGGACGGGACGACCATCGCCTATCTGAAGGATGCGCAATGGGTGGAAGGGCCCGCCAGCCTGTTCGGCCGGCTGCTCGCCGACACCATTGCCGCACAGACCGGCCGCATCGTGATCAGCCGCCGCCAGTCGCTGACAACGCCCAGCGCAACGCTGGCCGGGGACGTCCGTGCCTTTGGCATTGATGCCGCACAGATGCAGGCGGTCGTGGCGGTCGACATGATGCTCGGCCGCGAGAACGCCACCGGCTTCGAACGTCGGCGTTTCGAAGCGCGCGTGCCTGTATCGCGAATCGATACCCCCGAGGCGGGGCAGGCACTCAACCAGGCCGCGAACCAGGTCGCAGGCGAAATCGCCAGCTGGCTGGGCAAATAGGCCCGATCAGGGCCGTCGCCGCACGCCCACCGGCAAATCGCACACGCTTACCCCGGTAGCCACCGTGGGCGCCGCAGGGTGTTCGCGCATCGCGATCATCGCGGCGTAACGGGGATTGTCCGCGGCGCGATACTGGAAATGCGGCCGCTCGTCCGCCGGCAGCATGCTCGCCAGCCGCACCCAGCTGATCGGCGTGCGCTCCGCAGCGGTGGCATAGACGCCCATCGGCGCGTCGCTGCGCGGCAGCGCCGATAGATACTGCATTCCCTCGATCACGCGGCCGACCACCGTGTAATTGCGGTCCAGCCGGCGCGCCGACTGGCCGATCGGGGTAAACAGCTCGCTGCCGGTGCCGGTGTCGGGCAGCTGGTCGCGCGCCACGCCGACCATGCCATAGCAATGGGTGAGCCAGGCCGCCTTGCCATCGGTGGCGACCGGCCAGCCATCGGCGGTCACGCCGGACGACGTGGAGTAGGAATCCGCCTTGGACAGGCGCTGTACGGGGGTGAAGGCGCCGATTTCGAACTCGGCCGCGGGGCGGGCAAGGATTTCAGGCGGCAGCGGCTTCTTCTCGGTCGGGTCACCCCATTGCGCGACCCAATTTTCCTGCACGCGGTAGATGCTCTCGCCATCCCACCAGCGCGCATCGGCGAGCTTGCGGATATTGCTGACATGGGCTGGCGCAAACCGGGCCGCGAGGCGAATGACCACCTGCCGTCCATCGGCCAGTGTGATGATCAGGATTTCGTCGTCAGGAATATCGTGCCAGTCGCCGGCAGCGGGATCGGACGGCAGCGGCGCAGCCTGGGGCGGCGTCTGGCCAAGCGGCTGGGCGGCGGCGAGCGCAAGCAGCGCGAACGAGGACTTGAGCATGGAAACAAGCTTGGCACGCCCATGCCCGCTTGCCTAGGGGCCGCACAGGCGGTAGGGCACCCCCCTTCCAGGCTCTTTCATGCGGAGCGGTGGCCGAGTGGTCGAAGGCGCTCGCCTGGAAAGTGAGTATACGGCAAAACCGTATCGAGGGTTCGAATCCCTCCCGCTCCGCCACCTGCGCCCTTTTTGGGCCTCCCCAAACCCGCTAAAAACTGCTAGAAAGCCGCAGAAATCAGCGGTTTTTTCGTTCCGCTGCGTTTCACTCAATCCGACACGATCTCACGCGAAGTGTGGGGAAAAGTGTGGGGAAGAATGAGGTGGAGGTGGCATGGGAAAGCTCACTGCGCTCAAGATCCGGTCGCTTACCGAACCCGGTCGCTATTCCGATGGGGATGGCCTGTTCCTCGAAATCAATGGCAAGGGAGCAGCCAGCTGGATCCTCCGGGTGCAGAATAATGGGAAGCGCCAGGATATCGGGCTGGGCTCCTCAAAGGCCGTTTCTCTCAAAGACGCTCGGGAAGCTGCCTTCGCTACCCGCCAGAAGATCGCGCAGGGGATCGATCCTGTCGCCGAAAGGAAGCACGAGCGTCAGGTCATTCCGACGTTTCGCAAGGCCGCCGAAATGGTGCACGAGGAACACGAAAAGGCTTGGAAGAACGGCAAGCATCAGAACCAGTGGATCGCGACGCTTAAAACCTACGCTTTCCCCAAGATGGGCGATCGGTTGGTCAGCGAGATCGAAGGGCCGCTGATCCGCGATGTGCTGGCGCCGATCTGGCTGTCAAAGCCGGAAACTGCGCGCCGCGTCCGGCAGCGCATCGGCACGGTTCTCGACTGGTCCTATGCGCGGGGGTTTCGAGCAACGGAAGCGCCAATGCGCTCGCTCTCCAAGGGACTGCCTCGCCAGCCGAAGAAGGACAACCATTTCGCGGCCCTGCCTTATGCTTCGGTACCGGATTTCATAGAGAAGTTGGCCGCGCGTGAATCCGTGGGCCGCGTAGCGTTGGAAGCGCTGATCCTGACAGCCGCGCGATCAGGCGAAATCCGGGGTGCGACCTGGTCTGAACTTGACCTGGAAGCGGCGTTGTGGACGATCCCGGCCGAACGGATGAAAATGGGGCGAGTGCACGTCGTGCCTTTAGCCCCCCCAGCGGTGGCAGTGTTCGAGCGCGCCAAGAAGTTCAAGGCTGGCGCTAGCGACTTGGTGTTCCCCGGTCAGAACGTGAAGAAGCCGCTCTCGGACATGACACTCCTCAAGATCCTACGGGACATGGATCTCGCGGTGACCGTGCACGGGTTCCGCTCGGCATTCCGTGATTGGGTTGCGGAGCAGACCGACTATTCTGGTGAGATTGCAGAAGCGGCGCTTGCCCACACGGTCTCGAACAAGGTCGAGGCCGCCTATCGCCGGACAGACTTTCTCGACAAGCGAAGGCTGCTCATGCGCGACTGGGCTGCCTTTTGTGCGAAGCCTTCTGTTTGATTCTCTACCAGAATCTCACGCGTCCTCGATCGTCAATGCGATACGACGATTGTTGTTGCGCTCAGTTCGAGGCTGACGGCGACATGGCGCTAGACACATGGTAACGGTTATGTTACCATTACGAGGTGATAAGTGGTCATAGAGGAATATGTTCAGGAGGACGGCGCCTGTCCCTTTCGTTGTTGGTTTGATGGGCTCGATGCGCAAGCGGCCACGAAAGTGGCGACCGCAATGTTGCGAATGGAGCTAGGCAATACGTCCAACATCAAATGGATCGGTGGCAGCCTTGGCGAATATCGAATCGATTGGGGACCAGGCTATCGGCTCTATCTGACCCAGGACGGCAATGAACTCATCGTGCTGTTCGCCGGTGGAACGAAAAGGCGGCAGCAGGCAGATATTGATCGCGCCAGCGATTTGCTGGCTGAATATAAGGCGCGGAAGGCGGCGCAGAAAAAGGCAAAGAGGTAGGACAGTGGCTCTCACTCGGAATTTTAAAGAGACGGTGAAGGAGCGCGCGGGCCGAGATCCTGCCTTTGCGAAGGCGTTGCTCGACGAGGCCGCAACCCTGTTCCTCAACGGAGAGCCGCACACGGCCCGGTTGATCCTGCGTGATCTGGTCAACGCGTCGGTCGGTTTCGAGGCACTGGCCGTTGAGACCAACAAGCCCAGCAAGAGCCTTCATCGGATGTTGTCCGAGAACGGCAACCCGAGCATGGACAATCTCGCGGCGATCTTCGGCGCCGTGCGCAAGCGCCTTGGCGTCGAGATCCAGGCCCATGCAGTCGAGGCGGCATGAGCACACGACAATATCGTTCCATTTTTTCGGGCGTGTTCGGCGCCGACGACAGCGCGAACGCGGCCAACCCGGCTCCGCACCGCGCCAAGTACGGCACAACCGTGGGCGTCATCTGGACGCCGATGGCTGCCTGCTCGGCAATCGTGCAGGGCCCGTCGTTCCAGATCGTCGATCAGCCGGAGAAGCAGGGCACCCTGCTCATCTCGCGGATGATGGTCGGTACCTGCAAGCTGCGGAGCAAGTGCTCCATCGAGCTGCGCACCGCCGCGATCCCGACCTAAGTCGGGCCCAGGGGCCCCCTCGGGAGTCCCCTATTTTTTCTTCTTTGCGACCTCGGCTTCGTATGCTTGCTGCAGTTCTTTAGGGTCAAGACCAACGGTATTCAGGACCGTTTTAACGTAAGATTCAAACGCGACCATTCCGCCCACGAAGGCTCCCAGGAGCGCCAAAAAACCGACGAGGAACCAGATTGGAGACCAATAGTCCTCATCGGCAGATTGTCCCTGTTTCTGGATAAGAGCCATCCCCTTCTTGGGGGAATTGATAGACATTCCCGAAGAATACTTCGTTGATACCCAAAACATACCACTGTCACCCTTGCGTAACAACTGGTAGGTTATCTTGAACCCTTTCCCTTCGCGTTCAATTTTTGGGATCTCCGAATTAACCTTAGACTGCTTCCCATAAGTGACGAGCTCGATTGGCTCGAAGTCACTCCGCACATTGACGGTGAGGTTATCTAAGTCATCGTTGCCGACGTTTTCAATTTGGAGAGGCATCACGCCGTGGGGTCCCGGCTTCTTCCAGAGCGACACCCAATCATCAGTTGGCTCAAACAAGTAGCCCGAAGCGATGTCATAGCTAAGCTGCTGTGCATTCGCCGCCTTCTGGGTGTTGTACCAATCCGTCACCCAGACAGAACCAAGGGCGACTATCAACCCAATCGCGCGCCGAGGCTCCAAGCCTCGGGGCGCGACGATCATGCGGCGGCAGCTTGCTCCAGCGCCGCGATACGTTCTTCGCAGATCACCTGCACCGCCTGTCCCAGCACTTCGACGCGTTCGCCCAGCCAAGCAAGTTCCTCGGCGCTGATGCGGTAGTGCTTTGAATAGCGCGCCTTCACATAGGCTTCCTTCAGCTTCTCGAACCGGGAACGGTCGACGCGCTGGTCACGTGGCCATGCGTCGATCAGCCGCGGATCAATCCGTTCAGCCTGCGTGCGGAGAAAGCCAAGATTATGGGTGTGCGGCGTGTAGAACGTGCAGACCAGCAAGACGCAGTGGTAGAGGCGCTCGGCGGTCTGATGAAGGTCGAATGCCGCATCTTTCAAGAAGCCTTTTGACAGGTCGAAACCGGCAATCTCGAAACGCTTCATCGCAGAGGGAAACCACTCGTCGAAATACTCCCGGGCCATCGCCAGCGCCTGGGGAGGCGTCTTCGGCTTCGGCTGGTGCAGTTCGGTGGGTTCGCTCTCGTACAGCGCGATGCCGTCGCGCGCGACATCCATGAAGAAATAGCGGCCATGCGCCAGCCCGTCGTTCACCTCCTGCATAGTGTGCACGATGAAATTGACCGGCGTGCGCAGCGTCTTGGTGATCGCCAGTTCGCGGTTGAGTCGGTCCTCGGCAGTCGCCCAGAACTCCACCCGATCGGTAAGTTTGTCGTTGTTGACGATCACCAGCAGATCGAAGTCCGACTGATAGCCCTTGGCCGTGTGCGGCTCGTCGACCCAGCCGCCGCGCGCATAGCTGCCGTAGAGGATGACCTTCAGGATGCGCGCCTGCTTCTTCCAATCCGAAGTGGCGATGGCGATCGCGTCGCCAAACTCCTCGAACAGGATCTGGACGACGCGCTCCAGCTCGCGCTGCTTGGCTGGGGGCAGATGGTCGAGGCTGGTCCTCATGGATCGATCCTAACGCGCTGATGCGGCGGCGTACACCTCGCCCGGTTCCCCGGGCGAGGTGTCGCGTTCCCTCACGGCTGTTTGCCCCGCGCTGCACGGTCGAGCGCGATGATTACGCGGGCGACGGTTTGCTCGACCTCCGCTACCGTGCAGCCATGCCGTTGGGCCGTTTCGATGTAGTCCAAGTCGTCGAACCGCACCGATCCGAAGATCGCCCGATCGACCTCGGGAAGCGCATGAAAGGCGCTGCGCATCCGCCGCAGCCGAAGCCAGCGCATCATTGCCCCGCCTCCTCGTCCGAGTTGAACCCGAGCAGGTAATCTGCCGCCTTGCTGGCAGCGCTCGCCGCCCGGAAGATCGCCTTTTCATCCTCGCGCAGCACGGCCAGCCAGCTACCGACATAATCGGCGTGCCGCACTGTCGGCCGGATCGCCAGCGAAGCGCAGGTGAAGGCGCTTGCCATTTCGGCGACCAGTTCCTCCCGGCTGTAGGCAGCGCTGCCGAATGCGCCGGACTGGTTACGGTCGAGGCGGGAGCGATGCCCGGTCCAGTGCCCCAATTCGTGCAGCACGGTGCGATACCAGTTGATGTGATTGTAGAATGCCAGCTGCGGTGGCACCGCGACATAGTCGCCGCCCGGGCTGTAATATGCGTCACCACCGCCGATCCGAATATCCGCGCCACATGCTTCCATCAGCGCATGCGCGGCGGGGATGCGGTCGACCTCCGCTACAGGCTCGCCCTGCGCCACCGCCGTCAACCGCTCGGGCAGCCCCTCGCATTGATCGACGTTGAACACGGTGAACCGCTTGAGAAACGCCAGTTGCCGCGCCTCGCGATCCTCGTCCCGCGCCCGCTCGGCCTCGTCCTTCGGCGTGAAGCGATCCGCATAACAGATGGTCGTCCCCCGCTCGCCGCGCCGCACGCTGCCCCCCACGGCCTGCGCCTGCCGAAAGGTCAGCCAGCGCTGCGAAGCATAGCGCCCCTCGATCACCGCCGCCCAGAGGATCAGCACATTGATCCCCGAATAGCGCCGCCCGGTCACGGCATTGGCCGGCATTGCACAGCCACACGCCGCAGCATCCCAAGGCTGCACCCAGGGCAGCCGCCCCTGCTCCAGCTCGGCTATCACCCGTCCGGTCACCTCGGCATAGAGGCTCGCCCGGTTCTCGCGTCCAACACCCATGGTCCTGCTCCTTCCAAAACACCGCAACCGGCGCCGGAAGGGCGTGGGGAGCGGCAGGAGCGAACCGGCAGTCCTGCCGTCAGAGGCAGGCCGCACCCGGAGGGCCGCAACGAAGTGGAGGAGCCGGGCACCGCCCGGCTTGCGGCATGCCGCGGCAGGACTAGAGGCGAGCGACGCTCCCCCCGCCCTTTCCGCGTGCCGGCGCACCAACGCCGCCGCGCCTCAGCGCGGCGACCATCCTGTCAGCGCAACCGCGCTGCCGGGTGCCACCGGCGCCCGAACCAAACCCGCACCCTTGCAACCGGGCGGGCCCGCGCGGGCGGCGTGCGCGCGCCAGCCCGTGCGCCAGCCGCCGCCCGTGCCTCCCGCCCGGGCAAGTGTGCCACGCGGGCACCAGCAACCCGCGCGCCCTGGTGTCGCCGCAGGCGTGCGCCAGCGCGCGCACCGCACCCGCGTTCCGCTGCCGGCACCTGCCGGCTGCCGGTCCGCAGGATCGGCCAGCGTCCGCGATCAAAACCCGTAGGGCGGAGACGGCCAGGCCGACTCGGCGCCGCGCCAGCGGCGTGCGAGCGCAGTCACGCCGAAGGCGTGAGACGCCCTGGCACGCCTGCCTTGAACCTCAGATGTTTCTTGCTCGACGATAAGGGGGGCGGGAGTCCCCAGGTTGCCCCATCTGAGCCCAACCAGGCTCTTTTCCAGACCCACCACTCGGCGCAACCTTGCCCCGGAGCGCTCCACCAACCCTCACACGATGCAAGGTGATCGCAATGCAATCCCAACACCCAGACCGCATCCTCCGGATCAAGGCTGTCCTGGCACTGACCGGTCTCACCCGCTCCACTCTCTATCGCAAGATGGAAGCCGGCACTTTCCCCAAGAACACCCGGATCAGCACCCGCTGCATGGGCTGGCGCGAGTCCGCGGTCTCTGAATGGCTGGACAGCCTCAAGGCACAGGAGACTGCCGTCCGCCCGCGAGCCTGACGATTCCCTCCCACACGTCCGACTGCACCAATCCTATGAGGTGAAACGGCCTCGGCCCATCGAAAGATCTCCGAGCCCACCGTTTCACCTCACCGCCGCGATCCGCCGGACATGCTCGCCATTACAGCGACAGCACGTGCGCCCGCAGCACGTCGACGGTCTCGGTCAGTCCATCGGCTTCCATATCGAGCAGCAGCACTTCGGCCGTCTTCTCCGGACGCTTGAACCGCTCACGCATCCGTCGAATGGCCGCCACGGCTCTGCCCGGATCGAGCGCAATGGTGTCGGCGATGAACTGATCCGCCGACCGGGCCTCCATGTTCAGGCCGGCAAGAATTGCTTCGGGGAAGTCCTTCAAATTCTCGGTGACGATGGTCGCAGCTTGGGTCTTCAGCGCTGCCGCGACGACATGTGCATCGTTCGGATCGGGCAACCCGACACAAGCACCCAGGAAGACGTCATACTCCTCCACGGCTGCATCTTCGAACGCCGCTTCCATGCTCGCCCGAGCGCGCGCGGCACGATCCTCGGCATCCGCCACGCCCTTGCCGCCGAGGATTCTGGCGATCGCCGCCTCGGTTTCATCCATCACCCGTTCGGACCAGCGGACGCGGAAAAACTCGGCCTCCGCGAGCGTCAGCAACAGATTGCGCTTGAGCGTGCCCGCCAGCGTACAGGCGTCGATGAACGCGGTGTACCGGTTGGCGAACAATTCTACAGGTGCTCCGCGTCCAGCTCGGCGAGCGCCGATAGCGCGCTGCCGCGCTTTTCATCGCGCGCGCGCTTGTAGGCGAACAGATCCTCGGCCCTGATCCGACGATGCCGGCCAACGGTATCGAACGCAATCTCGCCCTTCTCCAGCAACGAAATGAAGAAGGGACGGGAGACGTTCAGGATGTCCGCCGCCTGCTGGGTGGTCAACATCTGACTGACCGGCACCAGCGTCACCGCATCACCCCGTCCGACGTGCCGCAGCAACTCCATCAGCAGCCGCGATAGGCCTGGGGTCAGCGTGATCTCGGTCGAGATCTTGTCATCGTCCAGAACCCTGAGGGTCGCATCGCCGGAGGCGTGCGACGCCAGGATCTGACGAAGCTGATTGGCCGCCGCCTTTTCGCTCGCGGAAGGCAGGCGGCTGCCGAGTTCCTCGGCAAAGGCTGGCATGGTCATGGGGCTCTCCGTTAGCCAATCCGCTATTCGATATTCGCATTAAACGCAATAAGCGAAATAATCGTAAGCGAGATATGTTCCAATCTGTAGAGGCATCATCTCTCAAGCATCGTGCCGCGCTCATTGGCTGCCGAGACAGTGATGGGGGCACGAACATGCACCTCGTGCCTCCTCCGGCGTTCAGGCGGGTTCCGCTTTGCTCGCGCGGATGCCTGCGACGGTCTTGCCGGTCCAGCGCCGGATCGCACGTCGCAGGTTCGCGCCGTCGCTAAAGCCTACCTTCCACGCAACATCGTCGACGCTCATCCGGGTCGTCTGGAGATATTCGATCGCCAATCGGCGGCGGACATCGTCGACGATCGCGCCGTAGCTCGAGTCCTCGGCGGCGAGGCGGCGGCGAAGCGTCCGCTCCTGCAAGCCTAGATGCGCCGCGACCGCTTCCATCGAGGGGAAGCGGCTGGGGGCGTTCAACAGGATCTGGTACACCTCGCCTGAGAGGCCCGAGGATGTCCTGGACTGGCCGATCAGCCGCTCGCAGGTCTCCTCCAGCATGATCCGGGTCAGGCGATTGCCCAGCTCGGGCGTCTGCTCGAGAATGCCGATCCGGTAATGCAGTTCGTTCGCCGCCGCGTCATAGGTGCAGGGGCAGGAAAGTTCGCGTGCGTCTTCCGCGGCATGCGCGTCCCGCGGCAAGGCGAAGAGCGCGCGAACGGGCAGGTTGTCGGTCCCCGCCGTGTCGCGGATGTGCGTGAAAGTCATCTTCATCTGCTGCCGCACGAGGAAGGTGCGAACCTCGCTGCTCATCACGTCACGATAGATCTCGCGGAACTGCCAAACCGCCACGTCGCCGTCCGCCCGCCATTCTAGGCGCACGGTCGGCGTGGCGAGGGGCTGGTAGCGGACGGCGAAGTCGAAGAAGTCGCGCATCGTCGGCGAACACATCAGCGCGTAGCCGTACATGCCATAGGCGGAGAGATGCAGCCGCGCGCCGATCGCGAAGGCGTCGGCCGGCGCTGCGCCGGCAGCAACGATATTCTCGCAGGCGACCAGATATTGGCCGATCGACGTCAGCGTGTGGGGATCGTGCACATCTGCCGGCGTCAGCCCGGTGCGCGCCAGTACCGTCTCCGGCGTCATGCCGCGACGCGCCACCGCATCGATGACCGTCGCGATCTTGAACGGTGCGAAGATGCGCTGGTTGAGCGACGGGAACCCGGCGCGGCCGCTGCGCATCCTGGCCGCATCGTCCTCCTCGACCGGCATGGCTCTCCCTCTCCATTTTCTGCCCGACATGTCCGCTAAAGACACTGCGATGTCCGCCGGTGCGCTTACCCGCCTGTCTTCCAGACCATAAGCAAGGGATCAAGCCGACAAAGTGCGGCAGCGGCGAAGTCCGCATCCAAGAAGAGCCCATGCGGGGAGAGGAAATGATGTCGTATCCAGCAGGATCTGCGCGTTCGCGTGCGCGTCTGTGCCGCCGGTCCGCACTCGTGGCGGTGATGCTCAGTCTGCCGGCGCTTGCGCATGCCCAGAGCACGGAAGCAGCGAATCAGACCGAGGAAGGCAGCAACGAGGCGGAGCCGGTGATCGTGGTCACCGGCACCAGCATCCGCGGCGTTCCGCCGACCGGATCGGGCCTGATCAGCGTGTCGCGGGAAGATGCCAAGATCATCGGCGCGGCGAGCACCCCCGAACTGCTCGCGACGGTGCCGCAGCTCAACAGCTTCAACACCGCCCCGCGCGTGAGCAATGGCGGCCTCGGCTCCTTCGCGCCCGGCCTGCGCGGCCTGCCGAGCGCGGCCACCCTGCCGTTGATGAACGGCCACCGCCTGATTTCCGGCAGCACCCAGCAGACCAACCCCGACTATCCGTTCATCCCCGAACTGGCGATCGAACGGGTCGAGATCGTCGCCGACGGCGCCTCGGCGGTCTACGGGTCGGATGCCGTGGCCGGGGTGGTCAACTTCATCACCCGCACGCGCGTCTCCGGGCTGGAGGCGAACGTCCGCTATGGCATGGCGGACGATTACCACGCGTTCAACGCCGGGGCGATCACGGGCAAGGACTGGGGCAGCGGATCGATCGTCGCCGCCTATCAATATCAGGAAAACAGCAACATCAAAGGCGCGAACCGCGACTATCGCTCGCTCGATTTCCGCGCCGTCGGCGGCGTCGATACGCGCTCTACGGTGTGCCCCGACGCGAACGTCAATTTGTTCACCGGTACGATCTACGCCGCGCCCAGCCTAGCGCCAGGCATCAACACTTGCGATCCGCGCGGGGCAGTCGATCTGCTGCCGGAGAACCGGACGCACAGCGTGCTCGTCTCGGGGCGACAGAAATTGTCGAGCCGCGTCACCGCCTGGGCCGATCTCCTCTATTCGGACCGTCGCGACATCGTGCAGGCGGCGCTGCCCGGACAGACCTTCGTGCTGCTCACCGCCGCCAATCCCTTCTTCCGCGCGCCGCCGGGCACGAATACCCTCTTCGAATATGTCGACTTCCGGCCGGACCGGCTGGTCGGCGCCGACCACTTCGATCAGCGCTTCCGGGTGCGCGCCGGGAACGCGACCGCCGGCATCGACGTCGATCTGCCCGGCGACTTCAAGGCGACCGCCTTCGGCACGATCAACTGGTCCCGCAACGATACCTTCCAGCCCGGGATCAACACGACGGCGCTGACCGCTGCCGCAGCCGGCACCACGACCGCCACGGCGCTCGATCCGTTCGGTACGCGAACGAGCCCCGCCGTTGTGGCGGCGATCCTCGACAATCCCACCGATTTCACCAACCATCAGCGCCTCGAGATCGGCGCGGTGAAGATCGACGGCCCGCTTGCCAGCCTGCCCGGGGGCAAGCTCAAGGTGGCGCTGGGCGCCGAATATCGTCGCGAAACCTATACCCAGCGCGGATCGAGCGGCGGCGTCGGCTTCCCCGAAAACCTGGGGCGGAACGTCCAATCGGTGTTCGGCGAACTCTTCGTGCCGTTGTTCGGCGAGGGCAACGCCGCGCCGCTCGCCCGCAGCCTCACCCTGTCGCTCTCGGGGCGCTACGATCACTATAGCGACTTCGGCTCGACGACCAATCCGAAGCTGGGCGTCACCTGGGAGCCGATCGTCGGCGTGAACCTGCGCGGCAGCTATGGACGATCGTTCCGCGCGCCCGGGCTGCGTGATCTCGGCTCGACCGTCGGCTCCTATTACTCCGCAGCGGCGCTGGTGGACGCGTTCGGAGCGCGCGATCCGGCGCGCGGCGCGACCCAGGTCAACACCATCCTCCTGTACGGCGGCAACGGGAATCTGGAGCCCGAAACCGCGCGAACCTGGTCGCTCGGCGTCGACTTGCAGCCGAGGTTCGTGCCCAATCTGAGCGCCAGCGTCACCTTCTACGACATCAAATATGACGACGTGATCGGGACGCCTTCGGGGCTCGGCGCGCTGCTGTTCAGCGATCCCACCTTCGCCTCCCGGGTGATCCGCAACCCCACGCCGGCGCAGGTGGGCGCGGCGATCGCCGATACCGTGCCCTTCTTCTACACCTTCGCGGCCGTCCCGACGATCGGCAACATCCTCGACCTGCGGCAGGGCAATTTCGGCGTTCGCAAGACCAACGGCCTGGATTTTGACGTGCGGTACCGGCATGCCACCGGCTTCGGGACGATCTTCGGCGGCATCGCCGGAAACTACATCCTGAACTACACGAACCGGCTGTCGCCCACTTCCCCTGAAAGTGACTCGCTCGACGCGGGAATCCCGCGGACCACGCTGCGCACCACGCTCGGGTTCACCGCCGGGCCGGTGACGTTCGTCAACTTCGTCAACCACCGCTCGGGCGTGACCGCATCCTACGCCACGCCCACCGGCTCGAGCCTCTATACGGCCGGTGGCTACACCACTGTCGACCTGCGCCTGACGGTGCGGTTGCCCGATGTCGCGTTCGCCAAACGGACCGAGCTCGCGCTGCAGGTGAACGACCTGTTCGACGCCACGCCGCCCTTCTTCCCCGGCACTGACGGCATCGGCGGCGCCTACAACCCCATCGGACGCTATGCCGCGATGAGCCTGCGGACGTCCTTCTAGCCCGCCCGAGCGGCGCTGCCTACCGCGCGCAGCGCCGCTCGCGATCTCACCAACAGCCAAGGTTTGCCACCTCGATGACCCCTCCCGGTACCAGCGTGCACGTCCCGGCTCCGATCCCGCAGATCCGCCTTTACCGCGACTGGTTGAAGGCGGCGCGGGGACGGGACTTCGCCACCTACGAGGATCTGCGCCGCTGGTCGGTCGACGATCTCGACGGGTTCTGGCGCAGCATCTGGGACTATGACGGCATCGAATCACCGACGCCGTTCGCCGCTGTGCTGAGCGCCGATTCCATGCCCGGCACGCGCTGGTTTGACGGGGCGCAGCTAAACTATGCGCGACACGTGTTCCGCCATGCCGCCGCCGCGGACGCCGCGGACCAGCCAGCGATCATCGCCATGGACGAGAGCGGCGGCAGCGTCGCGATCGGATGGGGAGAATTGCGGCGGCAGGTGGCGTCGCTCGCGCTCACGCTCCGCGGACGCGGCATCGTGCCGGGCGACCGTGTCGCCGCCTATCTGCCCAACATTCCCGCGGCGGTGGTGGGGCTGCTCGCCTGCGCCAGCCTGGGCGCGATCTGGACCTTGTGCTCGCCCGACATGGGCACCGCTGCCGTGCTCGACCGCTGGCGCCAGACCGCGCCCAAGGCGCTGATCGCGATCGACGGCGTCTTCTATGCGGGCAAGGCGCTCGATCGGAGCGCCGCCGTGGCCGCCATTCGCGAACAGCTACCGTGCATCGAAACGGTGTTGCTTGTGTCCACCGGATGCGGCGCGAACGACGTGTACGACGCCATCGACTTCGCCGCTGCAACGGCGCGCGAAGACGCGACCGTCGCTGCGTTCGAGCCGCTATGGCTGCCCTTCGACCATCCGCTGTGGATCCTCTATTCGAGCGGCACGACCGGACTGCCCAAGGCGATCGTCCACGGCCATGGCGGCGTCGTGCTCGCGACCGCCGCAGGTCGGCTGCATTTCGACCTTGGCCCGAGCTACGAAGCCAACACGCGCGGGGATCGCTTCCACTGGTACAGCGCGAGCGGCTGGGTGATGTGGAACATCCAAGTTGGCGGGCTGCTCAGCGGCACGACGATCTGCCTGTTCGATGGCTCGCCGAGCGGTACCAAGGCCGCTCCCGACTGGACCCGGCTCTGGGACTTCGCGGTGCGCAGCGGCGTCACCTGGTTTGGCGCGGGCGCCGCCTTCTTCGCCCAGTGCCGCAAGGCAGGGATCGAGCTGGCGCGCATTCCCGGCCTGAGCCGCATCCGCGCGCTCGGCAGCACCGGATCGCCGCTGCCGCCCGATGTGCAACGCTGGGGAACGGCGCAGTTCGCCGCCATCGGACGACCCGGCATCTGGTGGTGCAACGTCAGCGGGGGCACCGAGATCGCCGCCGCATTCCTGGCCGGCAATCCCGAACTCCCGGACACGCCCGGCCGGCTGCAATGCCGCCATCTGGGTGCCGCGATCGAAGCCTGGGACGAGGCGGGCAGGCCGGTCATCGACACGGTCGGCGAGATGGTGTGCACGCGTCCGTTTCCGAGCATGCCGCTCCATTTCTGGGGCGATGCGGACGGCAGTCGCTACCGCGATTCCTATTTCGCCGCATGGCCGGGCGTGTGGCGGCACGGCGACTGGCTGACGATCGGCAGCGACGGCAGCTGCACGATCTCGGGCCGCAGCGACGCGACGATCAATCGCCATGGGGTGCGCATGGGGACCGCGGAAATCTATGCCGCGGTCGAGCACCTGCCCGAGATCGCCGACACCATGATCATCGATGTCGAGGATGCGGAGGGCGACAGCCAGCTGCTCCTGTTCGTCGTACCCGCGGCGAACCAGCCGGTCGACACGCGCATGGAAGCGGCGATCGCCGCAGCGATCCGCTCCAGCCTGTCGCCCCGCTTCGTGCCCGATCTGCTGATCGCCGCACCCGGCATCCCGCGCACGCTTTCCGGCAAGAAGCAGGAGCTTCCGATCAAGCGGCTGTTCGCCGGATGGGCCGCCGCCAAGGTGGTGCATGCCGACGCGACGGCCACGCCCGAGCTTCTGTCCTGGTACATCGAACAGGCGCAGCGCTGGCAACGCGAGCGTCGCTCCGGCGCCTCATCTGACATGGGAGACGCATCATGAAGGTTGGCGTTGTCGGCGCCGGGCTGATGGGCGCGGAGATCGCGCTCGTCTTCGCCTTGGCCGGGCACGCGGTCCTGCTGCACGATGCCAGCGAGAGTGCACTGGCCGGCGCCCTGGCTCGGCTGGGTGGCATCCTCGAGAAGGGTGTCGCGCGGCAGATCTACGCCGCCGATGTGGCTCAGGCTGCGCTTGCCCGGATCGTTCCGGTCGATGGCGTTGCGGCAATGGCCGACTGCGCGATGGTCACCGAGGCGGTGTACGAGTCGCTCGACGCCAAGGCCGCGGTGTTGCGCGCGCTGGACGAAGCCTGCGCCCCGACGTGCATCCTTGCATCGAACACGTCGACGCTGCCGATCTCGACGCTTGCAGCGTCCCTGACGCCGGCGCGTCGGGCGCGCTTCCTCGGCACCCATTATTTCTCGCCGGTCTCGCGCATGACGCTGGTCGAGGTGATCCCCGGTTTCGCATCGGACGATGCAATCGTGGACGAGGTCACCGCCGTACTCGCCGGGCTCGGCAAGCAGCCCGTGCGGATCAAGGATGTTGCCGGCTTCGCGGTGAACCGGATGCTGCATGCGCTGCTGATCGAGGCGGTCAAGCTGGTCGAGGAGGGCGTGGCCACTCCGGCCGACCTGGACGTCGCGTGTCGGCTGGGCCTGGGGCATCCGATCGGCCCGTTCGCGCTGATGGACATCGTCACGTCGGACCTCTGCCTGCAGGTGCAGCAGATCCTGCACGACGCCTATGGTGAGCGCTTCCGCCCGCCGGCATTGCTCAAACAGCGCGTCGCCGCGGGCTGTGGTGGCGGTACGAAGCGACCCGGCTGGCTGGCGACGGACCGGACATAGACGATGCTGGAGAGGAAAAAGCGGATGATCGACGCGCAAGCCATGGGGGCAGCGCCCGGCGGCGGCTCCACGCCGGTGCGGGGCGCGCGGATCACGCTTGCCATGCTGTGCTTCGTCTATGTGCTCAACTTCCTCGACCGGCAGCTGATCTCGATCCTGGCAAAGCCGATCCAGGAGGGGCTGGGCATCACCGACGGCCAGCTTGGCCTGCTCACCGGCTTCTATTTCGCGCTTTTCTATTGCTTCATCGCGATTCCGATCGGCTGGCTCGCCGATCGCACCAGTCGCGTGAAGGTGCTCGCAGCGGCCTGCGCCATCTGGAGCGCGGCGACCGCCGCCTGCGGCATGGCGGGCAGCTACCCGCAGCTCGTGGTGGCGCGGATGATGGTCGGCGTCGGCGAGGCCGGCGGCGTGCCGCCATCCTATGCGATCATCTCGGACAGCTTTCCGCGCACGCGGCGGACGACGGCGATGGCGATCTTCAATCTGGGCCCGCCGATCGGCTCGGCGCTCGGCGTTGCCTTCGGTGCCTCGCTGGCAGCCGCTTTCAACTGGCGCATTCCCTTCTACGCGATCGGTGCGGTGGGCGTGGCGGCAGCGCTGGCGGTGTATTGGCTCGTCCGCGAGCCGCAGCGCGGCGCTACCGACGGTCGTCCTGGAGCTTCTGCGCCGACGCCGGTGCCCGAAAGCTTTGCCGCGACGATCGCGCGGTTCTTCCGCAATCCGCTGCTGCTGATGGCGTCGCTCGCCAGCGGCGCCGGCAACTTCATCACCTATGGCCTGCTCAATTTCACCGTGCTGTTCCTGATGCGCGAAAAGGGGATGACGCTGCAGGAAGTGGCGCTCTGGTATGCGCTCGTCGTCGGCATCGGGATGAGCGCGGGCATCTATGCCTCGGGGCGCATCGTCGATCGGTTCGCGCGGCGCAGCAAGACCGCCTACGCCAACGTGCCCGCCGCTTCCCTCGTCCTGGCGCTGCCCTTCTTCCTCGCCTTCACCTGGGCGCCGAGCTGGCAGGTCGCACTGGCCTTTCTGGCGGTGCCGATGTTCCTCAACTCCTTCTTCCTCTCGGCGACCGTCACCTTCGTCCAGAGTGAAGTGGCCCCTGAGCGCCGCGTCATCTCGGGTGCGCTGCTGCTCCTCGTGATGAACTTCATCGGCCTCGGCCTCGGACCGACCTATGTCGGCCTCGCCAGCGACCTTTTCCGCCCCACCTATGGCGATCATGCCCTGCAGGCGGCCTATTTCGCGCTGGCGCCAATGTATCTCGTCGCCGCCGCGCTGTTCCTGTGGCTCGCGCGGCTGATCCGCCGATCATCCCCCGCCGGTGCAGCATGCGTCTAGCCGAAGCAACAGATCGGAATCTTTGGAGAGGATCATGAAACCCAAGCACTGCCTCGCCCTTCTAGCCGCGAGCGCGATCGGCGCGCTGGCCCCTCACCTTGCGTGGGCGGAAGCGGGTGATCCTCTCTCCGACGGCGGCATCCGCTGCGCGGCAATGATGCGCCTCAAGCTGGCTGACACGACCATCTTGAGCGCGGCCATGGTGCCCGCCAAGCCCACCGAGTCCACGGCCGCCGGCGACGTGCCCGGCTATCGAAGCTTTTGCCGCGTCGTCGCCCGTGTGCGCGCTGAACCCGGCTCGGATGTGGGGGTGGAGCTGTGGCTTCCCGCGCAGGGCTGGAACGGCGTGTTCCACGGCAATGGCAGCGGCGGGTTCGGCGGCAACTTCGTGCTGGGCTATCCGGGGATGGTCGAGGGGCTAAGGCGCGGCTTCGCGACGGCGACCACCGATACGGGTACCGCGCCCGCCACGCCGCTCGAGGGCGAGGCCCTCGCCGGTCAGCCGCGCAAGTGGCGCGACTGGGGGCGGCTTTCCACCCATGTGATGACCGTCGCCGGCAAGGCGATCACCAAGGCCTTCTACGGGAAGGCGCCGCGGAAGGCGTATTACACCGGCTGCTCGACGGGCGGGCAGATGGGACTGATCGAGGCGCTCTACTATCCCGGCGACTATGACGGCATCCTGGTGGGCGCACCGGTGATGAACCGGACCTGGGGTCACGCCGCCGTTCTGTGGGACTATGCGGCGGCCAATCGCGCGCCGGGGCATCTGCTCTCCGACGCCAAGCTCAAGCTTCTCCACAAGACAGCGATCGCAAGTTGCTGGCGGCAGGGCCGCGGGCTGGCCGGCGACCCGTTCGTTTCCGATCCCCTGCGCTGCACGTTCGATCCACAGGTGCTGCTGTGCAACGGCGCGGCGTCCGACACCTGCCTGACCGAGGGCGAGGTTGCCACCGCGCGCGCTTTCTATGCCGGCCCCACCGGCCGCGACGGCAAGCCCGCCTATTTCGGCTGGCTGCCGGGGAGCGAGATGCCTGGCACGTTCGGCTGGTCCTTTCTGCAAAAGCCGATCAATGGCCAGCCCCCCTTCGGTGCGCTGTTCCAATGGGTGTTCGGCCCCGACTGGGACTGGCGGCGCTTCGACGTTGACCGCGACATGCCGATTGTCGACACGCGGCTGGATCCCATTGTCAATGACGCGATGCGAGGAAGCCTGGAGGCATTTGCGAGCCGCGGCGGCAAGCTAATCGTGTTTCATGGCCTTGCCGACACGCTCGTCCCACCCGGGCAGTCGGTTGCCTTCTTCGATCGCCATGCCGAACAGATGGGTGGAGTCGCGAAGCTGGCCGGCAGCGCGCGCCTGTTCCTGGTTCCCGGCATGATGCATTGCGGCGGCGGTACCGGACCGGTTGCCTTCAACACCGCGTCGGGCATCCCGCAGCGGCCGCCCTGTGACGACGCGCAGCACGACATGTTCTCGGCACTGATCGCTTGGACGGAAGGAGGGGAGGCGCCCGCCAGGATCGTCGCGACACGATATTCCGATGACGATGGCGACGTGATCGCGATGCAGCGTCCGCTTTGCCCTTATCCGGCGCGAACTGTGTATCGGGGCACGGGATCTACTGCGGCGGCCAACAGCTTCCGGTGCGAACTTTCTCAGCAGTGAGTAGATACTTCATGGTCGCGCCGTCAGGCATACTGCGATCAGGTGTCAGTGCGAGGATCTCCGCATCGGCCAAGGGCGTGAGCAGCGGACCGACCCGCCCCGTTGTCTGCGCTGCGCCGATGGATGGCTTCCCGTAGCCCCTGCTGTTGCAGTCGTCTCGCACCCTAAAGCGAAATCTCAGTCTGACCAGATTGGCCCCCTTCGTCCTGGTCACCATCCGCACCCACTGCATGGGCTGGCGCGAGTCCGCTGTCTCCGAATGGCTCGATAGCCTCAAGGCACAGGAGACTGCCGTCAGCCCGCGAGCCTGACGATTCCCCTCAGCACATCCGTAATGCAACAATCGCGCGAGGTGAAACGACCGCGGCCCATCAGATGATCTCAGAGCACACCGTTTCACCTCACCCCGGCGATCCGCCGGACATGCGCACCGTCACAGCGAAGCATATACGCCCGCAACACGTTGACGGTCTCGGTCAGCCCATCGGCTTCCATATCCAGCAGCAGCACCTCGGCCGCTTGACCCGCCCGCGCGTCCGTCGAATGGCCGCCAAGGCCTTGGCCGATGGTCAGCCGGTGCGGCGTTGCCAGAACGGCGCGTCCGGCCACCGCCGCTCCATCGCATAATAGGTTCGGTGGTGCGCATGATAGGCGTGCCATGTAGTCGCGCGCGGTCTCGGGGAGGTCCTCGAATGCGAAGGCCCACACGATCTTGACGCTCACCGAGGTGGTGAAGCGGAACGTGCGGTCGGTCTTGTTGTAGAGCGCCAGGCCTTTCGGGGGGGGGCGGCGGGTCAGATAGTCGTCCGTCGGGCCCATCCCCTCGATCTTGAGGGCGCCCTCGGGGCCCAGGATGATCCCGTCGGTATCCGGCAAGAGCGGATAGTTCTCGTCGGTGTTGAAGTTGAAGCCGCGCGAGAAGACCCGTCGGGTCATGCTCTGCAGGCGGGGGCTCTTGCGACGGACACATCCCTGATGCCAGTAACGGACAGGGTGTTCACTGGGGCCTGACCGATGCTCATCAGCATCTCGTTGACGGCTTCCAGCTCCGTCATCGCGGAGATAATGGGCATAGGTGAAGCTCCAGGGGGAAGGTTTTAGCGGCCAACATGAAAGCGTTTTTGATAACGGTGATTGGCGGCTTCAGGCAGCCGGTGCCGCCTTCGCGCGCGGCTTGCGCGCGGGCTTCGGGGCGGGCGCTTCGGCAGGCGCATTGCGCGCTGCGCGGCCCTTGGCGCCCAGGCCAATCTTGTGCGCCATCGCGCGGCGCTGCTCCGAATAGGTCGGCGCCACCATTGGGTAATCCGCCTTCAGATTGTAGCGCGCGCGATATTCCTCAGGCGTCAGACCGTGTGTGCTCAGATGCCGGCGCAGCGTCCGATACGGCTTGCCGTCGATCAGCGAGATGATGTGGTCTTTCGAGGCCAGTGATTTGCGGACTGAAACGGCCGGCGTGAATTCTTCCGACGCAGGTTCTTCGCTGGCAACTTCCGCGCTGGCGACACCACCTGAAAGTTCAATCACATCTGCATGCATCTTCCGCAGAAACGTGGAGACATCGTCCATCGTCGCGCGATTGTTCGGGTTCGATAACCAGGCAATGGTGAGGTCGCTTGCGAGTTCAACGGGGTCGGTATTGCTCTGCTCAGACATTCTGCGTCCCTGCTCCTTGTTTTTCGGCATGCTGCCGACCTTTTGATTATAGGAGCGTGCGTACTCCGTCTGCTAAAATATGTTGGAAGATGCCGCGACATTACTCATTCTGCAGTTGCTCAAATGCGCGACGCCCACGTCTTCGCCATAGCGCCAGCGCCTGATCGCGTTGTTCGCCTTTGAGCGTGGCGGCAGCATCGATCATCACACCGAACAATACGGCGCGATCATCGTCGGTAAGTTCGACCAGTCCGGCCTTCGCAACCAGGCCGCCCAGCTCGATCAGCTGGCGCGTTCGCTCGCGTCGCTTCACCACCCATTCCCGGGTGTCATTCCGCGCCCGCTGCGCTTCCAGCTGGTGTCGCGCCGCCGTCAGCTGCCGCAGCCGATGCTGCACGCGAACGAGCGCGACAGCGCGCTTTTCCCTGTCGCTGAAAGAAGGCCGCGCCACGCTGGCGCCAGTCCTCCCGTGCGATCATGTCGGACGCGCTGACAATGGCGAGCAGTGCGCCCGCCAGCTGCTCGACCGGCAGCGCATCGGCACCGGTCGCGACTACCAGCTCGCCAAGCTGCCGGAGCTTGGCTTGTTTGAGCTGCCTCGCCTTACTGTCGAGCGCCTTCAGTTCCGAATCAAAGTCACGTGGTTTGCGCATCGAACCCTCCGCAGTTGATGGCTGATGTTCGGTGATTTAGGAACTGCATCGATCAGCGCAAATGTCGTGAAACATCTTGGGATGATCACGTCGCGAAAAAGATGAAATCTTTTGAGGGCGCGCTTATACGTCGTGCCGACGTCGCTTGTTTGGTGTAAATGGATTGCCGCTATGGCGATCTACCATTTCTCGGCCAAGATCATCAGCCGCGCCAGCGGATCGTCCGCGCTGGCCGCTGCTGCCTATCGCTCGGCGTCGCGGCTCCATGATCAGCGGCTCGACCGGCATCACGACTTCTCCAACAAGGCCGGCGTTGTGCATTCGGAAGTGCTGCTGCCGGACGGCGCCCCCGAGCATCTCACCGATCGGGAGAGTCTGTGGAATGCGGTCGAGGCCGTCGAGCTGCGCAAGGACGCACAGCTGGCCCGCGAGATCGAATTCGCGATCCCGCGCGAGCTGGACCAGGCTGAGGGCATTCGGCTCGCACGGGCGTTCGTCGAACGGGAATTTGTCGCGCGCGGCATGATCGCTGATCTCAATGTGCACTGGGATGTCGGCGCCGATGGCGAAGCCAAGCCGCACGCGCATGTTATGCTGGCGTTGCGCGAGGTGGATGCCGAAGGGTTCGGCAAGAAGAACCGCGACTGGAACCGCACCGACCTTCTGGAGAAATGGCGCGAGCGCTGGGCCGGGCACGTCAATGCGCGGCTGGCCGAGCTGGATATCGATGCACGGGTCGATCACCGCTCGCTGGAAGCGCAGGGCATCGATCTCGAACCGCAGCACAAGATCGGCCCGGCAGCGGCCCGAATGGCCGAACAGGGCCTCACCTCCGAGCGGCTGGAAGAGCATCACGAGATCGCCCGCGCCAATGGTGAGATGCTGCTCGCCAATCCGGCGCTAGCGCTCGACGCTATCACCCGCACCCAGGCGACCTTCACCACCCGAGATCTGGCGATGTTCGTGCATCGCCATAGCGAAGGGAAGGAGCAGTTCGACCAGGTGATGGCGGCGGTGCGTGCATCGCCCGAGCTGGTGAAGCTGGACAAAGACGGTCGCGGCGATGCGAACGGTCGCCCCTTGAGCTTCTTCATGACCGCCGGCCAGATCAGCGACTATATCGGCGCAGCGGCCCTGCTCGATGAACTGCCCAGAGCACAATGGCTGCTCGCCGACCGGGGCTATGATGCCGACTGGTTCAGGGATGCGCTGGAGGAAAAGGGCATCAAGCCCTGCATCCCGGGCCGAAAATCCCGCAACGAGCCCATCAAATACGACAAACGCCGCTACAGGCGACGCAACCGGATCGAGATCATGTTCGGCCGTCTGAAGGACTGGCGCCGCGTCGCCACCCGCTACGACCGCTGCCCGACCGTCTTCTTCTCGGCGATTGCACTCGCTGCCACCGTCATCTTCTGGCTCTGATCAGTGAGTCCTGAACCTAGGTATGATTGCAACCGCACGATGATCCATGCCTTTACGGTCCGTGATTGATCTTCAGTTTTATGTGAGGGCCGGGGCAGCCGTTGGCGAGTGTTAGAGCGGTTTCCGTTCATTCCGGTTCGTATCCGCAAGAACTGAAGTAGTTGGCGCACTCGGCGGGCTTGAAGATATCGACGAGCCTGCCGATGAGGTCCCAGAGGCCGGAGACGGTTCGCTCGCCGGCTTTTCGCAGCATGGCCTTGAGGCGTGCGAAGGCTTTCTCGATCGGGTTGAAGTCGGGGCTGTAGGGCGGGAGGAAGCGCAGGGTTGCTCCTGCGGCCTCGATGAGCACCTGCACCGATGCGCGCCTATGGCTCGACAGATTGTCCATGATGACGACGTCGCCGGGCCGCAGTTCCGGGACGAGGACCTGGTCGACATAGGCTTCGAACCAGTCGCCGTTGATCGGCCCATCGAGCACCATGGGCGCGACCATGCCGGTCATGCGCAGGCCGGCGACCAAGGTGGTGGTCTTGCGGTGGCCGTGCGGGAAGCCCATCCGCAGCCGCTCGCCTTTCGGGCAGCGGCCGTGGCTGCGGGTCATGTTGGTGGCGGTCCACGTTTCGTCGATGAACACCAGGCGTTCCGGGGCCAGATCGAGCTGGCCGTCGAACCAATGCCGGCGTTGCCTCAGGACGTCGGGGCGGTCTTGCTCGACCGCGTGCCCGGTCTTTTTTTCCGCGTGATCGCGTGGCGCACGAAGAAGCGATGCAGCGTGCCGATCCCGACCGACACGCCCCGTTCGACGAGCCGCGCCTGGATCTCAACCAAGGTCATGTCGCCCTGCTCGGCAACCAGCTCCTGGATGAAGCCGCCATGCGCCTCGATCCTGCCGGAATGCCGGTCTCCTCCGCGCGGCTTGGCGACGGCCTGGCCATGTCGAAGGGCAAGTTGCCGCCAGCGGATCGCACTCGACGCGCTGACACCAAAGCGATCGGCCGCTGCGCGGCAGCTCAACCCACCATCAATCGCCGCGATGACCCTGTCCCGAAGGTCCTGCGAAAGCGTTCGCGCCATCCATGCTGGCCTCCTCCAACCAGCAGAAAGCGTGATGATGTGGACGCCCCCGCACCGGGCGGCAGCTATGCTGTTGCCCGGCATCTGCAGAGGAGTGTTCACGAT
>NZ_JBQUYT010000012.1:0-83453 GCF_056314225.1 Sphingomonas sp. DMC6
ACTATGCAGCCATTGAGACCCTCGATATGGCCGCATGACTCAAATGAAAATGCCTCCGGAAAACCCGGGGCGCTTCAGCCCTTCGCGAGGGCATGGCCAAAGCGCGCCCTCTGCAGGGGTGTTCCCGCAGTCCGCCGCGCAAATCGGGCGGGCCGCCTACTGATGATAGTAAATCACTGATTTATCATAATTTCCGTAAAGCCGCACCCGACCCATTTGCGACGAACGGTGCAGCCTCTGCCTGAAAGCGTGTGCGGGCGCCCGCGCGGTACCGGAAAAGCTCGGCCGCCCCGCCGGCCTCGCCTATTCCCCCATGCTACAAACCGGCATTGGAATATGCATCAATTGATGCCATTATCGTGCCTGCGAGGGAAAACGCCGATGCGAACCACAATTGCTCTAGACGATGCGCTCGTCGCCAAGGCCCAGGCATTTACCGGCCTCAAGGAAAAGTCTTCCCTGGTCCGGGAAGCGCTCAACGCCCTGATCGAACGCGAAAGCGCGCGCCGCCTTGCGCGTCTGGGCGGCAGCGAGCCGGATGCCGCGCTCCCGCCCCGTCGTCGCCCCGAAAGTGACGCCGCTTGATCCTGGTCGACAGCTCCGTCTGGATTGACCATCTGCGCAGCCACGATGCCGGGCTTTCGGACCTGCTGAACCGGGGGCTGGTGCTCTCACATCCCTTTGTCATCGGCGAACTCGCGCTGGGCAGCCTTCGCCGGCGAGCGGAGATTATCAGCCTGTTGCGCGATTTGCCCAAAGCCATTGTCGCCGATGATGCCGAAACGCTCGGCTTTATCGAGTACCAGTCGCTGCATGGGCGGGGCATCGGCTATATCGACGCGCACCTGCTGGCATCGGCACGGCTGAGCCCCGATGCCCGGCTATGGACGCGCGACCGGCGGCTGAACGCAGTCGCGCTGGACCTCGGCCTCGCCGCAGACCACGGGCAATAGGCTATACCGCGACCGGCTCGGGCGTGTCCGCGGCGGCGTAGCGATCGAGGAAGGCCTGGTGCGACGGCAGGCTCGCAACGGCAGCGGCGATCTTGCGCTTCAGTTCGGCCATGGCGTCGCGCAACTGCCCCTCCGGCAACAGCGCGCCCATATGGTGATGGCCGCGCGGCATCAGTCGCTGTCCCAACATCACCTGCACCCAACTGTCGACGCGGAACAGATCGTCGGCCGCCTGCCAGGCGATCGCGCCGTCACGCCACGCCTCGATCCGCGCAGCCAGGCTGTCGGGGATCGCCATGGTGCGAACCTGATCCCAGAAGCCGCCATCGTTTCGCTGGTTCAGATGATAATGGAGGATGATGAAATCGCGGATCTTCTCGATCTCCGCCTGTCCCAGCGCATTGAAGCGGGCGGCCACGCCCTCCCCCACGCCTTCGAACGGGAAGAGCTGCACCAGCCGCGTGACCGCGATCATCACCAGATGGATGCTGGTCGATTCCAACGGCTCGACAAAACCGCTCGACAGCCCCAGCGCGACGACATTCTTGTCCCACAGCTTGCGCCGCTGGCCCGCCTGAAACCGGATGATGCGCGGCTCGATCCGCTTTTCGCCGACGATACGGCTTTCGAGCAACGCGCGGGCTTCGTCGTCATCCATATGGCTGCTGGCATAGACAAGGCCGTTGCCCACCCGGTGCTGCAGCGGGATGCGCCATTGCCAGCCGGCGCGATGTGCCGCCGCCTTGGTATAGGGTACTGCCGGGCCGACCGAGTTCGTCTGCACCGCCAGCGCGCTGTCGGTCGGCAGCCAGTGGCGCCAGTCTTCATAGCCGGCCTTGAGCGTCTGTTCGATCAGCAGGCCGCGAAAACCGGTGCAGTCGATGAACAGATCGCCCTCGATCCGCTGGCCCGAGGCAAGCGTGAGCGCCGTGACGAAGCCGCTTTCGCCATCCTGCTCGACGCCATCGATCCGTCCCTCGATGCGGGTGACGCCCAGCGGCTCGGCAAACTGGCGGAGGAAGCGGGCATAGAGGCCGGCATCGAGGTGATAGGCATAGTTGATCTGGCTCTTGCCGTCGGTCGGCAACGCAAATTTTTCGGCGAGCGCGGCCTGCAATTCGAAACAATAATCGTCGAGTTCGCCGCCCCAGCCTTCGGCGCGGGCCTGCAGCCAGAAATGGTGGAAATCGCCCATCCAGTTGCCCTGGCCGATCTGGCCGAAGCTGTGGAAATAGCGGTCGCCGACGCGCGCCCAGTCCTCGAAGCGGATACCCAGCTTGAAGCTGGAGCCGGTCGCCTTCAGGAACGTCTGCTCGTCGATGCCGAGCAACTGGTGAAAGGTGCGCGCGGTCGGGATCGTGCTTTCGCCGACGCCGATCGTGCCGATTTCATCGGATTCGATCAGGCTTATCTCGATCAGCGGGCCGATCAGCCGCGCGAGCGCCGCCGCCGCAATCCAGCCGGCAGTGCCCCCGCCCGCGACCACCACGCGCTTCACCGGCCTGTCCCGCACTGTCTCTCTCCTCGTCTTATCGATTGAGTCTGTTGAGCAATTGCGCGCGCAGCCGCCGCGCCTGCACGGCGTCGATGGGGGCGAGCGGCCCCTTCGCATGATCCGGCACGTGCGCCCCGGCGCGCTCGGCGGGGCCGAAGACATAATAATCGAACAGCGCGCGCCAGGCGGCCTTTTCCGGCGCCGGCCGGTCGCGCAGGCTGAGCAGTGCGTGGAGCAACGTCAGTTGCGGCGTGTCGAGAAAGGCCGGGCTGGTGTTCCACCAGTAATTGACCAGTATGTTGAACGGGGCGAGCGCCTCGACATGGTGCCACCACATCGCCGGGTAGAAGAGCAGGTCGCCCGCTTCCAGCTCCGCCACCTGCGCCGCCGCCATGGCGTCGCGAAAGCCGGGGAAGCGCGTGAAATCCGGGGCAGCGAAATCGACCATGCTCACCACCTGCCCGCCGGGCGTGGGCTCGAGCGGGCCGGGATAGAGATTGGCGATCTGATCGGGCGGGAACAGCGTGAAGCGGCGGCGGCCGACCGCGCAGACCGCCATGTTGTGCGACATGTCGTAATGGCAGGTGGCGGTGGTGCGGGTGCCGATCCAGATGCTCGCCAGCGGCGGATGCGCGGCGAACATCGGATGGTTGAGCACGACGTCGTTCTCTGCGCGGAAACCGGGCAGATACTGGTCGAGATCGGTCGAGCCGACATAGAGTGACGGCGCATCCTCGTCCTCGCCCTGCGCCACGATCTGGTCGAGTACGGCGGCGAGCGGCATCCGCCGGCCCTCGAAATTCAGGCCGCGCAGGTCCGCGTCATAGAAGAAACGGCCGCCGATTTCGGGCGCGCCAGTAAAAGTGACGACCGGCTTGCCGCCATCGAAGCGGCGCAGTTCGGCCATCGCGGCGACGGGTGAGGCGATCCCGGCGCGGACCAGCGGCCAGTGGTGGGCGACGCCCTTCAGGATTACCGGCGCCTGGTCCGCCATCAGCGCGTCGTACGGGATCGCATCCGGCGCCACGCCTTCCAGCGTGCGCACGGGCGTAGCGATCGCCGCCACGGCGTTCACTGGCCGGCGCGCCGCGCGTTCTTGCGCTCGATCAGCCCGCTGATATTGCCGAGCGAGCCGGCGACGAAATAGGCGAGGCCCAGATGGCCGGCAGCGTGAAGCTGCTCCAGCGCGCCCGTCGAAAGGCTGGCCAGCTTCTCCGATGAGAGCATCAGGAAACCGTCGATGCGATAGGCTTCCTCGTCGTTCAGCCGCACTTCGATGACATTGGGCTCCAGCAGGCCCAGCGCCTGGAAATTGGCGTATAGCGCCTTCGCGTCCTCGATCCCGGTGAAGATGCGCTGGAGCACCCGGACGATATGGTCGAGATAGGGGCCGGCGCCGCCATGCTCCAGGAACAGCGGCGTGCCGTCGGGCGCGCCGGTGCGGGGATCGTCGAGATCGATATGGATCACCGGGCTGGCATCGGTATTGCCGTCGGCCGACACGCCGATCGAGAACGGTCCGCGCTGCTGGATCGCGGGGACATAGCGGCTGGTCCAGCGCTCCCCGTCGAAGAACAGATTTTCGTCGCGGTCGAGCCCAAGCAGCGCCACGGCATGCAGCCCCTCTTCGGGATCGTCGCGGAACAGGATGGGAAATTCGCGCTGCGCCTCGACGAACTCGGTCGGGAACAGCAGCATCTGGTTGACGCAGTCGCCAAAATCAGCGCCGTGGCGCAGCGCCACCTTGAGGTCGTGATGCGCTACATTGTCGAGCGCGACCCGATTAGTCATGAACTTTCACCCATTACCGCCGCGCCCCTGCGGCGGCGTGCGGAGCGACCATGGCGGAAAGCCCGGCGCCCCTCAACCGGAAGCGATCGGCGAAGCGACTGGCGGAGGCGGAAAGGGCCGCTGCACATGGCAACGGCCCTCCCCCTCTCCTGCCTCTAGCAACCCATCAGAACTTGAAGCGCGCGCCGAGCAGGAAGCGGCGATCCAGTTCCTGCGCGTACCAAAGCTCGCTCTTCGCGCGGGCATAGGTCCGTACGCTCTCCTTGGTCAGGTTGATGCCTTCCAGCGTCACGGCAATCTGCGGCGTGATCTCGTAGCTGATGTTCATGTCGAGCTGGCCGAAGGGCGCGGTGAACTCGGGGTTACGCGAGCCCTGGCGGTTGATGCCCGACAGGAACTTGTCGCGCCAGTTATAGGCGAGACGGGCAGAGATGCCGTTCTTGTCGTAGATCAGCGTGGTGCTGAACGTGTCGCTGAGACCCAGCAGCGCGAACTGGTCCTGTGCCGGGCTGGCGCCCAGGTTGAACCCGACATCGCCGCGCACCAGCGTGTAGGCGGCCGCGATGCCGAAGCCGGTCTTGCCCAGGAAGTACTGGCCGGCCAGTTCGACGCCATAGATTTCGGCGTCCTTGTTGTTGATCGGCTGCGACACCTGGAAGTTGTAGAGCGGGTCGGCCGAATTGCCGCTCAGGTCATAGGCGTTGTTGATCGCCTTGACATAGGCGTCATCGAGCGAGCGGGTGGTGTTGTTATAGTGCGACTGGAACTCGGAAGTCGCCGCCGCCACCGATCCGCGGTTCTGGATCAGCGCCGACATGACGAACAGGTTCACGTCGCTGATGTCTGCACCCAGCCCGTTCAGCGCATTCTTCGCATCGCCCGAACGCGACCCTGCCGCACCCGAGCTGGGATCGCGCAGGCCGAACAGCGGCGAGTTGAACTGGCCGGTGCCGACGAAGTTGTGCACCCGCTTGTCGAAGAACGCGACCGACACATAGCTGTCCGGCTTGAAATACCATTCCAGCGAAGCGTCGAAATTGTCCGAGATCAGCGGCGACAGATTGGGGTTGCCGGTCGAAGCGCTGGGGATGCCGCCATTGTTGGTCGGACGCGGCGGACCGCCCACCGTGGTGGCGCTGAACAGGCTGCTGTAATCCGGCCGCGCGATCGTCTTGCTGTACGACAGTCGGGCCAGCAGGTTGCGCTGCAGTTCGACCTGGAAGTCGACCTGCGGCAGGATGTTGTCATAGGAGTGCGACTGGTCGAACTGGGTGGTGTTGGTCAGCGACACCACGACGGTGAAGTCGTTGTCCGAAACCCAGTTGATCGCCGACGGCACCGCCACCAGCGAGGTCGAGCGCGACTTGGTATGTTCGTAGCGCACGCCGGCAACCAGGCGCGCCGGCGCATTGCCGACTTCACCCTTCCAGGTCAGCTGGCCATAGGCTGCCCAAATGTCTTCGCGCACCCGGTTGTTGTTGTTGCTGGTGATGCCCACGGCATTGCCGCGGCCGGCATAATAGGACGACAGGATCGGATAGATTTTCGAGGCATCGCCGCGGAAGGCGACCTTCGAATCCGGGTCGTTGCCGGGGTTATACTGGTCGAACTTGCATTCGAGGCAGAAGGACTGGAGCGCGCCGGGGGCCAGCTGCTGCACGTCGCCCGGGTTGGAAATGCCCCAGTCGCCCAGCGTCTGCTGTGTGCCGACGAAGGTCTGGCGCATGTCGGTCTTGCGATAGTTCGCACCGAAGTCGAACTTGCTGCCGCCGCCCAGATCCCAGCCGAAATCGGCACGGAGTTCCTTGACCGACTGGTCCTGCGTCGAGCGATAGGTGCGGCCCACCTGGCTGCCCACCGCGTTCACCGTCAGCGGCGTCGAGCCGATGGTGATGTCCTGCTGCGGAATGCCGCCGCTGTAATCCACCGAGTGCGCGGCGACGACATTGGCGCCCATGCCGACCAGCGTGGAGCTGACGCCATTGGGGTTGTCCGGCAGGCTTTCCGACTTGGAGTAATGGCCGTCGAGGCGCAGCGACAGGTTGCTGGCCAGCTGCCAGTCGGCATTCAGGCCGTAATCCTGCAGCCGGCTCTTCTGCGCGCGGCTCTGGGCCTCGAAGCCCTCGTCCTTCACGCCGTTGATCGTCTCGTGCAGATAGGTTGCCGTGGCGACGGTGGTGTTGCCGTCGAAATGCACTTCGTCGAACGGACGGCTGAACCAGTTGGAAAGGTCCGAACGGGTTTCGCGCTGGCGGTTCTGCGCGAACAGCGCGTCGGCGGTCAGCGTCAGTGCGTCGCTGGGCTTGAACTGGACGACGGCCTGGCCGTTGATCCGCTCGCGCGTGCCTTCGGCATAGTGGTAGCGGCTGTCGTTCGGGATCGCGACGAGCTGGTTGGGATCGCTCGGCGCGTTCTTGACGATGGTGCAGCTCGCGCTCAGCGTCGTCTGGCTCGACGGGCACACCGTGTTGTTGCGGGCAAAGCCGCCCGACACGAAGGTGCTGTACGGAATGATGTTCCAGTCGTTCGACGTCGCGCTGATCGAAGTGTAGTTGCGCTTCTGGTAGCTGCCGAACAGCTCGACGCCGAAGCGCTGGTCCGCGTCGGTCCAGCTCACGACGCCCGAGAGTTCCGGCGTCACCTTCGAGCCGCAATTGAGACAGCCGTCGACGCTGGTGTCGTACACAGCCTTGGCGCCGATGCTGCCGGTGAAGCCGGCCTTGGCACCCGGATCGAGCGGACGGCGCGTGACGACGTTGATCGTTGCGCCGATGCCGCCCGACGGCACGGCAGCGCGGCCGGTCTTGTACACTTCGAGCGTGCGGACACCTTCGGTCGCGAGGTTCGAGAAGTCGAACGAACGCTGCGTACCCTGCGCGCCGTCGGCATTTTCGTCGCCGCCGACCACCGACACGTTCGAGGCCGCGAGCTGGCGGCCGTTCAGCGTGACCATGTTATATTGCGGGCCGAAGCCACGCACCGTCACCAGCGAGCCTTCGCCGTTGGTGCGATTGATCGACACACCCGGAATACGCTGCAGCGATTCCGCCAGATTGGTGTCGGGGAACTTGCCGATGTCTTCGGCCGAAATCGCGTCGACGATGCCCGGCGAGTCGCGCTTGATCGCGATTGATCGCTCGAGGCTGGCGCGGATGCCGGTGACGACGATTTCCTGCGAAGCGTCCTGCGCACCGCTGTCAGCGTTGTCGGTCTGCGCAAAGGCAACAGCCGGAACCAACATGCAAGCAGCCACCGCGATGACCGAAGCCGAACGCACCAACGCCTGCGATTTCCCAAAGCTTTTCATGTCCCCTCCTCTGCCAGCACCAGTTCGTGCTGGAGCCTGTTCTCAATGCAAGCAGAAATGCTGCCCTGCCACTGTGATCGCTACCATGACTGTACTTGTTGTCAACCGGACAGCGTAAAATCTGTTGGACAGGTTTGATTTACAGGAAAGGTGTGTTTTCCATGTAACAGCAAAAATCCCATATTTGCCAAAAGAGAAAACCTTTGCACAACTGTGCGGCGCAACAAAATCAGTCAGACTAAAAACGGTTACATTGGCAGAGTTCCGCCAATGCTTCCCGCCTTCGCAGTTGCAGCAAATTCGAACGGCCGGGTGGTTCAGTCGGCGGCGCGGGCGAGTACGGATTGCGCCTGCGCGAGATGCGGCCGATCGATCATCCGTCCGTCCAGCCGCAGTGCGCCGACGCCGGGGTTCGCCGCGAAGGCCGCAACCACCGCCTTTGCGTGCGCGATTTCGGCGGCACTGGGGGTGAAACCGGCGTTGATGACGGCAATCTGGGCGGGATGAATCGCCATCATGCCGGTAAAGCCATCGCGGCGCCCGCGCGCCACGTACGCCGCCAACCCGTCCGAGTCGGCGATGTCGGGATAGACCGTCTCGATCGCCGCCACGCCAGCCGCATGCGCACCGAACAATGCCAGCGCGCGCACCATTTCATAGGGCGGCGTGAAGCTGCCATCCGGGTTCCGCGAGCTGGAGGCGCCGATCGCGGCGGGCAGATCCTCCGCGCCCCAGGTCAGGCCCAGCAGCGCCTCGGCCTCCGCCCCATAGCTGCCGAGCTGGAACAGCGCCGCCGGTGTCTCGGTCGCGATCGGCAGAATCGGCGGGCATTCTGCTCCCGCGCGCTCGCGAAGCGCTGTCACCGACGCGGCACCGGCAGCCTTGGGCAGCACCAGCCCGTCGGGGCGTGCGCCGAGAATTACATCAAGATCGGCTGCAATTGCCTCGCTGTCTAACGGATTCACCCGCACCAGACTGACCGCCGGCCGATCAGGCGCCTCCAGCCAGTCGCGAATCGCGGCGCGCGCCGCCGCCTTTCGTTCCGGCGCAACCGAATCTTCCAGATCGAGGATCAGCGCATCGGCCCCGCTCGCCGCCGCCTTGAGGAAACGCTCCGGCCGATCCCCCGGCACGAACAGCAGCGACCGCAATTTCACTCTGGCGTCTCCCCCGGACCCGTTTCGGTTCCCTTCGCACTGCGCATGGGGACTGGCAACTGCCGGGGGAATCTTGCCTATTCGCCGCCGCCGGGCTCGGCGAGCTTGCGGTGCTGCTCGGCGGTCACCGACTGCGGCAGCACGCCAACGCCCGCGACCTGAAGCTTGTTGACCATGCCGGACACCTTGTTGTCTTCGCCCGCCATCAGTGCGCGCCAGCCATCCTCGGCCACCTTGGCGGGATCGGATTTCTCGTCCGCCGCGGGGTTCGATCATCCTTTCGGTCGCTTCGTCGATCGCAGGCTCCGTTGATCCAGCGATATATGGAATGTATATGGTCCATATATCCACACTGGAGACTTGCCTTGGGCATCGTCAAAATTGCCGACGACTTGCATGAAGAAGTGCGCCGCGCGAGCGCGGTAATGTGCCGCTCGATCAACGCGCAGGCCGAGTTCTGGATGAAGATCGGCATGCTCGCAGAGGCCAATCCCACCCTGTCGTTCCACGAAATCGTCCGCCAGCAGATCGCCGCAATCGACACGCTGCCGCCCCGGCTGGCGATCGCCTGAGATGGTCAAGACTCCCGACGAGATCGCGCTGATGCGTATCTCGGGCAAGTTGCTCGCCTCGGTGTTCGAAATGCTCGATCGCCAGCCGCTGGCCGGCATGTCGACCATGGCGGTCAACGATCTGGTCGAGCGCTTCATCACCCACGATCTTGCCGCGCGGCCCGCGAGCAAGGGGCAATATGGCTTTCGCGATGTGCTCAACTGCTCGATCAACCATGTCGTGTGCCATGGCGTTCCCGCCGCCGACGAAGTGATCCGCGACGGCGACATTATCAACCTAGACATCACGCTGGAAAAGAACGGTTTCATCGCCGATTCGAGCAAGACCTATATGGTCGGCGAAGTGTCCGCCGACGCGCGCAGGCTGGTGCGGGTGACGCAGGAAGCGATGTGGAAGGGCATCGAGCAGGTGCGCCCGGGCGCCTATCTGGGCGATATCGGCCATGCGATCGAGCAACATGCCCGACGCAACGGCTATACGGTGGTGCGCGAGTTCTGCGGCCATGGCATCGGCCGCGAAATGCACGAGGAACCCTCGGTCTTGCATTTCGGCCGCGCCCGCACGGGCATGATGCTGCGCGAGGGCATGGTCTTCACCATCGAGCCGATGCTCAACCAGGGCACCCGCAAGGTAACGACGCTCGACGACGGCTGGACGGTGGTGACCAACGACCGCAAGCTTTCGGCGCAGTTCGAGCATACGGTGGCAGTCACGGCCGGCGGCGTGGAAGTGCTCACCTTGCGCGGCGACGAACGGCGGGCGGCAGCGCCCGCCTGATCCGGAGCGGCTGGCGCTTTCGACCCGGCACCCCTACAGACGCCGCCGGGGGACAGGCTGAGGACGCGCATGAACCAACAGACCACCCGCCGTATGCGCACAATGCTGCGACGCCACGGGCCGACTGCGCCGGTATGGCGCCGCCGCGTTGCCTTTATGGGCGGCGCGATCGTGATCGGGCTGTTGGCGCTGGCCTTTGCCGGAGCGGCCGACTGGGCGGCGCGGCGATTCACCGAAATCGAGCATCGCTGGTGGTGGCTGCCGCTGTTGCTGACACCGGCCGGTTTTGCCCTGTTTGCCTGGGCGACCCGCCGCTTCGCCCCTGACGCGACCGGATCGGGCATTCCGCAGGTGATGGCGGCGACGCGCGATCCCGATCGGGCGATGGCGAGCCTTACCTCGGCGCGCACCGTGCTGCTCAAGCTCGCGCTCACCATCGGCGCAGTGCTGGTGGGCGCCTCCACCGGCCGCGAGGGGCCGACGGTGCAGGTCGCGGCGGCGATCATGGGCTATGCGCACCGGCTGACGCGGGTTCCGCTGCGCGCCTCCGTCTTCATCGCCGGTGGCGCGGCAGGCGTGGCGGCGGCGTTCAACACGCCGCTGGCCGGCGTCGCCTTCGCCATCGAGGAACTCGCCGCCGCCTATGAGCAGCGCATGGCCGTGCTGGTGATGGCCGCGGTGCTGATCGCCGGCATGACGAGCCTTGGGCTGGCCGGCGACTATGTCTATTTCGGCGTGATGCGCGATACGCTGCCGCTGGCGCAGGCGGTGGTGGCCGCACCGGTGGCGGGCGTGCTGGGGGGCCTTACCGGCGGGCTGTTCGCGCGGCTGATGCTGGCGGCAGGCGGATCGGACTGGCGGCCGCTGGTCGCGATACGGCGGCGCAAGCTGGTCTTTGCCGCTGCCTGCGGCCTGGTGGTGGCGTTGCTCGGCGTCGCCTCGGGGCTCACCTGGGGCACCGGCTATACCACTGCGCGGATGGCAATCGCGGGGGCGGACATCCCCTGGTGGTATGCCCCCGCCAAATTCGCCGCGACGCTTTCCACTGCCATTGCCGGCATACCGGGCGGCATTTTCGCGCCATCGCTGTCGGTTGGGGCGGGCGTGGGCGATCTGGTACGGCCGCTCTTCCCGCACGCGGCCGGCGGCGCGATCGTGCTGCTGGGCATGGTCGCCTATTTCACCGGCGTGGTCCGCGCGCCGCTGACTGCCGTCATCATCATTGCCGAGACGACCGGCAGCCGGGGGCTGATGCTGCCCTTGCTCGCTGCCGCGCTGATCGCCGATTTCACGGCCCAGCTCGTGTCGAAGGAACGGCTGTATCACGGCCTGTCGCTGCGCTTCTCCCCCGCCCCGCCGGCTGAGCAGGTGCAGCAAGAAAGCGACGGGCCGGGGAACGGAACGGGCGTGCGCGCGTAACGGACCTCGCCGGGCGCACGCTTCTTCTCGCGCCCGTGGCGAGGAGATTCATGCCCGATCGGGACCAGAACCTGCTGATGCCGCCGCCGGCGGACCTGCTCGACCATGCCAGCCTGTTTCTCGACTTCGACGGAACCCTGGTCGAGCTTGCCGACAGCCCGGAGGCGGTTGTCGTCGACACTGCGCTGGTGGCGCTTACCCGCGCGATAGAGGAACGGCTGGACGGCCGGGTCGCGCTGGTCAGCGGACGCCCTGCCGAGCCGCTGGCGGCGCTGTTCGGCGACCGGCCGCCGCTGGTGGTGGGCAGCCACGGCATGGAATTTCGCTGGTCCGACGGACGGCGGCAGATCGTCGAGCGCCCCGCCGCACTTGCCGAGGCACTGGCGGAAATGACCGCCTTCGCCGCCAGTCGACCCGGCATCCTGCTGGAAGACAAGCCGCTGGGCGCGGGCCTGCACTATCGCACGGTGCCGGAGCACGAAGCCGACGCCATCGCGCTGGGCGCGCGGCTGGCGGCGGCACATGGCCTGTATCTCCAGCACGGCAAGATGATGGTCGAGGTACGCAGCCCCGGCGGCGACAAGGGCAGCGCGATCCGCACCCTGATGGCCGATCCGCGCTTTGCCGCCGGCCGCCCCGTCTTTCTGGGTGATGACGTGACCGATGAGCCCGGCTTCGCCGCCGTGGCTGCGCTGGGTGGTGCCGGCGTGCTGGTCGGCCCGCCCCGCCCCACCCATGCCCGTTACTGGATCGACGACGTCGGCGGGGTGCTCGGCTGGCTCGCCGCGGCCGCCGGGGTGGACGCATGAGCGATCTGGACCTGTGGCCGATCGGCAATTGCCAGGTGAGCGCGCTGGTCGACCGCGGCGGGCGGTTCGTGTGGGGCTGTGTGCCGCGTGTCGACGGCGATCCGCTCTTCTCGGCGCTGGTCGGCGGCGACGAACCCGAGATCGGCTATTGGGCGATCGAGCTGGAAGGCGGCACGCAGGTCGAGCAGCATTATGCCCGCAACGCCCCCGTCCTCATCAGCCGCCACAGCGACAGCGCGGGCAATGCGATCGAAGTGATCGATTTCTGCCCGCGCTTCCAGCGGATGGGCCGCGTCTATCGCCCGGTCGCCTTCGCGCGCATCGTGCGGCCGGTATCGGGCAGTCCGCGCATTCGGGTGAAGCTGCGCCCCACCTGCGGCTGGGGCGATGCCTGCACGCGGCGGATCGGCGGGTCGAACCATCTCCGCTTCCTGGTCGAGCCGCTGGCGCTGCGGCTCACCACCACCGCACCCGTCGGGATGGTGGACGAGGAACGAGTGTTTCGTGTCGAACGGCCGCTGCACTTCTTCCTGGGGCCGGACGAAAGTTTCAGCGGCGACGTTGCCGAGACGATCGAGGCAATGCTGCGGCACACGCTGGCCGAATGGCAGCATTGGGTACGCGGCCTCGCCATTCCGCTCGAATGGCAGGAAGTGGTGATCCGCTCGGCCATTGCACTGAAGCTGTGCCAGCATGAAGAAACCGGCGCGATCGTTGCCGCGCTGACCACTTCGATTCCCGAACATGCCGATTCCCAGCGCAACTGGGACTATCGCTACTGCTGGATCCGCGACGCCTATTACACGGTGCAGGCGCTCAACCGGCTCGGCGCGCTCGATGTGCTGGAGGCCTATCTCGGCTATCTGCGCAACATCGTCGACCAGTCGCGCGGCGGCCATATCCAGCCGCTGTACGGCGTGCTGGGCGAAGCGACGCTGGAAGAGCGCGTGGCGCCGGGACTTGCCGGCTATCGCGGCATGGGGCCGGTGCGCGTCGGCAACCAGGCCTATGAGCAGGTCCAGCACGACGCCTATGGTCAGATCATCCTGTCCAATGTGCAGGCCTTTTTCGACCAGCGGCTCTACCGCGTCGCCGGCACCGAAGATTTCGAGGCGCTGGAACGGATCGGCGAGCGCGCCTGGGCGATGCACGACCAGCCCGATGCCGGGCTGTGGGAGCTGCGCACGCGGCAGAGCGTCCACACCTATTCGGTGGCGATGTGCTGGGCGGCGTGCGACCGGCTGGCCAATGCCGCGCAGGCGCTCGGGCTGGAGGAACGGCGAGGCTTCTGGCAGGACCGTGCCGACCGCATCCGTGCCACCATTCTCGAACGCGCCTGGCGGCCGGACAGCGAACGGCTTTCGGCCACCTTTTCCGGCGACGATCTCGACGCCAGCCTGATCCAGTTGCTGGAGATGCGCTTCCTCGCGCCCGACGACCCGCGCTTTCTGGGCACCCTGTCCGCCGTGGAGGCGGGGCTGCGGCGCGGATCGACGATGCTGCGCTACGACACCGAGGATGATTTCGGGCTGCCCGAAACGGCGTTCAACGTCTGCACCTTCTGGCTGATCGAGGCGCTGCACTTCACCGGCCGCACCGATGATGCGCGCCAATTGTTCGAGGAAATGCTGACGCGCCGCACCGCCGCCGGCCTGCTTTCAGAGGACATCGATCCCGTCAGCGGCGTGCTGTGGGGAAACTATCCGCAAACCTATTCGCTGGTGGGCATGATCAATTGTGCCGTCCTGCTGAGCAAACCCTGGAGTGCCATCCGTTGAGCCGCCTGATCGTCATTTCCAACCGCGTCAGCGCGCCCGATGGCTCCAACTCCGGCGCGCAGGGCGGGCTGGCCGTCGCGCTGGCGGCGGCGCTGCGCGAAAACGGTGGCATCTGGTTCGGCTGGTCGGGGGAACAGACCGACCAGTTCACCGGCCAGATCAGCATGCAGCGGCGCGAAGGCGTCACTACCGCCACGGTCGACCTCGAGGAACAGGATATCGAGGAATATTATAACGGCTATGCCAACCGCACGCTGTGGCCGCTGTTCCATTACCGGATCGACCTTGCGGAATATGAGCGCGGCTTTGCCGGCGGCTATCAGCGGGTGAACGAACGATTTGCCGAAACCGTGCGCCCGCTGATCGAGCCCGATGACGTGGTATGGGTGCAGGATTACCACATGTTCCCGCTGGGCCAGGAGCTGCGCCGGCGCGGGTGCAGGGAGAACCGCATCGGTTTCTTCCTCCACATCCCCTGGCCGCCGCGCCGCCTGCTTTCCAGCCTGCCCCAGGCCCACGCGCTGATCGAGACGCTGTTCGCCTATGACGTGATCGGATTCCATACCGAGGAGTGGATGGAATCCTTCATCGACTTCGCCCGCGCCGAGATGGAAGCGGTGGTGGCGCCCAATGGCGTGCTGCGCATCGGGCTGAAAAGCGTGCAGCTGATCGCCTGCCCGATCGGCATCGACGCGAAGGCGTTCGAAGCGCTGGCGCAAAGCGAGCGGGCGCAGGAAAGCTATGCCCAGATGCGCAGCAGCGCCGGCGATCGCGCGATGATCGTCGGCGTCGACCGGCTCGACTATTCCAAGGGGCTGGAAGAGCGGTTCCAGGGCTATGAGCGGTTCCTCACCACCTATCCCGAACAGCGCAAGGAAGTGTTCCTGCTCCAGATCGCGCCGCCCTCGCGCGCGTCGGTGGAGAGCTATCAGCGCATCCGCAACACGCTGGAGGGGCTATCGGGCAAGATCAACGGCGCCCATGCCGATCTCGACTGGGTGCCGCTGCGCTATGTCAACCAGGGCTATCCGCGCGATGTGCTGGCGGGCGTGTATCGCGCCGCGCGGATCGGGCTGGTCACGCCCCTGCGCGACGGCATGAACCTGGTGGCTAAGGAATATGTCGCGGCGCAGGACCCCGAAGACCCCGGCGTGCTGATCCTCTCCAAATTCGCCGGCGCCGCGACACAGATGGAAGAGGCGCTGCTGGTCAATCCCTATAGCGCCGAGGAACTGGCAGATGCGATCTGCCAGGCGCTCACCATGCCGCTGGAGGAACGGATCGCGCGCTGGCAGGCGCTGAAAGCCGGCGTCGACGAACAGGATGTGATGTGGTGGCTCAGGCGCTTCACCGAAGTGCTGGAGGCGAAACAGCCCGAGCCGGCCTGAGGGGTTTCAGCGCGCCGCCAGGATCGCATGGGCCACCGCCCGCGGCACGAGCAGATGGCGCAGCAGTTCGACATCGTTCGATACGGCCACCGGGTCTTCCGCCTTTGCGCTGGTGAGCGCGTGTCGCAGCCAGGCGCTGGTCCCAGGGTGCGCAAGCAGCCAGTCGATCCGGCGCTCGATCGCCGCCAGCTCGACTTCGGGCTCGCGCGCCACGCGGGGGCACAGGTCCGGATCGCTGCGGATCTTCACGCCGCCACCCATTGTAGGCCGCGCGCATAGCGCCACGCCGGCCGCCCCGTGTCGTCGAGCACCAGCAGGTGCAGCCAATGGTTGTCGAACAGCGCGCGGACGCCGTCATGCCTGGCGAGGACAGCAGCAATCGCCTCGCGTGGCGCCTCGATGCACACGGTCAGCCGCAACGGCGTGTGCATCAGCGCATTGCCGTCATGCACCGATTGCCAGGGCAGCCCGCCCCGCAGCACGCCGCCATTGCCCTCCAGCACCCCCACGCCGCCAACGGCGTTGTGGAGCAGCTTGTTGCCCGCGCCGAACAGCGCGGGGGCGACGCTGGAGCCATAATATTGCAGGCTGATCCAGCTCGCCACCACGACCGGGGCGGTGAGGATGAGTTCGAGCACGCTGCCGTCGCGGTCCTGCCGCCAGTCATAGTCATGGAGGAAGCAGCGGCCGCCCAGCGAGCGCCCCCGGCTGCGCGCGCGGGGCGCTGCCAGAAAGGCGCTGCATCCCGCGAGCCCCCATTCGGGCCGGACCTCTGCCCAGTCGCGACCGCGCGCGGCAAGATCGCTCGCACCGGCTGCATGCGGCAGGCGCACTGCCCGCTCGGTGCCCGCCAGCAGCGACGCCTGCGCCAGCGCATCCTGCAAGCCATTCACGCGCGGGTCGTCGGCAGCACCCGGCACATCTTCGGTGAACAGGTGGACAGCATCGCTGGTCGTGTCGTGCACCGCGCCCAGCACGAGCAGATCGGCCGGCAGCACGATGCCGCGTTCGGCAAGCCCGATCCGCACCGCCCTGTCCTCCAACAGCCCCGCGACCAGCCGCGCATTGACCGCGCCCGAATGACCGCCACAGGCGCCGCATTGCAGTGCGCTGGCGTGGAGATTGTTGGTCACGCCCGCCCCGTGCCCCACCAGCACCAGCAGGTCCGGAAGATCGTGCGTAAGCGACATCGCACGCAGGATGCGCTCGGCCGCATCGACCCGCGCCCCCAGCGGCAGCGGCGGATCGAACTGCGGCACCGGCGCGGCGCCCGACGCGGGCCTGGCCAAGCCCAGCGAGTCCTTGACCAGCTTGGCCGCATAGGCGAGCCCGGCCGCCTCGACAAAGGCGAAGGACGAAACCGCCGCCTGCTTGAACCGTCCCCAGGCACGGTCGCCGCGCGCCAGCGCCTGTGCCAGCCGTTCCTCCGCCGCGTCGCCGCCGTCCCGACTGGAGACTGCCGGCTGCAACAGCACCGGCAGGCGCGGCTCCGCATCGCAGGCGGCGTGCGGGCGATGCGCGGTGCCGAGGCCGAAAAAGCCGGCAAAGCCGCTGGTGCGAACATGGGGCGCAACCTGCTCGACCGCGCGGCGGATCACTTCGGACCGCACATCGATGCAGAATACCAGCTGCGCGCTGCCGGGCACGGCCGGTGCGGGCCGGGCCGGCGCGGCGGCCAGCGTTTCCGCAAGGCGCCGCTGCTCGGCAAGCTCGCTGGCGTGTTGCAGCAGCGCGGCGAGGTTCTGCTCGCGCGTCGGAACGATCGGCGCAGCATAGCCGCCAACGGCTTCCGCCCAGCCTTCGCGCAGGCCCTCGCTGCCCAGCGTCCACAGCGCCTCTTCCCACAACAGGCGGACGGCAAGCAGTTCGGCCAGCACGTCCTCGCGCTCGCGGGCCAGTTCGGCCTGCCACTGCCGATAGCGGGCAAGCTGGCTCCAGCCGCCCATCCCCATCAACAGCCGCTCGAAATAGAGTTGCAGCCCCTCCGCAGGCACGCCCAGCCGGGCGGCGCTGACGGCCAGGGCATCCTGCGCATGGGCCGGCGCCGCGGCGACGAAGCTGCGAAAGCCCTTGAGGCCGTGCAGTTCGGGCGTGCAGTCATGTGCCGCGACTTCGCGCCAGCTCACATAGGCGCTCTGCCCGTGCGGCAACGCCCACAGCGCCTGTCCCGCATCGAAGAAGCTGCCCGCCCAGCCGCCGATCGCATCGGTGAGGATCGCGGGCCAGTCGGTGCCGGTTTCGCTCGCGGCGAGATCGGCGAGCGTGGGAAGCGCTGGCGCCGGCGCCTGCGGCACGTCGAGCATCGTCATCAGCGTGTCGGACGCCCCCGGCCGCGCATCCTCGGGCGTCGCTTCCCATGCCGCGCGCAGATCGGCCTCGGTGATCGCGCCGCTCGTCAGTTGCTCCCGATACCAGTCGAGCGGCATGGTCGCCGCCGCACCGCCAGTGCGGGTCAGCCACGCCGATGTCGCCGCGAGGCTGCGGTCGCCATGGCCCAGAAAGGGGTTGACCGCGACGCTGGTGGCCAGCGGCCAGAGCGGCGGAATGGCTCGGCCGGCAGCGTCGGCCGCTGCATGGACCCGGGCGATATAGGGCGCCGTGACTTCGGCGGGGGGCGCAAAAGCGGGACGATACATGGATCAGGCCTTCCGAAGCTTGCGGCCGCCGGTAATCCGGTCGACCAGCGCGTTGACATAAAGTCCGTTGGCAAGATGGACGCGGGCCACCCGGGCCAGCGGATGCTCGCGCCACAGCGGCAGCAGCGCCTGGGCGACAGCGATGCCGCCGAAGCTGACCAGCATGCCCACCAGCAGCACCCAGCCGAGCGGCCCCGGCGCCGGCACCGGCGGCAGCGTTGCCGATGTCATGTGATCCGCGATCGTGTGCAGCGAGAAATAGGCGGCGGTGGCGATAATGGCGAAACCCAGCGTCCGCTGCATCAGCGGCCGGGGCGCAGCGGGGCTCATGCCCTGCACGATCAGATAGGCGACGCCGAACACCAGCACTGCACCCAGCGCCACCGCCTGGGGCGGCTTGTTCCACGCCTGCAACGCGATCGCGAGCGCGCCATAGATCACACTCGCGCCGAGCAGCGACAGCAGCACGGCCATGCCGTCCGGCCGGGCGACGGGCCCCAGTCGCCGTGCCGCAGCGATCCGTTCCACCGCGCCGCCAGAGGCGAGGAAGGCGTGCGCCTTGTAGAGTGAATGGGCGACGATGTGCAGCAGGGCGAGCGCGAACAGCCCCAGCCCGCATTGCATGACCATGAAGCCCATCTGGGCGATCGTCGACCATGCCAGCGACGTCTTCACTGCCGGCTGGGTCGGCAGCACGAGACTGCCGAACAGCGCCGTGAAGCCGCCCACCACCACCAGCAGCGCCATCGCCGAAGGCGCCGCCAGCACCAGATCGGCCAGGCGGATCAGCAGGAAACCGCCGGCATTGATGACCCCGGCATGGAGCAGCGCGGACACCGGCGTCGGCGCCTCCATCACTTCGGTCAGCCAGCCATGGAGCGGGAATTGCGCCGACTTGATCATCGCCGCGATGGCGACTGCCCAGGCGGCGAGCGCGGTGCCATGGGGCGCGTTCCCGGCGCGCAGATCGGCGAGGATCGTCGCGATGTCGGCCGTGCCATGGCCTTGCCACAGCAGCACGACCGCGGCGATCAGGAACAGGTCGGCAATACCGCCGCTCAGCGCCTTTTTGCGCGCAGCGCGCCGTGCAGCCGGGCGCTCGGCATAGAAGAGCAGCAGCCGGTGGAGTCCCTGTCCCGTCGCGATCCAGGCCAGAACCAGTTGCACCAGCGTACCCGCCGTCACCAGCAGAAGCACGCTGGCCAGCGTCGCCGCCAGCCATGCCGCAAAGGCGCCCTGCCGCGCCTCGCCATCCAGATAGGTGCGGGCGTACCGCACCACGACCCAGCCGACAAAGGCGACGAGCAGCGCCATGGTGACGCTCACCGCATCGACGCGCGCAGCGAAGACCCTGCCAGCCCCGCCGGGCAATGGCAGTGTTGCCGGGCCATGCAGCACCAGCATCACCAGCCCCGCCAGCGTTGTCGCCAGGGCAACCAGCGTCGCGCCCGAAACCAGCGCCAGTGTAAGGCGCGGCCGCTGCTGCCACCCCAGCCCAGCCGCTACGGCCGGACCCAGCAGCGCCAGCGGTCCGGCATCGAGTATCATCCACTGCATCACGCGATCATTTCTCCCTGGCAACAAACCGCAGGTAGCGACCGGCAATGCGTGATAAAAATTCATTGTTTGTGCTTTTTCGTTCTGTTTAAGAGAACGAATGAGCGAGCTGAACTACAACCACCTCCGCTATTTCTGGGCGGTGGCGCATGACGGGAACCTCACCCGCACGGCGGCGCGGCTAAATGTCTCGCAATCGGCGCTGTCGACCCAGATCCGCAAGCTGGAGGACCGGCTGGGGCATCCGCTGTTCGAGCGCGAAGGGCGCCGGCTGCTGCTCACCGAGGCAGGGCGGATCACACTCGACCATGCCGATGCGATTTTTGCGACCGGCGACGAATTGCTCGACGTGTTGCGCGAAACCGGGCGCGCGCGCCAGGCGCTCCGCATCGGCGCGCTGGCGACACTGTCGCGCAACTTCCAGATCGGCTTCGTCCAGCCGCTGCTCCACCGCACGGATGTCGAGCTCATCCTGCGTTCGGGCAGCGCGGCAGAGCTGATGCAGGCGCTGGCGGCGCTGCAGCTTGACGTGGTGCTCGCCAACCAGCCCCCGGCCCGGGATGCGATCACGCCCTTTCTTGCCCACAAGCTGGCGGAGCAGCCGGTCAGCTTGGTCGCCCGCCCCGGCATGGCGCAAGGCGATGCCTCCCTTGCGACGCTGCTCGGCCGCCATCCGCTGGTACTGCCGACCGCAGACAGCAGCGTGCGCACGGGGTTCGACGCGCTCGCAGCCGGACTGGAGGTGCGGCCGCAGATCGCCGCCGAAGTCGAGGACATGGCGATGCTTCGCCTGATGGCGCGCGCAGGCGTGGGGCTCGCGGTGCTGCCGCCGATCGTCGTGCGCGACGAGCTGGCGGCGGGAACGCTGGTGGAACTGGTGCGGCTGCCGCAATTGTCGGAAAGCTTCTATGCAGTCACGCTCGACCGGCGCTTTCCCAATAAGCTGGTCGGCGAACTGCTCCGCGCCGCTACGGGCGAAGCATCGGCACAGCAGGATCGCTGAACGGAAGCATCAAAACCGGGGCAACCCAAGTATCGACAGCGCGCTACGGGCCATTTAATCGTGCCGATGGCGAGCCGGATTGCCTCGGGTGAGGCAAGTCCCGCTCGCAACAGGGGGAATTTTTGCACATGCATTTCATTCGACTGCTCGCCAGTGCGCTGACGCTCGCCGCCGCGCCCGCCGCACTGGCGCAAACCGCTGCTGCCACGCAGGAAGTGCTGACCAACGACACGATTCTGGCACTGACTGCAGCGGGTCTTCCCGATGAAGTCCTGGTCGCGAAGATCAAGACGTCGCCGTCGCGCTTCGACACCTCGACCGCGACCATCCTCGCGCTGAAGCAGAAGGGGCTATCCGGCCCGGTGATCGCCGCGATGGTCGGCGCATCGGACGCCACGGCGACACCCAGCATGTCGCTCGATTCGCCCGATCCGATGGTGGCACACCCGTCGGGCGTCTATGTTCTTTCCGGCGAAGGCGCGGGCGCGAAGATGATGCCGATCCAGGCGACGGTGTCGAACCAGGCCAAGACCGGCGGTATTTTCGGCTATGCCTTGACGGGCGGCATCGCCTCGATGAGCATCAAGGCGGCTATCCCGGGCAGCGAAGCACCCGTTACGACGGTCGGCAACCCGGTCTTCTATTTCTTCTTCGACGACTCCAATCCCGGCACGGCGATGCAATCCTCGACCTGGCTGGCGGGCAGTGCGTCGGTCGTGAAAAGCCCGGCCGAATTCTCGCTGGTCGCGCTGATGGAGAAGAAGGGCCGCCGCGAAGCACGGGTCGGCAGTGCCAATATCGCCGGCGCCAAGACCGGCGTTATGGACAAGGACCGCATCGCCTTCGGCTATGAAATGGTCCGCCCGGGCGTCTATCGCGTCACGCCCAAGGCGCCGCTGGGCAAGGGGCAATATGGCTTTCTCTACTCGCTGGCCGGCGCACCGGGTGGCGCAATGACCGCCCGGGTCTATGATTTCGGCGTAAGATAACGCGCCTCGCGGGGGCGGCATCTGACGGGCGAAGCCCCCGCCCTTAATCTTTTCGAAAACTTTTTCGCACCCGCCGCTGCGGTTCCCGCGCGACTGCATCGTCAATGTAGCGGGTGGGGAAATCGGCGCCGGAGACCAGGCGCGCGGCCGCAACACGCTTGCGGCCGCGTACGCCTTCGCTTTGCCTAAAACGCCCCGCCCGATCGAATGACTTTGGGACGATGTTGGGCGCATGTATCTGGATCTTTCGGAGGATCGCTTCGGAGATGGCCATGGCCGGTTCACCCCGAACTGGACCGTGCTGATCCCGTTCTTCAACGAGCGTGACTATCTGGCCAGCACGATCGAAAGCCTTTCGCGGCAAAGCGTGCCCTTCACGCTGGTGCTGATAGACAATGGCTCGACCGATGACAGCAAGGCGGTGGCCGAGGCCGCCTGCCGCGCCCATGGCCTCGACTATCTGCTGATTACCGAACGGACCATCGGCAAGGTGGCGGCGCTGCGTACCGGCCTCAGCTGGGTCCGCACGCGCTGGGTCGCTACCTGCGATGCCGACACCTGGTACCCCCGGCATTATCTGGCGATGGCCGAGCAGGTGCTGCGTCGGCCGGGCCATGTGGTCGCGGGCGCCTATTATATCGACCCGTCGATGAGCGACTTTGCGCGCCTGCGCCGGGCGGCGGCGATCCTCGCGGCAGCGCGGTTGATGCCGCGCCAGTCGCATACGGGCGGCGCCGGCCAGGCCTTTTGCACAAAGAGCCTGCGCGAGGCGGGCGGGTTCGATCTGGCCCGCTGGAACTTCGTGCTGGAAGACCATGAAGTCATCCACCGCATGATGCGCAAGGGCAGCATGGGCTATGCCGAGGCACTGTGGTGCATGCCCTCGCTGCGCGAGCGCGACCGCGATTCGATCCGGTGGACGCTGATCGAGCGGCTGCTGTACAGCGCCGTGGCACCCTGGGCCGGCGACTGGTTTTTCTACCGCTTCCTGGCCGGCCGCCTGCGGCAACGCCGCCTGCTCAGCCATCGCATCCGCGAACGGCAATACCAGACCATCGAAAGCCCGGCTCTTGCCACGTCTCACGCTGTGCGCTGACGATTTCGCCTATTCCCCCGAAATCAGCCGGACCATCGCCGAGCTTGCGCGCGCGGGCAAGGTGAACGCGATCAGTTGCATGGCGGTAATGCCCGGCTGGCGGGAAGACAGCCGCCTGCTCGCCGACCTGCCAGCGCATGTCGAAATCGGCCTGCACCTTACATTGACCGGGGAAGCACCGATCACGGCCATGGCCGAGACGGCGCCCGGCGACATATTGCCCGACATCGATCCGCTGACGCGCAAGGCAGGCCGCTGGCAGCTGCAACTGGTCGAAATCGCCATCGAAATTTCCGCTCAATTCGACGCCTTTGAAGCCGCGATAGGCCGCGCGCCCGATTTCGTCGACGGGCACCAGCATGCCCATGCGCTGCCCGGCATTCGCGATTTGGTGCTGACCGAAGTGGCCGACCGCGCGCCGCACGCCTGGATCCGCGATTGCACCGATCGCATCGGCGCGATGCTCCGGCGGCCGTTTCCGGGAAAGGCAATCGGCAGCGCATGGCATTGCCGCCGCCTGCGCCGCGCGGCCGCTGCTCTGGGGCTGCGGACCAATGACGGCTTTGCCGGCCATTATGATTTCGCGGGCGACTATGCCGCGCTGTTTCCCCGCTTTTTGCGGCGTCCGGGCAACCACCATCTGGTGATGTGCCATCCCGGTGCAGGACTTCGCCCGCGCGATAGCATCGCATCGGCGCGAATTCGCGAGGCCAACCTATTGCGTACGCTGCCAATCACGGACATGGCTGCCGCAGCAGGTCTGGCATTTCCCGCCTGACCGGCCTCGGGAGACGAGAGTTCGGTGACGGACGCCGGGTTAAAGGCGGTGTTTCTTGCGCAGCGTCCCATGCTGTTGCGGCTGCTCGTCGCACGCCTGGGCAATCGCGACGATGCCGAAGACGCATTGCAGGACATGTGGATGCGGATCGATCAGCTCGCGCAGCAGCCGATCGCCCAGCCCGCTGCCTTTCTTTATCGCGTGGCGGCCAATCTGGCGACCGACCGTCGCATCGCGGCGCATCGCCGCAGCACGCGCGACGCTGTCTGGCTCGACGGTCAGCCCGGCGCCGAAGAACTGCCCGATGCGGAGCGGGCGATGGTCGCCGCGAGCGAGTGGCAGACCGTGCAGGAAACCATCGAGGAAATGCCCGAACGCATGGCGGCAGCGTTGCGCATGTTCCGCCTGGAGGGGCATTCCCAGCGCGCAATCGCCGATCAGCTCGGAATTAGCGTGAGCGGCGTCGAGAAGCTGCTGCAACGCGCCTATAAAAAAATTCGTGACCGATTGGACGAAGATGGTGCGGATTTCGGGGGAGCACGTCGTTAGATGATCGAAAGGGATGCTAACCGTGCGATCTGAAGGGGCAGAGACGATCGATGTAGCGATCGCGTGGCACCTCCGCCTGCAAGAGGCGGACGATGCCGCGTGGGGCGCGTTCATCGAATGGCTGGAGGCCAGCCCCGCCCATGCGGCGGCCTATGACCGCGTCGCTGCCGACGACCGGATGATCGCTGATGCCCGCTTCCCGGAAGCACCGGTGGTTGCCGGAAACGACAATGCGCCGTTTGCAGCGCCCGGCCGGCGCTGGCGCTGGTATGCCGGCGGCGCCATCAGTGCAGCCGCCGCGCTGGTGGTGGCCCTTGCCGGCCCCACGCTTCTGGCACCCCACGCCTCCGCCTATCAGGTTGCGACTGCGGCGGGCGAATCGCGCGTGGTGACGCTTTCCGACGGCACGATGATCGAGATGAGCGGCGGCACCGCGCTGAAGCTCGACCATACCAATGCGCGCGTCGCAACGTTGGAGCGCGGCGAGGCTGTGTTTCACGTTCGCCACGATGCGGCCAATCCTTTCACCGTCACGGCAGGCGGGGTCGCGCTGCGCGACCTGGGCACCGTGTTCAACGTCGCGCATGAAAGCGGGCGGGTGTCTGTCGCGGTGTCCGAAGGCGCAGTACTGTTCCAGCCGGGCGAGTCGGCGGTAGCGTTGCATCCGGGCGATACACTCACCGCGCGGGAAGGCGGCGACGCCGTCGTCCGCAGCCGTATCGCCCCCGAGCTGGTGGGCGGATGGCGCCAGGGCACGCTGAGTTTCGGCGGTGAACCGATGCGGGAGGTTGCCGCAACGCTCCGCCGGCTCTATGGCACGGATATTGTCCTGAAGGGCGATTTGTCGGACCGGCCGTTCACCGGCATGGTCCATTTTTCCGGGTCCGCCGATCGGGATGTTCCGCATCTGGCCGAACTGACTGGGGCGACGTGGCGACGCAATGGCGGGCAGTGGATATTGTCGGAGCAAGCGCCCGCCGGCCGCTAGACGCCTTTATTGCCTTGCCGCATTCGCGGTTCTATTCCCCGTTGCAGCACAAGCCCAGCAGATAAGCGTTTCGATTCCGGCGACGACGCTCGACGCCGCACTCGCGAGCCTAGGTCGTCAGAGCGGCGCCGAGATCGTCAGCACCGAACATGGCCTGCGCAACGTCCGCACCCCGGCGGTGCAAGGCAATCTGCCGGTCAGCGTCGCGCTGGCCCGCCTGCTGGAAGGCAGCGGCTATCGCGCGGTCATAACGCAGAGCGGCGCTTATCGTATCGTCCGGGGGGAGCAGCGCCCGGCACCGCGGCCACATCGCGTGCGCATGGCGCGCGCCAGCGTACCACCGCCCCCGCCCGCCGAGCCCAATGAAGTGGTCGTGACGGCGAGCAAGCAGCGCGTTACCCTGCTTCGCTATCCGGGCAGCCTGACAACCGTTTCCGACGTCACCAACAGCACCCGCAGCGCGGGCACGATCAGCGACCTGACTCAAAGCGTCCCGATCCTGCAAAGCACCCAGTTGGGCGACGGGCGCAACAAGGTATTCATTCGCGGCATTGCCGATAGCAGCTTCAACGGCAGCACCCAGGCACCGACCAGTGTTTATCTGGACGACGTCCAGCTGAACTATTCCGGCCCCGAACCCGGCCTGCGCCTGTACGACATGCAGCGGGTGGAGGTGCTGGAGGGGCCGCAAGGCACGCTATATGGTTCGGGGGCGATCGGCGGGGTGATCCGCCTCACCACCAACGCGCCCGATCTCGCCCGGCCTGCGGTTTCCACCAGCATGGGCGTGACGGCCACGGCAGGCGGCGAAACGGGATTCGACAGTGCCGGCATGGCCAATCTGCCGATCCTGACCGATCGGCTCGGGTTGCGCGCGGTGGCCTATCACACCCGTGACGGCGGCTATGTCGACGACAATGAACGCAAATTGTCGAACATCAACCGCGTCGACACCAGCGGGGGCCGCCTTGCCGTAAGGATAGCGCCCGGCGATGGCTGGGGCATCGACGCCAGCGTGCTCGGCCAGTGGATCGAGGCCAGGGACGGCCAATATGCCGAGCGCATCGAAGGCCCGCTGGCGCGGCGCTCCCGCATCGACCAGCCCTTCGATACGCGCCTGCTGTTCGGACGGCTGGTTGTCACGAAGGACTGGGACAGCGGCCTCCACTTCGTGTCCGCAACGGGTATGACCGGTTTGCGCACGGAAGAGCAGTTCGACGCCAGCCCGCGCAATCCTAAAACGCCGCTGCGCATCTACAGCCCGGATCATCACAAGGAACTGTTCACGCAGGAGGCGCGGCTGTCACGTTCGCTGCCCAGCGGCTCGTCTTGGGTGGTGGGCCTTAGCATCATCAGCGACAGCGACGTGCTGGTGCGCAGCCTGGGCGCGCCGAACAACGACGTGACGATCATCGGTGTCACCAATGTCACCAATGCCGGGTCGGCCTTTGGCGAGGGCACCTTTGCGCTGACGCGCAATCTTTCGATTACCGCCGGCGCCCGGCTTACTGCCGCTCGCATCGACGGCGATCCTTCGGCCGCGCCGAAGCCGACGACCTTCATTCACGGCAAGCGCACCCGGCGCATCGATCCGACGCTGGCGGCGTCGTGGCGCATCGCCCCGCAATTCGCGGTGTTCGCCCGCGTGCAGACCGGCTACCGCACCGGCGGTCTGGCCGTCGCCACCGGCGTCGGGCGCGTCGCGGACTATACGCCTGATGACATTACCGTGGGCGAAATCGGCATACGAAAGCTGCGTCGCGGCCTGACCGGTATCGCATTTTCCGGCAGCGCATCCACCGCCTATTGGACCAACATCCAGGCGGACCTGATCAACAAGAGCGGCCAGCCCTATACCGCCAATATCGGCGACGCGCGGATCACTGCGATCGAAGGCAATGTCGACTGGATTCCGTTCCTTGGGCTACGCGCTGAAGGCTCCTTCCTGTTCACCAGCAATTACGTGATCGGCCCGATTGCCAACCAGTCGAGAAAGAACAACCGCCGGCTGGCGGAAACACCGCCATTCGCTGGGCACGCCGGGCTCAGCTATCAATGGTCGCTGGGCAAGGTCGCGCCGCGCATCGGCGTGTCTTTCGATTATATCGGCCGTTCGGTGCTGGGCACGGGCGACTTGTTCGACGTGAGCCAGGGCAATTACTGGACGACCGGGCTGGTGGCATCGGTGAGCTTCAATCGCTCGGAAATCAGCATCACTGCCAATAACCTGACCAACAGCCACGCGAACCAGTTCGCTTATGGCAATCCGTTCACCCTGGGGTCGCGCGATCAGACGACGCCGCTGCGGCCCTTCAACGTCCGCATCGGCCTCACCACCCATATGTGACCGGGCCCGAGTAGCCCGGCCACCTGTAACCGGCCCTATTTCTCCGCGGCTGCGAAGGCGGCTGGGTCGGTCCCGCAAGCCAGATACAGCGCCACCGTATCACTCAGCCGTGCGGCCTTCGCCTGCACCAGTTGCACCGAAGCCTGCGATGCTGCAGATGCCGCACCCAGTAATTGCAGGGTGCCCAGCGCGCCCAGTTCCACCTGCCGCCGCGTCATCGCCAAAGTACGCGATGCCGCCGCATCGGCGCGGGCGGCCGCATCCAGCGCATCGCCATCGGTACGTAGGCCGGCAATCGCGTCGTCGACGTCGAGGAACGCCTGCAGCGCGGCGGCGCGATATTCGGACTTTGCCGCGTCGAGCGCCGCCTCCACCGCACGCTGCTCGTGCAGCAACTGGCCCGAATGGAACACCGGCTGGGTGATCCCGCCGATCAGCGAGAAGAAGGGGTTGCCGTCCTTGAACATGTCGAGGAAGCGCGTTGCAGAACCGCCGGCATTGCCGGTGAGCTGTACCGTGGGCAGGCGCGCGGCAATCGCGCTTCCCAGATCGGCGGCGGCCCCCTGTACCTGCGCTTCCGCGGCACGAACGTCCGGGCGGTTGGCGACGATGTCGGCGGGGAGTGCGAGCGGCAGGCTGGCCGGCAGGTGCAGCTCGGCCAGCGTGGGCAGGGTCGTCCCTGCCCCGCCCGGCGCCTCGCCCAGCAACTGCGCGATCAGCCCTGCCTGGTGCTGCAACTGGCGCTGCAGCGGCGGCAGCGTTGCCTCCACCGTGGCCAGCGCCGTCTGCTGCGCCGAAACATCGGCCTCACCGATATCGCCCAGCACGCGCCTCCGTTCGAGCAGCGCAACAAGCTGGCGGTTGTTTTCGATCGCAGCCTGTGTCGCTGCGATCTGCGCTTCCAGCGACGCGTGCTGGATCACCGCCAGCACCAGATTTGCAACCGCCGTGGTGCGCGCCGCCGTCAGCCGGTGCGCGGCCACTTCCGCGGCGGCGCGCACCGAGCGGACATGGTTGCGCCCTGCCCCGAACAGGTCGAGCGGGTAGGCGACCGTCAGCTGCGCCGTATGCAGCGTGTAGGTGTAGGTGTTCTGGTCCGCGAGCGGCCCGGACAGCGCGCGGGAGATGCGCGTGCGCTGCGCCTGATAATTGGCGTCTACCTGCGGCCCGGTCGAGCCCGAGGCGGCACGCGCCAGCTCCTGCGCCTGTCGCAGATTGGCCTCGGCCGTGGCGAGGTCGTTATTGTGCGCCAGCGCGCGCGCGACCAACGCATCCAGCTTGTCGCTGCCGAAGCTGTGCCACCATTGCGGCATCTGCGCCGCGCCGGCGACCAGCTGCTGCCCAGGTCCGCTGGCCGGCGCGATGGTCTGGCCCTCGCGCGCCGGGGGCATCGGCAGCGGCGTCGACACATTGTGCGGGCCGACCGTGCAGCCGGCGAGCAGCGCCAGCGTCAGGATAGAAATCGGCTGGCTACGCATCATGCCTGCTCCATCGGGGTGCCGTCGGCATGGTGCCGGCGGACAGTGTGGCCGTGCGCGCCCTGATGCCGCGAAAAGCGCAGGATCAGCGGCGGCAGCACCAGCAGGATCAGCAGCGGGGCGAGCGTCATGCCGCCCACCACCACCAGCGCCAGCGGCTTCTGCACCTGGCTGCCGATGCCGCTGGAAACGGCGGCAGGCAACAGGCCGATCGCGGCGGCAAGGCACGTCATGATGACCGGGCGCAGGCAGTGGCGCACCGTCACAGCCATGGCGCTTTCGTGGTCCATGTCTTCGTTGACGTTCTGGTTGAAGGTGCTGACGACCAGAATGCCGTCCATCACCGCGATGCCGAACAAGGCGACGAAGCCGATCGCCGCCGAGATGCTGAACGGCGTTCCGGTCAATGCCAGCGCGAGCACGCCGCCCACCATCGCCATCGGGATCACGCTGAACGAGAGCAGCGTGTCGCGCACCGAGCCGAAATTGGCGAACAGCAGCACCAGGATCAGCGCCAGGCTGATCGGCACCACCACTTCCAGCCGCGCGACGGCGCTGGTCAGGTTGCCGAGTTCGCCCGCCCATTCGAGGTGATAGCCCGGCGGCATCTTCACATTACGCGCGATGCGCGCCTTGGCCTCGTCGATCGCGCCGCCCAGGTCGCGGCCACGCACGCTGAACTTAATCGGGACATAGCGTTCCTGATGCTCGCGATAGATGAACGACGCACCCGAGGTGAGCTTCACCTGCGCCACTTCGGACAGCGGCACCTGCATCAGCCCGTTACCGGTGGGCGACGGCGCGCCGATCTGGATGCGGCGGATCGCCTCGATGTCATTGCGCTGCGCGGGATCGAGCCGCACCACGATCGGGAAGTGCCGGTCGGTCGACTTTTCGTAGAGATCGCCGGTCGACTGGCCACCGATGGCGGCAGCAACGGTCGAGTTGATGTCATCCGGCGTCAGCCCATAGCGCGCGGCTGCAGCGCGATCGATGTCGATGCGCACCGTCGGCTGGCCGAGCGAATCCGACACACCCAGATCGGCAATGCCCTTCACCTGCGCCATCTGCGCCTTGATCTGGTTCGCGATCGACTCAAGCGTCTCGAGGTCGCCGCCGAAAATCTTGAGCGAATTGGCGCTCTTCACGCCCGACGAAGCCTCTTCGACATTGTCTTCGATATATTGCGAGAATTCGAAGTCTACACCCGGATAGCGCGCAGCCAGCTTGGCCTGCAGTTCTGCGGTCAGCTTCTCCTTGGTCACACCCGAGGGCCAGTCCTCGGCCGGCTTCAGCGGCGTATAGAATTCCGCGTTGAAGAAGCCGGTGGGGTCGGTGCCGTCGTCCGGGCGGCCATGGGTGGAAACCACCCGATCGACCTCGGGATAGCTGGCGATGATCTTGCGGATGCCGTTCACCGCCTCTTCGCCCGCCTCCAGCGAGATCGAGGGCGGCAGCGTCGCGCGGATATAGAGGTTGCCCTCTTCCAGATGCGGCAGGAACTCGACGCCCAGCGTGCGCACCGTGGCGAAGGCACCCACGATCAGCAGGGTGGCCAAGCCGAAAGTGAGCACGCGGTTGGCCAGCGCGAACGCAATCGCCGGGTCCAGCACGCGGCGCAGTTGCCGCACCACCCACGTATCCACTTCGCGCAGCTTGTCCGGCAGCAGCAGCGCCGACAGCACCGGCGAGACGGTGAACGCCGCCAGCAGGCCGCCGGCAATGGCATAGGCATAGGTCTTCGCCATCGGGCCGAAAATATGCCCTTCCACGCCCGTCAGCGTGAACAGCGGCAGGAAGCTGGCGATGATGATGGCGGCGGCGAAGAAGATGCCACGGCTGACATCGCTGGAGGCATGGAGGATCGCCGAGAAGCGATTGGCATGGGTGGGATGGATATGGCCTTCCGAAATCGCATGCGAGCGGTCGGCAAGCCGACGATAGATCGCCTCCACCATGATCACCGCCGCGTCAACCACCAGGCCGAAGTCGAGCGCGCCCAGCGACAGCAGATTGGCCGATTCCCCCTGGATCACCAGGATCAGCACCGCTACCGACAGCGCGAACGGAATGGTGATGGCGACGATCAGCGCACTGCGCAGATTGCCCAGGAACAGCCATTGCAGGAAGAAGATCAGCAGCACGCCCTCGATAAGGTTGTGCATCACCGTGCGCGTCGTCACGCCGATCAGGTCCGACCGGTCATAGATGCGCTCGATCTTCACGCCCGGCGGCAGGATGCCGCTGGAATTGATCGTTTCGATCTCCTGCTTCACTGCCTTGATCGTCGGCAGCGACTGGGCGCCGCGCTGCATCAGCACGATGCCCATGACGATGTCGTTGTCCTGGCCTTCGCCGGCGATACCCAGCCGGGGCAGGTTGCCGACCTTGACCGTGCCGACATCGCGCAGCAGCACCGGCGTAGTACCGGCGGTGCCGACCAGCACGTTGCGGATCGCATCGACCGACTGGATCAGGCCGACGCCGCGGACGATCGCCGCCTGCTCGCCGAAATTGACGGTCTGGCCGCCGACATTGGCGTCGCTCTTGCCGATCGCCTGCAAAACCTGCGGCACGGTAACGCCATGCGCGACCAGCTTATCGCGGTCGAGCTGGACTTCGTAGGAGCGCAGCTTGCCACCCCAGCCGGTCACGTCGATCACGCCCGGAATGCGCTTGAAGCGACGCTGAAGCACCCAATCCTGGATCGTCTTCAGGTCCATCACCGAATAGCCGGACGGGCCGGTAAGACGATAGCGATAGATTTCGCCGATCGGGCTGGTCGGCGAAATCAGCGGCTGGGCGTTGTTGGGCAGATTCCCCAGCTGCGAGAGGCGGCTGAGCACCAGCTGCTGCGCCTCCATATGCGTCACGTCATAGCTGAACTGGATGCGCACGTCCGAAAGGCCGAACAGCGAGATCGAGCGTACCGCCGTCAGATGCGGCAGCCCGGCGATCGCCACTTCGATCGGGGTGGTAACGTTGCGCTCCATCTCCTCGGCGGAGATGCCATCGCTCTGCGTCACCAGCTCCACCATCGGCGGCACCGGATCAGGATAAGCCTCGATATTGAGGTTCATGAAGCCGAGGATGCCGGCCAGGATCAGGCCGATCAGCACCGTCAGCACCAACATACGCTGGCGCAGTGCCAGCTCGACGATGCGGTTCATTGCTCGAGGCCCGCCTCATTCACGAACAGCGCGCCCTTGGTGGCGACCCGCTCGCCGGTCTGCAGTCCGCTCAGCACGCGCGTGAAGCCGCCCTCGGACGCGCCAACCTTCACCATGCGGCTGTGCAGCGCCTTGTCGCTGCCGAGTACCCAGACGCGGGAATTGTCGCCTTCATGGATGATCGACACGGAAGGGACGAGCACCCCTGCCCCCCCGCCGATGGCGCGGCGAATGACGAAGGAGGCGAACATCTGCGGCTTCAGCGCGCCATCCGGATTGGCGATCGTCGCGCGCACCGGCAGGCGGTGGCTCGCAGGATCGAGGGCGGCGGCGATATAGTCGATCTTCGCCGTGAATTCCCGGCCCGGCAGCGCCGGCGTCGTCACCGTCACTTCGTCGCCCAGCTGGATATTGGCGGCGTCGCTTTCGGCGAGCTGCGCGACCAGCCAGACATGGGCAGGGTTGGTAATCGTCATCACCGGCGAACCGCCCCCCGAAGCGACGAACTGGCCCGGCGCAATGCTGCGGTCGGCGACCACGCCGGCGACCGGTGCCCGATAGACCACAAAGCCGGTACCGCCCTGGGCGCCCGTTTCACCCGAGGCGCTGCCGAACAAGCCGAGGCGGTCGCGCGCCGCACGTGCCGCAGAGGCCGCAGTGCGCGCGTTCGACTGCGCCGTGACCAGATCGGCCTGCGCTTGCAGATAGTCCTTCAGCGCGCCGCCCGCGCTCTGATAGATCGCCTTTTGCCGCTCGTAATTGGCCTGGGCGAGCCGCAACGCCTCGACGGCGCTTGCCTCCTGCGCGCCCGACGTCAGCAGCGCACCGCGCGCGTCGACCAGTTCGGGCGAAGCGATACGGAGCAGCGGCTGGCCACGCTCCACGCGCTGGCCCAGCTCGACCAGCACCGCCTGCACCTGGCCCGAAAAGGGCAGCAGGATCGGCGTGCTGTGATCGGCGTCTGCGGCGATCGAGCCGCTGGCGCGCAGCAGTTCCGAATTGGCACCTGCCGAGACGGTAGCGAACTGGATCTGCGAAAGCTGATCGGCCGTCGGCTTGAACGTATCGGGCGAGGCAGGCGCCTCGGGCGCCGGCTTCGGCGTCAGCGCGGACTTCACCGCCAAGCCGATCACGAGCAGCGCGATTACCGCGCCGACGATCAGCGCCAGAAGCCGCCACTGGGCGGCAGGGTCGAAGCGGCGCGGCTCGGGCAGCAGCGCGCTTTCAGGGGTATCGCCGGTCACGCGCGGATCTCCAGGGTCATCATCTGCGGGGATATATAGAATGGCTTGCTCATGGTGCGCTGCGGCAGTAGCGCCCTTGGCTTACGGGCAGCTTACGGGGTGGCGGCATTGCGTGTGCTGGTGGTGGAGGACGATCTGGCGCTTGCAGCAGCCTTGGCGCGCGCGCTGAAACGCCGCGCCATCCAGAGTGATCATGCCGCCGGGGTGGCAGATGCGCGACAGATGCTGGGCGCCGTCCATTATGCCGCCATGCTGCTCGATCTGGGGCTGCCCGATAGTGACGGTCTCGTCCTGCTCCGTACGCTGCGCGCCGAGCGCAACACCATTCCAATCCTCGCCATTTCGGCGCGCACCGGTCGCGACGACCGGATCGAAGGGCTCAATGCCGGTGCGGACGACTATGTCACCAAGCCGTTCGACGTAGAGGAGCTGATCGCCCGCCTACACGCGGTCCTTCGCCGACAGGGCGGACTGGCGGGTGTGGCGCTGGAGGCCGGCAACGTTGCATTCGACAGCCAATCCGGCGACTGCACGGTCAATGGGCGACCGATGCTGCTTTCGGCACGCGAACGCCAGTTGATGGGACTGCTGCTTCGGCGCGAGGGGCAGGTCGTCAGCAAACAGCTTGCCGAGGACCAGCTGTACGGGCTGAGCGAACCGGTCGGGTCCAACGCGGTGGAGGTGCTGGCACATCGCCTGCGCCGCAAGCTGGAAGGCGCCGGCGCGACGGTTCGGATCGAGACGATCCGCGGCGTGGGCTATATCTTGCGGCCGGGGAATGCGCCGGAGGGGCGCTGACCCCATGCGAACGGCATGGATGCGCGCTGCGGCTTCCGGTAAAGCCATGCCATGAAATGGTGGCCGCGCTCGCTGATCGCGCGAATCCTTGTGCTGGAACTGGGCGCGATTCTGGTGGCCGCCGTCGCGCTGCCGATCCTGCTGGCCTCGCTGCTCCACCGGCAAGTCAGCCGCTATCAGTTACAAACGCTTGCCGAGCAGGCCTGGGTCATCTCCGGCGCGATCCGCCACGGTTCGGGGCAAGCGCGGGTGCAGCTCGGGCCCGGGCTCTCCAGTGCCTATGCCTCGCCCTATGATGGCCGCGCCTATGTGGTGACGGACGCCGCGGGACGGTTCGTTACCGGCAGTGCGCATGTCGAACTTGTGCCGTGGCAGCAGGCGCCGCGTCTCAACCAGCTTGCCCCGTTCCGCGCCGGGGCATTTATCGGCGTGAGTATGCCGTTCGAAAGCGGCACGACGCGCGGCTGGGTCATCGTTACCCAGGACGAGGCGGGGCCCGGCGCGATCCTCGACGATGTCGTCCACGCGTTCGTGCGCCGCTACAATCCGTTGCTGGTCGCCATCCTCTTGCTGTTACCGCTGATCAACAGCGTGCTGATCGGGCGGCTGGTGCTGGCGGTACGCGCCGCATCCAACCGGGCAGCGACGATCGGGCCCGGCAATCTCGACCTGCGGTTGGAGGAAGAGGGCCTGCCGCTGGAAGTCGCACCGCTTGCCCATGCGACCAACGCGCTGCTCGTGCGGCTGCAGGCGAGCTTTCGCCAGCAGTCGGAATTCATCGCCAATGTCGCGCACGAATTGCGCACGCCGCTCGCCGCGCACCGTGTCGAACTCGAGGCGGTGGAGGATGCCGCATTGCGCGCGCATCTGCGCGGTTCGATCGACCGGCTGACGCATGTCGTTGCCCAGCTGCAGGATCTGGCAACGCTCGAAACGATCACCGAAGACCGGTTCGAGCGGTTCGACGCCACCGACTTTGCGCGCGCCCTCGTGGCAGACCATGCGCCCGCCGTGCTGGCAGCCGGGGACAGCATCGCGCTGGAGGCGCCCGATGCGCCGGTTCTGATCCGCGGCAACCGTACCCTGGCCAGCATCGCCCTGTCGAACCTGCTGACCAATGCCAGCCGCCACACTCCGGTCGGCACACAAATCACCGTGGAGGTGATGGCGCCCGGTTGCATTGCCGTGCGCGACACCGGCCCGGGCATCGCCGCCGCTGATCCGGAAGCGGCGATCCAGCGATACTGGCGCGCCGACCATCAGCGTTCCGACAGCGCCGGGCTGGGGCTGTCGATTGTCCGCCGCATCATGGAAGTCCATGGCGGGCAGCTCGCGATTTCCAGCACGCCGGGGCGCGGCGCGACCTTCACGCTTGCCTTTCCGCCCGCCGCAAGCCGGAGCGAAGGCGCCTAGAGCATTTTCAAGTTGACCGTTTAGGGTCGACGCCGCCGAAAATGCGTCCCCCGAAAGAAGGAGCGCCTTCACCGAAGGCGAAAACGCTCTAGCCCCGTCGGGACCTCCTCAGAAGGTCTTGCTCAGCCGCAGCCGCAACTGGCCGGTCTGCTCGCCCACGCCGCCGCGAATGCCGAGTTCCATGTCCAGCATCCAGCGCGACAGCGTGGACAATCGCCCGCCGACCGTCAGCTGATATTGCTCGCGCTTCCAGCCGGTAGTCGAAAAACCATAGACCGATGGACCGTCATAATCGGCATAGTCCAGCGTCTGCAGGCTCGCGCTGCGGAATTCATGCAGCCACTCCGCTCCCAGCCGCGGGCTGATCTTGGCAAAGCCCAGATCGCGCGTGAACTCGACACGCCCGCCCAATGCGCCGGTGAGCGAATGGATACGACGCACATCGAAGCGCAGGGCGTACCGATCCGACCCGGTCTCGGTATAGGCGTTGAGCGTGCCGTCGAGGAATTCCACGCGGCCATAGCTAGACCAGCGCACCCCGCCCTCGCGCCGATCGACGCCGAAGGACAGGGCGCCGAAGGTCATGTCGCCGTTGCGGCTACCCGAAGCGATGCTTCCGTCGGCCGCGATCACGCGGCGGGTGCGGAAATCGAGCGTGCCATGGCCGACCATCGTGTCGACAAAGGTGCCGTCGAGCGGCTCGAAGCTGCCATAGCCAGCATAGACCTTCGTATCGCTGCGGACGCGGGCTGCCTGGCCATCGATGCGACTGATGTCGCTGCCATAGCCGCCGCCGATACCCACACTGCCCCATTCGGCAATCCGCACATCGGCACCGCCCGACAGGCCGCCGCTCGACAGGCTGATGCGAGCGCGGTTGCTGCGCCGATCTAGCGTACCGATTTCGACCGAACCGCCCGACCACAGCGCGATCGAACCGACCGGGCGTTCCTCACCGCTACCGCCACGTGGCGCACGGCGCGACCGGTTTCCGCTACCTGCAGCGTCGCCCCCGGCGGCATCCTGCTGCCCCGGCAGCACCCCGGGCAGACCGTTTAGGGGCATGTCGCCCATCGAGCCGCTCTCGACGCCACGGTCGCTCGTGCGGCCGTGCTTCCAGTCGGCAAAGGCGATTTCGACATCATGACCGGTCATGTCCGGCTCGCGACGTGCACGCAGCAGATCGACCAGACCGAACCGCACGCCCAGCGGGTTGGTCGCACCGCCGCCATGATGCAGCTCCTGCGCGCGGGCCATGAAATTCGCTACCTGCGCGCGGGCGAAGCGACGCGCCGCCTCGGCCTGGGCATCGGACAGCGCCCGCACGACCGGATCGGCCGACGGATCAGGACGCGCTGTGACGGTGACGGTTACGTCCGCCGGCTGCGAGTCGCCGAACAGATTGGTGAGCGTGTAGCGCACCAGGATCGTGCCGTTGAAATGCGGCTTCGTCGTCACATTCAATCGATAGCTTGGCGACAGAGGATCGCCGATCTGCTCGATGCTGGTGGTGGCGGCCGAAGACGGCGTGACACTCACGATAGTCGCGCCGCTGAACGGGCCGCCGGTCGCCCCCGCAGTCAGATCGACCGAAACCGACTGCGCATCGCCGACGCTCGCCTTTTTCGGCTGCGCGACCGGCGCGACCGCCGCGACGGTGATCGTGACCGTCGCCGGCACCGATCGGCCGCCCGGCCCAACCGCAACGAATTCGAAGCTGTCTTCCCCGACAAAGCCGGCCTTTGGCAGATAGGTCGCCGTCCAGCCGCTGACCGCCTGGGCCCGCAGTCCGCCTTTGGCGGTGGACGTGCCAGGGCCGATCAGCGTGACCGAGCCATTTGCCGGCGGGGTGGAGATTTCGAGCGTATCGAACACGCCCGAAACCAGCGCCCCCAGATTGACATCAACGCTCGACCCGCCTTCGACCATCGCGCCGGTCGCGGCCGCGCTGGTCGGCTTCGGTTCCGGCGGCGGCGGCGTGGCAACGGTTAGCGAAACGGTTGCCGGTGCCGAGCTACCGCCTGGACCGGTCGCTATATAGGTGAAGCTGTCGGCGCCGTAATAGCCGCTGGTCGGCACATAGGTCGCCGTCGTCCCGCTGATCGTAACGGAGCCGTGCGCAGGCGCGGTGCCGATCGCCAGACTGGAGTAGACGCCGCCGGGCAGCAGCGTGATCGCCTGTCCGCCACTATTATAGGGCACCGATGCGGTAACGGTCGCTGCAGCCGGGGCGGCGGGCACGCTGACCGTGATAGAGGCCGTCGCCGGCGAAGAGGTACCGCCCGGGCCCGTCGCCGTATAGGTGAAGCTGTCCGCACCATAATAGCCGCTGGTCGGCACATAGGTGGCCGTTGTGCCGCTGATCGTCACCACGCCATGCGCGGGGGCCGTACCGACCGCCAGGCTCGAATAGACTCCGGCGGGCTGCAGCGTAATCGCCTGGCCGCTACTGTTGTAGGGCACGGTCGCTGTCACCGCTGCCGCAGTCGGCGCAGCCGGCGTCGCCACCGTCAGTGACACCGTAGCCGGGGCGGAAGTGCCACCCACGCCCGTGGCGGTGAAGGTGAAACTGTCGGCACCATAATAGCCGGCGGCAGGCACATAGGTGATGACGTCGCCGGCGATGCTGGTCGTGCCATGCGCAGGCGCGGTTGCAACCGCAATCGCGCTGTGGGCGCCGCCGGTAATGCTGGTGGAAAGATCGATCGCCGTTCCCGAGCTGTTATAGGCAACCGCCACCCCGGGGCGGTTGGCTGCAACGGGCGGCGCAGCGACGGTGATCGTCTGGCTGATCGGCGCCGCCGCTTCGTGATTGGCGTCCCCCGCCTGGCTGGCGACGACCACGCAACTGCCACCGGCCGTGAAGCTGACATTGCTGCCACTGATCGTGCAGATGCCGCTGCTCGAAGGCGCGATGGCGTAACTGGCGGGCAGGTTGACGCTGGACGTCGCGGTTACGGTGTAGCTGCTGCCAATGACAGCGGGCGACGGGGGCGTCGCAGTAAAGTTCAGCGTCTGGTCGCCCTTCGCCATCGTGCCCGAGACTGCAACGCCCGTTGCAGTGACCGCCGGACTGGCGGCATCCGATACGGTGATCGTGTAGCTGAATGCGCCTGCCGCAGTCGGGGTTCCGCTCACAATGCCCGTCGCGGTGTTGAGGCTGAGACCTGGTGGCAGCGTTCCAGCCGTCACCACAAAGCTGTACGGCGCTACACCGCCGGTCGCGACGTTGGTCTGAATATAGGGTGTCCCTACCTTGCTGGCCGTCGCGCCGCCTGACGTCAGCGCCAGCGTCTCGGGCATGACGGTCAGGCTACGGCTGACGGTCGGCGCAGCATTCCAAGTGCCGTTGCCCGCCTGATCGGCCGCGACCGTGCACGTCCCAAGCGCCACAAGCGTCAGGGTGGTGCCGGAAACGGTGCAGGTGCCGGGGGTAGTGCTCGAAAAGCTGACGGTCAGAGCCGCGCTCGAGGTAGCCGTGAGCGTCAGTGGCGACGCAGACCGCGCGGCGTTGGACAAGGCCGCGAACGTAATCGTCTGGTCGCCCTTGGCAACGGTGAATGTCTGCTGCGCCTGCGTCGCGGCAGCGTAGCTGGCGTTGCCAGCCTGGTCCGCGTTTATGCGGCAAGTGCCCGGCGCGGTGAACGAAACGCTACCGCCGGACAACGCGCATATTCCATTGCTGCTTGAATCGACCGAGAAGCTGACAGCCAGGCCGGAGCTGGCGGTAGCCGCAGGGCTATAGGCGGAACCGCCCACCTTGGCGCCGGCAGGTGCCGTCGAGGTGAACGCGATGGTCTGGCTGCCGATGCCGACAGAGAAACTCTGCTGCACCTGTGGCGCCGGATCGTAACTTGAGTTGCCCGCCTGGTTGGCGTTGATGCGGCACGTGCCGACGCCCGTGAAGCTCACTGCGCCGCCGCTGATCGAACAGACCCCCGAACTCGACGAGTCGACCGAGAACGCGACCGTCAGGCCCGACGTCGCGGTCGCGGCAGGCGTATAAGTCGCGCCCCCGACCGTTGCAGAAGCGGGCGCGGTGGAGGTGAAGCTGATCGACTGAGCCACCGGCCCGGTCACTTCCAGGGTAAAAGTGTTCGACGCGGTCTGCGACAGCGCGTCGGTGATGGTGACGACAAAGGTCGTCATCCCCAGCGTCGTGCTCGGCGTGCCGGAAAGAAAGCCGGTGCTGGTGTTGAAAGCGAGACCGCTTGGTATAATTCCCCCGCTGATCACGTAGGTGAAAGGCGCCTGGCCGCCAGTTTGCGAAATCGGCTGGACGCTCGTAGCCGTGCCGGTCGTCAGTCCGACCGCGCTTATGCTCCGTGTGGCGCTCAAGACAGCGACCGCCGTGAAACTGCTGGTGCTGGAATCCACCGAAACATTGCCCGCAGCATCGGCCGCGCGCGCCTTCACGCTGTGGCTACCAGCGCTGAGCGCGGACAAGGTGTAGCTCCAGTTGCCCGATCCGTTCGCGACGGCGGTGCCGTCGGCGTTGCCGTCGAGATAGACGGTGACCGTACTCGATGCCTCTGCCGTACCCGAAACCGTCCGCTGCGAGACCAGCCGGGTCGATCCATTTGCAGGCGCCGATATCGCCGGCGCCGACGGCGCAGTGGTATCGACCGTCCAGCTATGGCTGGCCGCAGTGCTCGTTCCGCCAACGTTGGTCGCACGCACCTGAAAGCTGTGTGTGCCATCGGCCAGCCCCGTATAGGTCTTGGGGCTGGTGCAGGCAGCAAAACTGCCGCCGTCGATCGCGCATTCTGCAGTGCCGCTGGGGAGCGCGAACTGGAAGATCGCGTTGCCGATATTGGCGAGTGAAGGCGGGGTGGTGGTGATCGTCGGCACCGCCGGCGCCGCAACATAGGTGAACTGGTCGGCCGCACTGGTCGCGCTGGTGCCGCCCGGCGTCGTCACGGTCACATCCACGGTCCCGGCGCCCCCGGCAGGAGACGGCACGGTGATCTGCGTTGCGCTGTTGACGGTAAAGCCGGATGCCGAAGTGGCGCCGAATTTCACCGCAGTCGCTCCGGTAAAATTCGTGCCGGTAATCACGACCGAAGTCCCGCCCGCCGTCGCGCCGGAAGTGGGCGCCACCCCGGTCACCGTGGGCGCGCTCGCAAGGGGGGTTACCGTGGTCGTGTCACTGGCGGAAGGCGAATTGCTGGCCCTGCCACCGGACAGGGTGACGCCCGGCGTCAGGCTGGCGGCAGCATTGTTGGCGACATTGAGCCGCAGCGTCAGCGGATTGCCGCTGCTCCCGTTCGCGACGCTGTTCGAATAGGTGCAACTGGTCGAGGTGCAGCTCCAGCCCGTGCCCGTCCCGCCGTTGAAGCTCATGCCGCTGGGAATGCTGAGGGCGAGCGTGAGATTGCCGATGGTGTAGGAGCCGCTGCTCACGCTGGGCGTGATCGTATAATCCACGGTCCCGCCCTGCGAGGGCGTGCCCGAATGGGTCATGGAGACGCCCAGCGACGGGGCCGTCCAGCCTGCTGGCGTGCAGGTCACCGTCATCTGGATGGTTGCGGTACCGGCACCGCGGCCATCGTACACGCCGACACCGAGAAGACTGACGGCGCTGCCAAGCGTGTAACTTCCTGAGAAGGGGCCGTCCTGTCCGATATGCGCTATCGAAGCGTCATTAACATCGTGGTTAGGAAGACCATCGCTCTCCACTCTCACGCCAGCATAAAAAACATCAGGATCGGAATTGCCGGAAAAATTACTGACATTACCGCTATAGTTTATAGTGTCCCCCGAATAAAATGAATAATCCCCAATATATGATATTGAATAATACTGACCGAGACTAGATTCATACGAAGAATTTGCCCGCATGAAATTCATCAAATACGCATCATCGTGAAGAGACGCATTATTGGAGCTAAATTTTCCTGAAGCTATGCTCCCCGTAAGATCCATCCGACCATTATTTACGGCCACACAACCGGTACTCTGCGCCTGAACTACCGCGGGCGCCATGAGTGCCACGGCCAGCGCCGGGCCCAGCAAGGCCCTGACCATGCGCCTGCCACGAGTGAAAACCGCCGCATATGCACCGACAAAGGCCCCAACCTGCATCTCACCCCCATATGCACACCCGGCAATCCGAAACGATGACAACAACTTACAGACCCAAAAGTCCAAAAGTCGTCACCATTCCCGATTTGCCCCTTTAATCATGCCATTTCGGCGTTTTTTCCTCAACGTCACAAGACAAGCCAAAGCACTAGCCCAGCACAATTCGTTCGCATAATTGGAACATAAGTTGCTATTTATGGATGTTTTTTATTTTACATCCATTACGGCTCTACATTTCCTGCAAACCGTTCTGCAGGAGAGCTATGGTCGCCCGTGTCTTTTGGAGGGCTATGACGATGGATCCATTTATCGGGCAGATCATGCAAGTCGGGTTCAGATATGCACCCGTCAACTGGATGAACTGCGACGGCACGATACTGAAGGTCGGCCAGAATCAGGCGCTGTTCGCCCTGCTCGGCAACAGTTTTGGCGGCAATGGCGTCACCGACTATGCGCTGCCGGATGCACGCGGGCGCGTATTCCTCGGCGCCGGAAGTGGCCCGGGCCTGACACCGCACGTTGTCGGCGCCAAGGGAGGCCTCGAGCAATATTCGCTAAGCCAGGCCCAGCTTCCCGCGCACACCCACACCGCAACATTCGCGGCGACGGGCTCTCCGACGTTTACCGGGCGGCTGACTGCCCTGGCGGGCGCAACCTACGCGAACGAAGTCACCACGCCAGACGCAGGATCGTATTTGGGCATACCGCTGGCAACGAGTGGCACCCCCAGATTATACGTGCCCGCCGCCAAAGCGTCAGGCCTCACCCCCGTGGCGCTGGACGGCGTTTCCGGTCAGGTTTCGGGCATCGCCGGTACGGTTACGGTAAACCCGGCGGGAAGCAGCGCGCCGATTTCGGTGGTGCAGCCGTTCCTCGCCGTTACCACGATCATCGCCTCGGCGGGCGTCTGGCCGGAACAGCCCTGACGCGCCGCAGATCGCGCGGAAAATCAGGTGAAGAGCGCCTGGTAGCGGCGTGTCGGCCCCTTGGGCAGCAACTGGGACAAATGGATGTCGTGCGGACCGCCGCGGCCACAGTCGATTTCATAGGTTTCGTCGAGCAACACGACATCCCACGGCGATTCGAAGAGCAGCAAAAAGGGTTCGCGAAAATCGGCGCCGATGATCGGCGGCATCCGCCGCAGTTCGGCAAGCACGAGTTCGACGGGATGCGGTGCGGTGTTCACCCGCACCGCACGCCCCACCCATGGTTCGAAATCCTCGGGTGTTGCGAGGCGCATCGTTTTCCTCTTTTCCAAGCAGAATAGTCGTCACGAGTTTGCCGCAACCACCGCGGCAGAAAAAGCCGATGGAACGGAAACGGATGTAATCCCGATGGCGCAACAGGCAGACACGCTTCAGCTTCCACCCTTTCCCACACCGCGCCCCTCATCCGGCGAGGACGCCCCGCTGCCGTCGGCGCTCTGCCTCCGGCACGCGGGCACGGCAGACCTGCCCTTCCTGCTTCAGCTTTATGGCGCCCTTCGCGCACCGGACCTTGCCGCTGTGCCATGGGGGTCGGCGGAAAAGCTTGCCTTCGTCGCCGACCAGTTCCGGCTGCAGCATTGCCACTATCTGCGCGAGCACCCGCATGCGGACTATTGGGTGATCAAGGCTGCAGACTCCAAGCAGCCCATCGGCCGGCTATCGCTCGACCGTAACGGGTGCGAATGGCGGTTGATGGAAATCAGCCTGAGGCCGGAAGCACGCGGGCAAGGCACGGGGAGCGCGCTGATCGACTGGAGCCAGCGATGTGCCGCGATGCGAAAGGCGGCGATAGGCCTGCATGTCGCACGCGACAATGTGCGAGCGCACCAGTTCTATTTGCGCCACGGCTTCACGGAGGCGAAATCCCGGTTTCCAAGCCACCATTTCCTGCGCTGGAGCCCGGTTGGCTGAGGTCGCCCCTATCCCCCTGTCTCCGCATGCGGCACCCGGGCTTCGAAGCAGGCGCCCGGCCCGTCCCCCAACCGGAGATCGCCGCCATGGGCGAGAAATATCTGCCGCGCGAGCGCCAGGCCGACGCCGCTGCCCTGCGCCTTGGTGGTGAAAAACGGCCGGAAGATCGCGCTGCGGTCTGCCGGCGCAATGCCCGGCCCGTTATCCGCCACGCAGAACAGCGTGCCGCCGGCGTCGCGGATCAGGCGAAGTTCCACCCGTCCGCCGTCCCCGACCGCTTCTGCCGCATTTTGCAGCAGCGCCCATAACGCGGCGCTCAACTGGTCGGCATCGCCCTGCAGCGCATGCGGCCCCGCCGCCGCCACGGCCAACGTCACCCCGGGCCAGCGCGTGACGAACAACCGGGCGAGATCGGCGACCAGTTCGCTGGCTTCGACGCTGCCCATCGTCGGCGCCGGCAGTCGGGCCAGCGAGCGATAGGCATCGCCGAAGCGCTGCAACCCCGCCGCACGCCGCGCCACCGTCCCCACCGCGTCGCGGATCGCCGGCAGCGCGGGCGCATCGTCCTCAAGCATGTCCGCCGCCGTGCGGCTGAGCGATGCGATCGGCGTCAGCGCATTGACTATTTCATGGCTGAGCACCTGCACCAGGTCGCGCAATGTCGCCGCCTCCGCGGCTTTCAGTTCGGCATCGATGTCGATCAGCGCCGCAAGCTTGCTCTGCGCGCCGCCCAGCGCGAAATCGCTGCTGGTGAGGGCGTAGCTGCGGCCGCCCAGTGATACCGTCGCGGCGCGGCCGGGCTGTTCGCCCGCAATCGCTTCGACCAGGACTGCCGGTGGGTCCGCCACCAGATCCTCGGCGCCGAACAGACGCCGCGCAGCGCGGTTGATCGCATAGAGCCGCCGGTCGCCATCCATCGTGACGATCGGCGCCGGCGACAAGTCGAGCAGCGCCGTCAGCCGGCGCTCGCGATGGGCGCGGTCCACCGGTGGTGCGGCAGGGGCAACGAGCGGCGCAGGGGCACGCGCATCGGCCCACGCCGTCGCAAGCGCCCAGAGGATCGCCAGCACCGCCACCAGCGCCGTCGCATACAGCCCGCGCTGCCAGCCGATCGACAACGCTACACCAGCGAGCACCAGCAACAGTCCGCGCAGCAGCGCCGCCCACCGCCTAGAGTCCATATTTCGCCATCCGCCGATAGAGCGCAGCCCGTGTCAGCCCCAATTCGGCCGCCGCCCGGCTGACGTTGAACGCATGACGCTTCAGTGCCGCCGCGACCAGCGCCGCCTCGCTGCGGTTAAGGTTCAGGTCCGCCTTGATCGCGCGCGGCTCCAGCGCGTCCGCCTCCAGCGCAAGGCCCAGCGCCGCGATGTCGATCGCCTCGCCGCCGACCAGCAACACTGCCCGCTCGATGGCCTGGCGCAGGCCGTGCACGCCTTCGGGCCATGCATCGGCGGCAATCGCACGGGCTGCCTCGTCAGTCAGCCCGCGCAGCGGCTGGCCGTATCGCCCCGCGAACAGCGCCAGAAAGTGCCGCGCGAGCAGCACCGCATCCTGGTCCCGTCCGGAAAGCGGCGGCAGCGCAATCTCTACCGTGTTGAGGCGAAAGCGCAGATCGTCGATCAGCGCCGCACGCAGGCCGCCGCGATCCAGCCGGCTGGTCGCCAGCACGCGGATGCCCGCCAGCCGCCGCGCCAGTTCGGGCTGGAGCGCGGGGGCGAGCCGGTCGACTTCCTCGATCAGCAGCGTCGCCTCGGCCGCGGCGGCGACGCGCCCCTCGATCATCGCCAGATCGGCCACCGCTGCATCCAGCGTCACCAGGGGCCGTTCGGCGCGCGCGGAGGCGCGGTGGAGCATCTGCGCCGCGAGTGTCTTGCCGCTGCCCGCCGGGCCGATCAGCAAGACGGCCGCATCGGTGGGCCCCACGCGCGCAATCAACCCCCGCACAGCCTCGATTTCAGGCGCTTCGCCCAGCAAGAGCAGCGCCTCTTCGGCAGCCACCACCGGAGCCGCCGCCAGCCGCGCCTTGCGCAGCGCCACCGCCCGCTCGACGGTGGCGAGCAGCCGCTCGTTGCTCCACGGCTTGATGACGAAATCGCTCGCGCCGCCGCGCATCGCCTGCACTGCCACGGCGATGCCGCTATGCCCGGTGACCACCACCACCACCGCGTTGCGATCGGCCGCGATCAGCCGGTCGAGCAGGCGGAACCCCTCCTCCCCGCTGGTCCGCCCGCGCGCGAAATTGAGGTCGAGCAGGATCGCATCCACCGGCCGTTCGGCCAGCCGCACCCAGGCCGCATCGGGATCCGCCGCGCCGATCACCTGCATACCGTTCCGCTCGAGCAGCAGCGTCGCGGCGCGGACGATGTCGGGATCGTCGTCGATGACAAGGATGACCGGTGATTCGGACGGCAAGGCTTGACGGCTCCTGGCAAGTGTTCGGAATCGGACACTAGCTTGCCGACTGTTCGGACAATGCGCCAGCCCTTTCTTCTTTATAGTTTTTTATCAGCGATTTAGCTGCAGGCGCGCGCTTGCTGTACGCTGGCGGACATGGAAGCCCCCTCTCTCCCGAACAATGGCGCAGCGATGGATCGCCGGATCGATCGCCCCCATGCGCGCCGCCGCAAGCTGATCCTGCGCGGTGCGATCGGTATTGCCGTCGCGTTGGCGGCGGCGATGCTATGGTGGTGGATGCCGGCGTCGGGATCGCTGGCCGTCGATGCCGCGACGATCCGCATCGCCCCGGTAACGCGCGCCGCCTTTGCCGATTACGTCCCGTTGCGCGCGCAGGTGGCGCCGCTCCAGACCGTGTATGTGACGGCGGTCAGCGGCGGTCAGGTCGAGGCGCTGCTCGCCACCGATGGCCAGTCGGTCGCGGCCGGCGCGCAGCTCGCCCGGCTGGCCAATCCCAACCTCGCGCTCGATGTCGCCAGCCGCTCGGCCAATATCGCCGGCCAGCTCAGTTCGATCAGCGGCCAGCGCCTTTCGATCCAGCAGAGCCGCGAACAGACCGGCCGCGACATCGCCTCCGCCCGCAACGAGCTGGCCAAGGCCGAGGCGCTGCTGCGCCAGAAGCAGATATTGTTCGACAAGCAGATCGTCACCGCCGCCGCGCTGGCGCCGCTGCGCGACGAAGTGGCGTATCAGCGCGCCCGCCTCGCCGCGCTCACCAAGGGCGCGCAGGAAGCCGACAAGATGCTCGCCGCTCAGTCGGCGGGTGTGGATGCCACTGCCGGCGAGCTTCGCGAGAGCCTTACAATGACCCGCGCCGGCCTCGCCGCGCTGGTAGTACGCGCGCCGGTTGCAGGCCGGCTCACGGCCTTCACGCTGCAACCCGGGCAGATGGTGAAGCCCGGCGACACGGTGGGGCAGGTCGATTCCGAACATGCCTGGAAGCTGACCGCCGATATCGACCAGTTCTATCTCGGCCGCGTCCGCAACGGCCTCAACGCCGTAGCCGATCTCGATGGCCGCTCGATCCCGCTCACCGTTATCAAGGTACTGCCGCAGGTCACGGAAGGGCGTTTCCGCGTCGAACTCGGCTTTGCAGGCGCGCCGCCGACCGGGCTCAACCGAGGCCAGACACTCGACGTGCGCCTTACGCTCGGCGCCGACCACTCCGCCGTGGTCGCGCCGGCCGGTGGCTGGCTCGATGCCGGCGGCACCACTGCCTTCGTGCTGGCCAGCGATTCCCGGGCGGTGCGCCGGGCGATCACCACCGGCCGTCGCAATCCCGATCAGGTCGAAGTGACCAGCGGCCTCGCCCCCGGCGACCGCATCGTCACCAGCCCGCTCGCCACCTACGCCCCCTACCAGACCCTGCTCATCCGATAGGAGCCCGCCATGATCGAACTGAAGTCCATCCACCGCGCCTACCGCTCCGATGAGATCGAGACGACCGCGCTCGCCGAAATCGACCTGCACGTAGAGGCAGGTGAATTCCTGGCGATCATGGGTCCATCCGGCTGCGGCAAATCGACGCTGCTCAACATCCTCGGCACGATCGACCGGCCGACCAGCGGCGCCTATCTGTTCGAGGGCGAAGACATCGCCAAGGTGCCCGAGGCACAATTGGCGAAGCTGCGCCGCGACCGGCTGGGCTTCGTATTCCAGAGCTTCAACCTGATCGACGAGCTGACCATCGCCGAAAATGTCGCGCTGGCGCTTGCCTATCGGTCGATGCCTTCGCGGGAAAAGCGCGAGCGGGTCGATGCCGCGATGGACAGGGTCGGCATCGCCCATCGCCGCAACCATCATCCGCACCAGCTATCGGGCGGCCAGCAGCAGCGCGCCGCCATCGCCCGCGCGATCGTCAGCGAGCCGAAGCTGATCCTCGCGGACGAACCGACCGGCAATCTCGATACCGAAAACGGCGCGCAGGTGATGGACATTCTCACCCGCCTGAACGCCGAGGGCGCGACGATCGTGATGGTCACCCACTCGCCCGCCCATGCCGATATCGCCCGCCGGACCGTGCACATGCTCGACGGGCGGATTCTGTCTGCGGTGCGGCGCGCCGCATGAAGATCGACCGCGCCCTGACGGTGCTGGTGCTGCTGCTCCTTGCCGTCGCCCTGCTCCGCCATCTCTCTAACACCCGCGCCCCGGGAGTGACGCCATGACGTCTGCCCTCACCAGCTTCTATCGTTCGCTGACCCGCCACAAGCTGTTTGCCGCGCTGAATATCGGCGGACTGGCGCTGGGAATTGCAGTGTTTCTGGTCCTGTACCTGTTCGTGCGGTTCGAGACCGGCTTCGACCGGTGGATTCCGGGCGCGGACAAGCTCTACGTCATGCAGGAAACTTACCACATGCCCGGCTATCCGGAGAAGCCGAGCCCGTATACCATGGGGAACGAGCTGTTACATCTGCGCGCGGACTATCCGCAGTTGCAGGGTTTCCGGATCGCGCAGATGGACGCGACGGTACGACAAGGCACCTCGAACACCCGCGAGCCCATGGCGGCGGTCGATCCCAATTTCTTCACGCTGATGCGGCTCCCCGTCATTGCTGGAGACCCCACCCGCACGCTGGCCGATCCGGACGGGCTCGTCATCACTCAGCGCGCCGCGACCAGCTATTTCGGGCTGAAGTCGCCGATCGGCCGCACCCTGACGGTCGTCGCCAACGGCACGACCTACGCCTATCGCGTTGGCGCGGTGATCGCCGATATGCGTAAAGACCAGAGCTACACGGCCGAACTGTTCGTGCCGCTGGTCGCATCCCGATTCGCCAACGAATGGTTCGAGCATTGGGGCAGCACCTCGCTGGTTACGCTGCTAAGCTTTCCCGATCGCGCCGCTGCCAAGCGCTTCGAAGGCGAACTGGCCCGCTTTGCCGAGCGCCGGGTGTTTGGCGGGGACATCAAGAAGGGCGAGTGGGAACAGTCGCTGCGGCCGCTGGTCGACAATCACCTCTATGAGGCGTCCGATCGCGCCGTCGTCACCACGCTGGGCGCGGTGGGCGTGCTTACGCTACTGATCGCGATCGTGAACTATATCAACCTCGCCACGGCCCGTGCCGGGTTGCGGGCGCGGGAAGTCGCGGTGCGCAAGGTGCTGGGCGGCACCCGCCGCACGTTGATCCGGCAGTTTATGACCGAAGCGATGCTGACCGTCATCCTGTCGGCGCTGATCGGCCTCGCCCTAACCGAAATCGCGCTACCGCTGGTCAACGCCGCCGGCGGCACGTCGCTGCACCTCAGCTATGTCGGGGCCGAGAGCGTTTTGCTGCCGCTCGCACCTCTCGTGCTGGTGGTTGGTATGATCGCCGGACTCTACCCAGCGGCGGTGCTGGCAGGCTTCCGCCCCGCCGCGGTACTCGCCGCCGCCCGTGCGCCTGGCGGCGGGCGAGCCGGCGCGCGGGTTCGCGCGGCGCTGGTCGTCGTCCAGTTCGCCGTCGCCATCGCCTTCGCAATCGGCACCACCGTCATGCTCGCCCAGGCCAACCATGTCCGCAATGCCGATCTCGGCTTCCGGCGCGACGGCCTATATGTCGTGCGCTCGCTCAACAACGGCTCGATTTTGCCCGAGCAGAAGACCGCGCTGCTCCGCGCTTTCGCCGCGCTGCCGGGCGTCAGCCGCGTCACCATGGCGCAGAACGCGCCCGGCGATCAGAGCAACACCAACTTCATGTCGATGTATCAGCCGGGCATGCAGGGCATTCGCTCTCCTTCGCTAATGTGGCTGCGCGTGGGCGAGCATTATTTCGATACCTTCGGCGCACGTCTGATCGCCGGCCGCCTGTTCGATCCCGACCGCCCGGCCGATGATCGCGCACTTCGCGCCAAGGGCAGCACCACGCCCGTCAACGTCGTTCTCAATCGCATGGCGGTAGGCTTGCTCGGCTTCGCCAGTCCGCAGGCGGCGATCGGCAAATCGATCGAAGGTGACGGGACGATGATCATCATCGGCGTGGTTGACGATCTCCGCTTCCGGGGCCCGCGGGAGGCGATCGCCGGGACCTTGTATCTCTATGACTCCAAGCCGCTGAATGACGCATTCATAACGCTGCGGTACAAAGGCGATCCGCAGAAGATGGCCGACGCGGTGGAGGCCAGCTGGAAGCACATCGTGCCGACCGAGCCGTTCGAAGGCCGCACCGTCGAAGAGAATCTCTACAAGACCTATTATGAGCAGGACACCCAGCGCACGCGCATCTTCACCATGGGTGCGGTGCTGGCGATCCTGATCGGCTGTATCGGGCTCTATGGCCTCGCCGCCTTCGACACGACACGGCGGATCAAGGAAATCGGCATCCGCAAGGCGCTGGGCGCTTCTACCAGCGATGTGCTCAAGCTGCTGGTCGGCAAGTTCCTGCGCCCCGTGCTGCTCGCCAACCTGATCGCCTGGCCGCTCGCCTGGGTGGCGATGCAGCGCTGGCTGTCGACCTTCGACGACCGGATCGCGCTGTCGCCGGGCTATTTCCTGCTGGCCTCCGCCGTCGCCGTGCTGATCGCCGTGCTGACCGTCATAGGCCAGTCCTGGCGCACCGCCCGCGCCGAACCCGCCCGTGCGCTGCGCTACGAATAGGATCGGACCTCCATGCATCGCCTCGCCTGGCTCGCTTTGTATCGCTCGTTCTCGCGCCACAAGCTGTTCACGCTCGTCAATATCGGCGGGCTGGCGCTGGGCATCGCGGTATTCCTGATCCTCTATCTGTTCGTCCGCTACGAAACGACCTTCGACCATGCGTTGCCGGGCTGGGACAAGACTTGGATCGTCCAGCGGAGCATGCAGTTTTCCGGTGCGCCGGAGGTCAACATCCCCAACCGGCGCGAAATGCTGGCGATGCTCCAGACCGACAATCCGGGGCTGAAGGGCACCCGGCTGCTTCAGGGCGAGGCCGCCGTCCGGCTGGGCAATGGCAGCATCGCCGAGCCGATCGGCCATGTCGACGCCAACTACTTCACCTTCTTCCCGTTGCCGGTCGTCGCGGGGGATCCCGCGCCGGCGCTGCGCACGCCCGACGGCGCGGTCATTACCGAGCGCATCGCGCGCACCTATCTGCCGGGCGGTCCGGCGATTGGACGCACGTTGACCCTGACGACGGACGGCAAGACAAGCGTGGTCCGCGTCGGCGCGGTAATCCGCGACCTGCCGGCCAGCCTCAGCTATCGCAGCGAAATTTATCGCGGCCTGATGCCGGACACGCCGCTGTTCGGCCGCAAGACGAAGGGGCTCGTCACCTTTTTGCATCTGGCCGACAAGACAGCCGCAGAGCGCTTCCGTCCGCAGATCACGGACTTCAACAACCGCCATCCCGACCCGGAGTTCACCGGCCCGCCCGATCTGTTGCGCTTGCGGCAAAAACTGCTGCCGCTGGACTCGTTGCACCTCCGCGAAGGCCGCGACCGGGCGGTCGTAACCGCGCTGGGTCTGGTGGGGCTGCTCGCGCTGCTGATCGCGATCGGCAATTATGTGAACCTTGCCACGGCGCGCGCCGGGCTGCGCGCACGCGAAGTGGCAGTCCGCAAGGTATTGGGCGCCAGCCGCTCCGCGCTGATCGGGCAGTTTCTTGCCGAAGCCACCGCAACTGCTGCACTCGCCACGCTGATCGGGCTGGCGTTGGCGGAAATCACGCTGCCGCTGGTCAACAGCATCGGCGGTACCAATCTGCACATCGCCTATTGGGGCAGTGACTCGATCGTCCCGCCCGCGCTGGCGCTGATTGGCGTGGTTGGTCTGTTTGCCGGCCTCTATCCCGCCTTTGTACTGTCGCGCTTCCAACCCGCCGCCGTGCTGGCCGCAGCCGGAACCACGGGCGGCGGGCGCGCGGGCCGAAATCTGCGCACCACGCTGGTCGTGCTGCAATTCTCCATCGCGATCGCGCTGATGATCGGTACGGCAGTGCTGTTCGCCCAGGCTCGGCACCTACAACAGGCCGATCTCGGCTTTCGGCGCGACGGGCTGGTGATGGTGCCTTCGTTCGGGGACGAAGCCCTGGATGCAGCGCAGCGCCATGACCTGGCAGCCGCGCTCGCCCGTGTGCCGGGCGTTACCGCCATCACCCAGTCGTCGATAGCAGCAGGAGGCAACGGAACCTTCGGCATCGCGACGATGCACCGCCAAGGCGCTGTCGGCCACGACCCGATTGCAATGCAGGATGAAATCGGCCCCGGGTTCTTTCAGGTCTATGGCGCCAGGCTACTGGCGGGGCGCTGGCCCGACATGAAACGCTTTGCCGCTGACGATGCCAGCGTCGGGCCCGGGTTGCCCGAAGGCGCCCTAAAGGCAGCGTATAATGTCCTGCTGAACCGCACCGCCGTCGCGCGGCTTGGCTTTGCCAGTCCAGCTGCGGCCGTGGGCAGCACCCTGCGCGACGGCGACGCGAGTGTTACGGTGATTGGCGTGGTCGACGACCTGCGCTTCACGAGCCCGCGCGATCCGATCGAGCCGCAGGTCTATACTTCCCGTTCCAGTCACCTCGCCAACCCCGTTCTTGCCGCACGTTATACCGGCGATGGGCAGGCCGTGCTTGACCGGCTGGAAGCGATCTGGCGCCGCATCGCCCCAAACGCGCCCTATCAGGCAGTGACGGTAGACCAGCAACTATACGAGCAATATCAGCGCGCCGATGTGCAGCGGACCCGATTGTTCACCATGGGCGCGGGGCTGGCGATCCTGATCGGCTGTATCGGCCTGTACGGCCTGGCCGCCTTCGACACGACACGGCGGATCAAGGAAATTGGCATCCGAAAGGCGCTGGGCGCTTCCACGGACGATGTTCTCAAGCTGTTGGTGGGCAAGTTCCTGCGCCCGGTGCTGCTCGCCAACCTGATCGCCTGGCCGCTGGCATGGCTGGCGATGCAGCGCTGGCTGTCGACCTTCGACGACCGCATTGCGCTGAGCCCCGCCTATTTCCTCCTCGCCTCCGCCCTCGCCGTGCTGATCGCCGTGCTGACCGTCATCGGCCAGTCCTGGCGCACCGCCCGCGCCGAACCCGCCCGCGCGCTGCGCTACGAATAGCGGACCGACGCCAGGCTGGCCGCAAACGCAAGATGGTGCCCTGGCCGGACTCACATCTACCTCCAGAAACCCCAGAAAACCGCCACTTTTCAAATCCCCAAAATGCCGTGGCCCACTCGTGGCCCACCAAAAATTTCGGTCCGAAACCCGGACACGAACCCTCGCCCCACGAACCATTTTGGTACTTCCTGAAGCATGATTCGCGGTCGATTCTCGATTTTCTGATCGAAAGGGGCCCCTCTGTCTTCAAGCGCGTTCAAGCAATGCGGCAAGTTCCAGAAGCTTGACCCGCACCAAGTTCAACTCCAGCGAAATCCGCAAATCTCCTCGACCCGCCGCCACAAGAATTGCGCCGAGAACCTGATCGGAGTGCCGGACGAGTGACACAAGGTGGTTCCCCTGGGGCACGTGGGTAGCCGCCAGCCAGTGTTTGACCGTCCGCTCGCTTGCACCTGTCCACCCCATCGCCGTTTTCGTTGCCCGGTGGCTTGCACCCAGTTCTGCCAATAGCGCCCGCGAAATCAGTAGCGCCAGATCGGCCTCGTCGCTGCCGGAATGTAAATTGCTGCCCGTTTTCGGAAACACCTTTCCATTCCTTTCCCGCTATGTCGTCACACGTGCGGGATCAGTCCTGCGTCCAACCAACCCGGGAATCGTCAGGCACCGCGCCGCACGATGAACAGTGAGGTCCAGTGCGTGGAGAGTTGGCTAGTCCCGCAGACCCAGCATTCAGACGAACCGACCCGTATGCGGGCTGCCGAGTATGTCCGTATGTCGACGGACCATCAGCGCTACTCCACCGAAAACCAAGCGGAGGCCATCCGTCACTACGCCGCCGCGCGAGGCTTCTCGATCGTTCGAACCTACGCAGATGAAGGCAAGAGCGGTCTCCGCATCGATGGTCGCGATGCACTCAAACGCCTCATCGATGACGTCAGCGCCGGTATCGCAGACTACCAAGCAATACTCGTCTACGACGTCAGCCGGTGGGGTCGTTTTCAGGATGCCGACGAGAGCGCCTATTACGAGTATATTTGCCGCCGCGCTGGGATCGCCGTTCACTATTGCGCCGAACAGTTCGAGAATGATGGAAGTCCAATCTCGACGATCGTCAAAGGCGTTAAGCGGGCCATGGCGGGGGAATACAGCCGGGAACTGTCTACCAAGGTTTTCGCCGGCCAATGCAGATTGATCGAACTCGGTTTTCGGCAAGGGGGCCCAGCGGGCTTCGGGCTGCGCCGGGTGCTCGTCGACCAATCGGGCGCTATCAAGGGTGAACTCGAGCGTGGCGAGCAGAAAAGCATCCATACGGACCGCGTGGTGCTGGCCCCCGGTCCGGACAAAGAATCCGCGATCGTCCGCGAAATCTACCGAGCATTCGTGCATGATCGGCTGAGCGAACGCGATATCGCCGCGGCTCTGAACGAGCGGGGCTTGGTCACGGATCTCGGCCGCCCCTGGACCCGCGGCGCCGTCCACCAGATACTCATCAATGAAAAGTACATCGGCAACAATGTCTGGAACCGCGTTTCCTTCAAGCTGAAGAAGAAGCGGGTCCGCAACGATCCAGCCATGTGGATCCGCGCCGAAGATGCGTTCCCTGCCTTGATCGACAGGGATCTGTTCGAAGCGGCGCAGGCGATCATCAGGGCACGTGCGTTCCGGCTGAGCGACGAAGAGATGCTGGAGGGCCTTCGAAGCCTGTTCCAAGCCGAGAACCTGCTGTCCGGGATGATCATCGACGAGGCTGACGGTTTGCCGTCCAGCAGCAGCTATCGTTCGCGGTTCGGAAGCCTGCTGAGAGCATACAGCCTGGTCGGATATCGGCCGCGACGCGACTATCGTTACATCGCCATCAACCAGGCCCTCAGGCGAATGCACCCGCAGGTCATCGACGAAGTCGTCGATGGATTCGCAGCGGTCGGAGCACCAGTGTCCCGCGTTTCAGCCGACGGGCTCCTTACGGTGCACAACGAGATGTCCGTCTCGATCCTCATCGCGCGCTGCAGGCGAACCCAGGCGGGGTCGCTGCGGTGGAATATCCGCTTCGACACGAGCGTTGCACCCGACATCACCGTTGCGATCCGGATGGACGCCCGCAACGAAGGCCCCCTCGATTTTTATCTTTTCCCCCGCATCGACAGGGCCAGTGCAGACGTGCGCCTTGCTGAGGAAAATGGGCTGTCGCTCGACGCCTATCGCTTTGAGACCCTCGACCCCCTTTACGAACTCGCCAGGCGCATCCGCCTTCCGGTGGCGGCATGACCGTTCCCAGACATGCTCAGCGCATCGCATCGATACCGATCGATCGGATCAACGTGCTCAACCCAAGGGCCCGCAACCGGCGGCAGCATCGCGAGATCGTCGACAATATCGACGCGATCGGCCTTAAACGCCCCGTAACGGTCCGGCGCAATCCGACCGGTAACGGCGACACGTTCGATCTGATCTGCGGGGAAGGCCGACTGGAAGCACTGCGGATGCTCGGCGCGTCGGAAATTCCGGCGGTCGTCATCGACGCCGAAGAAGACGAATGCCTGGTCATGAGCCTGGTCGAAAACATTGCGCGCCGGCAGCATCGACCGATCGACATCATGCACGAGATCGGGTCCTTGCGTCGACGCGGGTACAACGATGTGCAGATTGCGGAGAAGATCGGTTGCACGCCGAGCTGGGCGAACATGATAGGCCAGCTTCTGGAACGGGGGGAGGAGCGGCTGTTGGCAGCCGTGGAGACCGGTTTAATCCCGGTGAGCCTGGCCATCGACATTGCCCGGGCCCAATCTGAAGATGCGCAGGGGTTGCTTCTCGAAGCTTATGAAGGCGGCAAGCTGAAAGGCAAGAAGTTGAGCGCCGTTCGCCGAATGCTCGACCAGCGAATGCGACAGCGCCGGGGCGTTCCCGACAGCGGCTTGGGAAGGCGCACCGCACGGCGGCGCATCACCGCGACGGAGATGGTGCGCCTCTATCAACAGGAGGCGGAGAAGCAGCGCGTCCTGGTCAAGAAGTCGGATTTTACCCAGGCACGCCTGCTGTTCGTCATCGAAGCACTGAAGGATCTCGTCAGCGAGGAAAGCTTCGGGACGCTACTGAGGGCTGAAGGATTGGACACGATGCCCAGGGCCTTGGCGGCACGTGTATATGGGAAGAGCCTCTCATGACCTCGCGCCACCCGATCAAGCTTTCCTTCCAGGACGAAACCAAGCGGATCCTGTTGTCAGACCTGATCCCGCTCAAAGCGCTCCGCCCAGGCGTGAAGGAAAGCAAGAAGTACGCACAGATTATGAGCTCGGTCCGCGCGATCGGGCTTGTCGAGGCGCCGGTGGTTGCTCCCAACCCTACCCAGAGCGGCCAGTTCTTGCTACTCGACGGTCATCTACGTATCGAAGCACTGCGGGATCTTGGAGTGCTCGAGGTGGATTGCATCATCTCGACGGATGATGAGAGCTACACCTACAACAAGCGAATAAATCGTCTGGCGGCAATCCAGGAACATCGCATGGTCCGACGCGCGATCGAGCGCGGCGTACCGGAAGCGAAGATCGCGGAAGCGCTTGGACTCGAGGTTGCATCGATCCATCGGCGCTCGCGGATGCTCAATGGGATCTGCACCGAGGTCATTGACATCCTGAAAGACGCGCCCTGTCCGATAGCCGTCTTCGACGTCCTGCGGCGCATGTCCCCGATACGGCAGATCGAGGCCGCGGAGCTCATGACGGGACAACAGAACTTCACGGTCGTGTTCGCCAAGGCAATGCTCGCGGCCACACCGGAAGATCAGTTGGTGCACGTTCCCGCAAAGCGGCCCGCGTCGGTTTCCAGCGAACAGATGGCCCGAATGGAGCGAGAGCTTGTCGGCCTCCAGATGCAGGTCAAGTCTGTCGAAGATCGATACGGCGTCGACACGCTGCATCTTACAGTGGCGCGTGCCTATGTCCGCACGCTGCTCGGGAACGACCGCATCGTGCGGTGGATCGCCCAGCACCGGCCCGAATACTTGAAGGAACTCCAAACGATCGGGGAAATCGAGACGATCGCGCCCGTAGCTGAGGCGGCGGAGTAGCGGGATGATGGGGACCCGGACCCGATAAGCGCGGGGACCGCCGGAGACGCCGCACGGTGGGGCGGATCGAGGGCGGTGGCGGGGATGACGGCGAACCCGTACGGAGCCCGCCAGGCTGGCAGTCATAGGCCGGCCGACGCGGAGGGGCGCGCCCATACGCGCCCCTCCGCGCCTTTCGACGAACATTCTTATGGGATCGGACGCTCTCGCGAGATCGGCTCCGCTTCCGGCAGCGCCGAAAATCGCAAGGTGCCAGCAGCGAGCCGTCCACCGGCTGGACCGGATGTCACCGGCTGGCTCCCCGCCCCCGCACGAACCCCCGATCGCTCTCGAGGAAGGATGTCAGCATCGCCGGGATCAGATCGGTCACCGACTCTTTCTGTCCATAGGTTTCGGCATATAACGCAACATAGTCCTGCAGCCGCTGGTGTAGGTTGGGCATGATCAGGATCGCGAGCTTGACGGGCTTTCGATCCGGTAGCTTTGCCAGTTTCAAATCAGGCATGTCGGCCTCCTATCCGCGCCAAGGCGCGAGGATCAGGTCCTTGTGGACCACGAGCAGCACGTTGGTGCCGGGACGAATTGTGAGCGTCGGCTGGATGTTCAGATTACGCGAGGTGACCTGGTCGCCTACACGCGCGACATTCTGCTGCGTCGACTGCCGGATCGCGCGAACCAGATCGCTGTCACCGGAGACCGTCAGTTCCGATCCCACGCCGAGCAGGGTGGACAGCGCAACGCCCTTGAGCAGCGTCCAGGTGTGGAAGTCCACCTTGTCCTGCAGGCCGGCATAGCCCGACGCATCGGTCGCCGGCACGTTGTCGATCCGGAGCGAGCTGCCGTCCGGCAGCAGGATGCGCTGCCAAATGACCAGCGCACGCTTTTGCCCGAACGCGACCACGGAGTCGTAGCTCCCGACGAGCCGCGCACCTTGTGGGATGAGCAGGATGCGCCCGGTGGGACTGTCGAACACGTTGGCCGTTACCTGTGCCGTCACCAGGCCGGGCAGATCGGATCGCAGACCGGACATCAGGCTCGCCGGGATCACACTGCCGGCCGACAGGAGATAGGGGGACGGCGCGGCTTCCAGCCTGTGCGGATTGGTGTCAGCCAATGTGTCGCGCGTGGCGATGAACTGGACCTTGCGGCTCTGCGCATTGGGATCGCGCTCCGGGTCGATTGCCAGCTTTCGTGCTTCCGTAGTCACGGGTGTCGGCGGAGCAGCGATCTCCGCTGACACCAGCGCCGATGGCCTGCTCTGGTTCTGCACCAGGAGTCCCGACGCGCGTGCTGCCTTCAGCTCCGAAAGCTGCCGATCGCGCTCCTGCGCAGCGGCCTGCGCCTCCGCCCGCCCCGCCATGTCTACGTCATTTGCTCCCACCTCAACTGCCATGCGGCGCTGGCGCTCGAGGATGGGGCGCCCCAGGTCACCCGGTAGCGGCGGCCCGAGCTTTGGAACATCGCCGTAGCTTGCCGGCAGGCGGTTCAGGGTGTCGGGCGGCGGCTGTTTGCTCGGTTCCGACAGCTCCTTCCGCTCGGCTGCCGCCAGCCGCAGGCGCGATCCCAAGGCACTCCATGCCAGGGCGACGAGGGCGACCGAACCCAGTGCCGCGATAGCGATGATCACGCCGCGCCGGAACCGGATGGCGCGCGGAGGCTTGACCCGGATCGCCAGCGATTCGGGGTCGAGCTTTGGGGTTGGCCGGACAGCATCATCGCTCATGAGCGCTTGCCTTTCGGCGCCGCGACCTCGCCGACCCGGTCGATGCGGACGACCTGCTGCTTGCCGGTGCCGAGCCGCAGTTCGGCGCGCTCGAAGATCCGGTCGACGACATAGAAGCGTCCGCGCATCCGGTAGTTGACCAGTTCGGCCTCGCCCGCCGCGCCGATCACGAACAGCGGCGGCGCCTCGCCGACCGCGATGCTCGCCGGGAACTCAACGAAGGTCTGTCGCCCGTCGTCGAACGCGCGCAGCGGTCGCCAGGCCGGGCTGTCACCGCTCACCACGTAGTTGAAGTGCAGGCTGTCGACCGACAGGCCCGCAGCGATCGGGGCTGCCGCCGCAACCTGGGCTTCCTTCTGCCGGAGCGCGATCAGCTGGTCTCCAGGATAGGTCCAGGACAGGGCAGCCATGGCGGTCCGCGAGGTGGCCGTAAGCTGGAGGTGATAGCTGCGGCGATCGGTGGTGATGACGAGGTTGGTAGCAAGGCCGCTTGCAAAGGGCTTCACGAGGACATGCGTGCGCTTGTCGGTTCCGCTCCCGCTGATGGTGTCGCCGATCACCCAGCGTACCGTATCGCCTGCCGCGACAGCGACGAGGTTCTCGCCCGGCTGCAAGGCAAGGTCGGTCACGGCACCTGGCGCCGTATAGACCTGATAAATCATCCCCTCGCTGAAGGGATAGACCTGCACCGCGTTGACGAAGCCCTGGGCCTGCGGCTGCTGGGTAGCTGCGCGATTGGCAGCAGCGACGCGCGCGGCGCCGGGGCTCATGGACTTCCGAGCGTGCTTGCGGACCGGCGGCTTGGCAGGTGTGGACGCAGTGGCAGTGGCGGTCGGCGCCGGGAGCGGTCTGGCCGGAAGCGGCGGTGCATGTTGGGCCAATGCAGATACCATGGCGAGGGACGACGCCGTTAGGGCGAGCAAAAGCTTCATGACTGGACCTCCGTGCTGGGCTGCGCCGGGGCAGCGGGATCGACTGGGGAACTGGTCGGCGCCGAGACGGGAGCGGACGGCGGGAGCATCGGCGCGGCAGCCGGCTTTGGCGCCGCCGGGGCGTCCAGTTCCCGGCTCCAGTCGATCGCATCGACATAGACACCGAGCGGATTGCGGCGGAGCGTTTCCGCGTTCTTCGGCGGGGTGATCGCGACGGTCAGGATGGCGGTCCAGCGTGACGTGCCGGCTTCGGCGCCGCGGTCATACGCGGTTTCGGTCCATTTGACCTGGAACGAGCGATCGGATGCCCGCACCACGCTGGTGACCTGCACCGTCACCGTCTTCTCGCCGATGGCGCCGAAGGGATCGGCCGCGCGGGCATAGTCGCCGAGGAACTGCGCGCCGCGCTTGGTGGCGAAGTCATAGGCGTCGAGCCAGTTTCTGCGCACCAGCACCGGATCGAGCGAGCGGCCGCGGACATTGGCGATAAAGCGCGACAGGTGCCAGGCGATCTGCGGATCGGTCGGGTGGTAGCCGGCCTCAGCCTCGGTGACGGCACGCGCCTCTCCCAGCCGATCGACTTCGACGACATAGGGCGTCACCCGGCTCTGCGTCGACTGCCAGGCGAGCGCACCCGAAAGACCGGTGGCGAGCGCAAGGCACCCGAACGCCATCAGCCGCCAGTTCCGCGCCTGCACGCGAGCCGAGCCGATCCGCTCGTCCCAGAGCTGCCCGGCCCGCTGGTACGGCGTCTCCGGTTCGGGGGTTCGTCCATAGCGCTGGACGGCGCGTCTGAAGACCATCGGCTAGTCCCTTTCCTTGATGTCTGGGGTTGCGGAAGCGCCGCCGCGATCGCCCTGCTGCAGGGCATGCAAGGCGACCTGGCGGTGATGACGGGTGGTCTGCTGGCGCTGCATGGCGCGCGCCCATGCGGGAACGGCTTCTTCGGCAGTAGACTGCGACGCGGTATCGCCGCTCGTGCGATTCAGCGCGTTCCACGCCGCCTCGCGGCCGCGCGAGGCCGCCTCGCCCAGGCCAAGCGCGCTGGAGGCCCGTCCGCGTGCGGCATTGCCGGCGGCACGGGCCACACCGCCCAGCCCCGCCGACATGGTCGGCGCTGCGGCCGTCTCCTTGCCGAGCGTATAGGCCGTGGAAGCAGCCGATCCCATCGCGGTACCTGCGCGGACGGCCCCCAGCGCGGCCCCGCCCAGCATGCGGGCGCCGCCGACGGCAGCACCCCCGGCGAGCATTGCCATGCCGGCCGCGCCGACTGTGGTGCCCAGCGCGGCGCCAGCACCAAGCTGGGGTGCACCGGACACGAGCCCCGAAGCGATCCCTGGTCCGAAGATGCCGAGCCCGAAGAGCGTCAGGCTGGCGAGCATCAGGCTCATCGCCTGGCCGATATCGGGCTCCTGCCCCTGCAGCGCGCTGGTGAACTCGCTGAAGAAATTGGCGCCGATGCCGACGATGACGGCGAGCACCATCACCTTGATGCCCGACGAGACGACATTGCCGAGCACCCGCTCGGCGAGGAAGCTGGTGCGGTTCCAAAGCGCGAAGGGCACGAGGATAAAGCCGGCGAGCGAGGTCAGCTTGAACTCGACGATCGTGACGAACATCTGCACCGCGAGCAGGAAGAAGGTCAGGATCACCACCGCCCAGGCGAACAGCAGCACCGCGATCGTCAGGAAGTTGTCGAAGAAGGTCGTGAAGCCCATCAGCTGGGACACCTGGTCGAGCAGCGGCCATGCGGCGGCGAAGCCTGTGCCGGCGAGACGACCGGGCTTGAGCAGATCCTCGGCCGACAGCGTGCCCCCGCCGGCGGTCAGCCCGGCCTGCGCGAACGAGCGGAAGATGATGTTGGCGAGCGTCGAGAAGCTGTTCAGGATGAACGCGAAGGCGCCGATGTAGAGGATCTTGCGCAGGAAGCGGCCGATGACATTGTCCTCGCCGCCCATCGCCCAGAACAGCCCGGCGAGCGTGATGTCGATGCCGATCAGGGTCGCCGTGAGGAAGCGGACATCCCCGCCCAGCAGCCCGAACCCGCTGTCGATGTAGCGGGTGAACGCGGCCAGGAAGCGATCGATGACATTGAGGTCGTTCACGGTGGCGATGTCCTGCGCTGGAGAGGTGCCGCGAGGCGGGACCGGGGGTGAGAGCCCCGCCCCGCGGCGGACGACGGCGGGAGGCAGAACCGCCGCCGCCCTGGCCGGCGGCGCTACCTGGGGGTGTAGGCCGAGCCGGAGCCGAGGAACCTGCGGGTTGCCGCGCGCGCGTCGATTTCGGCCTGGGCGCGGCGCGCTTGCTCGATCGCCTCGGCGCGGTACTGCGCGGCCATCATGTTCTGGATCTGGAACTGCTGCTTGGCGGCGAGCGCGAGCAGCTGGTTGGTCGCCTGCTGCGCCTGGAGCGCACCCTCCGCGCCCTGGCTCTTGGCAACGATCCCGCTGAGCGCCTGGGCATCGGCCGTGACATTCTCGGTCACCTGCGCCTGGACGGTCATCGTCTGCTGATAGGCCGACATGGCGGTATCGAGCCGGGCCCGCGCGGCGACGACCTGCTCGTTGGTCCGGAGCGCCGCCGAGAAGCTCTGCGGGAAAAGTTGGCGGAACTGCTGGTCGAGTCCGGACACGCGGAACTGGATCCCCTGCGCCTGCCCCATCAGCCGGTCGACCTGCTGCAGCGTCTGGGTGAGCGCCTGAAGCTCGGGAAAGTCGATCCGGGTCAGGTTCTTCGCCTGGTTGATCAGCATCGTCGCTTCGTTCTGGAGCGACTGGATCTGGTTGTTGATCTGCTGGAGGGTGCGCGCGGCGGTCAGCAGGTTCTGGCTGTAGTTGCTGGGATCGAACACGGTGAACTGCGCGCGGGCCGGCGTGCAGGTCAGCGCCATGGCAAGCGATCCGGCCGTGCCGAGGCCCAGGGCGCTCGCGACCAGATATTTGCGGGTGCGGATACGCATCAGATCACTCCTTTTCTTGGGGGTCGGGGAAGGTGGCGAGCAGCTCGGCGGCCCAGTCGAGGCCGCGATCGGCAAGGAAACGCGCGGCGAAGTCGGCGTGCCCGCGCTCGGCAAGCATCGCGTCGATGCGGGCCTGAGTCGCGGGATCGGAGGCGCCGCACAGGGCGAGTGCGATCGGGCCAAGGCCCAGCTCGAACAGGCGATTGCCGCGCGCGGACTGCAGGTAATAGTGGCGCTTCGGCGTGGCGCGGCTGACCAGCTCGATCTGCCGCTCGTTGAGCCCGAACCGTAGGTAAGCCTCGCGGCTCTGCGGCTCGATCGCCCGGTCGTTTGGCAGCAGGATGCGCTGCGGGCAGCTTTCGAGGATAGCGGGCGCGATGCTGCTCGATGCAATGTCGGCAAGGCTCTGGGTCGCGAACAACACCGCAACGTTCTTCTTGCGCAGCACCTTCAGCCATTCGCGGATGCGCGCGGCGAACAGGGGATGGTCGAGGAAGATCCAGGCCTCGTCGAGGATCAGGAGCGTCGGCCGCCCGTCGAAGCGCTCCTCCAGGCGGTGGAAGAGGTAGGTTAGCACCGGCGCGACCACGGCGGCCTGGCCCATCAGCGCCTCGGTCTCGAAGCACTGGACATCGGCAAAGGCGAACTGCTGTTCGGCCGCGTCGAGCAGCCGGCCATAGGGACCGTCGAGCGTATAGGCGCCGAGCGCGGTGCGCAGCGCGTTCGACTGGAGCAGCAGCACCAGCCCGGTCAGGGTGCGTTCCTCTACCGGCGCCGACGCCAAGCTGCTCAGCGCCGACCAGACCGCATCCTTGACCTCGGGCGTGACCAGCACCTTTTCGTGCGCGAGCAGCGCCGCGATCCATTCCGCCGCCCAGCTCCGCTCGGCGGCATCGTCGATCCGGCGCAGCGGCTGGAAAGCCGGCGTATCGCCGGCATCGGCGCCCATCCCCAGCGCATGGTGCGCGCCGCCCATCGCCAGCACCGCGGCACGGGCCGAGAAGCCCTTGTCGAAGATATAAACCTGCGCGTCGGCGTAGCGGCGGAACTGCAGGGCGATCAGCGCCAGCAGCACCGACTTGCCGGCGCCGGTCGGCCCCACCACCAGCATGTGCCCGACATCGCCGACATGGGTCGACAGCCGGAACGGCGTCGATCCGGCGGTGCTGGCGTGGAGCAACGGCGGACCATCCAGATGCGCATTGCGGCTGGGTCCCGCCCAGACCGACGACAGCGGCATGAGGTGGGCAAGGTTCAGGGTATGGACGAGCGGCTGGCGGACATTGGCATAGACCTGCCCCGGCAGCGACGAGAGCCAGGCCTCGACCGCGTTGACACCCTCGCGGATACAGGTGAAGCCGAGCCCGCCCACGATCCGCTCGACCTGCCGGACCTTGTCCTCGACCCGCGCGCGGTCGGTGTCCATCACGGTGATGGTGGTGGTCAGGTAGCCGAAGGCGATATGGTCGCCGCCCAGCACCTGGAGCGCTAGGTCGGCATCCACCACCTTGTTGTCGGCATCGCTGTCGAGTAGCTGCGATGGCTGGTTGTACATCACCTCCCGCAGAAGCGCGGTGATCGACTTGCGCTTGTTGAACCACTGGCGACGGATTTTAGTCAGCGCCTTGGTGGCATCGCCCTTGTCCAAGGCGACGAAGCGCGTGACCCAACGAAAGGCGAAATCCTGGTGGTTGAGGGCGTCGAGAATGCCCGGGCGGCTCATGCTCGGGAAACCGAGGATGGTCAGGGTGCGGACATGGCTGTCCCCCAGTCGAGGCTCCAGGCCACCGGTGAGCGGCGTGTCGGCGAGCAGCGCGTCCAGGTAGATCGGCGTCTCCGGCACCGCGACATCCTGCAGCCGCGTCGAGATCGTGCCGTGCAGGAAGGTCAGTGTCTCGCTGTCGTCCAGCGGGTGGACCTCGGGCATGAAGCTCGCGAACAAATCGAGCGCGCGGTCGGTCTCGGCGATGAAGTGCGCCAGCGCCGCGCGCCAGTCCCGCCCCGTCCCGGCGTCGGGCCGCTCGACCAGCGACCGTCCGGCGGCCTCGGCGCTGTCCGGCGCCGGCAGCCAGACCAGGGTCAGGTGGTAGCGGCTTTCGAAATGGGCGCCCTCGCCGAGGAAGGCCGCCCGGCGCTCCTGGTCGACCAGCCACGCTGCGGCGTCGGGGAAATCGCTCTCGGGATAGGCGGCCGCATCGCGCCGCTCGGCATCGAAGAACAGGGCCCAGCCGCTGCCGAACCGCTTGAGCACGTTGTTGGCCCGCGCGCAGGCCGAGATCAGCTCGGCCTCGGTGGCTGATTCGAGATCGGGTCCGCGAAAGCGGAAACTGCGCTGGAAGCTTCCATCCTTGTTGAGGACGACACCGGGCGCGACCAGCGCCGCCCAGGGAAGATGATCGGCCAGCCGATCCGTGCGGCGACGATATTCGGCGAGGTTCAGCACATGAAATATCCCTTTTGCCGGAGGTGGCGAAGCAGGACGGGCGCGAAGTCCGGGTCCCGCCGCGCCGCGAACACGGCGATGCTGTGCCCCACGGCCCAGAGCACCAGCCCGGCCAGCCATTGCTGCAGCCCAAGGCCGACCGCCGCGGCGATGGTCCCGTTGACGATCGCGATCCCCCGGGGCGCACCGCCGAGCAGGATCGGCGATCCCAGGCTCGCATGGATCGGCGCCTCGAAGCCTGGCAGGTGCTGGCCGGTGTCGCTCATGCGACGAGCGCTCCCCCGCCGAAGCTGAAGAAGCTGAGGAAGAAGCTGGAGGCGGCAAACGCGATCGACAGCCCGAACACGATCTGGATCAGCCGCCGGAAGCCGCCGCTGCTCTCGCCGAACGCCAGCGACAGGCCGGTCGTGATGATGACGATGACGGCAACGATCTTGGCGACCGGCCCCTGGACCGACTCGAGCACCTGCTGGAGCGGTTCCTCCCACGGCATCCCCGAACCCGCCGCATGGGCCGAGGTGGCAAATGCGATGCCGATAACGGCAAGTTCGACGAGGCGCGCGCGGCGTGCAGGGATCCTGGCGAATTGCATGATCAATCTCCTTCGGGGCTGGGGGGCAAGAGAAGGTCGGCGAGCGCGTAGCTGCCGGTGTCCGGGTCGAGCCCGGCGACGCGGGCGACCTGCGAGACACGCCGGTCGAGACCGCGGCCGGAGACGAACACGATGACGTCGATCGCCTCGGCGATGAGCTGGCGCGGCACGGTGACCACCGCCTCCTGCACCAGGCCTTCGATCCGGGTGAGCGCGGACAGCGCGCTGTTGGCGTGGACCGTGGCGATGCCGCCGGGGTGGCCGGTGTTCCACGCCTTGAGCATGTCGAGTGCCTCGGGCCCGCGGACCTCACCGACGATGATGCGGTCGGGGCGCAGCCGGAGAGTCGAGCGGACCAGATCCGCCATGGTCACGACCCCGGGCCGGGTGCGGAGCGCGACCGTGTCGGCGGCAGGGCTCTGCAGCTCGCGCGTGTCTTCGATCAGGAGGATACGCTCGTCGAGACTCGCCATTTCGGCGAGCAGCGCATTGGCGAGCGTGGTCTTGCCCGAGCTGGTCCCGCCCGCGATCAGAATGTTGTGGCGCAGTAGGACGCAGGCTTTCAGCCGGTCGGCGGCCAGCCGGGTCATGACGCCATCGGCCACATAGTCGTGAAGCCGGTAAAGTCGCTCGGCCGGCTTGCGGATCGAGAAGCACGGCGCGGTCGACACCGGCGGCAGCACACCCTCGAACCGCTCCCCTGCCCGCCCTTCCTCGTGGGGTGGGAGTTCGGCCGACACGATCGGCGCGTCACCATGCACCTCGGCGCGTGCATGCGCGGCAACGAGCCGGATGATCCGCTCGACCTGCGCGGCCTCCATGCGAACGCCCGTCTCGGAGCGCCCCTCCCCCAACCGGTCCAGCCGGAGCGCGCCGTCGGGGTTGACCATGATCTCGGTGACGCGTGGATCGGCGAGCGCTGCGGCGATCGACGGGCCCATGGCCGTCCGCAGCATCGCGCGCCGTCGATCGCCGGATATGCCGGCGGTCACTGGCCGGTCTCCGTGGAGCCGATCGTCCTGCGGCCAGCGGCGACCTGCCGGCCAACCTGCGTGACGAATGCCTCGAAGCGCTTGGCGCCCATGGCGCGCCCCGCCTGGTCGCTCTCGGCAAGCGGCGCGTGGATCGCAAGTTCGTAGCGGACGAACAGTGCGAGGGTCTCGAGCAGGACGTGCTCGTTCCGTTCGATCCTGCCGATCGCCGTCGTCATGCGGTCCAGCCGCAGGCCGAAACGCTCCTCCAGCTCGGACACGCCGCGCCGGTTTAGCCAGGCAGTGACGGCATCCGCCAGGATCGCCGACTTCGACGCACCCGGCTTTGCGGCGAGCGCCTCCAGCCGATCGCTGAGCGGCTTTGGCAGGAAGAGCTGATGGCGGACCTTCTCGACCATGGTCACAGCTCCACCTGCATGTCGCCGACCCGATGCCCGCCGGCACCATCCGCACCTGCGTCCATCGCGAAGGCGGCGCGCGCGATGCCGGAGGCGCCGGCCCGGTCCATGGCACGCTGGTCGGTGGCAGGATCGTCCTCGTCCTGGCCGAGCCCCAATACCTCGGTTGGCGTGGGTTCGGCGGCCGGCTTGGCTGGAAGCTCCTGCCCGGGATGACGCGCCTGCTCGAGCCCGCCATCCTCATCCTCGCGCTGCTCTGACGCACCATCTGCGAGGCGCGTATCCGTCTCACGGACGACGCCGGCCCAGTCATTTGCCCGCGGTGCAGGCCGATCGGCATAATCGCCATCACCGAGCACAGGCGGCGGCAGGATTCGGGCCTTGAAGACTGCGTCCTTGTAGTAGCGCAGCTTGGTGGCACGGATCGGCGGCGTGCCCGCTACCAGCACCAGCTCCTCCGTCGGCGGCAGCTGCATCACTTCGCCTGGCGTCAGCAGCGCCCGCGCCGTCTCCTGCCGGCTGACCATGACATGGGCGAGCCAGGGCGCCAGCCGATGCCCGGCATAGTTGCGCATCGCGCGTTGCTCGGTGGAAGTGCCGAGGGCATCGGAAATGCGCTTGGCCGTCCGATCGTCGTTGGTCGCGAAGGCGATGCGGACATGGCAATTGTCGAGGATGGCGTTGTGCTCGCCATATGCCTTTTCGATCTGGTTTAGGCTCTGGGCGATCAGGAAGGCGCGGACGCCGTAGCCGGCGAGGAAGGCCAGGCTGGTCTCGAAGAAGTCGAGGCGCCCGAGCGCGGGGAACTCGTCGAGCATCATCAGCAGCTTGTGGCGCCCACCCGTCTTGGCCCCCTTCTCGGCTTCCAGGTGCTCAGTCAGGCGTCGTCCGATCTGGTTGAGCACAAGGCGGATCAGCGGCTTGGTGCGGCTGATGTCCGAGGGCGGCACCACCAGGTAGAGCGACACCGGCGCCTCGGCTTCGACCAGGTCGGCGATGCGCCAGTCGCAGCGCGACGTGACGGCCGCGACCGTCGGATCTCGGTAGAGGCCGAGAAACGACATGGCGGTCGACAGCACGCCGGACCGCTCATTCTCGGACTTGTTCAGCACCTCGCGCGCCGCCGATGCCACCACCGGGTGAACGGCGGGCGCTTCCGGCGTGCCGAGATGATTGGTGGTCATCATCCGGTCCAGCGTGTCGGTAAATTTGCGCTGCGGATCGGAAAGGAAGGACGCGACGCGGGCCAGCGTCTTTTCCTCCTCGGCGTAGAGGACGTGAAGGATCGCGCCGACCAGCAGCGAATGGCTGGTCTTCTCCCAATGATTCCGGCGCTCCAGCGCTCCTTCGGGATCGACCAGGATGTCGGCGATGTTCTGGACGTCGCGGACCTCATCCTTGCCGCGACGGACCTCGAGCAGCGGATTGTACCGCGCCGATCGCGCGTCCGTCGGATTGAACAGCAGGCAATGCGAGAAACGCTGGCGCCAGCCGGCGGTCAGCTGCCAGTTCTCTCCCTTGATGTCGTGGACGACTGCGGACCCGGTCCAACCGAGCAGCGAAGGAATGACGAGGCCCACGCCCTTGCCGCTCCGGGTCGGCGCGAACGCCATGACATGCTCGGGACCGTCATGGCGTAGGTACTGCCGGCCCACGCGGCCGAGGAACACACCGGCCTCCGTGACAAGCCCGGCGGCGCGAACATCCTGAACACTTGCCCAGCGGGCGGAGCCGTAGGTCGTGACATGGCGCCGCTGACGGGCACGCCAGAGGGACCCGCAGATTGCTGCCCCGCACCCGACCAGACCACTCGTAGCCGCAATGGCGCCCGCTTCTTCGAAGATTGTCGGGGCATAGGCCTCGAACGAGAACCACCAGCCGAACAACGCCCAGGGTCGATAGAAAGGACGCCCGAAGGCGAAGAACCAGGGCCGGCCCAGTTCGGGCTGATACGCCAGTTCCGCCGCGGCCCACTGCGTCGCGAACCAGACCCCCGCCAATACGATGACGAGCACGATCAGGATTTGTCCAATGAGCAGTTTGGTAGGAGTCATTTGGGCCTCCGCCCGCCAGTTCAGCCTGCGCGGGGTCGGTCCCTAGGGTCCTCCAATGCTAAGAATATCGACAGCTACAGCCTGGTGCATTCCGATGCAGATTCGATGTAATTTACGCGCGTCACTGGCAACCCGCGCACGCGCCTCTAAACGGCCAAAACTGGCGCACCAAATGGGTGAATTTTCCGGGATTAACTATGTCGAATTTGTTAGAAATTTAGTCCCAGAAGAGCTTTCTGGGGCGCCGCCTAAGCGGTTGATTTTTCAGTAAATTCATGGACTTACGAAGTCACCAAGAGCAACGCTAGCGTAAGCGTGGCCGGTAGGCCGCCTTGCTATTGTGCTCGGCTCTTTAGGTAGGCGATCTTCCCGGCATGGCGGCGGTTGGCGATGGCAGCGAGAGCGCGTCTGGTGAAGCGTTCGTCGATGTCGTCGGGATTGTATGGGCCGCCATACCATTCCCTTAGGCGGTGGTGCTCCTCGTGGGTGGGGTCGACCATGGCATCGAGGAACATCTCGAAGCCGGGCAGCCCCCCGACATCCTCGGGCGGGCAACGTCGCTCGCCATCGACAAAGCTCGGATATTGCTGGTCTGGTTCACCGGGGCCGATGCTCTCGATGGTGATGGTGTGCCGCCAGTCATCGCCCATGTCGTAGGTGTAGAGGAGTTCCCGCACCCCGCGGTCGAGGAGCGCCGCGAGCTTGACGTTCCGCGCCGCAGCCATGCCGTGGTCCGGCCATGACGGGTCGGGCACACCGTAACGTCGGTCTCCGGCCTCGAAATGCCACAGGTGGTAACTCTCCCAGCCCATGGCGGCCTGGATGATGTCATGGAGCATCTTCAGGCTGGCAGTGACCGGCACGTCGACCCGGCGCCAGATGGTGGGTTCGATGTCGTTCAGGACGATATGGAGGCGGGCGATGGTTTCGGCGCTCATGCCGCCATTCTGGCAGGTTCGCCTGCCCAGTTCCACGGCAGGAGTTCGTCCCAGCGGCTGGCCGGCCAGTCACTGGCGATCTTCGCGATGACGTCTGCGATATAGGCCTGCGGGTCGACACCGTTGACCTTGCAGGTCTGGATGACAGTGTAGATGGCGGCGGCACGCTCGCCGCCCACGCGCGAGCCGGCGAACAGCCAGTTACGGCGGCCGATGGCGACGCCCCGCAGCGCGCGTTCGGCGATGTTGTTGTCGATCTCCAGCCGGCCGTCGTCGAGGAAGCGGGACAGCGCCGGCCAGCGCTTGGTGCCATAGGCGATGGCCTTTGCCATGTCGGATTTGGGCGACAGGCGGCGCAGTGCGACATCGAGCACGTCGCGCAAGGCGCCGACCAGCGGCTTGCTGCGTTCCTGCCGTGCCCAGTGCCGGATATCCGGCGGCTGGCCGCGCACCTCGGCCTCGACGGCGTAGAGCGCGCCGATCCGCTCCAGAATGTCGGTGGTCAGCGGCGTGGCGGTGCGCTCATGCAGGTCAAAGATCTTGCGCCGGAAATGGGCCCAACAGGCCACCTCGGTGGCGCCGCCCCGATACAGCCCGTCATAGCCGGCATAGGCATCGGCCTGGAGGAATCCGCGAAAGCCGGCAAGATGCGCCAGCGGGTGCGCGGCGGTGCGGTCCGGCGTGAAGCGATACCAGATCGCGCGCGGCGCGGTGCTGCCCGAGGCCTGGTCGTCGGCCGCGTACACCCATAGCCGCCCGGTTGCGGTCTTGCCGCGGCCGGGATCGAGCACCGGCACCGGGGTGTCGTCGGCGTGGATCTTGTCGGCGTGCAGGACTTCGTCGCGGATGCGAGCGACGACCGGATCGAGCAACGCTGCGGCCTGTCCGGCCCAGCCGGCCAGCGTCGAGCGGTCGATGTCGAGCCCCTGCGCCGCCATCATCTCTGCCTGGCGGTACAGCGGCAGGTGGTGCTCGAACTTCGACACCACGACATGCGCCAGGGTGGCGAAGCTGGCCTTGCCGCGCGCGACGGCGCTGGCCGGCGCGGGCGCCTGGACGATCTTCTCGCAGACCCGGCAGCTATATTTGGGGCGGACGTTGCGCACCACCCGCCAGCGCACCGGCACCACGTCGAGCATCTCATGGGCATCCATGCCCAGCCGGCGCAGCGCGCCGCCGCAATCCGGGCAGGCGCAGGCGCCCGAGGCTGGTTCGTGGACGACCTCTTCGCGCGGCAGATGCGCCGGCAGGCTGCGGATCGGTGCCGGCCGCGACGCCGCCTCGGACGGGCGCTCCTCTAGCGGCGCCGCGTCGCGCTCGGATTCCAGCTCCTCCAGCGCCAGTTCGAGCTGCTCGATCTCGCGGCCCAGCTTCTCGGACGAGGCGCCGAACTGCATCCGCCGCAGCCGGGCGATCTGCCCGCGCAAGCTGTCGATGAGCAGATCGCGGGCGGCAAGCGCGGCATTGGCCCGGGCGAGCAACGCCTCCAGCGCGGCGATCCGCGCGGCGGCATCAGCAGGGGAAACGGGCGCTTCCGACACCCGGATTTCCTAGCAGATCGCGGGGCGCCAAGCGAGCAAAAGCGACGCAAAACCGCCGGTTTCAGCCCGCCAGCGTCGGCGTGCAGGTCCGCTCCGGGCGGCGCCAGTCGATGCCCTCCAGCAGCATCGACAATTGCGCCGGCGTCAGCACCACCGTTCCGCTTGCCGTCACCGGCCAGACGAAGCGGCCCCGGTCGAGCCGCTTCGAAAACAGGCACAGGCCTTGCCCATCGAACCACAGCAGCTTGACCAGATGCCCGCGCTTGCCGCGGAACGCGAACAGCGCGCCCGAATGCGGGTCTTTCGCCAGCACCTGCTGCACCAGCACCGCCAGACCGTCGAACCCCTTGCGCATGTCGGTCACGCCGCACGCCAGATATACCCGTGTCGGCAACGGCGCCGGGCTCACCGCAGCACCGACAAGACCCGTGCCAGCGCATCCGCATCCACCCCACCGTCGACACTGATCCGAATACCGCCGGGCAACGCGATATCGATGCGCCCCGGCGAACACGGCACCGGCGGTGACGCCGGCACGACCGGCTCGGCGAGCCGAACCTCGGCGAACACCGGTAGCGACGCTGCCGCCCCGGCCAGCTTGCCGGCCCGCAACTGCTTGCGCCACGTATAGATCAGGCTGCTCGACACCTCGCGCCGGGCGATCACATCGCAGACCCGCACGCCAGGCTGGAACGCCTCGGCGAGAATCTCCAGCTTCTCCGCGTCAGACCATCGCCGCCGGCCCGAAACACGGCCCACGACCTCCATGCGACCAGTCATACGAGTGCTCGTATGACTGGTCGTAGAACCCGAAACTTCCTGCACCACCAACGCCCTCGTCAAAGGCGGCAAGCATCCCGGCTATAAACGATGCCGCAAGGCGGCCTGCTGAACACGCTTACACGCTAGCACAAACAAAACGTCTGGAAAAGGCTGGACGAGCACGGACGATATGGTTCGGGTCCCTTGCCACCGAATTGTGCAGCCAACGCGGCAGGCGCTCCAGCGATTTCGCTAGGTTGTAGAAATGAAGCGAACAGCGACGCCCGCTTCCTCCAGGAGATCCACCGAGACGCGAAATCCCTCGCCCCACTGCGAGTCGGAGAAGTCAGGAGCCAAGCTCACAAGTTCCGATATGCCTGCCTGGACGATGGCCCGGGCACAATCGACGCAGGGAAACCAAGGCAGGTACATGCGACAGCCAGCGAGCGGAATCCCGTTGCGTGCAGCCGCATAGATAGCATTCCGCTCGGCATGCTCCGTCCAGAAATACTTGGCCGGCCGCTCATGCCGGTGATCATGGTCATCGTTTAGACCGCGCGGGAACCCGTTGAACCCGATTGACCGGACGCTGTTGTCCGGGGCCACGATCACGCAGCCGACCTGACGGCTCCGATCCTTGCTCCAGCCGGCTACGAAGCCGGCCAGCTCCATGAACCTCTGATCCCAGTCAGCCATGAAGCGCGCCCTCCTGCGCCACCGGTGCCGGGGCATACAGCTTCTCCGCCTCGTTCAGGCACCCACGCCATAAATCCCGGTCCCCGAGGCGCTCGGTTGCGAGGAACAGCGCCTGCACACAAGCCTGCACGAAGGACAGCCATTCCGGCGGCGCGGCCGAGGGATCGACGAGCAGGCTGGACCTCAGTTCACGCGCAATCCGGTCAGACCTCGAGATCGCCGACGCTCGCTCGGCGATCGCGGCGCTCGCTTCCACCCTAAGCTCCGGACTCGCGATGGTGGCAAGCTCGACCAGCGATCTTGTCGCACCATAGCGGACGTCCTCGTCGGCATCGGTGTCGATCAGGTCTCGAAGGCAATGAAGCGCTTCTTGCCGGGGTATTGCCCCGAGCACGTGGGCGATCCTCCACCTCACCGTCGCATTGGGGGAGGTCACAAGCCATTCGGCCAACTGGCGCAAGATCCAGCCGCCGTCGGCGACCCTTTTGGCGACGTTTGCCACGGTCCAGCCAAGGATGGAGTTGTCCTCGATGATCTTTGCCAGCGTTGTGGGATCAATGGCCTGTGTCTCGGATATGCGAAACACTTCCTTCCATTCGTTGAACCATGGAATGTTGGAGCCAACGGTATCGACTACAGCGCAAAGCTCGGCGAGGGTCGCCGCCTGACGAAACGGGGCTGCCTCTTCGATCTGCATAAGACGCAAGGCGTCCGCAGCCCGTTGGCGGGTAGCAATGACAGGGTCGAAGCACTTGTCGCCGAGCATGGCGAGAATAACGGTCCGCATCTCTGCGCCCACCGGGGTGTCACTTTGTCGCCTTTGCGCAAGGGCATAGCCGGCTGCATAGAGGTTCCAGTCATAGAGCTTCTGCAGGAACAAGTCCGCGCGCCCCTCCGCGAGTTGTTCGAACGCCAACTCGACTGCGTCGAACGAGCTGGCATCGAAGCTCAATTCCCGGAACAGCTCTGGCGTCCAGAGGGCGGGATCGAGCCGCGCGACATGCGTTGCGGCAAGGAAGTCATGCGCGATGTGGTGCTGGAAGAACCCGTTCGCGCCGTCGATCCTGATCGCGCCGGACTGCTCGAGCTTGTCGAGGATGGGCTGGCCGACCTTCTCCTCAAACGCCGCGACGTCGAACATCCGGGATCGTGCAGCAGAGTATGCGGCAAAACAAGCTTCGGCGACTGTACCGATCTCTGCATCGGCAAGCCCGAAGTGCTCGTGGATCATCGTATCTAGCATCGTCACGCGACCTTCGCCGGAGGTCCCAGATCGCAACGCTGCATCAAGGAAGAATGGCGATGACCGCAGGTCGTTCTCGACCACTGCGGCACCCTTGGGAAGGTGTCGGCGGATCTCGTCGGCAGCTAGCGGTAGGGGCGTTCCGATCCACCACCGGGTGGGGCTCGGCAGGTCCCTACGGACAAGTCTGTCCACGACGATTACCGAGGTATTCATGTAGTAGGCCACAACCTCGTCGAGCACCGTGAGCACCTCAAGGCCAACCTTGGCCGTAATCTCGTTCAGGCCGTCAACGAATATGATCTTGCGAATATTGGGCGGCAGGCGGTCAAGGTCGATGATGCCCAGCCCCAGCCCAGAGAAGCGGCGGACGAGAAAGTCTGCGCCGGCCCCGACATTGTCCTGGGTCCATTCCTTCCAGCCCTCGTAGTCCGCGCCTGTCCACTGCTTCAGGTCGATGAATACCGGCACGATGCCGGTATCGATCGCGCGCCTGAACAGCCGTCGCAGCAACCAAGTCTTTCCATCGCCGCCTCGGCCAGACAAGATTGCCCGTCCCGTGGAAAGCGAGTGGTCGAGCACCTCGTCCTCGCGAAGCGTTGTACCAAGCTCGCCTGCGAAGATGTCATCGTAGGACCGCGACCAGCGGGTGAGGAGCGAGAATGCGGGCTCGTGCGCCTTCCAAGAGGCGACGAGGCTGCGCGCCGAGGCGACGAGCTGTTCGCGAAAATCCTCTGGCTTGGGCTGCGGCATGTCAATTCCCTCCAATATCGGGCGGGAGGGTTTGGACGAACTGCCTTGCGACCAGCGCGGCGGCGTGCGCGGCGAAGGACTTCCATTGTGCGCGCTGCTCGTTGTTTTCCCCGTCGGCCACGAGGTCTGAGATGCCCCGAACGATCACATAGCGAGGGTGGTACCAGAACGATCCCCGCCCGTGGCAGACCGCCCTGGCCATTCCGATGGACTCCATGTCAACAGCAAGCGGCTTGTCGAAGGGCTCGAGCAACTGCTTCTGCACCGGGCTGTGGACGTCTCCCAGTACCTTCTCGGCAGACACGATCCCGCCCACGTGGATCTTGCACGGAGCCCCGGCATCGGGGGGCTGGTGGTCCGCGTCCAGCGCGTCGCGGATGTTAAAGGTCTTTGAGATCGGCGCGCAGACGTTCTTGCGTAGGGGCTCCGACGGATGGTCGATTGCGTAGGTGCGAACCCTGGCAGCGTTGTTGTCGATCTTGAGAAACTCGACGTAGTTGACCTGGTCGGCGAACACGACGTCGCCGGTACGAATTCCGTCCCGGCCTTGGTTGTTAGCATCGCAAAGGCCGCCCGCGACGCCCAACAAAATCATCACCTGGGGACGCAGGTCCTCCATGAAATCGGTGGCATCGGCGGACACGGGCACGTTGGAGCGGTCCGACGCCTGGATCAGCGCCAGGTCCCACTCCCTCGTGCCCCTGTCGCCGTCCACGAAATAAGGCGTCCCCGCGACATTGTGGCGCAACTCGAAGACCGACTTCGCGGCCTCGAATTCCTCCTCGATGATCGTGATTATCCCGACCCTGACGCGCCCGACGCGTCCCGTTGGGGCAACTCTTTCCGCGACCTCGCTCGATGGCGCTTGCCGGGAACCCAGGAGGGAGGCGAGCAGGCGCTTCACCAGCGGGGCTCCGATCGAATTTGCATGCCTGAAAGTCTCCCACCCCAACACCCCCCCCTGGCACCGGCGTGCATCGAAGGCAATTGAATTTTCCCCATTTGTTCCATTTCTGCCTACTACGATTGCTTTCCCTGCCTAGACCTAGAAACCAATGAAAGTTGCTGACGGGTGCCCAATCTCGCTCGCGATGCGGCGGGCTGCGGCCTCAGCCTTCCGCTGCGATGCAAGCTCGCATTCCCATGCAATGAGCACCTTCCAGCCAAGAGCATCGAGCGCGGCCGCGTTGCGTCGGTCGCGCTCGACGTTCCGCTCAAATTTCTCCTGCCAGAATGACGTGTTGCTCTTTGGCGTCGTCGCCACCTTGCACCCCCCGTGCCGATGCCAAAAGCAACCCTGCACCAGGACAACTGTCTTGAACCTTGGCAGGACGATGTCCGGCTTCCCGGGCAGGCGCTTGTCATGCACGCGAAACCGAAGGCCCAAGGCGTGAAGTGCCTTGCGAAGCGCCAGCTCGGGAGACGTATCCTTGGACCGGATGCGCGACATGCGCTCCGATCGTTCCTTGGGTGAGAGGAAATCGGCCATGCGGCCGCTAGCTGCCTCCCTCTCTACGGTCCCGGACAAGCTCGAAAAAAGGGTATCCGCGGATGATTTCACCGCCGACATCAAACGATTTGTAGAGGCACTGGTGATTGCCAAGCATCTTGACCCGCTCCGCTACTTCGCCGGCACTCGCTGCCAGGCCAAGCGCAGACAATTCGGAAGCCGTTACGTTTGGCACCTTATGGACGAACCAGGTTAGCAGTGGTTCGCGATAGTCCGTGGCGCCCGCCTTGAAATGGCGGAGGTACTGCGACGCCAAGATCACGCCGGCCCCGAATTCTCGACCCTGCAGCAGCAGTTTGCGCAGGACGTCGAACTCGTACCGCATGATGTTGTCGGCTTCGTCGACCAGAAGATAGGAATCGATCGCACGCAGCTGCGGGTCACTGCCCAGGAACGGTCGTTTAGGCGTGCGTAGCATGTTCTCGTAGAACATGTTCAACATGACGGCGACGAGCATGTTCTTGCTGTGGTCGTCCTGCCCAAGCGCATCCAGCGCGATGACCACCACGCCGTCAAGGAATTGGTCGAACGGGACTGTCCGCGACTGGTCGGGCTCGAAGATCTCCATGTCCATCAGGTCGTCGATGATGGCCATCGGCGAGTCGGACTTCCCGTCGAGGATGGTGGCGTAGGCCTCGTGGACGTCGCGCAAGGTTGGAGGCATGCCTGCCGGGGCCGTCTCGTAGGCTTCGCGGACCGCCCGCTTCAGCTTGTCCCGCTGCACCGGGCCGATCCCGGGATAGATCTTGCCGAGCACGTCGGCGAAGAAGCGAAACCGGTCCAGCCACGGGGTGGGAACATCCCCGATGGTCCTCGTGTCGAACAGGTTGAGCGGCAGCCGGTGGGGCCGGACGACGCGGGCGCCGGTGGCGGCGACGAAGTCCTCGCTGCTATAGTCGCGCTTGTAGTCGAAGATCAGGAAGCGCGGCCTGATGCCCCGGTTCTCGTCGCCCGAGCTGGCGATCTGGCAGATGAGCGACTTCAGCAGCTGTGTCTTGCCCGTGCCGAGGTCGCCCACGACGCCCATGTTCAGCTGGTTCAGCCGGGTGTCGGAAATATTCAGCGACAGGTCCCGCGGCTTGAACCCGTCGACAGTGCGGCCAACCTGCAGCACGACGCCCGCGCCCAGGACAGCCGGCGGATTGCTGTCCCCATCGCCGAGCCCGCCAGCGAGCAGCTCGGGTGTGGCGGCCGGCGGGGTATCCGTGGCCGCCGTCGTGATATCGGCGGCCGGGCTAGTCTCGATCGTCTCGACCTCGGCTGGCGCCTCGCTATCGGTCGCCTCGATCGGCGCCGGTGACGCCGCTGCGGGGACATGCTCGCTTGCTTTCGACGGCATGAGGTCCCAGTCGCCCAGCCGGGCATGGACCATCGCGTAGAACGCTGTTGGGTCGCCCGCGACGATCTTGCCCGCATCCTCGCTTCCGACGACGATCGTCTCGTCGAACCCGTCGCCATCATGGTCACGGGAGGTACTCGAATGCGATCCGTCGACGACGATCAACCGTCCCCGTGGATCGACCTCTATGCAGTCGATCCCGTCGAGCACCGCTCTGGCGATCGATTCATGCAATCTGGCCCACTGGCCGGAATTGCCACGCACGTCGTTCTGCTGGCTGTAGACCCGCATGCCGAACCCGATGATCGACAGCACGAGATGCTGGAAGGCCAGCGCCCAGAGACGGGGCTGCCCGTCGTGTGGCGTCATCGCACCAAGCAGCGAGGACAGTGCCTTGGCCTGATCGAGCGCCTCGATGGCGTCGCCGGCACCGTAGGTTGCAGTTGGTCGGCACTTGACCTCCACGGGTGTCAGCTTGATCTGCGGCTCACCGCCCGCGAACTCGACGCCCACCACGACAAGGTCCGGGCGAAGCAACGCCAGGTCCTTGCGGTCCTTGCCGAGCGTCCTGCAAAGGTCGCCAAGGTAACCGCGGAACGGATCAACTGGCACAACGATAGCGATAGACGGTGCATCTGCGCTTCCCTTCAAGACGGGCAGGACACCACCGGCAAAGCCGCCCTCGGCGCGGAAGCGATCCTGGAGGAGCCGCACGCCGACGAGGACGCCAAGGTCGCCCGTTGCCCCTGCATCGTCCCCGGCAAGCCCCTTGATGGTCGGGATGCCGCGGCGCGCCACCTCAAGTAGGACATCGCTGACCTTGTCCGGTGCTATTCCCTCGCATCCTGGGAGGCGCGCAAGGGCCTTGGCCAAGGCTTCCCGGTCCGCATCACTGACCTGCGACAGTAGGTAGTATCCGTTCGTGTCGCCCGAGCGGTGCGAATAGGAGGGCAGTTCGTAGTCCCAGAGATAGGCGCCTTCCAGCCAGCCCCCCAGGAAACATGCTGGGTCAATCGCCGACGAAGACACCGCGACGAAGTCCGTGCGCCGCTCTTGGAGCATGTGCTTCACTTCGTGCACGTTGGGCGCAAACTGCAACCCGACGGGTGCCGGCGAGAGGTTCTCGACCGCCGCGGCGAGGCTCCCCACCTTGTCCGCCAGCACCTCGCCGCTCTGGGCGGGCGGCGTGGATCGCCGGGATTCATGGAGGAAGACGCGCGGCAGCTGGCGGCGGATGCGATGTCGCGACAGTGCGCCGAAGCCAAGCGGCGTGCGCTGCTCCACCTCTGCCGCGCCGGGCTCGGTCATGTCGAGCTGCGCGATGATGCCGAGGTCGGGGATGCTGCGCGGGGGTTGACCCGCAAACCAGCGGACCGCGTTCCGCGTGTCCTCCGAGAGATTGGCGATCTTCGCGTCGTCAGGACGCGCTTCATCCGTCCTGTCGTCGAAGATCTCAACGAAGCGCTGCCCGGTCGAGCGGGAGCGCGGGCGCCTTGCGTCGTCCTGGAACCGGGACGTGCACCATTCGATCAGGCCCTCGTTGCAGGCATCGGTGGCGCCCCCGGCGCTGGAGACAGCAATCGACACAACGGGCTTTGCCGCGAGCAACTCCGACACGTCATCGAGCGCCCTGACCACCTGGGCCGCGCTGAAGCCAACCGAGATACCGCCCACGCTGATTCCGAACTCATCGCCGAAGGGGGCCTGCATCGAGCGGCGCGGGAGACTGCCGAGGCTCGACGCGTTCCAGAGGACCGACCAGTAGTCGGTGCCGTTCTCGACCGCTAGGTAGTCGACCTTGTCGGCACCGGATGGCGACCGGATCGACATGCACATGATGTCGGGCACGCAATCCGGGTCGAGCACGCTGGCAGCTGGGCAAGGCTTGCCTTGCTCGTCCGCCTCCGAGAGCACACCTTGCGCGACCACGTGCCACCCCAGCCGAAGTGGATGGAACGGCGACAATAGGATCGCATCGGGTATGCGGGAAAGGCTGCGCCCGCTGCTGTCGAGCGAGCAAACCGCAATGACATCGCACCAGCAGGCCACGTCGGGCGCCGTGGCAAGCCAGGATTGGTACGCATCGACATAACGCTCGACCGTCGCCCTGAACTCCGCGTCGCGCACGGCCAGCTCGCCGAGGCGAGCGGTTTCGAACACCCCGGACTGGTCGCCGTCCCCGCGAACGTGGCGCGCGATCTCCTCGCGCGCGTCCAAGAATGTTTGCGGCGGATCGAACTCGTCGGGCGTGGGCCGGGGATCGCAAATGAACGAACCGGCTGACACCAGCGGCCCGCCACGCTCGCCCCATTGCGGCGGAGCCCAGTGGTTGCCGTAGTCCTCGGCCAGCACGATTGGCTGGTAGGACTGCCGGGCGGCGTCAGGCGCGAGGAGCCAATCCTGAAGCATCGTGGACCGGACGGCGCGATTGACCTGAATGACAGCCTTGGCGTCGAAGGACTCAAGCTGCTTTCGGTTCACCCTGATCAAGCGCTCGAATTCGCTTCGGCAGCCAACCTCTGGCGCATCCTCGCAGGAGAGGTAGGCCCGGCATATCTCGTGCGAGACCGAACCGTCGCGCTGCAGACGTGCGAGCTTGAAGTCGACTTGTAGGTTGCCGTCGACCTCGACCTCTAGCTGGAACGTCGCGTCGCGCAGTGGCCGGACGCTAAGCGTCGAGGCCGCCTCGGCCCGCCCATCGCCTAGGTCGGCCACCGACGTCGCGGAGGCCCCCAGCTCGATGCCAGGCGAGACGAACACCAGCAGCTCATAGCGGCCAGGGCCAGGCAAGGTAAGGCTGGTGTCCCAGTCCACGCCTCCGCGACCCGTGGAGCGGGACGGCTTGCGAGGCGGCGTGAACCTGCGGGTCAGCCGGCACGCGACGAGGATGCCGGGCTGCCAGCTCGCGAGCGACACCACCTTCATCGAGCCGGGCTTGAAGTTCGGTGCGGTCGCCTTGTAGCTGACGGGGTTCTTGTGCTGCGGCGGGGACAGGTCCTGAAGGACCTCGTCCGTGTCCGCGTCGATCTCCCCTACCTCCCTTGCCCCACCGGCCGGGGAGCGCTGGACCGATATTCGGGCGCCGGCTGGCTCGCCACCCTTAGTGGAGAAGCGCAGCTCGACGACGTCCATGACGATCGCGGGCATCGCCTTGCCAAGGGCGGCGATAGCGTTCGTGCACTCCATGACGATGTCGCCGGAGACCGCGGGTTCCTCGGCGAGAAGCTCCGCCCATCTCTCGACGTCGAGGTGGCCCCACCACGCAGGCGGCGGGTCTAACGACACCCCCTGCGCCGGCCCGTAGTAGGCCGCGGTTGCCCGGTCGAAGGCAGTCTGGAGCTGACAGGTGGACCTGACATGGGCATGGAATTGCTCGAGGGCCTGACGGTCCTCGTCTGTCGCACCGTCCGCAAGGCGGTCGATGCCGTTGCGGAATCCATCGGAAAGGGCGTCGGCCACTTTGTTCAGCGTGCCGAGCTGTTCGCGGGCAGATAGCGAGCCATCGCGCCGGGGGGGCACGCCGCACGCAAGGCTGATGCCAAAGCAGGCCCCCACGCCAAGCGCCGGGCCCACCGAGAAAAGCCTGGCGAGCACGGCCCATGCACCTCGCCGGGACGATTTGTCCGGATCCACCTCGTCCGCAGCACGGGCGGCCGCTTCGACCAGTTGCCGTCCGTCCTCGACGGACGCTTCCGGCAGCCCGGCGCGACCCAGGCCATCGGCGACCAGGCGCTGGACGAACGCGTCATCCCACCAGTTCTCGAAGGTCGCGTTGCCGCCGTTGTTCGTCTCCGCGACGCCGAACTTGTCTGTCGTGGAGGTTACCGAAAGGATGCTATGCTCGCCCGGGGGCACCAGCGCCACGAAGCTCGGCAGTTGTGGCGAGTTGCGCAGGTCGAGCAGGTGCGTCTCGTCGCACCATCCCGATTCGCCTATCCCGGGATTCTCTCCGGGAAGCTCGCCCCGCGGGACCTGGAGTAAGAATGGAGGCCGCAATCCACCAGCCTCGCCAGCTTCCCGAGCGAGGTGCTCGAACACCTCGGACAGGATTCCGAGCGGCGGTCCGTGGAACACAAGTCGGACCTCGGTGCTACCAGCTGCCGCGTCGGCGGCGGCAGGCGTGCCAACGTGCGCCGACACATAGTCCGCGAGCACTTGCGCGAGAGGAGTCATCGTGCAGCACCCGTGGCGGCCGGGGCCAGCCGGAACGGGGGCACGAGCAACATGCCGCTCTCCGCGTCAGGGCTGTCGAGGACAAGGCCAAGCATGCGTAGCTGGCTCCCTAGGTCGTTCTGGGGAATGTCCCTGTGCGCCATGCTGACACCATACTGGGCAAGGTGCTGTGCAAGCCTGTGGACGGAGCGTGGCCCACCAACGCCCGAGAGGGCGCAGTGCACGAGCGCGAGGACCGCTACCGGCCCAAGCGAGACCACCCACGGGCTGTTGGCACTCGGCCCGGCTTTGCGGAGGATGTAACCCTGGTCGTAGCCGCGAAGCGTGGGGTTTGCCGTCTGGCGCTGGCCAAGGACGTGCCGGACGAACTCGTTGATGTTCGACCCGATGCCCTTGCGGCAGGTCAGCGCCCTGGTTTCGCGATCCTCCAGCTCCATGATGACGTCGCGCACGCCGGCCGCGTGCAGGCGTGCCCGGTTCTGGCGAATCTGGTCGCAAAGCGAGGCAAGGCCAGCCGCCGAGGACAAGCCATCGGATGGCGCGACGCCAATGGCTTCCAGGGACCATAGCGTGGTGTTCATACCCAGGCGGGCGACGAGGAACCGGGATACGCTGTCGCGGATCGAGGGAAGCGCCTTGTTCCCGTAGGGAAGGCAAGCAAGCTTGTCGGGGAACATCGCTGTGCGCGCAGCGCTGGCATCCAGCGGCCCGTTGCCATCGAGCGCCGCTGACACCGCCTCCCACACCCGAGAGTGGACCTCGCACAGCCACGCGACATGGGAAACCACGCCGAGCCTCAAGATTGCCTCGAGGAGGCTCGTCCACTGGCGGCGTGTCATCATGGATTTCGCGGAGACGATCGCATTCACGTCATGCACGAATTGCTGCGCGGGGAAGGCGATCGCGCGCGCATCGTCCAGATCCATCACGGGCTCGTCGCGTGCAGGAACCTGCTCCCATCTGGGCTCGGGCATCCAGGCCTCGGCCTCGGCCTGGAGGAAGCGAGCGAAAACATCGTCGTCCTCGCCGATCGCGAGCGCCTCGAACAAGGCATTCCAGGTTGCCTGCGCCGCCGCTTTGTCACACGACCCCAGCCACACCATCCGCTTCACGAGGACGCCAGGTGTCCAGGGATTTCCCGCAAGGCGCGCCGAGCCGGAGAATACCGCCACCTGCGGCACGAGCGGCGTCACCTGAAGGAAGCGCTTGGTCGACTGGTTGGGCAGCTTGGGGCTCTCGAGCACCGAGCCCAGCAGGGTGCTGAAGGAATCGGGGTCCAGCGCGGCGCCGCCCGGCGACCGCGCGCGTTCCCTAGCCTTCCTAGGTCGTGAACCCATAAATCGCATCGCTCGAACGTGGCGGATCGTTATTGATGATCGCGCAAGAGGGGTTATTCAT
>NZ_JBQUYT010000013.1:0-75604 GCF_056314225.1 Sphingomonas sp. DMC6
GCCGCGTCGCCACCCGCTACGACCGCTGCCCTACGGCTTTCTTCTCCGCCATCGCACTCCCCGCAACCGTCTTCTTCCGGCTGTAATCAACGAGCCCTGACCCGAGTACCGCAAAATTCAGACATCTGCTTTTATTGCACGCTGATAGCAAAAGGGAGGCTTTTGTGGGCGAAGAGCTGGCAAAACCGGTGCTCTCGCTCGATTCGTACAATCGAGGAAATAAAAAACAAAAACAGGCGCCGGCACTTCCATGCCGGCGCCTGTTTTTTCGTGTCCGTCACCTGCGCGGCGTGCGCCGTTTGTGGCTCGGAAGAAGCTCGGTCTTCAGCTCGTAGGCGGGCCGCCGAGGGCGCGGACAAGGGCGATGCTGGCGCGCATCTGGTCAGTCTCCACGGAAATCAGCGCACGTTCCGCGTCAAGGGCGCCAGTCTGGGCCGTCACGACCTCCAGATAGTCGGACGCGCCGTCGTGATAGCGTGTCAGCGCCAGATCGCTGGTGCGCGCGGCGGCATCCGCTGCATCCCGCTGCTCGACCACCTGCGCGGCGAGATTGCGGCTGGCGGCGAGGGCATCCTCGACCTGACGGAAGGCGCCGATCACGGTGGTGCGATAGTCGGCGGCGAGCGCGTCATATTGCGCGCGTGACAGCCGCAGCCCGGCATGGCGTCGTCCGCCGTCGAACAGGGTGACGAGGCTGGCGAGTGGTCCCAGGCCCCAGAAGCTGTTGGGCGTGGTGAGCAGCGCGCCATGCGTGGTTTGCCAGCCGCCCGACAGGCCCAGCGACAGCGACGGGAAGAACGCGGCCCGCGCCACGCCGATCCGCGCATTGGCCGCCTGCAGCCTGCGTTCGGCGGCGGCGATGTCCGGACGGCGCTGCAGCAGTTCGGACGGTGTCGCGACGGGCAGGGCAGGGGCGTGCAGCGGTCCGACGCGCGGCGCTACCGCGAAGTCTGAAGCCAAGGCGCCGACCAGTGCCGCCAGCTCGTGCTCGGTCGCAGCTCGCTGGTTGGCGATCGCCGATATTTCTGCGCGGGCATTGGCCAGCACGGTGCGCGCGCGGTTCACGTCCATGCCAGAACCGATGCCGCCGTCATGGCGTGTTACGGTCAGTTGATAGGCGCGGTCGAATGCGGCGACCGAGCGGCGCAGCAGTTCGGCCTCGTCGTCCAGCCCGCGCAGCCGTGCATAGGCATCGGCCACGCTGGCCTGCAGGCTCAGCCGCGCCGAGGCGAGGTCGCCGGCGCTTGCAGCAGCATCGGCGCGCGCCGCCTTGACGCTGTCGCGAACCCGTCCCCAAAGATCGACTTCGTAGGACAGCGTGCCGCCGACCATGGCATTGTCATAGGTGACCGGGCTGCCCTGGCTTAGCGGGCGCCCGGCGGAGACGCGCTGGCGGCCGTCCTGTCCGGCCAGCGAGAGCTGGGGGAACAGGTCTGCCTGCCCGATCCGCGCCTCGGCCTGCGCCGCGTCGTATCGGGCAAGTGCAGCCGCCAGCGTGGGGCTGGCGCGTTCGGCGCGCGCTTCCAGCTCGTCGAGCACCGGGTCGCCATAGGCCTGCCACCAGGCGCCGCGCGGCTGGCTGTCGAGCGGCGTGGCTGCCGTCCAGCCGGTCGGGGGCGCTTCCTTGAACGCGGCCGGGGCCGGTGTGACGGGGGGATGATAGGCGGGTGCCATTGAACATCCCGCGAGCAGGGCGGCGAAGCCCCCCGCGAGGAACCGCTTAGCCCGCATGTGCGCTCTTCCCGCCAACCGTCTGGATGCGGACATGATCGCCGGTGCGGATCGCATCGGGCGGCGAATCGATCACGACGTCGCCGACGCCAACGCCGCGCGAGATCGACACGGTCTTGCCCTGGTCGCTGCCGATCGTCACCGGCTTCAGCATCACCACACCCTTGGCGTCGACCGTTGCGACGCTCGGCCCGTCGTTGCCATAGAGGATTGCGCTGCCCGGCAGCGACAATGTCCCGCCCGATGCCTTGGCGCCCGATCCGCCGCCAACCGCGAAGGACACCTGGGTGAAGGCGCCCGGCTTCAGTGCGCCGTCGGGATTGTCGGCCTGGAGTTCGACCAGCACGGCGCCCGATTGCGCATCGACTGCCTGTGCACTGCGCACCAGCGTCGCCGGGAAGGTTCGCTGCGGATATTCCGGCAGCGACAGGCTGGCACGCATCCCCGGATAGACCCGGGCGGAAAAACCCTGCGGCACACGGACATAGATCCGCATCCGGCGCACGTCCGACACCGTGAACAGCGGCTGGGAGGACGCATTGCCCGCCACGACGAGCTGCCCGATCTGTGCTGCCCGGCTGGTGACCACGCCGCTGAACGGTGCATGGAGTTCGGTAAAGCCCCGCAGCGCCTGCAGCCTGCGGACATTGGCGAGCGAGGCGTTGGCGAGCGCCGACTTGGCGGCGAGGTCGCCCGACTTCTCGTCGGCTTCCTGTCGCGACACGGCATCCTTCTGGAGCATCGTCGACCAGCGGCGGGCCGTTGAGTCGGCAAGTCGCTGATTGGCGAGCGCGGTCTGATAATCAGCGCGGGCCTGGGCAAGCTGCTGATCGACTTCTGGCGCATCGAGAATGGCCAGCGTCTGGCCGGCGCGGACATGGTCGCCGATATCCGCCAGCCACTGGCGTACATAGCCGTTGGTGCGGGCATAGATTGCGGCGCTGTTGAGCGCCTGGACCGTGCCCGGCAGCACCAGCGCGTCGCCGCCATTGACCGGCGCCGGGTGGACCACCGCGACCGACGGCATCGCCGCCTCGGCCGCCGTGCTGTTGAGCGCCTTTGTGGCATGCATCCGTGACGTGGTGCCGATCGCCACCACCGCCAGTGCGACTGCGGCGACGCCGATGCCCAGCTTCTTCATCGTGGCACGGCTGGGCGCGGCGGCCTCTGCCTGAGCAGACAGGGTCTTGATATCGGAAAGATCAGACATGGCTTTGCTGCAATTCCATGGATGGGGATGCGGCTGCGCGCTTGCGGTGCACGAGCGCGAAGACGGTGGGGACGAAAAACAGGGTTGCGATGGTGGCGCAGATCAGGCCGCCGATGACAGCCCGGCCCAGCGGCGCGTTCTGCTCGCCGCCGTCGCCGAGGCCCAGCGCCATCGGCGCCATGCCGATGATCATCGCCAGCGCGGTCATCAGTACCGGGCGGAAGCGGACCAGCCCGGCGCTGAGCGCCGCCTGGGTCGAATCGCCCAGTTCGGCAAGCTGTTCGCGGGCGAAGCTGACGACCAGAATAGCATTGGCGGTAGCGACGCCCATGCACATGATCGCCCCGGTCAGCGCGGGTACCGACAGGGTCGTGCCGGTGCTGAACAGCATCCACACAATGCCGGCGAGCGCGGCGGGCAGGGCCGTAATGATGACGAACGGGTCGACCCAGCTCTGGAAATTGACCACGATCAGCAGATAGATCAGCACGATCGCGCCCAGCAGGCCGAAGCCCAGCCCGGCAAAGGCCGTGTTCATCGTTGCATATTGGCCGCGAATCGTGACCGTCGCGCCCTTGGGCAGTTCCGAATTCAGCGATGCGATCGCGTGCTGGACGTCGTCCGTCACCGCACCCAGATCGCGGCCTTCGGTAGTCGCATAGATATCCAGCACCGGCTGAATGTTATAGTGCGACACAACGGGAAGCGCGTTGGCGCGGCGAATATCGGCCAGGCCCCCCAGCGGCTGGGGCGGCCCCGAGCCCGACACGGGCACATTAGCGAGATCATCCATCGAGCCCACCAGATATTCGGGGGCCTGCGCAACCACCGGATAGGAGACACCCGATTTCGGATCGACGAAGAAGACCGGCGCCGACTGGGATGTGCCCGCCAGCGAACTCGACAGGCTGTTCGTCACGTCGCGCTCGGTAAGACCATATTGGCCGATGCGCGAGCGGTTGACGTCCACTTCCAGCTCGGGCGAGCGCTCGGGCTGCTGGATGCGTGCATCGGCAAGGCCTGGAACGACGGCGATCTTCGCCAGCAGCTTCTGGGCATATGCGCGGGTTGCCGCCGGATCCTTGCCCGCGATCTGGATGTCGATCGGGGCCGGCGCTCCGAAGTTCAGGATCTGGCTGGTGATGTCCGCTGGCAGGAAGGCAAAGCTTGTGCCGGGGAAACGGCGCGGCAGTTCGCGGCGCAGCGTCGCGATGATCTGGTCGGTCGGCGCATGCTCCTTGGTCAGCGTGATCAGGATGTCGCCGTCCTGCGGGCCGATGGTGCCGCTGTTGTTATAGACTGTGTTGATCGAGCTGACCGGCAGGCCGATATTGTCTGCCACCGCCGCGATCTGCCCGGCAGGCGCCAGTTCGCGCACCGCCTGGGTGATCCGCTGGAAGCGCGCCGACGTGTCTTCGATCCGTGAACCGACCGGCACGCGCACATGGAGTGCGATCTGGCCCGAATCGACGCTGGGGAAGAAGTTGCGCCCGAGCATCGGCACCAGCGCGAAGGACAGCAGCACCACCGCCATGAAGCCGATGAGGAACGGCCCGCGCGCGGCGAGTGCCCGCTGGAGCAGCCCCGCATAGCCGAGCCGGATGTGTTCGAACCGTGCCTCGAAGCCGCGCTGGAACCGCACGAACGGGTTACGCGAACCGGGCGAGCCGGCCATATGCTCGTCCTCGCCGGGCGCGTGCGGCTTCAGCAGATACATGGCCATGGTCGGCACCAGCGTGCGCGACAGGATGAAGGACGCGACCATCGCAAACACGACCGACAGCGCCATCGGCACGAACAGAAAGCCGGCTACGCCGGGCAGGAAGAACATCGGCACGAACACGATGCAAATGCACAGGAGCGATACGAAGGCGGGCGTCACGATCTGGGCGGCGCCGTCGAGGATTGCCTGAATAACGCCCTTGCCCTGTTCGAGGTGCCAGTTGATGTTCTCGATGGTGACGGTCGCATCGTCGACGAGAATGCCGACTGCCAGGGCAAGGCCGCCCAGCGTCATCACGTTCAGGGTTTGACCGAACAGGGCAAGCGCGGCCACTGCCGCCAGCACCGCCAGCGGAATCGACAGCGCGATGATAACGGTCGAGCGCCACGAACCCAGGAAGAGCAGGATCATCAGGCTGGTCAGCGCTGCCGCGATCGCGCCTTCCTGTACCACGCCGATCACGGCGCCCTTCACGAACATCGATTGGTCGCCCACCGGCAGGATCTTCAGCGTGTCGGGTAGCGTCGCGGCGATTGCGGGTAGCTTCTCCTTGACGCCGTTGACGATCGCCAGAGTCGAGGTCGCGCCGTTCTTCAGCACGGTGAGCAGCACCGATCGGCTGCCTTCGACGTGCACGACATTCTGCTGCGGGCCGCTGCCGTCGCGGACGTGCGCCACGTCGCGCATATAGATGGTGGCGCCGTTGACGACCTTAACCGGCAGGTCGTTCAGCGCGGCGATGGTGTCGGGCGCGTTGTTGAGCTGGACATTATACTGGGTCGGCCCGATCTTCACGAAGCCGGCGGGATTGATCTGGTTCTGCGCGGCGATGGCGTTGCCGATGTCCTGCGCCGAAAGGCCCTTCGATTGCAGCGCCTGCGGGTTCAGGTCGATCTGTACCTGGCGCTGCTTGCCGCCCGACGGATAGGGCATGGCGAGGCCGGGGACGGTGACGAGCTGGGGGCGGATCTGGTTCTGGCCCATGTCGAACAGTTGCTGTTCGGAAAGCCCCTTGCCCGACAGCGCCAGCTGCAGAATCGGCACGGTCGAGGCCGAATAGTTCAGGATCAGTGGCGGCGTGGTGCCTGGCGGCAACTGGCGCAGGATGGTCTGCGACACCGACGTCACCTGTGCGGTGGCGGTACGGATGTCGGCGCCCGGCTGGAAGTAGATCTTCACCACGCCAATGCCCTGCAGCGACTGGCTTTCGATATGGTCGATGTCATTGACGGTGGTGGTCAGCACGCGCTCATAGGGCGTGATGACCCGGTCTGCCATGTCCTTGGGCGGCAGGCCCGAATAGCTCCACGCAACGGCGATGACCGGAATGCGGATGTTGGGGAAGATGTCGACGGGGGTGCGTACCGCCGACAGCACGCCGACGATGGCGATCAGGATGGCCATTACGATGAAGGTCAGCGGCCTGTGGAGCGCAACCCTGACAATTCCGATCATTCACGACCTCGTACCGGCGCGCGGACGCGCATTATTGTGTATCTCTCTCCTGGGCGCGGCCGTTGCCATCTGGACGAGCGGAGCGCGGAGCTCGCTCGGGGCACATATCCTCGCGGGGATGCAGATGGCCCCTTGGTCGTTTCGCGTCTAATATATAATACGGTTCGATTGATAGTCAGGAGCAATCGATCGGATGGACCTGCGGCACCTGCGCTATTTCCTCTGTGTCGCCGAGGAAATGCATTTTGGCAGGGCGGCGCGGCGGCTCGGGATTTCCCAGCCACCGCTCAGCCAACAGATCCGTGCGCTGGAAGACGAACTGGGGGTGCGGCTGTTCGATCGTACCAGCCGTCGCGTCCGATTGACCGAGGCGGGGATGCTGTTCGCGCCCGAGGCACGCCAGACGCTGGCGCAGGCCGAGCATGCCGCGCTCACCGCACGCCGGGCACAACGCGGCCAGATCGGCCATCTGGCGCTGGGCTTCACGCCCTCGGGGCCGTTCGTGCAGGTCGTCGCCAGCGCGCTCTATCGCTTTCGCGAGACCTATCCCGAAGTCGAACTGCTGCTGCAGGAGCAGGGGCGCGACGAGCAGATCGCGCGAGTGGAGGATGGTGAGCTCGATATCGGGCTGATTCGCGGGTCGACGATGCCGTGCCTCCCTGCCGGCATGGTCTCTCGCTGCCTGATCAACGAAGACATGCTGCTGGCGCTCCGGGCCGACCATCCGCTGGCGACGCGCGCCCGAGCGCCTGCCATCGCCGATCTCGCGGATGTGCCGCTCGTGCTGTACGCGCCCGCGATGGGTGCAGGTTTCAACGAGCATTTCTTCGCGCTCTGCGACCAGGCGGGCTTCCAGCCGCGCATCGCCCACCAAGCGACCAGCTTTGCGACTCTGCTGGGCCTGGTGTCGGCGGGGTTCGGCGCGACTATCCTGGCGCGCTCGCTCGAGCGGCTGCATCTGGACACGCTGGTCTATCGCCGGCTGGAGGCTCCGGTGACCAGCAGGTTGTGGATGATCCACCGCACCGACCTCTCCCCGACCGCCCACGCCTTTCGCGCGGTGATCGAACAGGAGGCTGCGCGCGGGAATTGAGGGATGGTGCAAAGCATCTTTTTAGTTTCGCTGTGGCGCGAGTGCTTCCGGTAGTTGGGCCGTCGATTGGCTAAAAAGATCGGCCTGGCTGCAAAGTCGGTGAACGGGAGGTCGTCGGGGGAAGTTTTGTCGAAGCCGGTCGTCGCCATGGTGGAGGGCGGTACGGGCGCAGCGGGCACCGGCGCGGCAGCAGGCAGGGCAGCAAGCAACATCGTGTGCGGTTCCGTTTTGGATGGTGCGCAGGTACAGATGACGCGCCCGCTGTTGCTGGCGATCAGAGGATCGCAGCGATGAGGCCGTCGCGAAACCAGTTGCCCAGCCCAGCCAGGTGCCGACGATGGCGGCGCTCGCCGCTTCGCCGTGTTCGGTTGCCAGCACCGCGCATAGCGCACCGAAGGGCATGCCCGCCTCCAACTGGAGGATCGCCTTGGCCTCCGCTTGCTCGATCGTCCGGAAGCTGGGGGTGAAGCCGTCGCGCCAGAGAAGAACGGCACCCGGCGCCGGCAGTCGCTGGGGGGCAGGTGGCGCGGTTTCCGCAGCGAGGGACTGCCACAAGGCGGCGGCGTTGGTGACGACGGGCAGCAGCGTCAGGTTGGGCGCGAAGGCAAAGCACGCGGTTTCCCATTCCACCGCGCTGAGAGCTTCCACGCAGAGGGGGGCGACGTCGGGCATTGTGAACGCCGCCGCCAACGCCCATTCGATTCTCGCCAGCTCGGCGCATTCCGGATCGTCCGGGTAGAGCGCTGCGATGGTCGCCGGACAGGGCGGCCCCCATCGGACGATGGTCGCCGTTGAGTTGCGGCACAGCGCCTCAACCCTTCACCCTGACGGGAACCCGTAAATGCAGTGATCTGGAATATCGAGAATGAAGTGGCGATAGGGTATTGCTGCAAGCCCCAGCAATGGCATGGAATCCTTTTTGCTGGAGTTATGGGAGACGGTGATGTTTCTTAAAATCAGGCCAAAAACTTCAAAGGAACCCACCGATATTTGAGCAAAACCGGAAACTCCGGATCCAGACTCCACTTTCTGAGAACCGATCTCGTGCCCGCAAGGCGGCGTGAGATCAACGGCCCCGGTGTCGAGCAGCGTTCCAGTATATCCTGTGTCGAGCTGCGCCGAAAATGAGCGCGTCCCACACAGGATAATTTTGGTGGTTACAGAGCCCGATCGCTGGTCATACTGGATAGGCTGGGTCACGAACGACTTCGGTATATGGCGCGGATCAATAAGCCGGATTCGCTCGGCCCCTTGATCGACCTCTATCGCAAGCCGCTCGAAAACCGCGGAACCAAGCACCACATCGATTCCACTGTCGATGCGCGTCTTGGGCAGGGACAGGTCGGCGACTGCAACGCGCTCATTCTTTATAACAAGCGCGCCAATGTTCATCTCCTGAACCTTCCCGACGCCCCCTAACACGCTACCGCTACCAGTATTAACTTCTACCTTGCTACCTTCGACAGCAATTCTCGATGAGGGTACAATTATCCAATTTGTTCCTGTGTCGATGATCGTCTTTCCGGGTTTTCCATTCAGCGTGATATTAATGACGAGGACGCCCATCTTGTTTGGCACCAGCGGCATCCAGTTTGCCAGTTGGCTCGGCTCAACCGTCCACGTTGAATCCCGGGAGGCCCAGTTTACCTCTTGTGCGAAGCAGGGCGCGCCGATCGCGAGAAAGACGACCAGAAAGAGAATGAAGCGCATGACGTGACCCTGGACACGAGAGCGCTCTGGTAAGTGCCATCGAGTAAGCAATTGCAACCTTCAGCCTATCCTAGGTGGCCAATTTTTCTTGTGGGCGGTTGTCACATATCGCCGATGACTGGCACCTGGGTGGTGAGCGTTCCATTCGACTGGGCCATTGGGTGTCGCCGCCCGTTGTATCCCGATTTGTATCCCATTTCTCTTGGCCCTCGAAATTCAAGATGGCATACTGCCGAAAGCCGCAGAAATCTGTGGCTTTCGGATTGTTGGGATGGTGTGGTTTCGATTTTTGGTACCGTCATTCGGAGGTTCGAATCCTCCCGCCCCAGCCAGTTTCCTTCATATTCCAGCTCGATAGTCCCTCCTTGCCGTGTGTGGGGCCGATTTGTGGGGCAGCCTGATTCGCTGTGATTGCGCGCTTCCGCCGCAGCGTTGCAGGTGACATTTTTGACGTGGGCAACGATCGGTGCTACGGGCCCGCGCTCGTTCAGTCTGCCACGAAGTCGTCCGGAGCCGCTTGGCGGCGCGGTCGTGCGTGGAGGCGAGACGTGGGGGTCACCCGGCGTGTCTCTACCTGCTTGCATTTCTTCTATGCGCAGGGCGCCCCCGCGCACAGAAGATAAGCAGGAATGATCAAACGTCTCCCGGTGGTTCTTTGTCTGTTGCCGATTGCGCTCGGCGGAACGACGAGCATGAAAGTATCGGCTGCGAGCCCCCTGAAGGTTGCGGTGGCTCCGCCCAGACAGGATGTACCGGTCGAGGCGCAACCTGCTGTGTCAGCGCCGGCGGCGGAGTCTGCCCTTGACCGCAATCGCCCGGACCCCAGGGACGTCGCCTGCGTCGCCAAGGTCATCATTCATGAAGCCGGCAACCAGTCGCTCAAGGGGCAGATGGCCGTTGCCCAGGTGATCCGCACCCGCATGGAAGACGGTCGTTTTGCCCGCAGCGCCTGCGCCGTGGTGAAGCAGCCGGGCCAGTTCTTCGATGTCGATTCCTACCATCCCGAACGCAGCGACGATCGCTGGCAGGGCGCCGTCGCGGTCGCGACCGCCACGCTGAAGGGCGAAGGCGAAGAAGTCGTGCCCGGCGCGCTGTTCTTCCATACGGTCGGTTCCGACATGCCCAACCGCACCCGCGTCGCTCGGGTGGGCGGACACGTCTTCTATCGCTGATCCTGGGTCAGGGGGCGTCCGACGCCCCCGCCTCGCCGGGCTGTTCGTTCCCGAACCGGGCCCTGCGCGCTGCCATCCACTGGCTGCGCAGCCACTTTGCCGGCATGTCGAGCCCCCAGCGGCCGGTGAACCCGGCCCAGGCCGATACCGGCGGCTGCAATAGGGAGACGGCCGGGCCGGGGGGAAGATCGTCGACCCATTCGGCCATCGCCGGGCCGTCGCCCAGCGCGAGCAGCAGCGTCGCCAGCGCGAGGCTCAGCGTCGTCCACCGCCAGGGATGGCGATGATCGACCGGCGCAGGTGGAACTTCCATGGGCGATCCCACCTCGGCGATTTCGCCCCGTTCTGCGCCGACCGTCACGGAACTCTCCTCAGAACTGGTAATAGATGAAGGGGGCGACGCCTTCCGGCTGCATTGCTCCGACCAGCAGCAGGCCCAGCGCGAGCATCACCCCCACCAGTGGCGCCGGCCACCCGCGCAACCGCTCGGCCAGTTGCTGCAATCCCCGCTGCGGCAGCGCGTGCATCGCGAGGCCCAGTGCCACCAAAGCCAGCGAAAGCGGCGTGACGAGCGTGTTGCGCCAATCCCCCGCGCCCAGCCCGCGCAGATAGGTCAGCGCCTCGTCTAGCCCCGGCGCCCGGAAGAAGATCCAGCCGAGCACCACGATATGAAAGGTGATGAGAATGCCGAGCCAGCGCGGCATCGCCACGCGGCCCCGCGCCAGCCGGCCGAGCGCGCGTTCGATGGCGAGCCAGCCGCCTTGCAGGGTGCCCCAGAGCACGAACGTCCAGTTCGCGCCGTGCCACAGCCCGCCCAGCACCATGGTGAGGAACAGGTTCAGATAGGTGCGCAGCCGTCCCTTCCGGCTGCCGCCCAGCGGAATGTAGAGATAGTCGCGCAGCCAGCTCGACAGGCTGATATGCCAGCGGCGCCAGAAATCCTGCAGCGAGGCTGCGCGATAGGGCTGGTCGAAATTGCGGGGGAAGCGATAGCCCAGCAGCAACGCCAGCCCGATCGCCATGTCCGAATAGGCGGAAAAGTCGCAATAGATCTGCACCGCATAACCATAGGCGCCGAACAGCAGATCGAAGCTGCTATGGTGGGCGGGATCGCGAAAGGCCGGGTCTACGAGTGCCGTCGCCAGTTCTGACGCTACCACCGTCTTCTTGAACATGCCCCACAGGATCAGCAGCAGCGCGGCTGCTACGGCGCCGCGCTCGAGCCGTGGCGCGCGGCGGAACTGCGGCAGCAGGTCGAACCCGCGCACGATGGGACCGGCAACCAGATGCGGGAAGAAGGACATCAGCAGCGTCAGGTCCAGCCATCCGGCCGGCGCGATCCGCCCCTTCTGCACGTCGACCAGATAAGACACCGCCTGGAAGGTGAAGAACGACACGCCGACCGGAAGGAATACCTGCATGAGCGGTACGTCGCGCCCGAACCCGAGGCTGAACAGCAGCGCATCTAGCTGCTCGAGGAAGAAGCCCGCATATTTGAAATAGGCCAGCACGCCCAGATTCAGCACCACGCCCAGCGCGACGAGGCCGCGCTGGCGTCCGCTGCCGGCGGTAGCGGCGATGGCACGCGCCAGTGCCCAGTTGCCGCTTGCCGAGAGGAACAACAGCAGCACGAAGCGGCCGTCCCATGCGCCATAGAAGAACCAGCTCGCCATCAGCAGGGCGATCTTGCGCCACTCGTTCGCGCCGTTCAGCGCCCATGCAACGGCATAGACGAACAGGAAGAACAGGGCGAAGCTCAACGTCGGGAATTGCATTCAGATCAACGGATCGTCTGCGGGGTGGAAGTGCCATAGGGTCGGGTGGCGGGCTGTGCCATGGCGGCTTCCAGATCCGCTTCCAGCCGGCGGGCAATCTCGGCGGCGCCAGCAGTGGTGAAATGCACATGGTCGCCGCGCATCATCGGCGGCTGACGCGATGCCCAGTCATTGGCGGTGCACCGTCCGCCCATTCGCATCGACCAGTCCCAATAGGCGATGCCGAGCTGATGGGCGCGCCGGCGCTGGATGGCCTGTACCAACGCCAGCGCAGCGGTGGGGCGCCATGCACCGGCCATGTCGGCCGGGCCTGCGGCGGGGCAGGGCGGGGATACGCCCTCGGCGTTCACTTGCAGCGAAGGCAGCTTGGTCGAGGAATCCGGTGCGCCGATCATCAGGATCGGCACGCCGGGCGCCAGCCGCTGGATGCGGGACAGGCTGGCGAGCAGCTGGGCATCATAGCCGGCCGCGGTGAAGCGCGGGTAGAAGGCCTCGTTGGTGCCGAAGGCGATCACGATCAGGTCCGGCCGATATTCGCGCAATTCGCGCGCCACCACGCGGTCGTCGGTGCGGTCGAAATGGATCAGCTGGGCGCCGACGGTGCCGAGGTTCGACAGCGTCACGCCGCCGGTTCGACTGGCTTCGGTCGACCAGGAGGTGATCGTCACCGGTCCTTGCGTTACCACCAGCCCCGCATTGGTGGCGGCAACCGGGGTTGCGACCGTGGTGCAGTCGCTGCCCGGCACCGGCGCGGCGAGCGACCAGTTGCGCTGCTCGTTTCCGATCGACAGCGCCACGGCGCCTGCGCCCGGGCCGGTGAGTGCGCAAACGGTGAAGCGGTCGAAGCTCTGGTCAGGGCGATCGGCGCGCAGCCCCATTTCGGCACCGGCCAGGGCGGTGGTCAGGCTGTAGCTGCTTAGTCCGATGGGAATGCCGGCATCGGGTCGCCAGGCGGCACCGAAGATCCCGCTCGTCGTCCATGGTCCCGACTGCGTGGCGGTGATGTCGCGCGTCAGATAGCCGGCATAGGGGCGACCGGGCGGCAGCGCGCCGCGTCCGGCGCGTCCGAACCGCGCCTGCAGCAGCGTTCGCCAGCTACCCGTAACCTGATCGGCGGCGGTGTGGCTGTCGCCGATCTGGACGATGCGCACGATGCGGCCCGTCTTGCGGGCGGTTGCCAGCTTCTCGAAAACCGGCGCGAGCCGCTCGCTATCGCACAGCGCCTGGGTGCAGTCTGACGGGATCGCCGGCGCGGCCGCCTGCAACGCCATCGCCGCGAACAGCGCCGGGATCATCGCTGGGCCGCCTTGCGGAGTCTTTGCGCCAGCGTCTCGATCTGCGCCGCAAGGCCTTCGGTCAGGCGCTGATAGCCGATGCCGATCATGTGCACGCCGTCATTGGTCCGGATCAGCCGCCGCGCGCCGGTCTTCGGGTCCGGCATATAGGCGGTATAGCGCCCCTGTTCGTCCACCGACCTTGTCCGCGTTTCGATGAAGGGGATATTCAGCCGGCGCATATGCTCTGCATAAAAGGCGTTCATCGCCTGGATAGAGGCATCGAGCTGCGGATCGCGCATGGCGGGGAGGCCGACCCAATAGACCGTCGCCCCGGTCGAACGCGCGGTCGCGACGAAGCGATCGATCCGCTCGCCGATCACCCGTTTCCAGCCATCGCTGAGCAAGGGCTGCTCATGGCCCGAATCGTAAAAGGGAACCGCGTCGTTCGCGCCGAAGCAGATCACCGCCACGTCGACCGGATCGGCGGCAAGCTGTTCGCGCGCCCGTGCTTCGAGATTAAGGCGATGATATTGCGTGAAACCGGTCGCTTCCTTGGCGAAGCGCAGCACCTGGAACCCTGCCTCGCGGGGGAGCTGATGGTCGAGCGCTTCCCACAGGCCTACGCCGAAGCTGTCGCCGAACACCCCCACGCGCACCGTCCCGCTCTGCGCCACCCGCGCCACCGCGCGCGGATCGAGCACCGGCTCGCCGATTGCGGGCGTAGCGGTTGCAAGCGGGGCAGCGGTGGCGATCGGCGGTGTGGGCGGCGCCGAGCGATGGAGATCGAAGGAAAGGCCGACGGCAATACCGGCGACGAACCCCACCACCAGCACCGCACTGCGATCGAGCACAAACCCCGCTTTTGCAGCAACGGTGCGGCCGGTTGCTTTCTCGGCGGGAGAAGAGGTGCCGCCGCCGTCGCCTCGTGCATCCGCTTCGTCTTGGGGGAATAGCAGTTTCACGCTCGGTTCCGTCATTCCAGCTACAGAGTTGCAGCGGCACCGTCACTGCATCCCGTGCGACGGGCGGCGCGCTTCCATACTTCTTGTTTCGGGATGGTCGGCGCCGGCGCGACCAGCCTTCCTGCCATCCCGATTTGGAACCCTGCGTGTGGAAAGTCGAGAGCGAATGCGCAGAAAAGCTTCTGCGCGGCGAAGTTCGGCGTGCTTGTTCAGAACCCGCCGTGGAGGCGGATGGCGAACAGGTTGGCGGGGCCGCGGTCGCGGTTGTAGCCGGGGTTGGTCAGGTGCTGATAGTCCAGCGTGATCTGCACGCCCTTCATCGGCTGCCAGTTGTAATAGACTTCGGCGATCTGTTCGTCGCCGGGGTGGGGCAGGCGCCCGTCGCCCACCAGCACGCCGATGCCCCCGGCGTCGAGATAGCGCTGGTGGACGCTCGAAATGCCGTTGACGATCGCGGCGATGCCGATCGTGTCGTCGGCCCGGCCCCAGCCTTTCCCCTTCAGCGCGCCCCCCAGCTGGACGGTGCGGTCAATGTCCGTGAAGTCATAGGGTTCGACCGACCCGTCGGCAAAGCCGGCGCGGGCGAACAGGCCGAAGCTGCCGGTAACTTCCTGCTCGGCATTTGCGGACATGCCCAGCCGGCTCATCCGGCGGCGGACCAGCGCGGTGTCCGGCGTGGTGCCGGTGGCGGTGGCCAGCGCCAGCGCATCGTCGAACCGGCCGAACTTGCCGCGGTTGCGGAACGCCGTGATCCGCACCGCGCCGGGGTGGCCGGCGAGCTGGTGGCGATGCTCGACTTCCACGTCGATCTGATACTGACTGAAATCGCGCTCCAGCGTTTCGCCATTGGGAATCCGGGAAAGGTTGAACGCGCCGGCGCGCAGCGTCCACGCGCCCTGATACCATTCGGCGGCAGCGCCGGTGGTATAGCCCCAGGCATCGGCGGCATAGTCGAAGCTGCCGACATCGACCGCCGACCAGTTGAGGAAATCGCCGCGCGGATCATGGGCATAGCGATTGGTGTCGAAAATGTCGCCGACACCGATCTTGCCAAGCGTCAGCACCAGCCGGTCTGCCCGGGTAGTGCCGGCAAGCTGGTTCGCGGCAGCGTCGACCTTCACATGCTCGCCGCCCAGCCCGATCGTCTGGCGAAAGAACAGGCGCTGCAGGCGCACATAGGGGTGCGACTTGCCGACCTTATAGGCTTCGGCGCTGGGGAAGCCGGCGGCACCCAGCGTATTCGACAAGCCGAAGCCCTGGTCGACTTCGGGATTGATCCACAATTCCGCGCCCGACCAGGGGCGCACGCCGGCATATAGCGTGGCGTCGAAGGTTTCCTTCACCTGATCGGGCGCCAGGCTGTTGGTGCCGCTATAGGGCGATGCGAAGCTGCCGGTGCCTTGCGCAACGAAGGTGGCCTGGGCGTGGATGGCCCATGTCTGCCCGGCGCTCGCTGCGGGTACATCGGCGGGACCAGCATCTGTCTGGGCGTACGCCGGTAGCGCGGCGAGGGCGAGGGCGGGGAATGCGAACGGGCGGAACAGGTGGAGCAACGGTCAATTCCTTCAGGGCTGGCGATAGGCGCGGCCCTGATCTCCGTCGCTAGCGGATCGCTTCCGATCCCGCGTGCGACGACCGATTCCCGGCCGCGTTGGTCTGTGCGTGGTGTGAAGTCGAAGCCGCGCTTCGACTGTCTCCTTCGCCGCTATGGGAGGGGGATGGGCTCGGCATCACTCTTTGATCGGGGTTGCGTGTTACGACGGCGCGGCCCATACCCCCGGGGGGTATCCATTTCAAGCGGAAAGAAGGCCGGACGATGGGGCATGTGGCAAAAGAAAAGCAGAAGCTGCTCAACCGTCTGAAAAGACTGCGCGGGCAGATCGAGGCGGTCGAGCGTGCGGTCGATGCCGATGCTGAATGCGCCCGCGTGCTGCAGCAGGCGATTGCCTGTCGCGGCGCGCTCAACGGCTTCATTGCCGAAGTGATCGAGGATCATATCCGCGAACATATGGTCGATTCTGTTGCCGAACCGGCCGATCCCCGCGCGCAGGCGGCGGAGGAGCTGGTGGCGATCGTGCACAGCTATCTCACCTGAATTTTCGTGGCTGCGTCATGCTAGTGAAACATGGCTGCGCTACCGGACACACAATGACATTATGGGTTATCTCATCCTGTCGCAGGATGGGCTATGCAGGCGTCATGGTTCGGGCTAGGTTCCGGCATGGCGCGCAATTGTCGTCCCCGCTTTGTTGATTTCGCGGTGGATAGCCGGGCAGGTTTCCCGGCGGCGTGCGTGCCTGAATTTGCTCGCTACGTCCCGTGAGTTTGCCGTTGATCGACCCTGCACCCTCTTTCGCCATCTCCACTTCGCCCGAACTGGCCGATTTTGTAGGTTCGGAGGCCAGCTCCAGCGCCCGCACCGGCTTTGGCCCGGCGATAGTCCGGTGCGTGGTAATCGGCAGCGTGATCAGTTGCGCGGCCTTGCTATGGGCGGTGGGGTTGTCGATCGATCCGTTCAGCCGGAGCAATATTCCCTATTATTGCGCGCTGATGCTGGCGCCCTTGTTGCGCATCGTCTGTGCGCGCGATGGTCGGCGCTGGAGCCTCGCGCTTGCCGACTGCACGGAATATTACATGCTTTTCATCACGATAGCACTGATCGGCGCTACCACCAGCTATCCTGTCGCGGCACTGAGTGACGGCTATGCGGATGCGACGCTGCAGCGGATCGACGAGGCGCTGCATTTCGACTGGCTGGCCTGGTACCGGTTGGTGGCGGAGCACCGCTCGCTGCAACTGCTTGGCATGGCCGCCTATCAAAGCATTTTCCTGACGCCCGCCGCGTTGCTCGGCTGGTTCGCCTGCACGGGCCAGCGGCGCGAGGCGCACCGGTTCCTCGCTGCGTTCTGGATTGCAGCGGTGCTTACGCTGGCGCTGTTCAGCCGCATGGCTGCGATTGGCCCGTTCGCGCTGCTGTGGAAGGGGCCGATCCCCTATATGCCGGTGAGCGAATTGTGGCAGCCGGAGCTGATCCCGGCGCTGCGCAGCCATGGTGCGCGCGTTGTCGATCTCGGCCAGTTGCGCGGTTTGGTGTCGGCGCCGAGCTTCCACGCCGCCTCGGCAACCCTCTATTGCGCGGCAGCCTGGCGCTGCGGTCCTTTGCGCTGGCCGCTGATCGGGATTACCGCCGCGATGATTCTCGCTACGCCCGTAGAGGGCACGCACTATCTGATCGACCTGATCATGGGCGCAGGCGTGGCACTGGTCGCGCTGTATCTCGCGTCCGTACTGGTCGCGCGGTTCGGCGACGCGCCGCCCCCCTACCGCGCCTGAGCATCGGCCGGGCCCGAGGGCCCGGCCGTCCCGGCATCAGCCGTTGCGCGCCCGGCGCGGCTTTGCGCCTTCTTCGCCGCCGCTTTCCGCATTGGCATTGGCGGGCTTGCGGCCCAGACCCAGGCTCTTGGCCAGGGCGCTGCGCTGCTCCGAATAGCCTTCGGCCACCATCGGATAGTCCGACTTCAAGTTGTAGCGCTCGCGATATGCTTCGGGCGTTAGTCCATGCGCCGCCAGATGGCGCCGCAGCGTGCGATAAGGTTTGCCGTCGATCATCGAGAGAATGTAATCGCGCGAGGCAAGCGACTTACGTACGCTGACTGCAGGCGTGAAAGTTTCGGTATTTTCCGGAGACGTTTGTTGATCCGAAGCGCCCGCGTCGCTGCCAAGCAGCTCAGCCAAGGTCGCATGTACCGTGCGAATGAAGGCTGGCACATCGTCCATATGGACCCGATTATTGGGATTTGAAAGCCAAGCCACCGTCACTTCGGTTGCTAGCTCCACCGGGCTCACCATACCCTCATCAGTCATGTTTTCTGCCTTTCTCGAACAAAATGTACGCAATAATAGCTTATATCCCCCGGTCCGTCCATTTGCGGAGTGTAATCGTTGATGCAACCAACGTGTAATCGAAACTATCGTTTCGGGTAATTTAAATTCTTTAAGCGGTTATTTCGTACATCTCTTGCACTCGCCGGTCGCACTTCGGGTTGGCGCACGCAAATGACGTGGCGGAGGGAAGACAAGCACCGTCCGCGTTCCGCTGTAGGATCATTGAAAAGTTATCGACGAGTTAATCAAGATTTTCAAGTGTCTGGTTCTCGAAACCAGCGATGCCCGCTTGTATCGGGCTGGTACGGTGCAACCTCCGGATCATTGCCCGATAGCCCTGGCGTTTTCTCGCGATACGCAGATGCGGAAACCACCGATTTGTCCGTCGCGAACGGAACCCGGTTTTGGCCTGCGCGAGAAAAATAACACATGTTTATCAAATAAATGTGGAGTCTCGGGGATAGGAATCCGATCACGCGTCGTTCGCATTGTCTCTGGTGAAGGAGGCAATTGTGCACAGGATCCAATGGAGCATGATCGCCGCGGGTTGCGGCATAGTGGCGCTGGGCGCAGGCTCGCTCGCCGCGCACGGTAATGTTCAGGCAACCGGAACGCCAGGGGCGGGAACAACCGCGCAGCAGCAACCTTCAGGAAGCGGCAAGGCGACGGCTGGCGACCGCAGCTATGTGATGCACGCAGGCGCCAGCGATCTGTACGAAATCGAAAGTTCGCGGCTGGCGCAGCAAAAGGCTGCATCGGGCGCCGTGCGCGACTTTGCGCAGATGATGATTGACAACCATATGCGCACCACGCAGGCGGTGACGCGAGCAGCCCAGTCCGCCGGGATCACGCCACCGCCGCCCGCCCTCGAGCCGCAGCAGCAGCAAATGATCGAGGCGCTTGGCCCGCTCTCGGGCGCGGCGTTTGACCGCGCCTATATCCGTCAGCAGCGCAGCGCGCATCAGACGGCGCTGGCCCTGCACAGAAACTATGCCGAAAGCGGCAATTCCGCGCCGCTTCGTGCCGCTGCCTCGGCAGCAGTGCCCGTCGTGCAGCAGCATCTCGACCGGTTGCAGGCGATGCCCGACCCCTGATCCGCATTTCCCACCCCCGGGGAATTTAGGGGCGCCCCAAGGGCGTCCCTTTTTTATCCATCGGCGGGATCAGTTGCGGCGATGATGGTTGCGACCATTATGAAAGCGAAAGCAGCGGCAATACTCGCCTGCGCCAATACGGACTTGCGTTCGGCGTCGGCCCGCGATTATCCGGGACTGGCACTGTTTGGCCACTATTCCTCCTGATAGGGGGTAAATCGCACGCGTCGCATAAGGAGCTTGCTAGTGGCCGCTACCGGCGACGACTATCAATTCGCCCCAAGTGAGCGATCGATCATTCCGGGTTCGCCGGCCACGCCTGCGCACCCCACCAGACGGCGTCTCGCCTATTTCGGCATCGGCATTTTGCTGGGCCTCACGGGTGGTCTCAATACCGCCTTGCTCACCGCCGCCTTGCCACAAATCCAGGGCGCGCTGGGCCTTACCCCGGTCGAGGGCGGCTGGCTGACGGCCATTTTTTCAATGACCAGCGTATGCATGAGCGCGCTGATGATCCGGTTCCGCCAGCATTTCGGGCTGCAGCGGTTCATGCGGGTCTATCTGCTCAGCTATGTCGTGCTGACGGTCGTGCAGATGTTCGTCCACGATTTCGTGACCGAACTGATCGTGCGCGGCGCCAGCGGTCTGGTGGGCAGTGCCCTCACCACGCTCGCGCTTTATTATGTAATGCAGTCGTTGCCGGCATCGAAGCGGCTGGGGGCAATGGTGATCGGCTTCGGCGTGGCGCAGCTCGCGCCGCCCTTGTCGCGTATCGTCACACCGGTGCTGCTCTACGAAGGCCAGGTCGAGAATCTCTTCCGGTTCGAGGCCGGGCTGACGCTGATATGTTTCGCCGCCGTGTCGTTGCTGCGCCTGCCGCCGAGCGAGCGGATGGATGCGCTGGAGCCGCTGGATTTCGTGTCGATCGGGCTGCTGGCCCCGGGCGTCGCGCTCCTCTGCGCCGTTCTCGTGCAGGGACGAATCGTCTGGTGGTCGACCGAATGGCTGGGCTATGCGCTCGCAGCCTCGATCCCGCTGATCGGCGGGTGCTTGCTCGTCGAGCATTACCGCGCCAACCCGCTGCTCAACACGCGATGGATGCGCAGTCGCAATGTCGTACGCTTCGTTATTATCGCGATCGTGCTGCGCATTGTCCTGTCCGAGCAGAGCTATGGCGTCTATGGCCTGATGACCGTCCTGGGCATGACGAACGACCAGATGATCACGCTCAACGTCATCGTCTTCCTTGCCTCAGCCGCCGGGCTGCTGGTGGGAGTGTTGACGGTACGGCCCACCGATCTTCTGATGCCGGGGGTGATCTCTGCGTTGCTGATCGGCGTGGCGGCGTGGATGGATTCGCACACCACCAACGTCACCCGACCTGAACAGCTGTATGTCAGCCAAGCACTGATCGCATTTGCCGCGCTCTACTCGTTCGGGCCGATCGTCATGGCCGGGGTGGTGCGTGCGCTCGCCAAGGGGTTCAGTCACATCATCAGCTTTTCCGCGCTGTTTTCGATCAGCCAGACGGTTGGCGGACTGGCTGGGTCGGCGCTGCTCGGCAGCTTCCAGATCATTCGCGAGAAATATCATTCCTTCGTGCTCACCCAGGCGCTGGTGCCTGTCGACCCGCTTGTCACCGGGCGGATGCAGGCGCTGGGCGGTGCCTATGGTCGCGTGCTCGGCGATCCCGCGCTGCGCCAGGCGGAAGGCGGTGCGCTTCTCGCGCAGCAGGTGACACGCGAAGCCAACATTCTTGCCTATAACGACGTGTTCCTGCTCGTCATGGCATTGTCGCTGTTGACGGTATCGTGGCTGGGCGGGCGGTGGATCCGCCTGAAGATCCGCGGTGTCGATCCCTTCGCCGAAGACCTTGCCGCCCTGCAACGGATGAGACCGCAATCATGAACGACACTTCTCCTCCGCCCTCGCAGAATGCGCGCTTGCAAGAGCCGATTGAAACGGAAACGCCCGGTGACAGCGCCGCAAATGCGGCGACTCCGCCGCGCGGCTGGGCGCCGCCGCGCGGCAGCACGCGGGCGATCTTCGGGTTTCTTGCCATTTTGCTGTTGGGCGTGCTGCTGGTGCTCTATTCCTGGGGCCTGCCGCCGTTCGCCAGCGAGATACAGGCGACCGACAACGCCTATGTTCGGGGGCGCACCACGATTATCGCGCCGCAGGTGAGCGGCTATGTGACGCAGGTGCTGGTCCGCGACTATGAGCAGGTGAAGGCGGGGCAGGTGCTCGCCCGTATCGACGATCGCATCTATCGCCAGCGTGTCGAACAGGCCCGTGCCAACCTCGCCGCGCAACAGGCAAGCCTGGCCAATGTCCAGCAGAGCAGGCGGTCGAGTGAGGCGGGCGTGCGGGGCCAGTCGGCTGCGTTGCTCAGCGCGCAGGCGCAGCTTGCGCGCGCGCGGGCTGACATGCGTCGGGTCAATGATCTGGTGGCCGAAGGCTCGGTATCGCTGCGCGAACGCGACCAGACGCTGGCGGCGCTCCGCCAGGCTGAGGCCGCCGTTGGGCAGGTCCAGGCGCAACAGGCCGTTGCGCGGGAGCAGGTGCGCACCGTGCAGGTCGGGCGCGGCGGGCAGGAGGCTGCCGTGGCCAATGCGCAGGCGGCGCTGCGGCTGGCGGAAATCGATCTCGACAACACCATCATTCGCGCGCCCAGCGACGGGCGGCTGGGCGAAGTGGGCGTGCGGCTGGGCCAATATGTGACGGCGGGCACGCAGCTCACCTTCCTTGTGCCGCCGAGCGTGTGGGTGATTGCCAATTTCAAGGAAGCGCAAACCGCACATATGGCGCCGGGCCAGCCCGCGACGATCCGGGTCGACGCGCTGGGCGGCGCGCGCCTGAAAGGCTGGGTGGAGCAACTTGCGCCTGCCGCAGGCAATGAATTCACCGTGATCCGCCCCGACAACGCCACCGGCAATTTCGTGAAGGTGGCGCAGCGCATATCGATACGGATCGCGATCGCCCCGGACGATCCGTTGATCGCACGCCTCCGGCCCGGCATGTCCGTTGAAGCCAAGGTCGATACCCATGGCGGCCCGCATCCGGAGGCGCGGCGGTGAAGGCGGCGATTGCCGCGCTGCCGCTGCTGCTTCTGGCCGGCTGCGGTCTGCCGCCAAAGACCGGCCGCCCGGCGGAGGCGGCGGTCACGCCGCCGCTTGCCTGGCGCACGCAGTTGCCCGGCGAGGCGGCAATCGAACAGGGCTGGTGGCAGCGCTTCGGCGATCCGGCGCTGACTACGCTGGTCGAGCGGGCGCTGGCGAACAATCCCGACATTCCGATCGCGGCGGCGCGGGTGCGCGAGGCGCGGGCACAGGAAAGACTGGCGCGCTCCCAGCTGTTCCCCACGCTGGACCTTGGCGGGCAGGTCGGGCGCTCGCGGACGCTGAGTGCGTTCGGCACCGGCGTGAATGCCACTGCGGTCCAGCCTGTTTTTCAGACGAGCTACGAACTCGACCTGTTCGGTCGTGCCGATAATCAGATCGAGGCTGCGCGGGCCGGCACCCTGTCGGCCGAGGCAGCGCGCGATGCTGCCCGCCTGTCGGTCGCCGCGGCAACCGCGAGCGGCTATATCACGCTGCGTGGTCTCGATGCGCGCGCGGCGCTGACCCGCGCGACGATTGCTTCACGCGCGGAGGCGCTGCGGCTTGCCCGGTCGCGGGCGCAGGCGGGCTACACCTCGCAGCTGGAGCTGCGCCAGGCCGAGGGCGAGTATGAAGCCGCAGCGCAACTGCTCCCCCAGATCGAGCTGGCCATCGCCCGGCAGGAACATGCACTGAGCCTGCTGGCGGGCGAGGCGCCTGGCAGCATCGCCCGTGGCAGTGCGCTGGATGCGTTGCAGCCGCCGCCGGTACCTGCGGGCCTGCCTTCGGACCTGCTGCGAAGGCGGCCTGACATCGCCCAGGCGGAATATAGTCTGGCGGCGTCGGACAGTACGCTGGCGGCATCGCGTGCGCGCTTCCTGCCGACCATCCAGCTCGCCGGATCGGCGGGCGTTGTTACTGCCGATATTCTCGCCGACCCGGTAACCTTGTGGTCGGTGGGCGCCAGCGTGCTTGCGCCCCTTTTCGAAGGCGGGCGGCTACGCGCCGGTGTCGAAACCGCGACGGCGCGCCGCGACCAGGCGGCATTCGCCTATCGTCGCACGGTGCTGACGGCCTTCCGCGAAGTGGAGGATGAGCTCTCCGCCGTGGACCGGCTCCGTGTGCAGCGCGTGCATCTGGAGGCGCAGCGGGCGGCCGCGGCGGAAACGCTGCGTCATGCGACCAATCGCTATCGCGCCGGCTATACCACCTATCTGGAGCAACTCGACGCGCAGCGAACGCTGTTCGCTGTCGAGCAGAGCCTCGCGCAGGTGCAGGCAGATCAGCTCACGGCGCTGGTGGCGCTATATCAGGCGATGGGGGGCGGCTGGCCGGGAGTTGGCGCGAGCGGCTGACAGAATTGCCTAAATTTCGCAGCGGTATAACCTATGCGTGTATGAGAGAGTAATGCCTCGGCTATGGCGATTTGTCGTAAGGAGACGCGCCATGGCCAGCGGTACCGACCGAGACTATTTCCGCGAGCGCGCCCGTCGGGAACGCGCCTTTGCGGTACAATGTGACGATCTTCATGCCGCCAGAGTCCACCGGCAAATGGCTGAGAAATATGAACGGAGCCTGCGAGCGCTGGATGATGCGGGTGCCAAGGTGGTACCGATCCGTGCAAGCACAGAGTGATCGGACGCTATGCGCGGACGAGATGCAGCGCGGAGCGCGACCGCGCATGGCGTTGCTCGACCAGAGCGTCCTCCTTCAGCCGAACCACGCCGTTGCGCAACTCGATCACGTCGTCACGCCGGATCGCCTGCAAGGTTCGGTTGATATGGACGCTGGTTAGCCCCAGCGCATCGGACAACACTTCCTGCGTCAGCGGCATGGCGAAGCTGTCGGGGCCGGCGAGGCCTGCCAGCGACAGCCGCTCATGAATTTCTGCGAACCAATCGATCATCCGTTCATAGGCGCTCATGCGTCCGAGCCGGGCGATCTGGCGGAGCAGGTACAATTCGTCGAATGCCGCGCTCGTGGCATAGGCGGACGCAAGGCTGCTACCGGGCGGGACTGGAGGCGCCGCGCAGAGCAACACTTCGGTCAACGCGGTGATTGTGCTGGTCGCTACCGGATCGGGATGTGCGGTCGTGCCGATGACGTCCCCGGGCAGATAGAAACCCAGAATCTGGCGTCGGCCGTCGCTGAACAGGCGTATGCGCCCCAGCCATCCGTCCAGCAACAAGAGCGGAGCCGGGGCGCGGCGACCCTGCACTGTCAGATCCTGAAGCGGCAGCAGGCGCTGCACGTTGAGCGAAGCATCACGGATCGCGCTTGTTTCCTGCTCGCTGAGAGCAGCCAGCTGCCCCAGGCGCGCAGTGGTCGCGTGGAATAGCGACGATGAGGCGCGGATAGCGGTCACTTGTCCCGAAGCAACGGCCGCCCAAAAAGTTGCCTGAAACTCGCTATAAGGAGCTAATATCGGGCCAGATGGATTTCAGGCAGGCGAATCGAGCAACTGATTCCGCCAGGCTTGATGGTAAGCCGGTTCGTCGCGCTTAATTGCTGCGGTAATATATCTTCTATAAGTCGTCGCCCGAAGCCGTAGCGAAGCGGCGCGGGCGCGAGTACGGCCACGCCCGTTTCTTGCCAGTCGAGCGATACCCCGCCTTCATCGTCGGTCGTCCAGCTGATCTGCACCTGGCCGCAACTGCGCTCTTCACCCAGTGTACCGAACTTGATGGAGTTGGTGACGAGTTCGTGCAGCGCCAGCCCCAGCCACTGCGCCGCCTCTGCGGTCAGGCGCATTTCGGTGCCGCAAAGCGCTATGCGCGGATCATCGCCGAAGCGGAAGGTGCGCAGTTCCTCGCAGACAAGCTGTTCCAGATCGAACCCGCCATGGGCATCCGCCGCATAATGGGAGAAATGGCGGGCCAGCGCATCGAGCCGCCCGAAGAAATGGTCGGTAATGTCGTCGATCGATCCGCCGGCGGCCATGGTACGCGCGAACACCGTCCTTACCGTGGCGAGCAGCGCCTGATTGCTTTGGCGAATCTGGTGCCGCGTCGACGCAGAACACGGGGCATGGTCCTGCATATCCCCCTGCTGCGGGGCAGGGGGCGCCGAGGCAGACCGGCCATTTTGCTCCATTCCCTGCCTCGTCCCTCTGTACTGACCGGTCGACCCGCCTGCGCTGCGTCCGCCCGGACATGCAACAGAACAGAAACGCGGCAGCAAAGCTTACGCATTGCGATTCCAGAGGAAACTACGGCAAAAGGGACAGGTCTGATGCAGAGGAGAAATACGGAAACGGAAAAATACGGGGCGTCGAGCGGGCGCAGATACCCGCCTTGCAGCCTCATTCGGCTGCAAATTCCATCATTGCCGGTGTGTTCTCCGTGGCGGCGAGCGTCTGCGCGAACCAGGCATAGGTCCGTGCGAGCCCATCCCCCAGCGGCACCTGCGGCGTCCAGCCCAGCAGCGTGCGGGCGCGGGCAATGTCGGGGCGTCGGCGGCGCGGGTCGTCGACCGGCAGCGGGCGATATTCGATCGGCGCGGCGATGCCGGCCAGTTCGGCGATGCGCCCGGCCAGTTCGGCGACCGTAATCTCTACCGGATTGCCCAGATTGACCGGCTCGCTGCCGTCGATGTCGCTTTCCATCAGCCGCATCAGCCCTTCGACCAGATCGGAGACGTAGCAGAAGCTGCGGGTCTGACTGCCATCGCCATAGAGGGTCAGCGGCTGGCCGGACAGCGCCTGGCAGATCAGGTTGGAGACGACGCGCCCGTCGTCGCACTGCATGTGCGGGCCATAGGTGTTGAAGATGCGCGCCACCCGCACCTCTGCGCGGCCGGTGCGAACGAAGTCGAACGCCAGCGCCTCCGCAGCGCGCTTGCCTTCGTCATAACAGGCGCGTGGGCCGGTGCAGTTGACCCAGCCGCGATACTCCTCGCGCTGGGGATGCACCTCGGGGTCGCCATAGACTTCGCTGGTCGAACTGAGCAGGAAGCGCGCGCCGGCCGTCTCCGCCAGCCGCAGCAACTGGCTGGTGCCGACGACATTGGTGAGCATCGTATGCTCCGGATCGGCTTGATAGTGCGGCGGCGAGGCGGCGCAGGCGAGGTTGTAGATTCGGCCAATCTGCTCGGCCCGGTCCAGTATTTCGGCCGGAAGCGGGTCGGTAATGTCCGCCCGCACGAACCGGAAATGCGGGTGTTCCCGCAAGGGATCGAGATTTGATGCGCGCGATGTCTGAAGATTGTCGAGGCACAGCACGCGCTCGCCGCGTTCGAGCAGCGCTTCGCACAGATGCGAGCCGATGAACCCGGCACCGCCGGCAACCAGCGTGATCGGCTTTTCCTTGTCTGGCATGATGGCATTCCTCTCCCGGCGCATGCTGTTCCGCCGCGTCCTGGCGTGTTCGAGATGGGCTTCGAGTTCGGCCGCCCGGTGCGGGGCGGCATGGCCGGCCAGCAGCCGGGCGCGCGCGGCGGCGCCGATCGCCGCGCCGTCGCGTTCAATTGCGGCTAGGGCGTCGTTGCTGGTGTCGGCGAGCAATATCTCCTCTCCGGGGACGAACAGGCTTTCGATGCCGTCCCACCGGTCGGACAGGATCGGCGTGCCGCATGCCGCCGCCTCGAACAGCCGCACTGAGGGCGACCAGCCCGCCGCGATCATGTCCGCGCGGGTGACGTTCAGCGTCATGCGCGAGGCGGAGTAGAAGCCGGGATGCTCCGCCGGGGGCAGATGCTCGATCCGCTCAACATTGGCGGGCCAGTCGATCGTGTCGGGATATTGCGGCCCGGCCACTGCAAAGCGCCGGTCGGGCGCGCGGCGGGCGGGTTCGAGCAGCAGCCGTTCCAGCGTCGGCTGGCGATCGGGGCTATAGGTGCCGAGATAGGTCAGATCCCAACGCTTCGCCACGTGGAGCGGGCGATAGGCGTCCGTGTCGACCGAGCAATAGAGCGCCCGCGCGGCCGGGCTGCCGAACGCGCGTTCGATCCGGTCCAGCGTCGGCCCGCCGGTGAAGCTGAGATACAGGTCGTAGCCGGGGATCAGCGCGCGCGACAGATAGGCGCAGTCGCCGCGTTCGAGTGCCGCGAGCGTGACCGGCGTGTCGATATCGTAAAAGGCGGTGACGCCGCGCGCGGTGCGCTGGACGAAGGCGCCTACATCGATCCCGTCGGACACATAGGAGCCGACGATCACCGCGTCGGCGCCCGCAGTCTCCGCCCGCCAGCCGTCGAGATCGGCGAGCGTGCGGTAATAGGCCAGCGTGCAATAGTCGGGATCGCGCAGGTCGCGATGCGCGCAGGCATACCAGGGCACTTCGCGTTCGAGGAACAGCACCTCGTGCCCGCGCGCGGCGAAGGCGCGGAGCAGCGCGCGAAAGGTGGTGGCATGGCCATTGCCCCAGGAAGAGCCCAGGCTGAGGCCGAGGACGATCAGCTTCATGCGGCTTTCCTTTCGCGGGGCTGGTGGGATTTCAGGATCGCGTCGATCTGGGCGCCGCGCAGGTCATAGCTGTGCTCGGCCATCACCCGGGCGCGCGCCGCTTCGCCGATCGCGCGGGCGCGCTCGGGGGTGAGCGCCGCCAGATGCTCGGCGACATCCTGCCCGTCGCGCGCGACCAGCACTTCGCTGTCGGGCTTCAGGAACAGTTCGATGCCTTCCCAGGCGTCGGTGATCAGGCAGGCGGCGGCGCCGGCGGCCTCGAACACTCGGGTCGCGGGGGAAAAGCCGATCGCCGCCATCGAATCGCGCGCCACGTTCAGCACCGCCTGCGGCGTGCAGTTGAACGCATTGTGATCGGCGGTGCCGACATGGCCGATCGCGCGGACATTCTCCGGCATCGCCTTGTCGGGCCAGCCATTGCCGCCGAGCAGGAAGTGGCGGTCGGGCGTCAGCGCGGCGGCGCGGAGGAAGAATTCCTCGATCCGCGCCTCGCGGTCGGGCAGGCGGTTGGCGAGCAGCGCGAGATCGGCCGCAAAGCGCGGATCGGCGGGGGCGGGGTGGTGCGTCTCCGGGTCGAGCGCGTTGTAGACCGGGATGCAGGTCCGCGCGCCCATCGTCCTATAGGCGTCGATCACCGGCGGGCCGCCGCCATAGGTGAGCACCAGGTCGATGTCCGGCAGCATCGCGCGGACCGGATGGGCGGGATCGGCGCGCATCTCGTCGAGCGTGGCGGCGGCATCGACGTCCCAGAATATGCGCAGCGCATCGGCGCGCGGCGCGGTGCGCAGCGCCTCGATCAGTTCGCGGTCGAACACGCCGACGCCGCTCGCCTTCACCACGACATCGGCATCGCCGGCCTCGGCCAGCACGCTGCGCAGGCCTTCCTCGGTCGCCGGATAGACGACGACCCTCGCCCAGCTCGGCGGGTCGATGTCGCGATGCTGCTGGCGGTCGAAGGCGTCGGGTTCGTAGAAGCTGATGTCATAGCCGCGCGCCGCCAGCGCCTTCAGGATGCCGCGATAATAGGTCGCCGCGCCGTTCCAGTAGGAGGAGAGCAGGCTCGATCCGTAGAAGGCGATCTTCATGCGGCATCCTTGGTTTTCAGGGTGGTCAGGTCCGCGGCACCTGTCGTCTGCGCTCCCCTCGCGCTTGCGGGAGGGGTCGGGGGAGGGGAGGGACGTTGCGCTGGGGAGTGCGGCGGGGAAAGAGCCTCCACGTCGATCCCTCCCCCAACCCCTCCCGCAAGCGGGAGGGGAGTCTTCAGGTCTTCAACGATCGACAGCAGTTCGTCGACCCGATGCGCGCAGCTATGCCGGGTGCGGATCGTCTCAAGCCCGTGCGCGACCAGCGCGGCGCGCAGCCCCGCATCCTCGCGGATCGCGTGGAGGTGCCGCGCCATCTCCGCGCCGTCGCGGGCGACCAGATAGTCGGTGCCGGGGCGGAACAGATGCTCCGCATCGTCCCACGGCGCGGACACCAGCGGGATGCCGCAGGCCAGCGCCTCGAACACCCGGATCGTCGGGATGCCGGGCAGGATCGTCGTATAATAGCGCCGCGGCACATGCACTGTCGCAAGCGCCCGTGCGAAAATCTCGGGCGCGCGGACATTGGCGGCCCAGCCATGATAGTGCGCCCCATACCGGGCGAGCATCGCCCGGGCTTCCTCCGGATAGCGCACACCATAGATGTCAAGCGGCAGCCCCGCTTCGGCGGCAGGACGGAACAGGAAGCGCTCCAGTTCCTCGGTGCGTTCGCCATCGCCCCAGTTGCCGATCCAGACCAGCCCCTCCCGCGTGACCTCGTGCGCAGGCGGCTGGAAGCGGCGCAGGTCGGCGGCTTCGTGCCACACCCAGACGCGATTGCCCCAGCCCCAGCCGCGATAGACGGCCGCCAGCGCCTCGCCGAACGCCAGCACGCCGTCATAATCGCCCAGATCATAGGCGCGCATCGCCTCGGGTTCGGAAACCGCGCGGTGGTGGGTGTCGTGGAACAACAGGGTGAAGCGGCCGCCCATCGCCCGCGCCTGGCCGATCCGCGATACCAGCTTCGGATCATTCCATTCGTGCACGATCACTAGATCGGCATCGCCGATCATCGCGGCCGGATTGCACTTGCTGGTGTAGGTGGCGGAGCGCAGCTCGGGATAGGCGCTGCGATAGGGAGCGAGGCCCGCCTCGCCATGGTCGGCGAGCAGGTTGGCGAGGCTCCAGGCGTCCTCCGGCTCCCAAACCTGCACGTCATGGCCGCGCGCGACCAGTTCGCTCAGCACGCCGCGCAGAAAATGGGCGTTGCCGTGATTCCAGCACGAGGCAAGCGAATGGGTGAAATAGACGATCTTCATGCGGCGACTTTTCCGGCGTCTGCGCGCCCCGTGAGGCACTGGCGGTAGAGGGCGAGCATGGCGTCGGCCATGCGAGCGGGGGTGTAGCGCTGCGCCCGGGCAGCCGCGGCGTCGCCCAGCTGGCGACGGAGCGCCACGTCGCCGATCAGCTGCTCTATGGCGCCCTGATATGCGGGGGCATGGCGCGGGGGGACGAACAGGGCGGTATCGTCCCACAGTTCGCGGAACACGGGGATGTCGGCCAGCACCAGCGCGCAGCCGGCGGCGGCGGCCTCCAGCACTGCCAGCCCGAACGGCTCGAAGCTCGCGGCCGAGACGAACACCGGCCGCGCGGCAAGATGGCGCGCGAGCGTGCCCGGGGCCAGCTCGCCGAGCAGGTGGAGATGGTCGAGCGTGATCGTCTCGCCATGCGGGCCTCGCACGGCGCCGGCGGCGTGGAAGGGCACCGACAGCGCCGCTGCGACCTGATCGAGCAGCGCTGCGCCTTTCACCGAATCCCACAGCCGGCCGACGGTCAGCACGCAGTCCTGCACCGGTGCGCCCATCGGCTCGACCAGCGGCGCGCGGCCATTATGGACGACCGTCGGTGTGCGGCGCAGACCATAATGGCGCGCCACGAACCGGGCATAACCAGCCGACGGCGCTACCACCTGATCGGCGGCGTGCAGCCCTTCCGACATCAGCGCGCGGTGCCAGCGGAATTGCGGATCGAGCGGTTCGCCCGGCCGGCCATGCTGCCACCAGGTCGAGACACAGCCATGCGTTACCGCCAGGACGGGGACGCCCGGCGGCGCAGCGGCGGCCAAGGTGGGCATGTTGAGCTGGACCAGATCGATACGATGCGAAGCGGCCAGCCCGGCAATGGCCTCTCCGGCAGCCAGCACCGGTGCGGGTCCGTCAACCAGCCAGTCGAGCGGCAGCCCGGTTTCGATCAGCTTCAGCCCGTCGATCGCCTGTGCCGCCGCGCGCTGGTCCGCTGCGGGGGCTGGCCCCAGATGGGCAAGGATTGTCTCTACGCCGTGCGCGGCCAGCCCCTGCGCCAGATCGAGCGCATAGTGCCAGACGCCACCTACGGAGTCCGCAGTCAGCAACAGCCTCACAGCGCGGCCACTTCGGCATTGGTATCGATTGCGATCCCGCGTTCTTCGGCCAGCCAGTGTGCGAGCCTTGCGACGCCCTCTCGCCACGGCGTCGGCCTCGCCAGGCCGAGCGCCGCCTGCGCCAGCCTTGTATCGGCAACGAAATAGCGTTGATCGCCCGCCCGCCAGTCGTCGAAATGGAGGTCCACCGGCCGGCCGGTCAACGCCGCGATATGGTCCAGCAGCATGTGCAGGCTGACGGCATTGTCGGGGCCGCCACCAAGATTGAAGGCGCGTCCGGCGACGCGGTCGATGCGCCGCCATGTCGCCAGATAGGCGTCCACGGCGTCCGACACTTCCAATATGTCGCGCACCTGCTGGCCGTCGCCATAGAGCGTGATCGTTTCGCCTTGCAGCGCGCGGATCAGGAAATGGGCGACCCAGCCCTGATCCTCGGTGCCCATCTGCCGCTCGCCATAAATGCAACTCATCCGCAGCACGGCGGTGGGCAGGCCATAGCTGCGCGCGTAATCGAGCACATATTGGTCGGCGGCGCCCTTGGAGCAGCCATAGGGCGTGTGGAAATCGAGCGAGCGTGCTTCGCCGATGCCATGATCGCGCACTGCGGGGTCCACGGGCTGATAGCCGCGCTCGGTCAGGGCGAAATCCAGATCGGCAAGGTCGCCATAGACCTTGTTGGTCGATGCGAAAATCACCGGAGGCGGGGTGCGGGCGCGCCGGGCGGCCTCGAGCAGCGCGAAGGTGGCGCCGATATTCACCTCGAAATCCTCGCGCGGGTCGACGAGGCTGGTGGTCACCGCGACCTGTGCGGCGAAGTGGAACACTGCGCGCGCGTGCTGCACCGTCTCGGTGAGCAGTGCGGTATCGCGGACATCGGCGACGACCGCCTGGATGCGCCCGCCGTGCCGGTCGCGCAGCCAGGCGAGGTTGCGCTCCACGCCCGGTCGGCGGAGCGCGTCGTAGATCACCACCGTCTCGCCCGATTGCGCCAGGCGGTCGGCCAGATTGGCGCCGATGAACCCCGCCCCGCCGGTGATCAGGATCGGCCGGCTCATGCGACCAGCCCCCGCTTTTCCAGCTCGGCGCGCGCCTGGCCTACGCGGTCCTCGGCGGTTTGCCGCTGCACCCATTCGGCCAGTTCGGCAAGGCCGGCCTCGAAATCCTGCCGCGCCTCGAAGCCCAGTTTCTCGCGCGCGAGGCTGGTGTCGCAAAAACAGTGGCGAATGTCGCCGATGCGGGCCTTGCCCAGGATTTCCGGCGCAGCGTCGTTTCGGCCCATCGCGCGGGCCAGCGCCTCGGCCACCTGCGTCACCGACCGGTTCTCACCCGATCCGATGTTGAACGTTTGGCCCGCAGCCTCGGGCAGCACCAGCGCATCGGCAAAGGCGCGCGCGACATCTTCGACATGGACGAAGTCGCGCCGCTGCTCGCCATCCTCGAAGATCATCGGTCGCTGGCCGTTGAGCAGCCGCGAGGCGAAGATCGCCAGCACGCCGGTATAGGGGTTCGACAGCGCCTGGCCGGGGCCATAGACGTTGAACAGCCGCAGGCACACGCTTTCGATGCCATAGGGTGCGCCCATGATGTGCGTGGTGCGTTCCTGCACATATTTGCCGAGCGCATAGATCGAGGCGAGGCTGGGGCGCTTCCATTCGGGGGTGGCGACGGGGGTGAGCGGGCGCCCCTGCGCGTCGAGCGGGTTCCATTCGCGCTGGCGATCGCGCACGATCCCCCGCTCGGCGGTTTCGACCAGCGCGCCGTCGGCATCGCGGTACAGGCCCTCGCCATAGATGCTCATCGAGGAGGCGGTAACGACGCGCCGCACGGGCCGGTCGATCAATCGCTCGAACAGCACCGCCGTGCCGACATCGTTGGCGGAGGTATAGCGTTCGACTTCGTACATCGACTGGCCGACGCCGACTTCAGCGGCGAGATGGATGACGCTGTCCACTCCATCCAGCGCCTGCGCGACTGCATCGCCGTCGCGAACATCGGCATGGATCAGTTCGACTTCCGCATCGAGATCAGCCGGACGGCCGCTCACGCCGTGGACCTGTTCGAGCAGCGAATCCAGCACGCGAACCTTGTGACCCCGCCGCAGCAGTTCGGCGCAAACCCGGCGGCCGATAAACCCCGCGCCGCCCGTGACCAGCACCCTCTCGTTCATTCGCTTTGCTCCATCGTGAATATTAACCTGTGTAAGTACAATATTTGTGATGACATGTATGGGTTGCTGATCTTTGGCGTGGAACGAACAACTTCTTCTTCATCTTGTTCCGTAATCGCCAAAATTGGCGCGGTGAATATATTTGCGCATTAAAGATGATGATTTAAGTTAATTGGAACTGATTTGCTGCAGCGGTCGTTTCGCCAGCATCTATGTTGAAGCTTTTCGATAGGGACCGGTCAGAATGACCGCGCGGGTGCATCTGGTCCGCCATGGCGCGCACGGCGATGTCGGGCAGCGCCTGAGCGGCCGGACCGACGATGCGCCGCTCACCGTAGAGGGGTGGGCGCAGGCGAAATGGCTGGCAACGCTTCGGGCGCGATGGACCAGTCGCCGCGATCCACAGCAGCGCGCGCGCGAGACGGCGCAGATCATCGCCGAACGTATCGGGCTCAGCGTCCAGACGGTCGCCGCGCTGGACGAGATCGATTTCGGTACCTGGACCAGGCGCAGTTTTTCGCAGCTCGAGGGCGATCCCGACTGGGTGAAGTGGAACCGCCTTCGGGCCACTGCCCGACCTCCCGGTGGTGAAAGCATGGCGGAGGCGACTGCGCGTGCGGTGACCCATATCGATGGGCTCGCGCGCCGCGGATGGCAGGGCACCTTGCTCTGCGTCAGCCACTGCGACGTCATCCGTGGCGTCATCGCCCATTATCTGGGGCTGGGGCTAGACCGGCTGCTCGCCTTCGATGTCGACCCCGGATCGGTCAGCACCCTGCTGGTCGGCAACTGGGGTGCGCGCCTGCTCAAGCTCAACGAGGGATCGGAATGAGAAACATCACTGCCGCGCGGGCTGCCCCCGCCGACAAAAGCCTGCGCGCCGAGATCGAGGCGCTGGGGCCATGGTTCCAGAATATCTGCATTCACGGCGTGGAGACGGCGCCCGACCATTTTCTCGGCGACTATCCCGCCTTCAAGTTCGCGCGCTTCGCCGATGCGCTGCCGGCCGATCTGGAGGGGCGGTCCGTGCTCGATATCGGGTGCAACGCCGGCTTTTACAGCTTTGAGATGAAGCGGCGCGGCGCGGGCGAAGTGCTCGGTATCGACAGCGACGAGCGCTATCTGGCGCAAGCCCGCTTTGCCGCAGAGGCGCTGGGGTTCGAAGATGTCCGGTTCGAGCAATGCTCGGTCTATGATGTCGCCAGGCTTGGGCGCCGCTTCGATCTCGTGATCTTCATGGGCGTGCTGTACCATCTGCGCCATCCGCTGCTCGCGCTGGACCTGATCCGCGAGCATGTCGCCGGCGACATGCTGCTGTTCCAGACGATGCAGCAGGGATCGGACGACGTCGTGCTGGTGCCGGACGATCACCCCTTCCACATTCCCGGGACGCACCGGCCGCCGACCTATTTCGACAATCCCGGCTATCCCAGGCTGCATTTCATCGAGCGCCATTTCGCGAGCGACTGGACGAACTGGTGGGCACCCAATGCCGCCGCCAGCCAGGCGATGCTCCGCGCCGCAGGCTTTACGATCGAGGCGCATCCCGAGTCCGAAGTCTATCTCTGCCGCATCGCCGAGGTGCCGTTCGGCGAATATGGCCCCGCCGCAGTGTACCCGGCCCGGGGAGGCGCTGCATGATCGACGCGGCGATGCTCTGGAACGAGCCCAACAACAAATCGCATTGGGATGTCGCCCTCGACCCCGACTGGCGGCTGTTTGCAGACCATGTCATCGCCGCCGGCAACGCGATCCGCGCGGTAAATCCGCGCCTGCCGCGCGTGCTGGGCGGCATGTCGCCGATCGACCCGCACTGGTTGCGGCGCATGGAGGGGCACGGCGCGCTGGACGCCGTGGATGTCGTGGCGGTGCATGGCTTTCCGCTCGACTGGAACCTGTGGCCGCTCTCCGCCTGGCCCGACAAGATCGCCGAAATCCAGGCAGTCACGGACAAGCCGGTCTGGGTCACCGAAGTTGGGGTCAGTTCGTTCGGGGCAGAGGAAGTGCAGGCATTCGGCCTTGAGCGCACCGTCGAATTGCTGCGCGGGCGGGTCGAGCGCATCTTCTGGTACTCGCTGTTCGACTTGCCGGCGAGCTGGGGTGCCGAGACGCGTCACCGCGAGGCCGAGGGCTCTTCCTACTACCGGCATTTCTATCTTGGGCTGATCCGCGAAGACGGCACGCCCAAGCCCGCGCTCGACATTTATGCGCAGCACGCCGCCGAGATCGGGCTGATGCAGTGGTTCCATTTCCATGACCCGCGCCTGGACGAGGCGGCGGCGTGGATGAAGCGGCTGGGGACGAAGCGCATACGTACCGGGCTGAGCTGGGCCGACAGTTTCCGCGAAGGCGCGCTCGACTGGTTCGACCGGCAGATGGAGGCGCTTGCCGACTTCGACGTCACCGTCACGTTCTGCTTCACGCCGGCGCATCTGGGGCTGGCGCCGCACCACACCAGCCCGGCGCGCGACCCGCAGGCCTTTGCCGATTTCTGCGCCTGGATGGTCGATCGCTATGCGGGCACCGCCACGCTGGCGGCGCCGGAGCCTGCCGTCTCCCTGGCCGCCAGCCAATCCGATCTCAACCCGCTGCTGTTCAACCGCGACGAGCGTCTCGCCGCCGAGAGGAGGTCCGCCTGATGCTCTCTCCCGATCGCCATGGAATCAATCTCGCCCTCGTGGGGGTGGGCAATTGCGCCAGTTCGCTGGTGCAGGGGATCGCGCAATATCGTGCCGGTGCCAACGACATGGTGGGGCTGATGCACGCCGATCTGGGCGGCTATGCTCCCGGCGACATCCGGGTGGTTGCCGCCTGGGATGTCGATGCCCGCAAGGTGGGGCGCGATGTAGCGGAGGCGATCTTCGCCCGGCCCAACAACACGGTCATTTTCTGCGACACCGTGCGCCGCACCGGCGTGAAGGTACGGATGGGCCAGGTGCTCGACGGACTGGCCGAGCATATGGCCGATTATCCGGAGGACCGTACCTTTGTGCGCGCCGATGCGCCGGAGCCTGACCGCGGCGCGGTGGTGGCGGTACTGCGCGAGAGCCAGGCCGATGTGCTGGTCAACTATCTGCCGGTTGGATCGCAGGCGGCGACGGAGTTTTATGCCGAATGTGCGCTGGAGGCGGGGGTTGCGTTCGTGAACGCGATCCCGGTGTTCATCGCCAGCGACCCGGCCTGGGCAGCGCGTTTCGCGGGCGCTGGCGTGCCGCTGATCGGCGACGACATCAAGGCGCAACTGGGTGCCACCATCGTCCACCGCGTGCTGACCGACCTTTTTGCGAAGCGCGGCGTGAAGCTGGAGCGGACCTACCAGCTCAATACCGGTGGCAACACGGACTTCCTGAACATGCTCAACCGCGCGCGGCTGAAGTCGAAGAAGGAGTCGAAGACGGAGGCGGTGCAATCGGTTGCGGCGACGCGGCTGGAGGATGTAGACATCCATGTCGGCCCCAGCGACTATGTCGCGTGGCAGAATGACAACAAGGTCTGCTTCCTCAGGATGGAGGGGCAGTTGTTCGGCGGCGTGCCGATGAATTTGGAACTGCGCCTGTCGGTGGAAGACAGTCCGAACAGTGCCGGCGTGGCAATCGACATGATCCGCTGCGCCAAGCTCGCGCGGGACCGCGGGCTGGGCGGGGCGATCGTTCCGGCGGCGGCATGGTTCTGCAAACACCCGCCGCAGCAGATGCCGGACGATGCGGCGCATGCGGCGATGGAAGCGTTCGTTGCGGGAGCGTGAGGTGCGGGCAGGGCTGGTTCCCCTCCCGCAAGCGGGAGGGGAGCGTCAACTCAATCGATTCCCTTCTCCTTCCGGCTCTTGTCCAGCGCATCGAGCACCGCGACCGGCTCCACGTCGGTCCGGATTTCCTCGAAGCCGGGCTCGTCGGCAGGGACTCCAAGCCGACCCGCAATCCGCTCCACCAGCCGCGCGAGCTTGGTCAGTTCGTGCTCGGTCAGCAGGCTGACGTGCAGGTCCAGATCGGCGCGACGGTCGGCAATCGCGGCCATGCGGTTCTGGCTGATCAGCACGAAGGTCGAGAGGAAAATCGCCTCCACCGACGCGAACATCGCCAGCACCACAAAGGTCGGGTCGAACCGCGGCAGCAGCGGCAGCACCCCCAGATTTACCAGAATCCAGACAGCGAAGAGAGCCAGATGCAACAGCACGAACGTCATCGAACCCGTGAAACGGGTGATCCGGTCTGCCAGCTTGTCGCTCAGCGGCGCGCGTTCGGCGTCGGCGCGCTGCCGGGCCGTGAGTTCCTCGATATTCTGGCGCAGCGTCGCGCCCATGCCACGGCGTGCTTCGGTCATCGCGCAAGAACCTGCCGCACTTACAGAAGGTTGCCGGGGGAGCGCGCATGATGCGCGCTGCCGTGCTGGTGGGGCCGGAGGCCGTCAGGATCGAAACCGCGGCGCTGCCGAGCCCCGGCCCCGGCGAGGTTCGCATCCGGCTGGAGGGTTGCGGCGTCTGCGCCTCCAATGTCGAGCCGTGGCAGGGCCAGCCCTGGAGCCACTACCCCGGCGACGCAGGTGGGCTGGGACATGAAGGCTGGGGCGAAGTCGACGTGGTCGGGGAAGGCGTTACCACGCTTGAACCGGGGGATCGGGTGGCGACGCTGTCGTACCACAGCTTCGCCGATTATGATGTTTCCCCCGCCGATCGGGTGGTGAAGCTGCCCGATACGCTGTCGGGTCAGCCCTTTCCCGGCGAACCGCTGGGCTGCGCGTTCAACATCTTTCGTCGCAGCGACATTCGCCCCGGCCAGACGGTCGCGATCATCGGTATCGGCTTTCTGGGTGCAGTGCTGACGAAACTGGCGAGCGACGCGGGCGCGCGGGTGATCGCCATTTCGCGGCGGCAGGAATCGCTCGATCTCGCGCGCCATTATGGCGCTGCCGAGACGATCCCGATGCACGACCATTATGCGATTATCGATGCGGTCAAGGCGCTGACCGGCGGCGCCATGTGCGCGCGAGTGATCGAGGCGGTTGGCAAGCAATGGCCGCTTGATCTGGCGGGCGAGCTGGTCGGGTTTGGCGGGCGGCTGGTGGTGGCGGGCTATCATCAGGACGGGCCGCGCCAGGTGAATATGCAGAACTGGAATTGGAAGGGCATCGACGTCATCAACGCCCATGAGCGCGATCCCGATGTGCAGATGCAGGGACTGCGCGAGGCAGTGGAAGCCGTGGCGAGCGGGCGGTTCGATCCCGCGCCGCTCTACACCCACCGCTATCCGCTGGAGGAACTCGGCGAGGCATTGCGGGCGACGCGCGACAAGCCCGACCATTTCGTAAAGGCGCTGGTGATGCTGCGATGACACCGCAGATCGGGTTTCTCGGCACCGGCTGGATCGGCCGGCACCGGATGGAGGCGATGCTGGCGACTGGCGCGGTCGAGGCGGCTGCATTCGCCGATCCGTCGGACGATTGCGCGGGGGCGGCGCAGGCGCTGGCGCCGCACGCCCGTCGGGTCGAGGGGCTGGAGGCGATGCTGGCGCTGGGGCTCGACGGGGTGGTGATCGCCACGCCGAGCGCGCTTCACGCCGAACAGAGCATCCGCGCCCTGGAGGCTGGCGCCGCGGTATTCTGCCAGAAGCCGCTGGGACGGACGGCTGCGGAAGTGGCGGCGGTGATCGCCGCGGCGCGCGCGGCCGACCGGCTGCTCGGGGTCGATCTGTCCTATCGGCATACGGCGGGCATGCAGGCGGTCCGCGATCTGGTGCAGGGCGGAGCGTTGGGCCGGGTGTTCGCGGTCGATCTGGTGTTTTACAACGCCTATGGGCCGGACAAACCCTGGTTTTACGACCCCGCCCAGTCGGGCGGCGGCTGCGTGATCGATCTGGGTGTGCATCTCGTCGATCTGGCACTGTGGACGCTAGGCTTCCCGGCGGTACAAGGCGTGACGGCCTCGCTGCGCAAGCAGGGCGCGCCGCTGGCACCGATGCAGGTGGAGGACTATGCCACCGCCGCCTTCCGGGCGGGCAATACCGATGTCCGGCTGGCCTGTTCGTGGCGGCTCCATGCCGGGGTGGAGGCGGAAATCGCGGCGGCGTTCTATGGCACCGAAGGCGGTGCAGCGCTGCGCAATGTCGGCGGATCCTTCTACGATTTTGTGGCGGAACGGTTCAACGGTACATCCAAGGCCCAGCTTGCGGCGCCGCCCGACGCCTGGGGAGGGCGGGCCGCGGCGGCCTGGGCGGAGCAACTTGCGCGGTCGCCTCGCTTCGACCGGGCGGCACTGGATTTCCAGCGATCGGCGGAGGTGCTGGACGCGATTTACGGCCGCTGAGCCATTGGCTTCAGGAGAGCCCGGCCTCCACGGCGATCCGCAGCAGGTCGGCCGTGCGCACCACCCCCAGCTTGCTCTTGATGAGGCTGCAATTGTTGGCGATCGTCTTGTAGCCGAGCCCCAATATGTCGGCGATCTCGCTGAGGCTTCGACCTGCTGCCAGTTGCCGCAATATCTCCAGGTCGCGCGGCGCCAGCGTATCGAGCGTCGCCGCAGGCGTGAACGACTGGGTGGCCAGCGCCTGGGCGATGTCCTGTTCGACATAGCGCCCGCCCGCCGCGACCTTGCGGATGGCGACGAGCAGTTCGTCCGGCGCCGCGTTCTTGCTGATATAGCCCTGCGCGCCTGCGTTGAGCGCGCGCGTGACGTATAGCGGCTGGTCGTGCATCGACAGGACCAGGATGGGGACGGAGCCGATCTGGCGCAGCCGGGCGACCAGCTCGATCCCGCCCAGCTCGGGCAGGTTGAGGTCCAGCACGATCAGGTCGAGCTTTTCGGACCGGGCACAGGCAAGGCTTTCGCGCCCCGTGGCGGCCTCGAAAATACGGGTGCCGGGGATCATCGCCAGCATGCGGCTGAGCCCGGCGCGGACAATGGCGTGATCGTCGACCAGAAGGATGTTCATTGCGACGCTCCGGCGTCCTCCGATGATGGTTCAGTAGCACATGTACAAGGCAATCGGGCGGCGACGGTCCAGCCGCTGCCCTCCGACCCGTATTGCAGCGTGCCGCCAAGCTGGGCGACACGCTCGCGCATGCCGATCAGCCCGAAGCCGCTGGAGGCGGTTGCCGTGCCGGGTGCGACCGGCAAGCCGTCATTCTCGATCCGAACGGTCAGGATGTCGCCCGCCTCGCGCGTGACCGTGATGGCGATGCGGCCGGGATTCGAATGACGGACGGCGTTGCTGAGTGCTTCCTGGACAATGCGATACGCCACTTCTGCGGCCGTTTCGCAAATCATGCCCTGCGGCAATGCCGTCTCGAACACGATGTCGCCCCGCCGTGCGGACCAGAAGGCGACCAGATTTTCGATTGCTGCCCGCAGTCCGAATTCGGTCACCGACGCCGGGCGCAGCCAGCCGAGCAGATCGCGCACCTGGCCCTGCATGTAGGCGACGGCCTCGCGAATCTCGTGTGCGCGGGGCACGGCATCGGCTGCGCGCCCGGCTTCGCATAGCTGCGCGATCAAGGCGGCATCGAGGCTGACCGCGAACAGCCGTGGTCCGATTTCGTCGTGCAGGTCGCGGGCAATTTCGGCGCGCTCTTCTTCCTGCAACTGTGCGAGCTGTTCGCCCAACTGGCGGTTGCGGCGCATGGTGAGGGAAAGCTGCGCCGTCATTGCGTTGAACCCGCGCTGCAATACGCGCAATTCCGGCGGGCCGGTTTCGGCGACGGACGCCGAATAGTCGCCCGCGCCGAGATTTTCGAACTGGCTGCTGAGCTGCGACAGGGGACGAAGACCGGCGCCGAGCGCCAGCCAGATCAACAGTCCGCCGACCACCGATACGCCCGTCACCACCTTGCCCAGCGTGGATGCTTCTTCCCAGGCGGCGCGAACATCGGGGGCGGGGGTTGCCGTGAGTGCCAGCGCCAGCGGTGTGTCGTGCCGGATCGGCACCGGCAGGATCACGGACGGCGGCTTTTCCGCCACCAGCCTGCTGAACCATTCCGGCGGCGCCGCGCCCCTTTCGGGTTGCGAGGCCATGATCGGGTGCCCGCCCGCCGCAATCAGCGTCATCGCCACATGACGATTGCCGTCGAAGGTATGCACCAGTTGATGCAGGTCGCGGATCGGATGGTCGGAGCGGGCGAGATCCTCAAAGGCGCCGGCTGCCGTCTGCCGGGCGCCGGCCAATCCTGCTTCCAGTTCGGCTGCCAGTTCGCGCCGCACCTGATAGCCGACAAGGAACGCGCCCAGCGTGACGCTGAGCGCCCAGACAAGCGTGACGAGCAGGATGACCCGCAAGCGAAGCGACATGGCGGCTCCCTACCACAAACGCGCGATCCACAAGTCCTCTATAGGCGATCGGGAACTTTTCCCGGGAAAATAGGGAAGCCCGGCCATGGTTCCTGCAAGGCACGCCAGCTACTGCGATGCCGACCAAAATCCAGAGTAGTTTAGGGGTTGTGTTATATGATCGCGCGTCGGGCGTTTCGTTCCTGGTTCCTGGCTTCGACCGGCATGTTTGCCTGCGTCCAGGCCCCCGCAGCACTGGCGCAGACCAGCGCAGCCCCCGCTGACGACATCGTCATCACCGCGAAGCGGCTCGACGAAGCGCGGGAAAGCATCAAGCCCGCCCTGGGTGCGTCGACCTATACGATCGACCAGCAGGCGATCCAGAATCTGCCTGGCAGCGACAATCAGCCGATCCAGGACATCATCCTGCAGATGCCGGGCGTCAGCCAGGACCAGTTCGGCCAGTTCCACGTTCGCGACGAACATAATGGCGTCCAGTATCGGCTGAACGGCGTCATCATTCCCGAAAGCATCGCGGTGTTCGGCCAGATGCTCTCGCCGCGCCTGGTCGACAAGATGAGCCTGGTCACCGGCACGCTGCCCGCACAATATGGCCTGCGCACCGCCGGCATCCTCGACATCACGACCAAGTCGGGCCTGAAGGACAGCACCACCGTCAGCGTTTATGGCGGCAGCTTCGGCACGGTGGAGCCGAGCATCCAGCTATCGGGCAGTTCGGGCGCGACGAGCTGGTTCGCCTCGGGCGACTACAAGCATTCCGACCTCGGCATCGAGAACGTCAACGGCAACCGCAGCGCGCTGCACGACCAGACCGACCAGTTCAACGGCTTCGGCTATGTCGATCACATTCTCGGCGCCAATGACCGCATCGCGCTGACCGGCGGTTATACCAACCAATATTATCAGATCCCGAACCCGACCGGGCTGACCGGCGGGCAGACGGACGTGAATGGCAATCCTGTTTCGGTCAACGGCGTCACCAGCTATCCCAGCGAACAGCTGAACGAGCGCCAGCTGCAGACCTTTGGCTTCGGCGCGCTTTCCTGGCTGCATACGGCCGGCGATTTCTCGTTCCAGGCATCCGCCTTCGGTCGCGTCGCGACGCTGACCTACCGGCCGGACTATACCGGTGAACTGTTGTTCAACGGCCAGGCGCAATATGCGAACAAGAAGGACACGACCTTCGGCCTGCAGGTCGACAGCGCCTACAAGCTGTCGGACAGCCACACGCTGCGCGGCGGTATCCTGTTCGAGAACGACCGGTCGAAGAGCACCACCAACACCAATGTCTTCCCGACCACGGGCGATACCTTCGATCCCACCAACCCCGATGCGGGCTGGCAGCAGGGCAGCATCGTTGCCAATGCGCAGCCGGTGTCGCTGCCTTTCGCGATCACCATCACCCAGCGCACCTACAGCGTCTATTTGCAGGACGAATGGCATCTGACGCCGAAGCTGGTGCTCAACTATGGCGCGCGCTTTGACGAGAATGACGGCCCGCGCGACGAGCGCCAGCTGTCGCCGCGCGTCAACATGGTGTGGACGCCCAATGCCGGCTTCACCTTCCACGCCGGCTATGCCCGCTATTTCGCGCCGGCGCCGTTCGAGCTGATCGCCAACAGCAACCTGGCGCAGGTGTTCAACACCACCGCATCGCCCAATGTGCGGACCAACGACACCACCTATGCCCAGCGCGAAAACTATTGGGATGCCGGGTTCCAGCAGAAGGTCGGCGCCTTCACCTTCGGGCTTGACGGCTATCTCCGCCGCTCGACGCATCTGGTCGACGAAGGCCAGTTCGGCGCGCCGATCATCCTGTCGCCCTTCAACTATGCCCGCGGCCGGATCGTCGGCACCGAGCTGACGCTCAACTATGCCCGGGGCGGCTTCACCGCCTATGGCAACATCGCCTATGAAAAAGCGCAGGGCATCAACATCGTCTCGAACGAGTATAACTTCCAGGCGGCGGACCTCGCCTATATCGCCAACCACTATATCTACCTCGACCATGACCAGACCTGGTCGGGATCGGCGGGCGCGTCGTACAACTGGCGCGGCGGTGCGCTGGCGGGTTCGCGTGTTTCGGCGAGCATGATCCTGGGCTCGGGCCTGCGCCGCGACCTTACCCTGCCGGATGGATCGGGCATTCCCAACGGGGCCGCGCTGCCGACCTATGTGACGTTCAACCTGTCGGCGGGCCACAAGTTCGGCAACAGTGGCTTCGACGTGCATGTCGACGTCCAGAACCTCTTCGACCATGTCTATGAAATCCGCGACGGGACCGGCGTCGGCGTCGGTGCGCCCTCTTACGGGGCGCGGCGCGGCTTCTTCGTGGGAGTCAGCAAGACCTTCTGATTGCTGTTCGTGGGGCGGCGATCCGGATAGGGTGCGACGCCATGCGACACGCCAAGGACCCCGCCGAACTCGAAAAACAGATCACGCTGCGCCAGCTGCGCTATCTTGTGGCGCTGGCGGATGCCGGGAGCTTCACCCGCGCTGCTGCGGCGGCGGGCGTGTCGCAGCCGTCGCTGTCGCAACAGATTCGGTTGCTGGAAGAGGCGGTGGGCGGGCCGCTGGCCGAACGCGGCGCGCGGGTGTTGCTGACCCCGCTGGGGCGCGAAGTGGTCGAGCGCGCCCGCGGCATCCTGTTGCAGGTACGTGATCTGCAGGAACTGCGCGGGCAGGGCGAGGCGGCGCTGCAGGGGACGATCCGACTGGGCGTGTCGCCTACCATGGGTGCCTATCTGTTGCCGCGGCTCGTCTCGCGGCTGCACCGGCGCTATCAGGCACTGCGCGTCCATGTTCGTGAAAGCGTGCCTGCCGCGCTGGTCGAGGGGCTGCTCGCCGGGCGGTTCGACGTGATCCTGGCGCAGTTGCCGCTGCAGGCGCCGGGCGCGCATGTCGAGCGGCTGTTCCGCGAACCGCTTCATCTGGCGATGGCGGCCGACCACCCGCTTGCCGAACGCGCGGCGATCGTCACCGAGGATCTGGCAGGGCAGGAACTGCTGATCCTCGAGCGCAGCTATCGGTTGAGCGAACAGGTGATTGCGCTGGCGGCGGAGGCCGGCGCGCGCGTCCTGACCGATTATGAAGGCACCAGCCTCGACGCGATCCGCCAGATGGCCGGCATGGGCATGGGGCTGGCGGTGCTGCCCGAACTATATGTGCGGCAGGAGATCGGCCCCGGCGGCGACGTGGTGGCGCGCCCGTTCCGGGGCGCACGCCAATATCGTGAACTGGGCCTGTTGTGGCGCAGCGGTGCGGGGCGTGCCGCGGCCTATCGCCATCTGGCGAGCGAACTTGTCGACTGTGTCGATGAAATAGGAATTTCCTATCGATGATATAGTCTGGCCTCCATTGTGCCAATTTGCTGAGGTCTGCATCTAGGGGCCGTGCAGGGAGGTACGGCATAGTGGCAGGTGAAAGGCGGATTGGCTGGGCAGAAGTGCGTGGCTGGCTGGGCGAAGTGGTGGGGCCGGACCGACCCTATCTGCGCATCGCCATGGTCTATGGCGTGGCGATCAGCCTGTTGTCGCTGGCTACGCCGATTTCAGTGCAGCTGCTGATCAACAGCGTGGCGAACATCGCGCTGCCGGCGCCGCTGCTGACGCTGGCACTGATCCTGTTCACGCTGCTGCTGATCGTCGCGGTGCTCAGCACGCTGCGCATTTACCTGATGGCGCTGTTCGAGCGGCGAATGTTCGCGCGTACGGTTGCCGAAATCACCATCCGTGCGGTGCATGCGCGCAATCCTTTCTTTGCCGATGCGCGGCGCGGCGACCTGTTCAACCGCTATTTCGATCTGATGACGGTGCAGAAATCGGTGCCCAGCCTGGTGATCGGCGGGTTTACGATCCTGCTGCAATCGGTGGTGGGGCTGGTGGTGACCAGTTTCTATCATCCGTTCTTTCTGGCCTTCAACATCGTCCTGATCTTCACCGTGCTGCTGATCTGGCAGCTCTGGTCGCCCGGGGCGATCCGCTCTGCCGTGGCGCTCAGCCATGCCAAGCATGAGGCGGCGCGCTGGCTGGAAGGGCTGGGGAGTTCAAACGGCTTCTACAAGTCGAGCCGGCATCTCGACTTCGCGATGGACGGGTCGGAAGGGATGACCGCAGCCTATGTCGCCGAACATCGCCGGCATTTCCGCTACAGTTTCGCCCAGACCTGCGCGCTGCTGCTGCTCTATGCGGTGGCGAGCGCGGCGCTGCTGGCGCTGGGCGGGTGGCTGATCCTGCAGGGGCAGCTGTCGATCGGCCAGCTGGTCGCGGCCGAGCTGATCCTGTCGGGTGTTTTCTATGGCCTGGGACAGCTCGGCACCTATCTCGACGCCTTTTACGACATGGTTGCGGCGGCCGAGGAAGTCTCGTTGCTCTACGCCATCCCGCACGAGCATCATGGCGGTGCCGCGCAGGCGCCCGCCAGCGGCGAGGTGCGGCTGCGCGACGTGAGTGTCGGCGATGCGCGGATCGACTTGCAGATCGAGGCAGGCGCGCAGCTGGTGGCAGTCGCCGCCAGCGAGATGGACCGTAGCCTGTCGCTGCTGCTCAAGCGCAACCTCGATCCCGACCGGGGGCTGGTGATGGTGGGCGGCGTCGATCTGGAGGCGCTCGACGTCTATCGCCTGCGGTCGGACGTGGTGGTGCTCGACCGCCCGACGATCGTGGAAATCACGATCCGCGACTATCTGGCGCTGGCCGGCCCCGGTGTACTCGCCTCCGCTCAGCTCGATGCACTGGCACGGGTTGGCCTGGAGCCGCGGATCGCGCAGCTCCCTGGCGGCATGGATACGCTGCTCGCGGCGTCGGGCTGGCCGCTGTCGATCGGCGAGCTGATGGCGCTGAAGCTGGCCAATGCGCTGCTCGCCCGGCCGCGCGTACTGGTGCTGAGCCCGCTGTTCGACCTGTTGCCGCCCGAGCGGTTGACCGACGTGCTCGACGCGTTGCGGGAAGCGGGGACGACGGTGCTGCTGTTCACCGGCCGGCCCGACGCGATCCGCCGCGACGGCTATCTCTGGCTGGGCCGCACGCGCCAGCAGCGTTTCGACGCGCTGGAACCGCTGCTCGTGGCGCTGGCCGAAACGGAGGATCACCATGCCCTTTCGCGCTGAAAATCTCAGCCACTTCCCGACACTGGCGGCGATGCGGCCGCCCCGGCTGGCGCGCGTGCTGGCGTGGATGATCGTGGTGGGGGTTACGATCGTCGTGCTCGCGCTGATCTATGTCCCGTGGGTGCAGACGGCGCAGGGGCGTGGGCAGGTGGTTGCGCTCGATCCCGAGGCGCGGGTCCAGTCGGTCACCGCGCTGGTGCCGGGGCGGGTGGAGCGCTGGTTCGTCACCGACGGCCAGCAGGTGAAGAAGGGCGATCCGATCGCCAAGATCACCGACAACGACCCCAATCTGCTGTCGCGCCTCGCCGCCGAGCGCGCCCAGATCGAGGCTGAGATTGCGGCAATCCGCCAGGCGCAGAGCGTCGCAGGCATCGACGTGCGCCGCTCGCGCGAGCTTTTGGCCGAGGGACTGGTGGCGCGCCGCGAGCTGGAACAGGCGCAGATCCGCGTTGCGGACCAAGGGGCCAAGCTGGCCGAGGCGCGCGCCAAACTCAACCGCATCGACGTGTCGATCAACCGCCAGGCGGTGCAGATCGTCCGCGCACCGCGCGACGGCCGTATCCAGACGATCAACGCCGCCGCCGGCGCGACGCTGGTCAGCCCGGGCACCGAGCTGGCGACGCTCGCCCCCGAACATTCGGTCGAGCGGGTGGTCGAGCTGCTGATCGACGGGCGCGACGTGGCGCTGGTGCGCCCCGGCCGCCGGGTGCGGCTGGAGTTTGAGGGATGGCCGGCGATCCAGTTCAGCGGCTGGCCGTCGATCGCGCAGGGCCTGTTCGATGGGCGGGTGCGCTCGATCGACCCTTCGGCACAGGCCACGGGGCTGTTCCGCGTGCTGGTGGAGCAGCAACCGGGCGCGGCGCCCTGGCCCGACGGCCGCTTTGTCCGGCTGGGTGCCAAGGTGCGCGGCTGGGTGCAGATGGAGACCGTCTCGGTCGGCTATGAACTGTGGCGCCAGCTCAACGACTTCCCGCTTGAGTTCGGCCAGCCGGTCGAGGCGGGTCGGGTGAAAGGCGTGGCCAAGGGGATCAAGAGCGGCAAGGCCGAGGAGACGGCCAAGGATGCGACGGAGGAGAAGAAGTGAGCCGGCTGCTTCTCCTCTGCGCGATGGTGCTGGCATGGCTCCCCCATGTCGCCGCCGCGCAACCGCTGACGCTGGACGAGGTGCTGCGCTCCTCTGCCCGCTTCGCGCCGCAGATCGTCGAGGCGATGGCGAAGGAACGCGCCGCCGAAGGCAAGGCGCTGACCGCCGATGGCGCGTTCGACACGGTGTTCGACCTCGACGCCCAGATGCGCGCGCTTGGCTATTATGACGGGTCGCGGGTCGAGGCGAAGGCGAGCCGGCCCTTTTCCGACAATGGCGGCGGTCTCTATGCCGGCTATCGCGTGTCGCGCGGGCGGTTCCCGGCCTATGAGGATCACGACTATACCAACCAGCTCGGCGAGTTGAAGGTCGGCGCGGTGTTTTCGCTGATGCGCGACCGGTTGATCGATGAGCGCCGCACAAAGCAGGCGCTGGCCGCGCGTGATATAGACATCGCCCGGCTGGAGCGCGAGATGGTGGCAATCGGCGTGCAGCGCCGCGCGCTGGGCGCCTATCAGAGCTGGGTGGTCGCCGGGCTGCGGTTGAAGGCGTATCGCGACCTGCTCGCGCTGTCTGAAGATCGCCGGGCCAAGCTGGCTAGGCAGGTGCAACTGGGGTCGCGGCCTGAAATCCTGCTGACCGAGAACGACCAGAATCTGGTCCGCCGCCGCGCCCTGGTCGCGCGCGCGGAGCAGGGCTTTGCCGATGCCGCCAATGCGCTGTCCTTCTACCTGCGCGACGACAATGGCCTGCCGGTGCAGGTAGGGGCGGAGCGACTGCCCCAGGATCTGCCGGAAATGCGGCGAGGCCCGCAGCCGGCCGGGCCGGCGGTGCGCCCCGATGTCCAGACGCTGATGGCGCGGATCGATCAGTCGCTGGCCCGGCTGGCGCAGGCCGAAAACGAGCTGAAGCCGCGGCTCGACGCCCGCGCCGAGCTGGGCCAGGACATTGGCCCGCAGGGACTGGGCGGTCCGTCGCGGACGGGGACCGAGGCGATCGTCGGACTGCGCTTTTCGGTGCCGCTCGAACGGCGCGCGGCGCGCGGCCGGATCGCCGAGGCGCGTGCGGAGATCGACGGGCTGAAGGTGCGTTGGCGGATACTGGAGGAACAGATCGCCGTCGAGGTGAAGGGTCTGTCGATCGCGATTGACGGGACGGAGCGGCTTGCCGGTCTGGCCGAGGAGGAGGCCGGGCTCGCCGCGCAGATGGCCAAGGCCGAGCAGCGCCGGTTCGACATGGGCGCCAGCGACTTCTTCCTGATGAACCAGCGCGAGGAAAGCGCCACAGACGCCCGGCTGCGGGCGCTCGATTCACGCTTCAGTGCGCTGATCGCGCGAGCCGACCTGGCCGCCGCCACTGCAGATCGCGCCGCGCTAGGGCTTTGAGCGCGGCGGCTTGCCGTCGACTTTTTGGGAAGAGTCCAGCGGCGGATCGGAAAATGGAGCGGTGAGCGGCCGTTCATAATTTGCGCATCTTTCAAATGGCGCGATTGGTTCCGCGGCGGCTGGATTTGCGGTAATCGGATGGGCTCATGCCGATCTCCGCGAGGAATGCGCGCGTGAAGCAGGCTGTTTCGGCATAGCCCGCTTGCTGCGCGATCTGGAGGATGCTGAAGTCGGTTTCTGCCAGATGCCGGGCGGCGCTGGCGCATCGTCTGTGGCGGAGCAGACGCCGAAACGAGGTGCCTTCCCGGAGCAGTCGACGGCGCAACTGGTCTTCGCTGATGCCCAGCCGGGCTGCGACCAGCCGTAGCGACGCGTTACCCGCCTCGATCATGCCGGGGAGCAGCGCCTCGACTTCCTGCGCGATTGTCTCGCGGGGTGGACCACCGGGGCGGGCAAGTCCCATATAATGCTGGAGGATCGCTACGAGCTGAGGATCGTGCCGGCGCCCCGCTTCCGCAATGTCTTCCTCCCGCAGGATAAGTGCGTTGTGCGGCTGTTCGAAATAGGTCGGGCAGCCGAAGATCGCGTCATACTGCGCCCGCGGCCCATTCGCTGCATGTTCGAAATGTACTTCGCGGGGCGCATAGGGACGGCCGAGGAACTGCCGTACAAGCGCATGGACATAACCCAATGAGAATTCGACGTCCTGCCGCCGCGGGTGGAGCCGCTCGTCCGAGATCACATAGCGCAGGACAGGCTGCGGATCGCGTGCATAGCGCAGTGCGTCACACCCTGGATGCTGAAAACGGAGCTGGCAAACGCCTCGATTGCGGCGTCCAGCGTGGCGGAGTGGATAAACACATAGCCGACCGCGCCGATCAGGTCCGGCCTCATGCGCAGCGACAGGTCGAGGCCGAGCGTCGGGCGTTGCAGCTGCTCGGCCAATTGATCAAAAATGCGCAGATAACTGGACAGGGGCACCGATGCGTCCGCGCCGCGCAAGTCGCTCGCGATCAACCCCTCGGCATCCAGCAGACGCGCTCGGGCGGGTGCCGGCAGGGGCGCCGCATCGAGGATTGCGGCAAGTACCCGGGCGTGGATCACCGCCCGTGGGGGCGCGCCGACGGGTGCCGAGATCTCGGTGTCATGCTGGGGCAGGGCGTTCCCGGCGCGCATATCGAAAATATCAATATATCGCCGGAAAATATCAATCCAGTTTCAACAATGCCGATACATTCGACCCAATAAAGTCCTTACCGCAACAATGGCGGGAGGCCGGGGAGGGCGCAAATGGTGGGTGCTGGCGATCGGTTCGTTACGGTGGCGGTGGTCGATACCAATGGCCTGTTGCGCGGCCAGAAGATTTCGGGCCATGAGATCGACGGGATCCTGGACGACGGTGTCGGCATGTCGGCCGCCCAGCTCGCGCTCGACCCGACTGACATATTTCTCGAACTGCCCGGCGTGACCGACGCGGCCGCCGATTATCACGACAGCCGTCTCGTCGTGGATCGCGCCAGCCGGGTGACGCTGCCGTTCGAGGTTCCCCAGGACAGTGGCCTTTACCTGGCGGAGTTCACCGGTGACGCACAGGCATTCTGCCCGCGCAGCCTGCTCCGCCGTACCCTCGAACGCGCCGACGCTGCCGGCTTCTCGGCGACGCTCGGCATCGAGCTTGAATTCACGCTGTTCGACGAAACCCCGCGCACGCTCGAGGCAAAGGGGTTCAACAATCTTCTCACGGCGACGCGCCATGCAAGCCATGACCTGCTGATCTATCAGGTGGCGCAATCGGACTTCTACAGCGCGGTCGCCGATATGTGCGATACGCTGGGCATTTCCCTCTCCAAGATGCACGAGGAGATCGGCGGGGGCTTTATGGAAGCCTGTATCCGCGCTGCTCCGGCCCTGTCGGCCGCAGACCAGGCGGTATTGTTCCGCAACCTCGTCCGCGTTCTCGCTATGCGTCGCGACCAGACGGTCAGCTTCATGCCGCGCTGGTCGGAACAGGCCGACAGTCAATCGTCGCACATGCACGTTTCTTTGCGTCGCCGTGACGGTACGCCCGCCTTCTGGGATGCCGCGGCGTCGCACCAAATGTCCGACACCTTCCGCCATTTCCTGGGTGGTCTGCAGCGCTACCTGCCAGAGATGATGCTGGTCTTCGCTCCTACCGTGAACAGTTGGCGCCGGTTCGCCGAGGGGACCTTCGCACCGCCTGCCTTCACCTGGGGCATCGAAAACCGGACGACCTGTCTGCGCGTTGTCGGCGAGAGCCCGAATTCGCTGCGTGTCGAGAACCGGCTGCCTTGTGCCGATGCCAATCCGCATCTCGCTGCCGCAGCGACCATCGCGGCGGGCCTGGCCGGCATCGAGGAAGGTCTCGAGCCCGATCCACCGGTCGTCGGCAATGGCTATGGTGGCGCCACCGGGCGGCCGCTGCTGCGGACCATGGAGACCGCCATCGCCGCGATGCGCGAGTCCGCCTTTGCAAAGCGCTGGCTGGGTGCCCGGTTCGTCGAGACTTTTTCCGCCGGGCGCGAGTCTCAGGCCCGGCAGATGCAGGGCAAGACGTTGATCGACGAACGCCGTCGCTTCTTCGAGCTGGGATGAGCCGCCATGACCGTGATCGGGATTCTGGAATGCGGGCACAACAAGCCGGAATGGACCCGCGACCATGGCGGCTTCGCCGACTTGTTTCCCCCGCTGCTGCACAGCGCCGACCCCGTCATCGGGTTTCGGGTCTGGAAGGCGATCGACGAGGAACTGCCCGTGGCGCCTGACCTGTGTGACGCTTGGCTGCTGACCGGCAGCCCCGCCAGCGTCTATGAAGACAGACCATGGCAGAGAGCGCTGACCGGGTTTGTGACCGAGGCGCGTCGGCACCGCCCGCTTGTCGGCATCTGCTATGGCCATCAACATCTGCACGCCGCATTTGGCGGAACGGTGGCGAAGGCGCCGCAATGGGGCGTGGGCATCACCTCCTATGCGATTACGGAGAAACCCGGCTGGCTTGCCGGCGACGCGGTAGCGGCCGGCGCCGACCAGTTCCGGTTGATCGCGCTGCACCAGGATCAGGTCACGGTGCTCGCGCCGGAATCGAGGGTGCTCGCCACGAGCGCCGAATGCCCGTTTGCGGTAACGACCATCGGCACGAACGTCCTCACCTTTCAGCCGCACCCGGAAATGACTGCGGCACAGGTCACCAAAATCTACGATTTCCATCGCGGGGACATGGGCGATGCGCAGTGGGCGAAGGCGCAGGCCAGCCTCGCCGAACCCTGTAATGCGCATCTGGCGGCACGGTGGATCGTCGACTTCTTGCGATCGCGTCCGGACCCGTACCGTACTGCGGCGCGCTCCGCGGAAGACCGTTCGGCACATGGAGAACAGGCATGACCATCGGCACCATCACGGCGCGTCCCACCACGCGCATCGACCTGTCCGACGCCGGCAACTGGCACCGGAGCGTACCGCACGCGGAATTCGCACGGCTGCGCCGCGAATCTCCGGTCGCCTGGAACGAGCGCTATGACGGCCATCGCGGCTTCTGGGTGGTTGCCGGCTATGAGGAGGTCACGGCCGTTTCCCGCGACACCACAGGCTTCACCTCGCGCGAGGGCGTGATCAGCCTGGATGATTTCGACACAACGCAGAGCGACGCGCGGCGGACGCTGCTGGAAATGGACCCGCCGCAGCATGGCATCATGCGCGAGATCACGGCTAAGGGCTTCGGTCCGCGCGCCATTGCACGGCTGGAAGACGACATCCGTCGCCGCACCGTTGCGCTGCTCGACGAACTGGTTGGTTCAGGCCCGTTCGAAGCCGTCAGCCGTCTGACCAAGCAGATTCCGATTGCGACGTTATGCAGCATCCTCGGCGTCGCGGACAGCCGCCGCGACGACATGATCCGCTGGAGCGATCTGCTGATCGGCTCCGACGACCCCGATTTCCACGATCCCGCCTATGCCGATTTCCCGGAGGAGCAGCGTCGCCTGCTGCCGTTCGGTCATCCCGCCTCGCTCGATGCCTTTGCGCTTGGGCGTGAGCTTGCCGATATGCGGCGGCGCGAACCGCAGGACGACATCGTCACCCTGCTGGTCCAGGGGCGCGTCGGCGATCGCCCGCTCAACGACGACGAGTATCTCAACTATTTCCTGATGCTGGTCGTCGCGGGGAATGAAACGACGCGCCACACCATGTCGCACCTGTTGGTCGCGCTGGCCGAGAATCCCCGTGAATGGGACCGCTTCCGTCGCGATGGGCTCAATCCGCGTCTGGCCGTGGGCGAGGCGCTGCGCTGGGCCACGCCGGTCCATTTCGTCCGCCGGGTGGCGACGCAGCCGATGGAACTGGGCGGCGCGCAGATCGCAGCGGGGGACAAGGTCGCCATGTACTTCGCCTCTGCCAATCGCGCCGAGCAGTGGTTCGACGATCCGTCCGTCTTCTGCATCGATCGCCAGAAGAACCCGCATCTGGCGTTTGGCGGTGGCGGCGCGCATTTCTGCCTCGGCAATTTCGCGGCGCAGTTGCAATTGCGCGTGCTGCTCGAAGAAATGGCGCAGCGGGTCGGGTCAGTCGAATTGCGTCAGGCGCCGGATCGCCTGCGCAGCAATCACGTGCACGGCATCAAGTCGGTATTCCTATCGCTGCATCCGGTCTGATCGAGCGGGCGTTCGGCGGTAGCGCGGTCCCCGGATATGCTTTCAACCCCACGCTGCGCAAACCGCGTCGGCTGTCCCAAATGGCTGTTGACAATTAGAAACAGAAAAATATAATATTTCAATATTGTTCACAAAAAGGCGCCATTCGTTTCGATACGATCGGGTGGCGCCGGAACGTGAGAGGACGTCGCCATGCAGGTAGCGGTTGAAGCCATCTCGTCCTTCCCGGCCGCTGAGCGGCCTTCTCCGGAAGAGCTTGTAGCCCGCGCCCGCGCGCTCGTGCCGATGCTGCGCGAGCGAGAGGCAGACGCCATTCGCAACCGGCAGGTTTCGGCCGAGACGATCGCCGCGTTTCAGGAGGCCGGATTCTTCAAGATCCTGCAGCCCGCGCGCTATGGCGGCTATGAAATGTCGCCGGCGGTGTATTGCGAGGTGGCGAAGACACTGGCCGAGGGCTGCATGGGCAGCGCCTGGGTCTATGGCGTTGTCGCCGTCCACAACTGGCAGTTGGCCTTGTTCGACCCGCGGGCGGCGGAAGACGTTTGGGGCGAGGATCCCTCCGTCCTGATCAGCTCGTCCTACATGCCGACTGGCAAGGTCACCAAAGTCGATGGCGGCTATCGGCTTAGCGGGCGCTGGGCCTTTTCCAGCGGCTCGGCCCATTGCCAGTGGGTCATCCTCGGTGCGAACATGATCGCCGACGATGGCGACAGCCAGCCTGAGCCGTACAACTTCCTCCTGCCGCGCAGCGACTATGCTATTGTGGACACCTGGCACACCATGGGCCTGTGCCCCACGGGCAGCAACGACATCGTCGTCGACGACGTGTTCGTGCCCGCCTATCGGGTGCTCCGCGAACGCGACATGTTCGAGCTGGACTGCCCCGGCCACGCGCTGAACACCGGACTTCTCTATCGCATTCCGTTTGCACAGCTGTTCAACCGCACCGTTTCCACCACGTCGCTCGGCGCGCTCCGGCGTGCCCTCGACACCTTCGTCACCACGACGCGGGAGAAGCGGACCACCTATACCGGGCTGCGAGTCGCCGAAGACAGCGCGATCCAGGAGGCGGTCGCGGAGGTGATGCTGACGCTGAACGACCTCGACCTTCGCCTGTCGGCGGATCTTGCCGAGCTGGACCGGCGTGCCGCCACGGGCGACTGGCCGATCGAGCGCCGGGCCCAGTTGGGGCACCACACCACGGCGATGGTCTCCCGCTGCGTCGAGGCGATTGATACGCTGATGACCTTTGCGGGCGGCAAAGCGATCTATCTCGGCAATGCCATCCAGCGCGCCTTCCTTGATCTGCATTGCGCGCGCGCGCATGTGGCGAACAATCCGGCGCCCTATGCGCGCAATCTAGGCGCGGTCGCCTTCGGCTTCGAGAATGGCTGCCTCGACCTCTGAGTAGCCTCGCGCGTGTGGGGTTCAGCCACGCCGCGCACCGCGCGGCGTGGCTGAGTGCGTTCCGAACTCAGATCGCAGTGGCGAGCCCCAGTACCGCGACGCCGCGGCCGGATTCCCGCTCGTCGCGCATTTCCTCGCGAACGAAATCGACAAAGGCGCGCACCTTCGACAGGCCATAGCTGCCGCGCTGGAACATGACGTGTAGCGGAATGCTCTCGGTCACTACATCGGATAGCAGGGCGTCGAGGCGCTTTGCCGCAATGTCTTCCTCGACGAGAAAGCGCGGCAGATAGCTGACACCTAGCCCTTCCAGCGTCGCCTCTCGCGCCATGCGAACAGAGTTGGTGGTCAGCGGCCCGCGGTTGACGGCGATCGTCACGTCCTCGGACAGACGCCATTCGCCGACCTTGGACAGATGGGTTTCGACGATGCAGGTATGTTCCTTCAGGTCGTAGGGCGTCGAGGGAACGCCGGCACGCTCCAGATAGGCGGGCGCGGCGACCAGCACCATTGGATAGGAGCGGAGCTGTACTGTCTCCAGGTTCGCGTCGAACGGATCGCCCATCCAGAAGGCCACGTCGAACCGACCCTTGAGCATGTCCACCTTGCTGTCGGACAGGTTGAGGAACAGCCGCACATCGGGATAGCTGTGCAGGAATTTGGGCATGATCGCGGTCAGATCGAACAGCGACGAGACGACGGGCGCGTTCACGCGAAGGTCGCCGCGCGGCTTGGCTATCATGCCGGTGATGACCTGATTTGCCTCGTTCACCTCGTCAACGATGCGAGCACAGCGGGCGTACATCTCGCGCCCGGCGGGGGTGAGCGCCACCGAACGGGTGGTGCGATCCAGCAGGCGTACGCCGATGCTCTGTTCCAGCTTGGCGATCTGCCGACTCACGGCGGCCTTGGAATATCCCAGCGTCTTCGCCGCGCTAGAAAAGCCCCCGGTGCTCACTACGGCGGCAAACGACATCATCGCCATGACGTTGCCCAGATCCGGTCTGTCTTCCATGCTTGCTCCGTCCCGTATGTGCATAGGGATGTCAATTCAAACTGATCCCACGCTGCCGGCTTGTATGCGCCGCGCCCGTCACAATTGTTGCTCTAGAGCAAAAATGCGCCAGATTTAAACTGCACTGTTGCGTCTAAGTGGAGTTTGCTCCACAACCGTTGAATTGGATGCTGTGCCGCGGGAGCGCGGCGAAACAGGAGGTTCCATCTTGTCCACTCAGATTTCCGAGCGTGCCCGGCAGGACCAGCGCAGCCAGTTCCATCCCTTCACCTCGATCAACGACCTGAAGGCCGAGGGGCCGACCGTGATGGCGTCGGGCTCCGGCGTGCGCGTGCGGGACATCGACGGCAAAGAATATCTGGATGGCATGGCCGGGCTGTGGTGCGTGAACCTTGGCTATGGTCGCACCGAGATCACCCAGGCGATCGCGCGGCAGAGCGAAAGGCTCTCCTTCTTCCACACCTTCAACGGCATGAGCACCGACGTCGTCGCCGAATGCGCAGAGGCGCTGCTGGCGCGTGCGCCGGTGCCGATGTCGCGCGTGTTCTTCGGCGCTTCGGGCAGTGATGCCAACGAAACCCAGCTCAAGCTGATCTGGGCGTACAACAATCTTCGCGGCCAGCCGCAGAAGAAGAAGATCATCGCGCGCCGCAACGCCTATCACGGTTCGGGCGTCGCCACGGCGAGCCTTACCGGCCTGGTCGGCATGCACACGCTGTTTGATCTGCCGCAGGGGCCGATCCACCATGTCAGCGCGCCGAATTATTATCGCAACGCACCGGCCGGCATGTCGGAGCGCGACTTCTCGCGCATGCTGGCGAAGGAACTCGAGGATCTGATCGAGGCGGAAGGCCCCGGTACCATCGCCGCCTTCTTCGCCGAGGCAGTAATGGGCGCGGGCGGGCTGATTCCCCCGCCCGAAGGCTATTTCGACGAGATCGGGCCGATCCTGAAGAAGCATGACATCCTGCTCGTCGCTGACGAGGTCGTCTCCGGCTTCGGCCGCCTGGGTACTTATTGGGGTAGCCAGACCTATGGCTATGAACCGGATCTGATCACGTCGGCCAAGGGCGTCACCTCGGGCTATTTCCCGATGTCGGTCGTGTTCATCTCGCCCAAGGTGTGGGATGTGCTCGAAGGCGGCGCGGACCAGGTCGGTGTGTTCGGCCATGGTTACACCTATTCGGCCCACCCGGTGGGTGCGGCGGCTGCGCTGGCTGTGCTGAAGCTCATCGACGATCTGAAGGTCGTGGACAATGTCGCCGATGTCGGCCCGTACATGATGCAGGGCCTGCGCGATCGCCTGGGCCAGCATCCGCATGTCGGCGACATCCGCGGCAAGGGGCTGATGCTCGGCATCGAGCTGGTGAAGGACCGCGAGACCAAGGAGGCGTTCCCGATGGCCAACCGCACCGGGCGGCAGGTGCTGAAGGCGTCGGCCGAGCGCGGGCTTATCACGCGCGCGCTGGGCGACACGCTGGTGTTCGCGCCCCCGCTCGTCATCAATCGCGCGGAAGTCGACGAAATTGTCGACAAGTTCGCACTGGCAGTGGACGATGTGCTCAAGGCGTGACGGGGCGGGGGACGCGGCGCCGGTGAAATAAACGCAAGAGGTCGGAGTGGGAAAGGGCGTGGAACTGAATACCGCGATCGCCGGCATGGCCGAAGCCGAGAAAGGCGCGTCGCGCCTTTCCACAGGAGGGCTGGTCAGCGCCACGCTGGTGGGATTGGTGGGGGCAGTGGTGATCTTCATCACGCCCGGATTCCTCGCCCTTATCGCCCAGAAGACCGGGTTCAACGACGACCAGCTTGGCTATCTGGCGGCGTGGGACATCAATGCGATGGGCGTCGCCATCGGCTTGAGCACCTTCGCCCTGGCACGGGTGCGCTGGCGGCGCGCGGTTGGCGTAGCACTCGGCCTGATCATTGCCGGCAATCTCCTCACCGCCGCCGTCGCGAGCTTTCCGGCGCTGGCGGCGGCGCGTGTTCTCGCCGGCGCGGGCGAGGGTATCGCGATCGGTTTCAGCTTTGCGGCACTGGGCCGGGCGGCCAATGCGGATCGCGCCTTCGCCATTTATCTGGTGGTCGGCGCCCTGCTCAGCGCCGCGTTCCTCTATGCGCTGCCGGCGATCCAGTCCGCCATATCGCCCGAACTGATTTTCATCGCCTTTGCGGTGCTGACGGCACTGGTCCTGCCGTCGCTGCGATCTTTCCCGGACGGAAGCCGCGACGAACCTGATATCTTCGCCGGTGGCGGCAAGCTCGACTGGCAGCTCACGATCGGGGCGCTTTCGAGCGTGTTCCTGCTCTTCTTTGCAATCAGTGCAGCGTGGAGCTATTCGGAGCGTATCGGGCAGGCCAGCGCGCTAGCCGGCACCGTGGTCGCCAAGGGGCTTTCGCTTGGCACCATGGCTGGCGTTGTGGGCGCCGGCCTGGCGGGGGTGCTGCCGCGCCGCTGGGGTCGATCCTGGCCGTTGGCTATTTCGGGAGTGACCGGTGTGATCAGCTTCGTGCTGTTCATGGGGCATGTCTCTCCCGGCGCCTTCGTGCTGGCCGCGGCGCTGCTGATGTTCAGCTGGAACTTCGCGCAGCCGCTGATGTCGGGCATGTGCGCCGAGGCATGCAGCCGCGGACGTGTGGTGTGCGCGATGGGATCTATCCAGACCTTCGGGACCGGCCTTGGCCCCGCCGCCGGGGCAGCCACGCTCTTCACCGGCTCGTTCAACCTGATGCTCGGCATGAGCGCGGCGCTGCTCTTGCTCAGCGTTCTGATCGGCGTGTGGACGATCTTCGCCGAAGGGCAGCGGGCAGGGCACTGACCCGGTAGAGGCAGGACGCGAGTTTTCCGGACCTCCGTTGAGCAAGCGCTATTTTTATCGCGCCAAATATCTACCGTTAATGGCCGGACGAGCGGCGAAACCCTGCGGTTTCGACGCTCGTCCAGCCCTGTAGCGTCAGAGGAAGACGGCGCGCGACAGGCCGCCATCGACGGCGATCGATTCACCGGTGATGCCGCTGCCAAGCTTCGAGCAGAGGAACACGATGGGGTCCGCCACCTCCTCGACTTCCAGCATGCGCTTCACGGCCGCCGGCGCTGCCGCTTCGCGCTCGACGATGGCGTCGACGCTGGTCCCTTCTTCGGCGGCGATTTCCGCGAACCATTCCTCGATATGCTCGGTGCGGGTCACGCCCGGGTGAATGATGTTCACGGTGATGCCGTCCTTGCCGACTTCGTCGGAAAGGGTTTTGGTGAAATGCACGAGCGCGGTGTTACGCATGCCTGACAGTGCCTCGGTGCACCGCGCGGTCAGCCCGCCGACATTGACGATGCGCCCCCAGCCGGCCTTGCGCATGTGCGGCACGCATGCCTTTGCCGTGCGGAAATAGCCGAACAGTTTGGTGTTGAGGTCGAGCATCAACATGTCTTCGTCGGCCAACTCGATCGCGTTGCGCACTAGCCCGCCCGGCGCCGCCGCGCAATTGACGAGGATGTGGACGGCGCCGAAACGCTCGACCGTGGCGGCGACCAGCGCCTCCACCGATTCCTTCGAGGTGGTGTCGGTGCTGACCGCCAGGATTTCCCCGCCGGTTGCCGCCCGAAGCTCTTCCGCCGCGGCATCAAGCTTGGACTTGGTCCGCGCAGCGATTACGACCTTGGCGCCCGCCAGCAGGAGCTTGCGCGCCGTTTCCTTGCCGATCCCGACACCGCCGCCGGTGATGATGGCGACCTTGTCTTTCAATCCCAGTTCCAGAGACATTCCGCTTCTCCTATCAAAGTCGTGCATCGAGCATCACACGGGCCGCGTCCACATCGCCGAAGCGCACGCGGATCGTGTCGCCGCAGGCGATCTCCGTGGCTCCGGTGCAGGCGCCCGAGGCGATCAACTGTTCCCGCTTGAGCGCATAGCCTTCATGCTCCCGCAGCCAATTGGCGAGCCAGACCAGCGCGTCCAGCGGATCGTTCAGTACGGCGGCAGTGGAGCCTTCGACCGGGGCATCGGCGTTGCGGAGCAGGCGGACGGGCATGTCGGCAAAGCGTTCTTCCCAGGTGTCGGCCAGCTTGCGGCCCCATACCAGACCGTGCGCCATGACATTGTCCGCCACCAGTTGCGGCAGCGACAGCTCGCTCGACACGAACCGCGTCCGGACGATCTCGATGCCGGCATAGATGCCTTTCAGGGCTCCGCTCAGATCGTCGTGCGTATAGGGTGTGTCTTGCTGGGGCAGGTCCTTACCGAGCTCGAAGACGAGCTCTGCCTCAGCATACATTTCGCCGGCGAGAGCGCGGATGGTGCTGCCGTCCGAGTAGATTGCGCTGGCCGGCAGGCGGCCGATAACGGGCTCGTGCGTGTCGAAGGCCGCGCGCGCGCCGGCGCTGGTGACGCCCAGCTTCCAAAGCATCACGGGAAGGCCGTTCCGCCCCGCGAGGCGGCGCTGCACCGCATAGGCGGCAGCAAGGTCGGGAACCTGCATCGCATTGGGCACCGGGCTGCCGGACGCGCTGTGCGCGGCGCGGAGCGCCTCTTCCAACGTCGTTAACGCATCCGCCACGCTGCATCTCCTCTGCCTTCCTTATTGTCTATCCTGTGCAACAAAGAAATATGAAAATCTAGTATTGTTTACACTGTGTAGATGCGTTAGGCAGTGATTGAAAGCGGCGGCGCAGGCAATCGCGTCGCCCGCGCAGCTAGTCGAGGGGTGAGGCCATGAACGATCTGTCTCCAGCATTCGCCAAGGCAGAGGCGATCGGTGCCAGCCTTGCGCAGCGGCCCTTGGGCCTCATCATCGACGGCAAGTCGGTGCAGGCCCAATCGGGCAAGACCTTCGCGACGGTCAATCCGGCGACAGGCAAAGAGCTCTGCCAGGTTGCCGAAGGCGGCGTTGCTGATGTCGACCTTGCGGTGCAGGCGGCGCGCCGGGCGCTGAACAACCCGGTGTGGCGCGACATGAGCGCGGTCGATCGATCGGCGCTGCTCAATCGGCTGGCCGATCTGATCGAGCGCGATGCCGCCGAACTGGCCGTGCTCGAGTGCATGGACAACGGCAAGCCGGCGACGCTCACCCAGGCGGTGGAGATCGAGGGCTCGATCAAGACCTTCCGCTATTTTGCCGGGTGGCCGACCAAGTTCGGCGGGGAGACTCTGCCGGTGTCTCCCCGCAGCGGCGCCAAGATCCTCAACTACACGCTGCGCGAGCCGGTCGGCGTCTGCGGTCTGATCGTGCCGTGGAACTATCCGATGTCGATGGCGGCATGGAAGGTTGCGCCGGCACTTGCTGCTGGCTGCACGGTTATCCTCAAGCCCGCCGAGCAGACGCCGCTCACTGCGCTGCGTCTGGCCGAACTCGCGCTGGAAGCTGGTGTGCCGGCCGGCGTATTCAACGTCATCACCGGCTTCGGCGAGGCGGGTGCGGCGCTGGTCGATCATCCGGGCGTGGACAAGGTTGCCTTCACCGGCTCGACCGAAGTCGGCAAGGCGATCGTCCGCGGCTCGACCGTCAACCTCAAAAAGGTCAGCCTGGAACTGGGCGGCAAGTCGCCGCAGATCGTGCTCCCCGATGCCGATCTCGATGCGGCGGCGGCGTCGATTGCGGCGGGTATTTTCTTCAACCAGGGGCAGACCTGCACGGCGGGCTCGCGGCTTTATGCCCATACCTCGATCCATGACGACCTGCTGGCCCGCGTTGCCGATCACGCCGCGCGGCTGACGATCGGCAACGGCCTTGATCCGACGGTCAATTTCGGTCCGCTCGTCTCGCAGGAGCAATGGGACCGGGTGAGCTCCTATGTGGAGATCGGTCAGAACGAAGGGGCCGAACTGGTCACCGGCGGTGGTCGGCCCGAGGGACTGGACGAGGGCTTCTTCTTCCAGCCGACGATTCTCGCCAATGCGGGGCGCGACATGCGCATCGTCAAGGAAGAGATTTTCGGCCCGGTGCTGAGCGCGCTCTCCTGGAGCGATGTCGAGGATCTGGTCGATCAGGCCAATGATTCCGATTTCGGCCTCTCCGCCGGCATCTGGACCAACAACCTGAAGCAAGCGCATCGCATGGCTGCCGCGGTCAAGGCCGGCACCGTGTGGGTCAATTGCTTCAACATGGTCGACAATGCCACGCCGTTCGGCGGCTTCAAGCAATCCGGCTGGGGACGCGAACATGGCCGCCAGGCGATGGAACTCTACAGCGAAATCAAGAGCGTGTGGGTGAACCTCAGCTAAGGCGCACGCTGCCGCACGACCTCACGAAACGAACAGGAGCGGACATGAGCAGGACGATGATCGTCGCCACCGATGGCCAGGCGGTGATGCGCACCCATGATGACGGGAAGAGCTGGTATCGGATCAACATCCGGCAGGACCTGGAATATGATGATCGCGTCCGCTGCCTGCTGATCGATCCTGCCAATCCGGAAGCGCTCTTCGCCGGCGCGGAGAAGGGACTGTTCTACAGCGCCGACCATGGCGTCCACTGGAAGCGGATCGACTGCGCGCTGAACGGCTATGCCGTTTGGAAGCTGGTGGCCAGCGAGAGCGACCCCAAGATTCTCTATGCCGGCACCGGGGCGCCGTCGCGATCGATCCTGTTCCGCTCGAAGGATGGTGGCCAGACCTGGGAACGGACCCCGCTGGAAATGCCGGAGTTCTGCGCCGGCGTGAACCGGCCGCGGATGCTCGCCCTCGCTGTCGATCCCGAAGATGCGATGGACGTTTGGGCCGGCGTGGAAGAGGGCGGCCTCCACCGCAGCCGCGACGGCGGCGAAAGTTGGGAGCGGATCGACACCAGCTGGAGTGAGTTCGGCGGCAATTCCGACATCCACGATATCGTGATCCTGAAGCAGGACGATGGCTCGCGCGTGCACCTCGCGCTGACGGTAATCGCGCTCTATCGTTCGACCGATGACGGCAAGACCTGGACGCGCACCGTTGCCAAGGAGGCGTGGGGCCTGCGTTATTCGCGGCTGCTGATGCGCAAACCGGGCAGCAATCGCGAGATCGCCGTGGGCATTGGTGACGGCACGCCGGGTACGACGGCGGCAATCCTGAACTCGACGGATGCCGGCGAGACGTGGACGCGTGCCGATCTGGACCGTCCGTCCAACTCGTGCATGTGGGCCTTTGGCAATAATCCCGCCGATCCCGATTTCCTGCTGGCCGCCAGCAAGTTCGGCTATCTCTATCGCTCCACCGATGGCGGCCGCACCTGGGCCAAGGAGTGGCGCGAGTTCAACGAGATCACCGATCTGGCCTGGGTGCGGGGTGTTCCCTCCGATCTGGGGCTGCCGCATGTCACAGCGTGAGACCTCGCCGATCCACATCGACCGGATCGCGCATATCGTCCTGTTCGTGAAGGATCCTGAAGCCTCGGCCAAATGGTACGCGGAGGTGCTGAACATGAAGCTCGTCGCGCGTGCGGCGGACGGCCCGTATACGGGTGGCGTGTTCATGAGTTTCGGCCTCAGCGATCACGACATCGCGCTGTTCCCCTGCGAGGAGGGGGCGAGCAAGGGCAAGGAGTTCGAGCATGTCGGCCTGATGCTGGCCGGCACGAGCATGGACGATCTGCGCCGCAACTACGAATTTTTCCGCGCGCGCGGGGTTGAGATTGCCGAGATCCTCGATCACGGCGTCTCGACCGGCATCTATTTCTACGACCCGGACGGCCACATGCTGGAGGTCATCTGCCAGCGCGTGCCGCAGGCGGATGGCGCTGCACAGGCGGAACTCGGCCGTAATCAGGGTCAGGCCGATCCCGTCGATCCGGCCGCACTGTGAAATGCCCGCTGCGGCAGACATTCTAGGGAGAGTATCATGACGACCTATGCGCCGAATTTCGGCCCGTTCCACATTCGCAAATGGTTCAGCCAGGTCGAGGAGATCTGGGCCGGCGAAACGGGCGCGGCGGCGGACGGTGCACCGCTGTTCAAGTATATGATCGGCGCGTGCATCAAGAACCCCTATGCGGGCCAGTTCGTCGAGGATCTCTCCGCCTGGATCGAGGCATCGCCTGCGCTGGGCGTTGAGATCGGCCGGCGGCTGAATGCGCTGTCGGGCGGCGCGAAGATCGAAAGCTATGGCAAGGCGATCCTGGTCGGCATCGACGGCGAATATGAGCATGGCAATGCGCTGCTGACCAATCCGGCCGCCAACCCGGTGCGCGACGCGGTGGGCGGCGGTGCCTCCTGGGTACCGTCGACCGGCAAGCGCGGCGTGCCGGGGACGATCCTCGACATTCCGTTCGGCCACAAGGATGCGCTGTACGTACGCTCGCACTATGACACGATGAGCGTCTCGTTCGACGACGCGCCCAATCGCGATGAAGTGATCGTGTGCTGGGTGTTTGCCACCCGCGGTCGCCTCAATGCGCGGCTAGGCGGCCTGAAGGCCGAAGACGCCGAAGGCAACGGGCTGACCTGAGCCATGACCACCGGGCCTGCCGTCTCCGTTGCGCCGCCGCAGCCGATTCCCCTGCTGGAGGGGGAGAAGACGCAGCGGATCGCCAATGGGCCGATCAATCTCAATGTGCGCGTGTGGGGGGACGAGGCGGCGCCTGCCATTGTCCTTCTGCATGGCCTGCGCGGCTATTCCGGCACCTGGCGCGGCCTTGCTGCATCACTGTCGGATCGCCGCCGACTTATCGCCTTCGATGCGCGGGGGCGGGGGGAGAGCGACTGGGACCCGGACCGCCACTATTATACCGACGCCTATCTCTCCGACCTGGAGTGCGTGGTGGATACGCTGGGGCTGGAGCATTTCGTCCTCCTTGGCCATTCGATGGGGGGCACGACCTCCTATTGTTACGCGGCGCGCCATCCGGATCGGCTTGATGGTCTGGTCGTCGAAGACATTACGGCCGGTTCGTCCGCCTCGGGCGCGGGCGCGGAGCGGATCAAACGCGAAATGGCCGCGCTGCCGATCCGCTTTGCCGACTGGGGCGAGGCGCGCGCCTATTGGCGGGCGCTGCGGCCCAATGTCGCCGATGGGGCGATCGAGGAGCGGCTGTTCGAATCGATGCGTGCCGATGCCGATGGCGGGATCGTGTGGCGCTATGACGCGGAGGGTATCGCCGCCACGCGGGTGGCGCCGGACCCGGCACGGGTAGTTGATCTCCAGCCGGTGATCGAAGCTATCCGCACGCCGACGCTGGTCATTCGCGGCGGACGATCGGACTTCTGCAATCTGGCGATGGTGCAGCAGCTCGAAGCTCGCAACCCTGCACTGACCCATGCCACCGTCGCCGAGGCATCGCACTATGTGCATGACGACGCGCCGACGGTGTTCGAACGCCTGGTGGAGGGGTTCCTGGCCGGGCTCGATGCCTGCCGGGGCGCCCCGCGCAGCTAGAAGAGGTATATCGTGAACAGCCAAACTGCCGTCGAAGTGCCGCCTGTCCAGCGGCTGGGAGCCGACCTTCTGGTCGACAGCCTGTATCGCGGCGGCGCGCGCATCTGCTTCGCCAATCCCGGTACGACCGAGCTCGGGCTGGTCAGCGCGCTTGCCCGCGACGGACGGCTGCGCTGCGTGCTGAGCCTGTTCGAGGGTGTGTGCACAGGCGCGGCGGATGGTTATGCGCGCGTCTCCGGCGAGGTGCCGCTCACCCTGCTGCACCTTGGTCCGGGCTTCGCCAACGGCATCGCCAATCTCCACAATGCACGGCGGGCGGGATCGCGCATCGTCAACCTGATCGGCGACCATGCCACCTGGCATCTGGCCGCCGATGCGCCGCTCACGTCCGACATTCGCTCACTGGCATCGCCGGTGTCGAAGGAAGTGCTCTATTTGGGCAAGGTCGCGGACATTGAGACCGGGGTAACCGCAGCCTTTGCCGCCACGCGCCGGGACGGCGGCGGCGCCGCGACGCTGGTGATCCCCACCGACATCGTCGACGCGGTGGCGCCGGACGAGGCTGCGCCTGTGGCGGAAACCGGCGCAGGGCGGACAGCGGTTGCGGACGCGGTGATCGAAAATGCTGCGACCGGGCTGGCCGGGGCGGGCGAGGTGCTGGTGCTCCTCGGTGCCGATGCGCTGTGCGAACGCGGCATCCGCGCCGGCGCGCGCATCGCGGCGAAGCTCGGCGGGCGGCTGCTCATGGAGCCCTATCCGCCGATCGTCACGCTCGGCGGCGATCTGCCGGTGGTGGAACGCCAGGCCTATTTCCCCGACGACGTCACGGCGCAGATGGGCGATGCGACGGTCCTGCTTGCCGGTGCACGCGCGCCGATCAGCTATTTCGGCTATGAGGGCTGGCCGAGCCAGCTGGTGCCGGACTCCCGCCTGGTGACGCTCGCCGCCGCCGGAGACGACGCCGTCGACGCGCTCGAGCGCCTCGCAGCGACGATGGGCGCGACGGATGCGGCGGATGCGCCCGCGCCGGTGGCAGCGCCCGCGTTGAACCCGCAGGATGCGCTTTCCGCAGCCTCGGTGGTCGAGGAACTGATCGCCCAGCTGCCCGAGGGTGCGATCATTTCGCTCGAAGGCTCGACGCTTGGCGGGCCGTGGCTGCGCAACGCGCATCGCGCGCGGCGGCACCGGGTGATGACCAATACAGGTGGCGCGATCGGACAGGGCTTGCCCTGCGCGGTGGGCGCGGCACTCGCGGCGCCCGACCGGCGGGTCGTGTCGCTCCAGTCCGATGGCAGTGCGCAGTACACGCTCCAGTCGCTGTGGACGATGGCCCGCGAGGGGCTGAAGGTGACGGTGATCATCGCCGCCAACCACCGCTATGCGATCCTCCAGACCGAGCTGACGCGCGCATCGGTGCCGCTCGACCATGCCGTCACGGCCGACCTCACCCGGCTCGACAAACCGCGGATCGACTGGGTCGCGCTGGCGACCGGCTATGGCGTGGAGGCAGTGCGGGCCACCACCAATGCGGAACTGGCGGCGGCGCTGGAGAAGGGACTTGCGCTCGACGGTCCGCTGCTGATCCAGGCGGAGCTGCCGTGAACGACACGCACCCCGTCGCCATCCTGACCGGCGCCAGCGGTGGTCTGGTTCCCGGCATTGCCGACGCCTTGGCCCGGGCGGGCTTTGCCCTGATACTGACAGCCCGTGGGCTCGACCGCCTGCAAGCGGCGGCAGCGCAGCTTGCCGCTGCCCATGCGGTCCCGGTGACGGCGATTGCGTCCGACGCCTGCGATAGCGGCTCCATTCAGGCGCTGGTCCACGCGGTGCTCGACCGCTTCGGCCGCATCGACGTGCTGGTGAATGCAGCGGCAAGCTCCACCCCGATCGGCGGCCCGATCGAGGACGTGGATGTAGGCCTGCTGATCGATGCGATGAACGTCAAGGTCGGGGGCTATCTGCGCTATGCCCAGGCCGTGGTGCCCGCCATGAAGACGGCCGGTCGCGGGCACATCATCAACATCGGTGGGCTGACCGGCCGATCGAGCGACACGCTGAGCGGGCTGCGCAACGCCGCGGTGTCGCACCTCACCAAAGTGCTGTCGGACCAGCTCGCCCCGGCCGGCATTTCAGTCAACACGGTGAACCCCGGCATCGTGCGCACGCCGCATCTGGCGGAGCTGTTCTACGAAATGGCCGAGGAGCGCGGCCTTTCGGCAGCGGACATCGAGGGAGAATTTCTGGCGGACATTCCCGCCCGCACCATTCTCGAGCCGAGCGACATCGGCCGCATGGTGGCGTTCCTGGCGCTGGCCGAGGGGCCGCTGGTTACGGGCGAGTCGCTGACGGTGGACGGCGGCTATTCGCGCGGCGTCTATCTTTGAGGGGAAGCATGGCAATGCAGGGCCAACAGGGACAAGCGACCGGGAAATACCCGCTTTCGATGCGCGTGCTGCACTGGATGCGCGCCGCGCTGATCCTCGGTATGATCGCATCGGGCTGGTACATGACGCGCCTGCCCGAAAGCAGCACGCCGGCCTGGGTTTACCAGATTTTCTACCCCAATCACAAGCAGTTCGGCCTGCTCGTCTGGTTGCTGGCGATCGTGCACCTGCTGTTGCGCTGGCGCTATCGCAAGCTGTTGCCGCACGCGCCCGAGGCACTGAAGCCGTGGGAAAAGCTGCTGTCGCACATCGTCCACCGCCTGATCATGGCTTTCACCCTGCTGATCCCGATGCTCGGTTATGCGATGTCGTCCAGCTTCACGCAGAGCGACGGCGTGCCCTTCTTCTTTTTCGGCCAACTGCCCGAACTGCTGCCGAAGAACGACAAGGCCTTTGCGGTGTTCGACACGCTGCATGCTTATAGCGCCTATATTCTGCTCGGGCTGATCGCGCTGCACGTCGGCGGAGCCATCAAGCATCGGCTGCAGGACCGCAACGGCCCCACCGATGTCCTGCGCCGCATGTTCTGAGCCCTGCCGCCCAACACCCACGGGGATTTGAGATGACCAAGGACGATGCCCTGCAGCTTCTGCAGCAGGACCATTTCGACGCAGCTGGCTTGCCGGTGCACAATCCCGCCGACGGCAGCCTGGTCGCGACGGTCCGGCGCTATGATGTTCCCGCGTTGACTGGCATCATCGAGCGGGCCGACGCCGCCCGGGTGGAATGGGCAGCGCGCACGGCAAAGGCCCGTAGCGACGTGCTGCGCGCCTGGTACGACCTGATCGTCGAAAACACCGAAGCGCTGGCACTGCTGATGACGCTCGAAAGCGGCAAGCCGCTGGACGAGGCGCGGGGTGAGGTGCGCTACGGCGCTGCGTTCGTCGAATGGTTTTCGGAAGAAGCGCGCCGCGCCTATGGCGAGGTGATCCCCTCGCACGCGCCCGGCAAGCGCATCGTCACGCTGCGGCAGCCGGTGGGTACCTGCGCCGCGATCACGCCGTGGAACTTTCCCGTGGCCATGATCACGCGAAAGGTCGCGCCCGCCCTGGCGGCCGGCTGCTCGATCATCGTCAAGCCGGCCGAACTGACGCCGCTTTCGGCGCTGGCGCTGGAAACGCTGGCGCAGCGGGCAGGCGTGCCGCACGACCTGTTCCGCGTGGCGCCGGCGGTTCGTTCGGCCGATGCCGGCGACCTGTTCTGCACCCATCCGCTGGTGCGCAAGATCAGCTTCACAGGATCGACCCGGGTCGGCAAGATCATCATGGCCAAGGCAGCAGGCCAGGTGAAGCGGCTGAGCCTTGAACTCGGCGGCAATGCGCCCTTTATCGTGTTCGACGATGCCGATCTCGACAAGGCAGTGGACGGCGCGATCGCTTCGCGGTTCCGTAATGCCGGCCAGACCTGCGTCTGCGCGAACCGCTTCCTCGTCCAGCAGGGCGTCTATCAGCAGTTCGTCGAGAAGCTTTCGGCGCGTGTCGACGCAATCCGGGTGGGCGACGGTGTGTCTTGTCCGGCGGCCATGGGCCCGCTGATCACCGAGGCGGAGGCGCAGCGCGTTGCCGAACTGGTGCGCCACGCCGAAAGCGAAGGCGCCGTCGTGGTCGGATCGCCGCCCACGGTGCCCACCGGTGGCGCCTTCCACCCGCCGGTCGTGCTCGCGGGCGTCACGCCCGGGATGGCGATCGCGCACGAAGAGATTTTCGGACCGGTCGCACCGGTGCTCGCATTCACCGACGAGCAGGAAGCGCTGCGCATCGCCAACGATACGCCCTTCGGCCTGGCCGCCTATGTCTACACCGTCGATACCGCGCGGCAGTGGCGCATGATGGAGGGCCTGGAATATGGCATGGTCGGGGTCAATGACGGACTGATTTCCACCGAGGTGGCCCCGTTCGGCGGGGTTAAGGAATCGGGCTTCGGGCGCGAGGGCTCGCATCATGGGCTCGCCGACTACCTGTCGATCAAATATTGCCTCATCGGCAATCTCTAGAACCTGCGAAGAGGCGAGGCATGGCGAGCGATACCGAACGGTTCGAACAGGGGCTGGCGCTGCGCAGCGAAGTGCTGGGCGCCGACTATGTGGCCACGTCGCTGGCCAACGCGGATGATTTCACCCGGCCGATGCAGGAGCTGTCGACGCGCTATTGCTGGGGTGACATCTGGTCGCGCGACGGCTTGTCACGCCGCGATCGCAGCCTGCTCAACCTGGGCATGATCAGCGCGCTCAATCGTCCGCATGAGTTGAAGCTGCACGTCAAGGCTGCGCTCCGCAACGGACTGACACGCGAGGAAATCTGCGAGGCAATGCTGCAAGTCGCGGTCTATTGCGGCGTTCCGGCAGGCATGGATTCAACGCGCATCGCCCGCGCGGCGATCGCGGAGTTCGACGCAGAGCAGGCCGGGAGCAGCGCGGCGGAGTGAGGGTTGAGGGGGTCGAGTGTCCCTCTAACGCGCGGAAACGCATTTAGCTGGAACAGACGCAAGCGACCCCAGGGACCGTAGTCATCCCGGCTTTCGCCGGGATGACGGGGTATTTCGGTCCTGCGGGACTGTCCTGCTCTATCGGCGCGGTCAATATCTCCAACCGATGCTGCCGCCAATCCAGCGCGGCCGGGCATAGGTGCTCTGCGCCGAACCGAGCGACAGGCTATTGTCGAGGTCGTAGACCCGGTAGCGGCGATCGGTCAGGTTGTTCACAAAGCCTGCCACGGTCCAGCTTCCCCGCGTGAAGCTGATCCGCGCATTGCCGACGACGTGGCTGCGCTCGAAGTCGATCGGCGCGTTGAACGTCGAGAAATAGAACCCGCCGTCATACCGCCAGTCGGTATCGATCGAGGCCTGGCCGCCTGCGACGGCGAAGCTGTAGCCTGCGTTCCAGCCAACGCTCCATTCGGGCGCCTGCGGCATCACCCGATCGGTGACGCGACCGGACGGCAAGGCTACGTTGCTGATCTTGGTGTCGAGATAGGTGACGAACGCACCGAGACGCATTCCCTGCAGCGGGCGCGCGTTCAGCTCGAGCTCGGCCCCCGATACCTTGGCAGGCAGATTGGTGATGACTGCCGTCAGGCCCTGGATGATGAAGGCCTGATAGTCGCTATAGTCGTAATGGAACACGGCGCCGGACACATCCAGCTTGCGGTCGAGCGCCGAGATCTTGAAGCCGGTTTCGTAGCTGGTCAGCACTTCCTGGCGATAAGGAATCGTCTCGACCAGATAGCGGGCGTTGGCATCCTGGATCAGGAAGTTCGGAATGTCGAACCCGCCGCTCTTGGTGCCGCGGTTTACCGAGGCGTAGAACAGCACGTCGGTCGCCGGGCGGAACTCCAGGCCCGCCTTGCCGGACCAGTTGCGATAATATTGCACGGCCAGCGGGTTGTTGTCCGGGTTGAAGGTGACGTCGACGCCATTTAGCGTGACCACGCCGGTTGGATAGCCATAGCTGCCGACCACCGAGTGGCTGTACCAGTCGCTCTTGCGATCCCAGCTGTAGCGCGCGCCGAGCGTCAGCGTCAGCTTGGGCGTCAGCTTGTAGTCGAGCTGGCCGAAGGGCGCGAAGGACTGGGTGTGCTGTGGCCCCCCGGCCTGCAGCCGGCCCACGAGGAAGCCGGGGATGTTCCCGTCGATCGTCGCGCGGGCATTCGCATCGATGTAGAGCCCGTACAGGCCGGCGACCCAGGTCAGGCGATCATATTTGCCGGTCAGCCGCAGTTCCTGCGATACCTGCCACTGCGTCTGGTTCTGGTAATAGTTGAAGATGTTGAACGGCGTGCCATCCGTGTCTTCGCCATAGAACTTCTTGACGCGCTGATAATCGCTGATCGAGGTAAGGTCGATGTGATCGCTCAGCGGCTGTTCATAGCGCGCCGTCGCGCTCCAATAGGTGCGCCGGAAGCGCGGTACGTTGTTCAGCGCCTGGCTGAACGGACCGCCGGTATTGATATAGCCGAGATTGTCGGTGGAACCCGGGGCGGGAACGCCGAGGCCGTCCGCGTTCGGCTGCGCTGCCAGCCAGGAATAGGGCGCGCTCGTCTCGCCGCGGTTCTGGAGATATTGCAACTTCAGGCGGAACAGGCCGGCGTCGCCCACATCACTCTCGATCTGGAAGCGGCCGGCGAGGAAATGACGGCTGCCCACGTCCGGGCCAATGCGATTGTTGATATAGCCCCCATAATGATCGGAGCTCACCGTCAGACGTGCGCGAACGCGATCGCTCAACGGACCGCTGACGAAGCCGTCGACACCCACCTCGCCGAACGACCCTGCGGTCACGGTGGCACCTGCCTGCAGATCGCGGGTCGGCTTGGCAGTGATATACTGCACAAGACCGCCCGTGGCGTTGCGGCCGAACAGGGTCCCCTGCGGGCCGCGCAGCACTTCGATCCGTTCTAGGTCGAAATTCTGGCCGCTGATCGCCGAAAGGGCGGCGCCATAGACTTCGTCGTTATAGAAGGCGATCGGCGCCTCCTGGCTGTCGGCAAAGTCGTTCTGCGAGACGCCGCGGATGTTGAACGACACGGTCGTCGGGCTGAACTGCTGCACCTGGAAGCTGGGCACATGGTTGACCAGCGCGGTCACGTCCTGATGACCAACCGCCTTCAGCCCTTCCTGCCCGATCGCGGAAATGGCGAGCGGCACGTCGCGCAGGCTTTGCTGGCGCTTTTGTGCGGTCACGATGATTTCGGAGTCGGGAGCCGGCGCGGGGGCGTCCTTGGCGGAGGTCTGCCCATTGTCTTGCGTGGGGGAGGTGGTTTGCGCGCGCGCTGTCGCCGTGAACGGCAGAAGAGATACTGCGGCAAGCAACACAAGGCGAACACAGTGGGTTTGTTCGGACATAGCTCCCCTCTTCGCGAATAGGCGACTGCCGCGATCGTGCGGCGCGATTCCTGCTGCGGACTCCTCCGTTTACTCGGAGGCAATTATTGCTGTTTCTGGGGGAGCATTGTTGCGAAGATTCAATAAAAACGCAACGGTAAACTTGAAGGGCGAAATGCCGGCGAAGGAAGCCCTAAGATCGCTAGATTGTTTTTCATAATATATTGATATTAAAAGGTTTTGATGGTTTTTGCGAGTTGCAAATATGTAACAATGTCAGGAAAAATCGTGCGAGGTGCGCAATTGGGGAACGAGGTGGGCGGTGCCACGCGAATCGGTCTCGTGGCCTAAGCCGTGGCATTGTGCCCCACTACGCCGTTACGCAGGCAGGTAAGGCGCGCGCGGCAATTACATCGATTTCGACAAAATACTCCTCGCTCGCGATCCGCGGAACGAACAGCAACGTGGCAGCCGGTTGGATGTCCCCGAACACCGAATGACGCATCGTCCGCAGCATTACCGGATCCATCGGCTTGGTCACATAGGTCGTTAGCTTGACGATATTCTCCGGCGACATTCTCCGGCGACAGGCCTTCCGCCCGGAGGATTACGGCAATCGTGGTGATCGTCTGCAGATATTGCTCCTCAATGGACGTGGAAACGGTGCCATCGGGGGGGGGGGCATCGACCTGGCCGGACAGGAAGATCAACTCCGTCCCGGCGCAGACCGCGGCAACGTTCGAATGGGGGCCATAGGGCGGGGTAACACCATCGGGACTGCTGAAGCGGATGCAATGAGACAAAGTGGTTCTCCCTCGGAACTGGCCGGACGGACTCTGGCATAAACCAAATATACGTAACAAAATGGCGTTAAGGGCTATTATTGTTGCAAATGATCAATAATATCCCTATGAGGGGCGCCCCCAGCCGCGAATGAAGATGGCTGGTTTCGCTCGACATCCAGGAGGTGGGGTTGCGCAGCACGCAGTACGACATTCTGTTCGAGCCGGTGCAGATCGGGCCGGTCACGGCACGCAACCGCTTTTATCAGGTGCCGCATTGCAACGGCATGGGTCACCGGGCGCCGTCGGGCATGGCGGCGATGCGGCGGGTTAAGGCGGAATGGGGCTGGGCCGTCGTCTGCACCGAAGTGTGCGAGATCCATCCTTCGGCCGACATCTCGCCGCACAATGAGGCGCGGCTATGGGACGACCGCGATATTCCGGCACTGGCGCGCGCGGCCGACGCCATTCACGAATTCGACTCGCTTGCCGGTGTGGAGCTCGGCCATCACGGCTTCCGGGCACAGAACCGCATTTCGCGTGAAGTGCCGCTGGGGCCGTCGTCGCAGTCGGTGGTTTCCTATGATCCCGTTCAGTCGCGCGCGATGGACAAGGAGGACATTCGCAATCTCCGGCGCTGGCATCGCGCTGCGGCGCTGCGCGCGAAGCAGGCCGGGTTCGACCGTATCGTTGTCGCAACCGGCGCGCACTGGCGGCGCGACGGGGTCGGTCGGTACCATCGTCAGGCGCCCGGCGGTTGGGATGCAGACGCAATCTTCACCCCCGACGACATCATGGACGGCAGGATTCCGGAAGGGCCGGTGCTGCTGTTCGATGACGACCATTATTACATGGGCGGAGTCATCGCCGAGCGGCTGCGCGATCTGGGCCGCGAAGTAACACTGGTGACGCCGGCGGCGTTGGTTTCGAGCTGGACTGGGAACACGCTGGAACCGCCCCGCATCCAGGCACGCCTGCTGGAGAAAGGTGTGGAAATCCTCGCCAACCATGGCGTCACCGCATTTGCTGACGGGACTGCGACCTTGGCATGTACTTTCACCGGTCGCACGCGGCAGTTGCCGGCGCAGTCGCTCGTGCTGGTGACGTCGCGCACCGCGGACGACGCTATTTACAGCGAGCTGACTGCCGATCGTGATGCGCTGCACGCGGCAGGGATCAAGTCGGTATCGCGTATCGGCGATGCGCTGGCGCCCGGGACGATCGCCGCAGCGGTGTTTGGCGGCCACCGCTATGCACGCGAATTCGAGCTGCCCGAAAGCGATGCCGTGCCCTTCCTGCGCGAGAATTCCGAACTTGGGCCCTGGGAGCTTGCCAGCGCTGCCGACTAGGTCCGGTCGGTACCAGCTCGACAGGGCGAGCAAAGCTACGGCGAAAGGAGCAAGTGAACGTGACGGCAGAGTTCAAACAGACGATGCGTCGGCTGGCGAGTTCAGTCGCGATCATCACGGGCGGAACAGGTGAGGGGTGGACCGGGATCGCCGCTACCGCCGTTATGTCGGTGGCGGCCGATCCGCCGACGATCCTGGTATCGATCAATCGCGCCGCATCCTTGTGCGCGGTGTTGCAGCGGGAAGAGTGCTTCTGCGTGAACCTTCTCGCGACACGTCACAAGGACCTGGTGGCGGTGTTCGGCGGCGCAGTGAAAGGCCTGGAGCGGTTCGCCACAGGAGACTGGGTAGCGTCGAGCGCCGGCCTGCCGGTCCTTCGGAATGCGGCGGCTTCGATGGAGGCGAAGATCGTGTCACGGATCGACGTCGCCACGCACACGCTTTTTGTCGGAGAGGTGGAGGAGATCACCAATCACCAGATTATCGACCCGCTGATCTGGGCGGACGGGCGCTGCGCGACGCCTTCCTTCCTAGGCTGAAGCACTCAGGCGGCCTCACCCGGAGCTTTCGCTCACACGCCTCGAGATGAAGATCGCATCAAATTCGGATTCGCTAGGGTGAGTAGCCCCTAGATTTCTGGACGCCTTGGATCCTAATTTTGAGGACAGGAGCCACAGCCGCATTGAGGCAAGCTGGACCATTGCAAGGAAGTTGGCCGCGAGCTTGTCGTATCGGGTGGCGACGC
>NZ_JBQUYT010000014.1:0-71381 GCF_056314225.1 Sphingomonas sp. DMC6
ACGCGTGGAGCTAACCGATACTAATTGCTCTTTTCGCGCTTGAGAGTTTCACACCCCCATCGACAACCCTGGGTTGTTGATATCCCGGGTGGATGACAATCCAGCCTTTGTGCACGATTTGAAACCCATTTCCCAAACGCCACACCGGCTTCATTGCTTGGTGGCCATAGCGTCTGTGACCCACCCGATCCCATCCCGAACTCGGCCGTGAAACCAGACAGCGCCGATGGTACTATTGCTCAAGCAATGGAAGAGTAGGTCGCCGCCAGGCATTGAAGCCCGTGTCGCGCTTGCGGAAGTACAAACAAAACCCATTCACATGTCCCCCGTTCTGCCCAAAAGGGCAACCAGCATTGGCGCGGGGTGGAGCAGCCCGGTAGCTCGTCAGGCTCATAACCTGAAGGCCGCAGGTTCAAATCCTGCCCCCGCAACCAATCCCACACATACCAAACCGCTTCAGTCCATCCTGAGGCGGTTTTTTTGTGCGCGTTTTCCAGGGCTTGCGCCCGAGTCGTTCCGCTCTCAACGCGCCGCTCTGGACCCCACCGAACGCCAGGGCGTCGATCTGCTTTGGGGGTATTTTCTGGGGTACTCGCCGCAATCCCAGCAGGGTACCCCCAGATGGCGCGCAAGGAACTCGAAGTCCGCTACGCGACCAGGCGGTAAAAGGACTACAAGCTCCCCGATGGCGAGGGCCCGTACCTGCTCGTCCGGCCCAACGGCTCGAACCTCCGGCGGATGATGTACCGCTTCCACGGCAAGGAGAAGCTGCTCTCCTTTGGTCGCTACCCCGATAGGCGCGGGTAGCGCTGGGGCAGGGGAGGGGCCCCGGCGCCAGCAACACGCCGCCGGCAGGTAAAACCTTCGAGCAGGCAGCACGGGCGTGGCACGAGAACCGCGCGGGCAATCTCGACAAAGGCCATGCCCAGCGGCTGATGACACGGCTTGAGCGCGATGCCTTTCCGGTGCTCGGTGATAGGCCGCTTCACTCCATCACCAGTGCCGACGTGCTCGCGATGATGCGGGCCGTCGAAGCGCGCGGTGCGCTCAACGTCAGCCGGCGGATCAAGCAGCATGTCAGCCAGATCTATCGCTTTGCCATTCCGCAGGGCTGGGCCGATCAGGATCCGGCCGCCTATCTGTCGGACTTGCTGAAGCCCAAGCCGCGGGGGCGGCATATGGCGCGCGAGGGGCTGCAGGAGCTGCCGGCGCTGGTCCGCAGGATCACGACTATGACGGTGAGGAGAACCCGCGGCGCCGCGCCGTTACCCGCGCTGCGTCGCTGTTCACACTGCTGACCTGGGCGCGCACCAATGAGACCCGCCTTGCCTGCTGGGAGGAGTTCGAGGGGCTCGACGGCACCGAACCGCTTTGGCGCTTGCCCATGCCGATCTTGACGACGTCCGCATCCCTACAACAGCGCGACCTACCTTCACCCCGCAGGCGAATGCTGCAGGCCTGGGCGGATCACGTTTGCGGGTTCTTGAGGGTGGGGAACGAGCCGCTTCAGTCGGAGCCTCTTGACCTAGCCCAGATGGCGTGAACTGCGACGATTGCGAAAAGACCTAGCGGCGACAGGCGAATAGCGGCTCCTTGGAGAGTACCGCATACGGCTTTTACAGATTGCTGACCCGCAAAAGGAGCAAACGCTGGCCGGTGCAGTGCGGCTTTCGAGGGACAATGCATCAGTCGTCCACCCGCACCCGCTGCTCGATTCGGCCGAAATAGGCAGCGTCCTCGCCCACCTGCATCGCCACTCGGTCGCCGCGCCCGAGGAAGCTGGTGCGGAATTCGCCGTGGGCGATCCGCTCGATGGCCCGGCGCTCGGAAATGCAGGTGGATCCGACCACGGCGTGATCGGCATTGGAGACCGTGCCCGATCCGATGATCGTGCCCGCCGGCAGGCTGCGGGTGCGGGCGGCGTGGGCGATCAGTTCGTGAAAGCCATAGGCCATGGCGCTGCCATTGGGGCTGCCGAACCATGCCCCGTTGACCGTCACGGTGAGCGGGAGGCAGACGCGGCCGTCCTTCCAGGCATCGCCCAGTTCGTCCGGCGTCACCGCGAACGGGGCGACGCTGCACGCCGGCTTGGCCTGGATCCAGCCGAAGCCGGTCTTCATTTCGACCGGCGCGATGGTCCGCAACGACCAGTCGTTGATCAGCACGATCAGCCAGACATGCGCCAGCGCGTCCTCGGCCGAACAGCCCATCGGCACGGCGCCGGTGACCACGCCGAACTCTCCCTCGAAATCGATGCCGTCGGCAGCGGAGGGGAACGGCGCGTCCTCGGTAGGTGCGAGGAACTGGTGGCTCATGCCCTGGTACATCAGCGGCTTGTCGGTCTCGATCGGGGGCAGGTCGAAGGCCTGCTGCATCAGTTCGCCATGCGTCGGAAACGCCGAACCGTCGAGCCATTGCCAGGTGCGCGGCAGCGGCGCGCGGAGGCCGGCCGGGTCGAGCGGCTCGCCCTCCCCGGCGCCGAGGCACGCCGCGACCCTGTGCAATGCCGGACCGGCGGCGTCCCACCGTTCGAGCGCCGACAGCAGGTTGGGCGCATCGGGTCCGGCGGACATGCAACGCGTGCCGTCCGCAGAGACCAGAACGAGTTCGCCGTCGGGCGTGCCATTGTCGCGGGTGGCTAGGCGCATTGCGGGCATCCTTGTGTCGGGGGCGGCGATAGATCGGCCAGAACTGCATCGACGAGTGTGTCGAGGTCCGGTTCGGCGGTGAATCCCAGCGCCGCTGCGCGCGGCGTGGTCAGCGGGGGGTAGCTGGCGAAGGTGCGGCGCAGCGCCGAGTCCTCGGCATGGGTGATCGCCGCGCCGGGAAAACGGCGCGCGAGAATGGCGACCAGGTCGCCCATCCGCACCCGCAGTGCAGGCAGGGTCACCGGGGCAGGCTCGGCGCCGTCGCCGAGCACAGCGCGGGCGAGGTTGGCCGCGCAGGCACGAGCCGAGCAAAGCCAGCTGGTAGCATCGGGTGCCACCGGAATAACGCAGGACCGGCGCGCCGCTGCCGCATGGAATAGGTCGCTGAGGAAGGCGGAACCGAAGCCGCTGGCCGCCGGGGGACGCGCGACGATCCCGGGCAGGCGCAGGACGGCGCCGGCGATGGCGCCGCGGCGTACTGCATCGGCAAAGGCGAGTTCAACCATGCGCTTGTGCGTGCCATAGACGCTGTCCGGCACCGGCACGGTACAATCATCGACCGTCCCGGCTGGCGCCGCACCAAACACCGCGATCGAGCCGGCCAGCACCAGACGCCGACCCTCCATCGCCTCGATCAGCCGCAGCGGCAGGTCAAGATTGATCGCCCGCGAGGCAGCCGGATCGCGTTCTGCAGCAGCACCGGGGAGTGCCGCCAGATGCAGCAACGCATCGCAGTCGTGCGTCGCTGCCGCGACAATAGCAGGGTCCGTCAGATCGCCTTCCAGCCGGCGTTCCGGACCGGCCTCAGCGAAAGCCCGGTCGACCAGCAACAGCTCGGCGGCAGCACCCATTTGGCGCAGCCGCCGGACGACTGCCCGGCCGACAAAGCCGTCGGCACCGGTGATCGTCACTCGCATCGTCAGCGCTTCAGCTGCTCGTCGAACGCGCCGTCGATCAGGATGAAGGCAATGCGGCAATTCTTGTCCGAGCGGTTCGCCCAGCCATGGTTGGTGCCGCGCTGGATGACGATGTCGCCGGCGCGCACGGTAGTTTCGCCCTCGTCCATGATCAGCACCAGTTCGCCTTCGAGGACGATGCCATAGTCGATCGTCTCGGTGCGATGCATCAGCGCGTGGCGTGAGCCTTCGCCATGCGCCGAGGCGCTGCCGGCGCCGACTTCGGCGAAGTGCGCGCGCGCCTCTTCCGGGGTCATGTTGCGGATGCCGTCGCCTTCGGGCGGAATGTCGAGCACCCGGATGCGGGTGCCGTTCTTCGGGGGTGCAAGCACAATGCCGTCCTCGTGCGGCTCGCCCGAAGCAGCGTCGATGGGCGCGGGCGTCGCCTGGGTGTTCCACACCTCGTGGAACAGCGGGCCGATTGCGCCGCCGATGCGCTGCACGCGCGGCACCACGCCGTCTTCCTGGATGATCGCGCGACCCTGGGCATCATGGCCGGTGACGACGCGGCGAACGGGGTTTTCCATCGTGTTTTTCCTTCAGGCTGGGCTGGGATCGGGGGCGCGGCTGCCGGAAATCGCGGCGGCGACCGCCCCGGCGAGCGCGAGCCCGGTGTAGAAGAGCAGGGTCTGCGGTAGCCCGCCGATGACGGGCACCAGCAGCGCGGTGATGAGCGGTGCGACGAACTGGCCGAGAAAGAAGGCGCCGGTCCAGGCGCCGGTCCCGGACCCGCGCGCGGCGGCGGGCAGACGGCGCATCACCCAGGCAAGCATGTTGGGCAGCATCACCCCGCTGCCGACGCAGGCGAGGACGGCAAAGCCGGTGATCGGCCCGAAGCCGGGCGCCAGCGCCGCGCCGGCATAGCCTGTCGCGACCAGTGCCAGCCCGGCGGCGAGCAGTCGCGGCCCGGCATAGGCCTTGAACCGGCCGAACAGGATGCTGCCGATCGCCACGCCGAGATTGGTACCGGCGGCAGCGATACCGATCAGCGCCGGCGAGGTGACGCCGCTGCGCGCGACGATCGGCCCGACCTGGACGATGATCGTGTAGAACAGCACGCCTACCGCGAGCGTGATCAGCAGCACCGGCAGGAGCGACCCCAGCGGCAACCGAGCCTTGGGCCTAGCATGGGCGGTGCGGTGAACGGGCTCGAACAGGATCGCCGCGACGGCGATCGCAATCGGCAGGGCGACGAGATATAGCAGGAACGGCCCTCGCGATCCCAGCGCCTCACCCAGTGCGCCGCCGATCGCGACCAGCGCGATCGCACTGACGCTGACCGACGCCATCTGGACCGAGAGCCAGCGCTCGCGCCGGGCGCCGTCGAAATAGTCGCCGAGCATCGCGGTCGAGATCGTCATGATCGCCGCTTCGGCGAGCCCCATCACCGCGCGCGCGGCGATGATCGCTGCCAGATCCTGCAGCAGTAACGGCAACGCGCCGATCACGCCGTAGACGAGCAGCGCGAGGAGCAGCACCGGCTTGCGCCCGAGCCGGTCCGACAGCGCACCCGCGACCGGCGAGAACAAGGCGATGCACAAAGCCGGGATGGTCAGCGCCACCGGCACCAGCACCGCCGATCCCGGCACGCCTGCGAACTCGCGGAGCAGCAGCGGCAGCACCGGCACCAGCGCGACGATGCCCATGGTGGGCATAATCGCGGTGAGGATAAGCAGGACCGCATGCCGGCTGGACGCGACCTGCGCTCCTGCTACCCGGTTCATGCGGTGTGGCCGCTGAGAGTTTCGGCGAACCAGTCGGCGATATAATCGCGGCCATAGGACATGTTGTCGGCGCCGACATGCTCTACGCCGCCTTCGCGCGCGGTGAAGATCTTCAGCTCGCGCTTCGGGCTGTTGACCAGTTGGTCGTAGCAGTCGTGCGCGTACTGGACGCTGATCTGGCGGTCTTTCGCGCCGTGGGTGACGAGGAAGGGTACCTTCACGCCATCCATATGGCCGTTGAGGTTCATGTCGGCCGCCTTGGCGAAGAAGTCGTCCATGTCCGTCGCGCCGAATGCCCACATGACGTGCGCCCAGTAATGCGGCACGGGGTTCTCGCCCTCGCGCTTCAGGCGCTTCTGCTGCACCTCCGCCCAATTGTGATTGGCGCCCCAGCAGGCACCCGAGGCGAAGCGGGGTTCATAGGCGACCGCGCGCGGCGCGAAATGGCCGCCCAGCGAGATTCCGGTCATCCCGATGCGCTTGGGATCGACGTCCGGCTGCTGTTCGAGCCAGTCGACGGCCTTCGAAGCCCAATGCTCCGAATGCGGATCGACGGGCAGGTTCTGCAACCGCAGCGCCTCGCCCGATCCGGGCTGGTCGACGCAGAGGGTGGAGACGCCGCGCCGGGCCAGCGCCTCGGGCAATCGCGACCAGTAGAGCAGTTCCTTGCAGCTATCGAGGCCGTTGCAATAGACGACGACCGGCTTCGGGCCCGCGCCCGGCGCGCGGGTGTAGAGCGCCGGCATCGTGCCGGTCTCGAGCGGGATTTCCACCCGCTCGCGATTGATCTTGCCGAGCGCGGTGGAGCGATCGAAGGTCGCGCGCGCCTTGGCATAGGTTTCCTTGCGGCCGGGATGGCCGTGGCCCTGCATCCGCTCGCCAGTGAACAAATAGAGCGCGGCACGCTCCAGCTTGGTCGAGGCGGAGAAGGCGCGGCCGCGCGCCTCGTCCTCGGCGGCGAGCTCGATCAGCTTGTCGGCCATCGCGACCCACTGCGCCATGAACTGCGGCGTGCCGGCGTCGGCGCCCGAGGCGGCCGCATCCTTGATCGGCTGACACATGTCGACCAGTTCGCCGATCTGGCCGCCGCTCTCCATCGCGATCGCAACCGACAGATTCCAGATATAGTTCGGGAAATATTCGAACAACGCCACGGATCAGGCCTCCACTGCCACGAACAGCCCGGGATTGGGCGCGGGGTGCGGCAGCGTCTGCGGGCCGCCGGTGCCGATGCCCCACTGGTCCATGATCAGCGGCGCGGGCGTGTAGACCTGATGCTGATGGGCCTCGAAATCCACCTCTTCCAGCTCCGAGGTATATTCGGTGACGAAGCCGCTCGGCGTCACGAAATAGCTGAAGGTGTTGTTGCCGGCGGTGTGTCGGCCGGGCCCCCAGCCGATGTTGATGCCGTTGAGCTTCAGCCGGTGCGCGCCGCGCATCATGCCGTCGATCCCCTCCATGTCATAAGCGACATGGTTGAGGCAGGCCGGCCCGGGCAGCAGCGCGATGCGGTGGTGCGCGGAGTTGCAGCGCAGGAAGCACATGAAGTCGCCGAGCCAGTCGCTCACCTTGAAACCGAGGACGTCGGTGAAGAACTTCACCGCCGCCTGATGGTCCGGCGAGTGCAGCACGATGTGGCTGATCTTGACCGGCACGCCGTCCCAGCGGGCGATCTCGCGGCGCTGGCCGCGCGCGACGTCGCTGGAGACTTCGAATAACAGGCCATCGGGCGAGAAGAAGCGGAAGCCATAGCCGCCGCCGGGCGTGGTGAGATCGGCGGGCGCGCGCGCGATCGTGCAGCCGGCCTCGATCACTCGCGCATGAAGCGCGTCGACATCGGCGCGGCTGTCTGCGGCCAGCGCGATCACGTCGATCCGGTTCTCCTCGGCCGGACGGAGGCGGACGACATGATGCTCGTCATGCCCCTGCGCCTTGAACCAGGCGAGGCCATCCTCGCTGGGGACGGGTTCGAGACCCCATACCTCTTCATAATAGCGCTTCTCGGCATCGAAGTCGGTGACGGCATAGCCGACATAGCGGATCTCGGTAACGCGGGTCATGAACGGTCTTCCTGAGTGTCAGATGGGTTGGGCGGTGAGGGCGAACATCTCGGCAGTCGCCTTGGCATTATCGACCGGTGGACCCTTGCCGAGCTGGCCGTGACAGATCGCCAGGCTCTGGCGGACGATATAGGCGCAGCGATCGAAGCGGCGGGCGCGATACGCAGTGAAAGCCGCCTCCACCGTCTCGGCCCGATCGAGCTCCTCGGCAAGGACCAGGCTGTCCTCGATCGCCATGCCGGCGCCCTGCCCCAGATGCGGGGTGGTCGCGTGCACGGCATCGCCCAGCAGCACCACGCGGCCGCGATGCCACGGCCCCTCGATCAGCATGCCTTCCAGCGGCCGATAGACCACGCCGTCATCGTCGGTGATCTGCTCGGCGAGCGCGCGGATCGCCGGCGCACACTCGGCCAGCTTGGCGCGCATGGTCGCGGCCAGCCCTTCGCGTGGATAGCGCGGATTGTCCGGCTCCGGCGTCGTTACATACATGTACATCAGGCTGTCGCTGATTGGCACGAAGCCGACGCCGGTCGGGCCGTTATAGACCTGGAGCGCATCGAGGTCGGCGAAGCGCGGGAAATTGTAGCGCCACACCGCCTGGCCGGTGAACTGGGGCCGCTCGGCATCCGGAAACAGGGTGGTGCGGGTCTGCGAATAGACCCCGTCCGCGCCGATCACGATATCGTAGATCCCGCTGCTCCCGTCGGAGAACGTCACCGCGACCTGCTCGCCATCGTCGACGATGGTCTCCGCGGTGATGCCGAGGCGCACCTCGGCGCCGAGCGCGATCGTGCGGTCGCCCAGCACCTTGTGCAGCGCGGGCCGGCCGATGCCGACATTGGCGGGATACCCCTCGAGCAGCCGCGGCGCGGGTACCCGGGCGACCTTCACCCCGTCCGGCCGGAAGATCTCCACCGCATCGAACCCGACGCCCGCGTCCAGATAATCGTCGAGCAGGTCCAGCGCCTTCATCGCGCGGAGCACATTGGCCTGCTGGATGATGCCGACCCCGTACACCGACCAGTCGGGATCGCGCTCGATCACCTCGACCGCGAAGCCCTTCTGACGGAGCGCAATGGCGGCGGTAAGCCCGCCAATGCCGCCGCCGATGATGAGGATCTTGAGAGACTGCATGGACACTTTCCTCAGAATTTCGACGTGACCCGCACGCCGTACGTTCGCGGCGGCGAATAGACGGCGAGCGCGGCCGAGCCGGCGCTGTAGATCTGCGCACTTGCCTGGTAGCGTTCGTTCTCGATGTTGCGGACATAGGCGGCGATCGACCAGCGATCGTCAGCCGAGCCGAAGGCGATCTGGGCGTTGCTTACCCAGGTCGCGCCGACCAGTTGGTTGGGCATATATTCGAAGCCGACCACCCGGCTGGAGCGGTACTGCGTGTCGGCCGAGAGCACGGCCTTGTAGTCCCCCAGCGGCACCGTCTGCTGCGCGCCGAGGTTCATCGTCCATTTGGGCGACAGATAGGCGGTGCGGCCCGAGCAATCGATATCGTAAGTCCCCGGCGTCGCGCTGACACGATAGGGGCAGCCGGTCACCGGCGGCGTGGCGCCGATCGGCTCGCGATAGACGAAGCTGTCATATTTCGCGTCGAGATATTGCACGTTCGCGCTGAGCAGCGTCGTCGGCGTGGCGAGAAGCTGGGCCTCCACCTCGACGCCCTTGTTGGTCGACTTGCCGACATTCTCGGTGAACTGGCCCTGGTTGCCGTTCTTGTCGATCCCGGTGTGGTTGACCTGCTGGTTGCGGTACTTCCACAGGAAGGCCTCGACGTTCAGCTGCAGCCGGTTGTCGAAGAACCGGTTCTTCATCCCGATCGTGTAGGCGTCGATATATTCGGGCTGAAACGTCTCGTATCCGGCCGAAAGGGCGAAGCCGCCCGAGCGATAGCCGGTCTCGTAATTGGCGTAGAGCAGCGAGTGCAGACCGACATCGAACTCGGCACCGAGGTGATAGGTGAGACGGTCGTTCGACAGCGTTGTGTTGACCGGCGTCACCGCGTGGATCAACAGCGCGCCCGTCGCGCCGATCGGCCGCGCCTGGTTGTCCGGCACGCTGGGGTAAATCGAGGTCGGCAGGTCCTGGTAGCGGCCGGTCGAGGGCAGCAGCGGCGCCGTCGGGCAGCTAGGCCGCCCCTGCACGACCGCAAGGCAGCGAACGAGGAAGACATCGGCGCGGCCATCAAAGTCCTTGTCGTCCTTGGTGTAGCGCAGGCCACCGATCAGCCGCAGGCGATCGCCCAGATTGGCGGTGAGCCGGCCGAACCCGGCATAGGATTTGGTGCCCGAGGTGAACTGCTGATAGGCGTTCAGCGCCTGCTGGGCATAGAGATAGGTCGCCGCTACGGACTCGTCGAAATAATAGGCGCCGAGCATGTAATCGAAGATGCCGATACGCTTGCCGGCGAAGCGGACTTCCAGGCTCTTCTGCTCGTCGGTCTCGGCGACATCGCCGTAAAAGGCCGGCACCGCGAAGCGATTGTCGAGCTTGGAATAGCGCCAGGCAGGGATCACGGTCAGCGTCCCCGCGCCGGTGCGCAGGCTGATCTCGGCATTGGCGCCGTAGTAATTGTTGTCGAGATAGGGCTGCACGTCGAGCGGTGTGAGGGTGCGACCGGCAAGCCCGCTGAACAGCGTCTGGCGATAGGCCTGGGCATCGGCCGAAAACAGCCCGCTGTCCGGTCCGAAGCCGGAGGGCACGAACAGATTGGTCGTGCCGTTGAACACGATCCGGCCGGCATAGGTAGAGCCCGGGCCCTTGCCGCCGCTATGCGAGAAATCGCCGCCGACGCGCACGGTAAGGTCCGGCGTCAGCTCGCTGAGGAACTGGACGCGCAGCGCCTGGGTCTTCTCGTCGCTGGTGCCGTCGTTCTGGTAGCCGTCCCGGCTCACCACATTGCCGGCGATGCGCATCGCGCCATGCTCGCCCATCGCGACGTTCACCGCGCCCTGGACGTTGACCGCGTCGTAATTGCCATAGCTCGCCGTGACGAAGCCGCTGTTCTCGCCGATCTTTGGGCGGGCCGGCAGCACGTTGATCGCGCCAGCGGTGGCGTTGCGGCCGTACAGAGTGCCCTGCGGCCCCTTGAGCACCTCCACCCGATCGAGATCGTAGAAGATGCCGGAGGTCGAAGTCGCGCGGCCTAGATAGACGCCGTCATAATTGAAGGCGACCGCGGGGTCGCTATAGCCGTTGACGGTGAAATTGCCGACGCCGCGCAGAAAGAAGGTGGTGTTGGCGCCGCCCTGCGGCTGCGCACTGAGCGACGGCACCGAATTGCCCAGTTCGTTCGAGCTGGTAAGGCCCTTGCTGACCAGCTGATCGCCAGTAACCACCGCAACGGGAATGCCCGCGCGCTGGAGATTTTCCGCCTTGCGCTGCGCGGTCACGATGATTTCCTGCAGCCCCTGCTTGTCCGCCGCGCTGCCTGCCTGGCCTGCTTGCTGCTGCTGCGACGTCTCGCCGGCTGTGGGTGCCTCGCTCTGCGCGTGCGCCTGCGTCGCGATGCCAGCGATCGTTAGCGCCAGTATCGAACTGGTCCGCCTCCATGCCCGATTCACATCCATTCTCCTGATACGCGGATCTTTGTTTGTCCGCCGCTGCCGAGAATGGGTCGCTTTTGACATTAATCAAAATTTTATTATTTTATGATTATCCAGTCATAGGATTGATGCATGCGGCTCGATCGCTTCGACCTGAACCTGCTCGTCGCCTTCCACACGCTGATGGAAGAACGCAGCGTCACCCGGGCGGCCGAGCGTCTCCATCTCACCCAGCCGGCGATGAGCGCGGCGCTGCGGCGGCTACGCGACTCGTTCAACGATCCGCTTCTCGTTGCCAACGGCAAGCAGATGGTGCCGAGCCCCCATGCGCAGGAACTCGCTCCCCGGGTAGCCGAGATCGTGGCGAATGCCCAGGCGCTGATCTCCAGCTCGACACTGTTCGATCCGCGGACTTCGCGGCGCAGCTTTCGGATCGCGGCGTCGGACTATGTCACGTCCATCGCCATCCAGCCGCTGCTTGCGGAGATGGCGGTGCAGGCGCCCGGCATCCGCTGCTCGGTAATCCCGCCGCATCCCGGCGCCACCGAGCAGATGGAGCGCGGCGAGGTTGATTGCATCATCTCGCCCGAGCAATTTCAGGCACACGGCCATCCGACGGAGCTGCTGTTCGAGGAGGACCATGTCCTGCTCGGCTGGGCCGAGAATCCGCTGTTCGCCAAGCCGATCTCGGAGGCCGAGTATCAGGCCGCCGGCCATGTAGTGGTGGAGCTTTCGAACACGCCGGCCTTTGTCGAGCAGTTCGTCCGCGCGCGCGGCGACATCCGGCGCATCGAGGTGACCGTGACGTCGTTCACGCTGGTGCCCTGGCTGCTGCCCGGCACGCAGCGGATCGCGCTCGTCCATGCCCGGCTCGCACGTCTTTTCATGGGCAAGCTTCCGCTTGCGATCGCGCCGCCGCCCTTTCCGCTTCCCAAGATGCGGGAACTGATCCAGTTCAGTCGCGCCAGGGCGAGCGATCGCGGGCTGGTCTGGCTGCGTGAGCGGCTCCGGCATCATGCCGGCGCGACGGCGGCGGCGGAGTGTTTCGATACATAAGCAAGTGCACAGTGAGCGATCCGCCCCATGTAGGACAGCCGCCTTGCGAACGCTTATTGGCTTCTTGCTACATCAATTTTATGTCGCGTGCCTAAAAGCCATCAACGCGGTTTATCAAAATCCATCACTTCTTTGACTTTGATGGTCAGGCCTCTAGCGTGGCATTGGTATGACCAATAACAAACGGGAGAGGTTATGCGCACATTCCTATGGGCGGCGGGGGCGAGCACGCTCGCGTACATTGTGCCAGTTCAGGCCCAAACGCAGCAGCCATCGAGCACCCCCGAGGCCGCGTCCGCTGCACAAGATGCACAAGCAAGCCAGGTTGCCGATCAGCAGACCGACGAGATCATCGTCAGCGCGTCGCGCATTGATCGCAGTGGCTTCGTCGCGCCAAGCCCGACTCTGGTGGTCGGTGCAGACACCTTGAAGACGCGCGCTGCCGTCAACGTGGCCGACGTCATCAACGAGCTTCCCGCCTTTCGCCGTACCCAGTCGCCAGAAGCCGGCGGTATCGGCAACTCAGGGGCCAACAATATCGATCTGCGAGGCCTGAGCCCGGTGCGCACGCTGGTCCTGCTCGACAGGATGCGATTGCCGGCAGTCAATCTGCCCGGCGCCACCGTCGCGGGCGCAACCGACCTCAACCTGATCCCGGCGGCACTGATCGGCCGCGTCGATGTGGTCACCGGCGGCGCCTCGGCCGCTTATGGTTCAGACGCGGTGGCTGGCGTGGTCAACCTCCAGCTCGATACGCGGCTGGAAGGGTTCAAGGCGACGCTGCAATGGGGCCAGACCCGCTATGGCGATGCCACCGACAAGTTCGTGTCGCTTGCCAAGGGCACCAGCTTCGCCGGCGGACGCGGACACTTTGTGATCGGCGGCGAGTACAACAAGAACGACGGCACCGGCACCTTCAACGACCAGCGCGCCTGGGGCCGTTCGGCGACCACCAGCGTCGCCTTTGGCGCGGGCCGGGCGGCAGGCACGCCAGCCAACTTCATTGGCAGCGGCATCTATTACGGAACGCTGACCACAGGCGGCCTGATCACGCCCACTGTGGCAAGCAATCCCGCGGGACTGCGAAACCTGCAGTTCGTCGCCGGCCCGAATGGCACCGTGACGGCGACGCCGTTCAACGCCGGGCAGTTCCAGGGGCAGATCGGTACCCGCATGATCGGTGGCTCGAACGTCCTGCCGGTGGAGGTGCTGCGACCGAAGACGGAGCGCTATAACCTCGTCGCGCACGCCGATTTCCAGATCACCGACCATATTCAGCTCTGGGCACGCGGCCTCTATTCCGACGTCGACACCAAGAACCTGAGCGCGGAAATTCGCGCCGCGACCGGCGGCACTACCAGCTTCCTGACGATCAGCCGCAACAATCCCTATCTGCAGGCGGCACTCACTCCGGCGCAACTCGCCCAGATCCCCGCCAACGGGTCGTTGTCGATCGGCTATCTCGGGTATGATTTCGGTCCACCGAAGATGGACATCCGCAGCAAGACGATCGTCGGCCAAGCCGGTCTGAAGGGAGATCTCGGCGATGGCTGGCGATGGGACGTGAGCGCGCAGGCGAGCCGGAACACCAGCACTCAGGCGCAGAGCAACACTGCGATCACTGCGAATTTCCGCAACGCTATCGACGCGGTGGTGCTCAACGGCCAGACGGTGTGCAACAGCGCCGCCGCGCGCGCGGCGGGTTGTCAGCCAATCAACATCCTCGGCAAGGCGAGCTATTCGCCGGAGGCCTATGCCTATGCATTCGGCACCTCCACAGCCAAGGCTGTCACCACGCTGGTGGAGGCGTCCGCCAACATCAACGGAGAGCCATTCTCCACCTGGGCGGGGCCTGTGTCCATCGGAGCCGGTGTGGAGTTTCGTCGCGAAACCTTCCGTACCGACGTCGACGCACTTAGCCAGGCCGGTGCGTTCATGGCCCGCACGCCGCGCAACTTCCCTCAGGTGGGGCAATCGGTGAAGGAAGCCTATCTCGAGACGATCGTGCCGCTGCTGCGCAAGGACTGGGGCATCGGCTCGCTCGATTTCAACGGCGCGATCCGGCGCACCGACTATAGCGTTTCCGGCGCGGTCACCACCTGGAAGACCGGCCTGGTCTGGAAGCCGATCCCCGACCTCCTCCTGCGCGGGACGCTGTCGCGCGACATCCGCGCGCCTAGCCTGCCCGAGCTCTATACCGCCGCGGTCCTGACCGTACCGAAGCCGCTCTATGCCGATCTCCGCCCGGCCTTCGCTGGCAAGCCTTCGTACACCTATGATTCGATCACCGGCGGCAATGTTGGCCTGAAGCCCGAAGTATCGAATACCTTCAGCGTCGGCGCGGTGCTCAACCCGCGCTTCGCGCACCGGCTGCAGCTTTCGGTCGATTACTACAGGATCAAGATCCGAGATGCGATCGGCGCGACGGGTGCCGCCACGGCGCTTACTAACTGCCTTGGCACCGGCACCGCCGATCTAACCAATCCGTTTTGCGGCCTGATCACCTTTGCCAACAATGATCCGGTGAACGGCGCAGTGCTCTCCGTCCTGTCGCAGAACGCGAACTTTGCCGAGTTCAAGACGCGCGGGATCGACATCGCTGCCTCCTATGTCCAGCCGCTCGACGAGATCATCGCCAACGCCCCGGGCCGCCTGACCTTTGGCGCACAGGCGACGCGGGCGCTGGAGTTCCGCTCGACCTTCGACGTTTCGCTGCTGTTCCCCACCGGCATCAATCGCGCAGGACAGACCGGTTCCTTCTTCGGCGGCACCAGCGGTGTGCCCGATTGGGCAGTGAACGCGAATGTTGGTTATCGCGACAAGAAGTTCGGCGCCAACGTTCAGTATCGCTGGATCAGCCGCGGCCACTTCAACAACGGCTTCATCGGGCCCGACGACCCCAGCTACAGCCCGACTCTGGTCAACAGCATCAACAACAACATCGTGCCGGCGCGCGGATATGTGAACCTCAATCTCAGCTACAATTTGGCAAGCGAGGCTAAGCCGATCGAGCTCTACGGCACCATCAACAACCTGTTCGATCAGGATCCGCCGCTGCCGGCGATCGGCAACAACGCCTATTACGATCTGCTTGGCCGTAGCTACCGGATCGGCATTCGGCTTCAGTTCTAAGCTCCTTGCCTGGGGGCGACCGATCCGGTCGCCCCATCTTTGCGACGCTTTGCTCGACATTTTGGGGAGTACGGAACTGTGAAGACTCTTCTGAACACTTGCCGCGCTGCACTTGCGCTCGCGCTGCTGCCATTCGCGCTCACGCCAGGGGCGGCGGTTGCGCAGTCCCAGCCCGCCAGCAAGCCGGTGCCGCAGATGCGCAGCCGCATGCTTACTACGCTGACCGGCTGGGAAGTGAGCGAATATCTCAAGCGCAACGACGTGATCTTCGTACCCGTTGGTCCCGTGGAACAGAACGGCGGCGCGCCGACCGACGTGGAATATGTCATCCCGCTCGCGTACGCGCAGGAACTCGCCGCGAAGGGCGATGGGCTGGTGATGCCCTATCTCGCCTATTTCTATCCAGGCGGCACCACCACCAGCCCGGCGACGGTCTATGTCTCCACGTCGGACAGCCTCCCGTATCTGAAGGCGCTGACCCGCTCGCTGATCCGCCAGGGCTTCCGGCGCATCGTGTTCCTCTCGTCGCACGGCCCTTCGGGCAACACGCTGCTGCCGCTGGTCCGCGAAACATTCGACGAATATCACGTGCCGGTGCTCTGGATGGACACCGGCATGGTCCGCGCGTTCAAGCCCGGCGAAGGCCGCCCTGGTTTCGGCGACGGCCCCGCCAATGGCCGGCAGCTCGTCACCTTCGGCGCCTATGAACTCGTCGGGCGGCTGAACGACATTCCCACCGGGTTGAGCCAGCCCAAGCACAACATCGCGCACGACCCGAGCAACCTTTCGCGGATCGTGCCGCCGTTCAACGGCACACCGGCAGGCAGCTTCTACGCCGATCCAGTTGAGCATGGCGGCTGGGTGGAGAATGTGACGCCCGAGCAACGCGCGCAATGGGGCAGGGAAGGTGCCGCGATGATCAAGGCGCAGGTCGACTCTTTCGATGTGAAAGGCATGCTGGAAGCTTTGCGCAAGCGAGACCAATTCACGAAGGAGCTGGAAAAGAAATATGGCAGTCTGCTTCCCTCTGCGGCACGCTGATATCACGAACATTGAATGAATGGCGGCCAGGGTGCGCCGGATGGAGAGAGAAATCGGTATGGTACAGCGTTCCGCGATCGCATCTGTCCTGCTGTGTTCCGCTATGACGCTGTTCGCACCGCAAATCTGGGCGCAGGCCCCGATGGTGAAGCCGACAAGGACGACTACGAGCAGCGATCCGCGCGTCGTGCTCGATCTCTCCCAAGGCTGGCGCTTCCATTTTGGTGACAGCGACGACGCGCCTGCCGCCGCCGGCTTCGACGATGCGGCATGGCAGCCGGTGGCCGTGCCGCACACCTGGAACAGGGTCGGTAGCTATACGCTCGCACGCGCCGCCGATGCCGACATGCGCCAGGGCAAGGGCTGGTATCGCCGTAGCTTCGCCGTCCCGGCGGCGCTCAGCGGTCGGCGGCTGTTCCTGGAGTTTGACGGTGTTTCGAAGGTCGCGGACATCTGGGTGAACGGCCGGCATGTCGGGAGCCATGCCGGCGCGTTTGGGCGGTTTCGCCTGGATGTGACCGCTTTCGTTCGGCCTGGCGCAAATATCCTCGCCGTGCGCGCCGACAACAGCGCCTCCGCGCCCGGCAGCAGTACCGAGCATGTGATCCCGCTTGGCGGGGATTTCTTCGTGCAAGGCGGGATCTATCGCGGCGTGCGGCTGCTGGCGGTCGACACGGCACATATCGATCTCGGCGACCATGGCGGCCCGGGCGTATATCTGCGCACGCCCCGCATCTCGCCAGCAAGCGCAGAGGTCGCAGCGAAGACGTTGTTGCGCAACCTTGGCACCCGGCGTCGCGCACTGACGCTGGTGACGACCATTGAAGACGCCAGCGGCAAGATTGCGGCCACCGATCGCGCGGCCGTAACGCTCGCCCCGGGGCAAGCATCGTCGGTCGAGCGCAGCCTCACCGTGTCCAAGCCGCATCTCTGGCAGGGCCGAGCCGATCCCTATCTCTACCGCGTCGTCAGCGAGCTGCGCGAGGGTACGCGCGTGATCGACCGGCAGGTCCAGTCCCTCGGCATCCGCAGCTTCGTCTTCGATCCCAATCGCGGGCTCGTGCTCAACGGCAAGGTCACGCCGCTGCATGGCGTGTCGCGGCATCAGGACGTACAAGGCAAGGGCTGGGCTCTGACGCCCGAGGACCATGCCAGCGACATGGCCTTCGCGCTGGAGATTGGCGCGAACACCATCCGTCATGCCCATTACCAGCACGCCCAGGAATGGTCCGACGCGGCCGACAAGGCCGGGATGGTGGTGTGGGCCGAACTGCCCTTCGTCCAAGAAGCCAATGTCGAGCCGAGCCAGGCTCCGGCCGCCGCCACGGTCGCCAATGCCGAGGAACAGCTGCGCGAGTTGATCCGGCAGAACTACAACCATCCCTCGATTCTGCTCTGGTCGGTCGGCAACGAGGCCGATATCGGCGCCGCGATCGATGCCGCGCGCAAGGGCGGCGGCGGGCCGGCCCAGTCAGGCGCGATGTTGAAGCAGCTTGACACGCTGGCCCGCGCTGAGGATCCGAGCCGTCCGACCGTCTATGCCGATTGCTGCGAGGATACGCCCTCGATGCTGTCGATGAAGGGCGCGCCGAGCCTCAACGGCATCACCCAGGTGATGGGCGTGAATCGCTATTTCGGCTGGTATTACGGCGCGCTCGACGGCGTGGGGCCAGCACTCGACGCGCTGCATGCCAGGCATCCGGATTTGCCGATCGCGCTCAGCGAATATGGCGCCGGCGGCGCCATGACTCAGCATAGCGATAATCCATTGGGCGGGCCGGTTGCAGCATATGGCCGCCCGCAGCCGGAAGAATATCAAAGCCTCGTCATCGAGGAGAATTGGAAACAAATCCGCGCCCGCCCCTATCTGGCGGCGAGCTGGCTTTGGAACCTGTTCGACTTCGCGACGACAACGCGCAACGAGGGTGACGCGACCGACATCAACACCAAGGGGCTGGTCTCCTATGATCGCAAGACGCGCAAGGACGCCTTCTACTTCCTAAAGGCCAGCTGGACGGACACGCCGACGCTGCATCTGAACAGCCGACGCTATGTCGATCGCGCCTATTCCGTGGTCGACGTGCGCGCCTATTCCAATGCCGACCGCGTTTCGCTGACGGTGAACGGGAAGCCGGTGGGGGAGGTCGCTTGCCCCGATCACATCTGTTCCTGGCACCGCGTGGCGCTGACACCCGGGCCCAACCATGTAGTCGCCACCGCGACGATCGGCGGCAAGCAGATCAGCGATGCGCTCGACTGGAACGCGCCTGATCCCCGGAAGGGCGTGTTTATCGATGTCGGCGCCATTGCCGGCAGCGTGATGGGCGGCGACCGCTATGGCTCGGACAACTTCTTCCGCGGCGGCACGGCCAAGGTCCTGTCCGGCCGCAACCCGATGGCGCCGCCCCCCAAGGTGGAAGGCACGGATATGCCGGCATTGTTCGGCAGCTATCGTGAGGGGGCTTTCGCCTATGACGTGCCGCTGCCGGACGGGAACTGGACGGTGACGATCGCCACCTTCGAGCCGGACGCGGCGAAGGAGGCCACGCGCAGCTTCCAGGTGCTGGCAAATGGCCAGTCCGTGATCGAGCGGCTTGCGCCGAAGGAAGCGGGTGGCGGCGCGAACAAGGCAGTCTTCCGCAGCTTCACGGCGCGAAGCAGCGGGGGGCACATGGTCTTGGAATTCAAGCCGGTCGGGGGTGACGCCCTGGTAGCTGGCATCAGCATCCGACCGAGTTGATCGACAGCGTTGGGGGCGGCCGAACCGAACTTAAACACCCCACGCTGAGGAACGAGCGATGTCGATATTTGCGTCGGGTGATTGTTTGAGGCACCGCCAAAACCAGCAGGCTGAGGAGATATTCGCAACGCGAAGCGGTGCCGGGGCCCAGGCCCGGTCGCCGTCGCGTCGCCGCTTCGTGCAATATTCCTGGACGATTTGGCTAAGCTGTTTTCCGCCAGCGCTTCGTTTCGAAGCTTCTCGTGCCGCTGCTCCAGAGCGGGGTCCTTCTTGCCCTCGGCGAGGATCTGCCGCGCCTGATCGCGCCGCGTACGCGCGTCACGCAGGCTTACGTCTGGGTAGGAGCCGAAGCTGAGCTTTCTTCGAAGCCGTGGCGTTTGAATTTCATCCGCCACAGGCGGGAGCCGGAGGGCGACACGATCAGGAACAGGCCCAGCGCGTCATACATTTCTTAGGCTCTTTCGCGGGTCTTGGCCCTGCGAATTGCAATGTCTGTCAAAGCCATGGTTCTGCCTTTCGCTGCGAGGGGCCTCCGATATGGGCCCTCGGGCCAAATTTAGGCCCGAAATCTTCGAAAACAGGCCCCACTCGCGCTTGCACTTTCATGGGATGGGACGAGCGATCACGAGCCGGACGACCCGAAAATACCGCAGATTTGCGCGGTTTACAAAGCTCTGTTGGATTTCTTGGGATCGGAAATTGGAGCGGGTAGCGGGAATCGAACCCGCGTATTCAGCTTGGAAGGCTGCTGCACTACCATTGTGCTATACCCGCCCGCTCTCCAGCGCTGCTGCCACAAGCGCGGGCGCCCGGTCAACCGCTTGCGTGATGTCTGGTTCCCTTACGGCGTATCGGGCGTACGCGGTTTAGGCCCTTGCGGCGTCGCGTCGAGCTGGGCGTCGCCGCCCAATGCGCGATAGAGATTGACCCGATTGGTCGCCGCCGTCAGCTGAATCGCCACCAGGCTACGCTGGGCGGTGTATAGCGAGCGCTGCGCGATCAGGCTCGCGAGGAAAGTGTCGATACCGCCGCGATAGCGGGCGTTGGCCAGCCGGTAGGCGTCGGCTGCTGCATCGGTTTCGATCTGCGTCGCGCGTAGCTGCGCGTCGATCGTGCCGCGCTGGGCAAGCGCGTTGGCAACGTCGCGGAAGGCGCTCTGGATCGCGCGTTCGTAGCTGGCGAGTGCGGCCTGTTGCTGCGCCTCGCTGAGTGCGACATTGGCGCGGCCGGCGCCGGCGCGGAAGATGGGGTAGCTGGCCGTGCCGCCCGCCTGCCAGTTGAACGCATTGCTGTCGAACAGGCTGGAAAGCGCGTTGCTGGCAAAACCGAGCACCGTCGTCAGCGTAATGCGCGGGAACAGCGCGGCGCGCGCGGCGCCGATCTGGGCATTGGCGGCGCGCAGCTGATATTCGGCCTGCACCACGTCCGGGCGGCGCAGCAGGATGCCCGAATCGAGCCCGGCCGGCAGGGCGCCGATCGTCGGCATGGCCTGTTCGATCGAGGCGGGAAGCAGCGCCGGGTCGATGTCCGCACCGACCAGCAGCCGCAGCGCATTGATGTCCTGCGCCACCGCCGTCTCATAGCGGCCGATATCGGCCTGCGCGGCCGCCAGCGTCTGTTCGGCCTGGCGCAGATCGGTACGCGGGGCGATGCCGCCCTGGAGCCGCGCGCGGGTGAGCCGCACGGATTCCTCGGCACTGCGCGCCGTGTCGCGCGCCACCTGCAGCAGGCTGGCGTCGGAGGCATAGTTGAGCCAGCCGGTCGCCACATCGCCGACCAGCGTCAGCCGGGTTGCGCGGGCGCCGGCGACGGTCGCGAAATAGCTGTTCTGCTGGGCGCTGGTGAGCGAAGCGAGGCGGCCGAACAGGTCGATTTCGAACCCGGTGATGCCAAGCTGCGGCGCATAGCTGGTGCGCGTGCCGGTGCCGCCGCCGGTGGTGCCCGGGCTCGCGGCGCTGCCACTCGCGCCCCCGGCTGTGCCACCCGTGGTGCTGAGGCCATGGCGCTCGGTAATGCCCAGGCTGGCATCGACTTCCGGGAACTGCGCCGCACGCTGGATGCGATATTGCGCCCGCGCTTGCGCGATATTGGCAGCGGCGATCCGCAAGTCGCGATTATTGGCCAGCGCGCTTTCGATCAGCGTCTGGAGCCGCTGGTCCTTGAAGATGTCGCGCCAGTTGACGGCGGGCAGGGCCGCCTCGCTCTCGCGCAGATAGGCGTCGCCGACCGGCCAGGAGGCGGGGACGGGCGCCGCCGGCCGCACGTACTTCGGCGCCATCGAACAGCCGGTCAGCGCGGCGGTGCCCAGCAGGATCAGCGAACGCTTCATGCCTGGGCCTCCCCATGATGCCGGTGTTCGCGCAACGCCTTCATCCCGTCGCGCACGCCGCGACGGACGAGCACGAAGAACAGCGGGATGTAGAAGATGGCGAGGATCGTCGCCGTCAGCATGCCGCCGATCACCGAGGTGCCGATCGCGATGCGGCTGTTCGCGCCGGCGCCCGTGGAAATGGCCAGCGGCAGCACGCCGAACATGAAGGCCAGGCTGGTCATAAGGATCGGGCGAAGACGGATGCGCGCAGCCTCCAGCGCCGCATCGATCACGCGCTTGCCCTGTTTTTCGGCCTGTTCGGCAAACTCGATCATCAGGATCGCGTTCTTGGCGGCAAGGCCCATGGTCGTCAGCAGGCCGATCTGCAGATACACGTCGTTCTGCAGCCCGCGCAGCGTGACCGCGAAGATTGCGCCGACCAGCCCCAGCGGAATGACGAGCAGCACCGCGATCGGGATCGACCAGCTTTCATACAGCGCGGCAAGGCACAGGAAGACGACGAGCAGCGACACGCCATAGAGCAAGGGCGCCTGGCCCGAGGACAGCCGCTCCTGATAGGACAGTCCCGCCCAGGCGACGCTGGTCCCCGGAATCTGCGCTGCGAGCTCAAGCATCCGCTGCATCGCGTCGCCCGAGCTCTTGCCCGCCGCTGCCTGACCCTGGAATTCAAACGACTGGGTGCCGTTGAACCGGGCCATGGTAGTTGGCGCCGTCGCCCAGGCCGTGCTGGCAAAGGACGAGAAGGGGGCCATGTCGCCGTTGCTGCTGCGGACGAACCATTGCCCGAGGTCGCTTGGCTCCGATCGATAGGGCGCATCGCCCTGCACATAGACGCGCTTGACGCGGCCGCGGTCGATGAAGTCGTTGACATAGCGGCCGCCCCAGGCGGTCGATAGCGTCGAGTTCACGTCGGCCTGGCTGAGGCCCAGCGTCGCCAGCTTCTGCTGGTCGAGATCGACGCGCAGCGTCGACACGTCGGGCAGATCGGACAGGCGCACCTGCGCCAGGTCGGGATCGGCATTGGCCATGGCGAGCAGCTTGTCACGTGCCGCGACGAACTGGTCGCGCGGCATGCCGCTGACGTTCAACAGCTCCATGGTGAAGCCGGTCGACTGGCCCAGCCCGCGAATCGCCGGGGGCACCAGCGCGAAGACCTGCGCATCGCGGAAATTGCGGAAGGCGCCCGAAGCGCGGGCGATAATCGCATCGGCGCTGTTCTGCGCGCCCTTGCGGTCGGCCCAGTCGGCAAAATTCATAAAGCCCTGGCCGGTATTCTGGCCGCTGGCGCCCGAGCCGCCGCCGGCGACCGAGAACATCACCGAGACATTGTTCTTTTCGTGCGTCTGGAAATAGCGCTCGATCGCCGTCTGCACTTCCTGCGTCCGCGTCTGGGTGGCGCCAGCGGGCAGGCGGAACTGCACCTGCGCCGCGCCCTGGTCTTCGGTGGGCAGGAAGCCCGTCGACAGCCGGGAGAACATCACCACCAGCAGCACGCAGACCAGTGCGTAGAGCAGCAGGAACACCCATTTGCGGTCGACGACCGAACGGACGCCGGCGGTGTAGCGGGCAATGCCGCGTTCGAATCCGCGGTTGAAGCCGTCGCGGGCGCGGCCCAGCGTGCGGCCGAAGGCGGGGAAGCGGCGGTCCAGCCAGCCGGCTTCGGCCGTCCCGTCGTGATTCTTCTGCTTCAGCAGCGTCGCGGTGAGTGCCGGGCTCAGTACCAGCGCCACCAGCACCGAAAGCACCATCGCCGAGACGATAGTCACCGAGAACTGGCGATAGATCACGCCGGTCGAGCCGCCGAAGAACGCCATCGGCAGGAACACGGCCGACAGCACCAGTGCGATGGCGACCAGCGCGACCTGGATTTCGTCCATCGACTTGATGGTCGCCTCGCGCGGCGACATGCCGGGATTTTCCTCCATCAGGCGCTCGACATTCTCGACGACGACGATCGCGTCGTCGACCAGCAGGCCGATGGCGAGGACGAGGCCGAACAGTGTGAGCGTGTTGATCGAGAAGCCGAGCGCGTAGAACACACCGAACGTGCCGAGCAGCACCACCGGCACGGCGATGGCCGGCACCAGCGTCGCCCGCCAGCTCTGCAGGAACACGAACATCACGATGACGACGAGGACGATCGCTTCGAGCAGCGTCTTCACCACTTCGTCGATCGACAGCTTGATGAAGCCGGTCGTGTCGTTCGCATAGGCATATTTGAAGCCGGCCGGGAACGTCTTCGATGCGGCTTCGACCTGCGCCTTCACCAGTTCCGCCGTCTTGAGCGCGTCCGCACCCGGCGACAGCGAAATCGCCAGACCGGCGCCGGGATGGCCGTTCACGCGGCTGGCCGAATTGTAATTGTCCGAGCCAAGCTCGACGCGCGCGACATCGCGCAGCTTCACCGTTGCGCCGTTGGGCTGGGTCTTGACGATGATGTTGGCGAATTGCTCGGGCGTCTGCAGGCGCGACTGCGACGTCACCGTCGCATTGAGCATCTGGTCCTTGGGCATCGGCTGGCCGCCGAGTTCGCCGGCGGCGATTTCGGTATTCTGCGCCTGGACCGCGTTGATGATGTCATTGGGGATCAGGCCATAGCTGGCGAGCCTCGCGGGATTGAGCCAGATGCGCATCGCATAGGGCGCGCCGAACACATTGGTGTCGCCCACGCCCGGAATCCGCGACAGTGGATCCTGCAGGTTGGAGGCGAGCCAGTCGGACACGTCGAGATTGGTGCGCTGGTCGGTCTCGTCGTAGACGCCGACGATCATCAGGAAGTCGGGGTTCGATTTGGTGACGGTCAGGCCCTGTTGCTGCACCTGGGTGGGCAGGCGGGACAATGCCTGCTGCACCTTGTTCTGCACCTGGACCTGGGCGATGTCCGGATTGGTGCCTTTTTCGAACGTCGCCGTGATCGTCACCTGCCCGCGCGAGGTGGACGAGGAGCCGAAATAGAGCAGCCCGTCGATGCCGCTGAGCTGCTGCTCGATCACCTGCGTGACGCTGTTCTGCACCGTTTCTGCCGACGCGCCGGGGTAGGTCGCGCGGATGTTCACCTGCGGCGGGGCGATGTCAGGATATTGGGCGATGGGCAGCGAGAAAATCGCACCCAGGCCGACGAGCATCACGATGATCGCCAGCACCCAGGCGAAGATCGGGCGATCGATGAAGATACGCGACATGGCGGATCAGGCGCCCTTGGTCTTGGCGGCGCCCGGTGCCGCACCCTGGCCCTTTTTGGGCGGCTCGATGTTCTGGGGCGTGGTCGCGGGAACCGGCCGGATATCGGCGTCGGGCCGCAGGTTGGCGGTGCCCTGCACGATCACCTTGTCACCGGGCGCCAGCCCCTGCGTGATAACCCAGTTCTGCCCGATCGTGCGGTCGGCAACGACGGTGCGCGCCACTGCCTTGTTGCCCGGGCCGACCACATAAACGGTGGCATTGCCCTTGGGATCGCGCGAAACGCCCTGCTGCGGCACCAGATAGGCCTTGGTGTCGATCGCCTGCGCGAAAACGGCGCGGACGAACATGCCAGGCAGCAGGATGTTCTGCGGATTGGGAAAGCGCGCCCGGAGCGTGACCGTACCGGTGGTCTCGCTGACCATCACTTCCGAAAATTCGACGGTGCCGGCCTCGCCATAATCGCTGCCGTCCTCCAGCTTCAGGTGCACGGCGGCGCTGGCCGGGGCCATGCCGTTGCGGCTCAGCGCGCGGCGCAGCGCCAGCATGTCGGCGCTGGACTGCTGGATATCGACATAGACCGGGTCCAGCCGCTGGATGACGGCCAGCGGATCGGTCTGGTTGGTGGTGACCAGAGCGCCTTCGGTAACCAGCGAGCGACCGATCCGGCCGGTGATAGGGGCGGGCACCGTAGTGAAGCGCTGATTGATCCGGGCGGTCTGCAGCGCGGCACGATATTGCGCGACCTGCGCAGCCGCCTGGCGCGCGGCGGCGGTCGCGTCGGTATAATCCTGCTGGCTCACCGCCTCCATCTGCGCCAGCGGCTTGTAGCGTTCCGCCTTCAGCCGGGCCGCTTCCATGGTCGCCTGTGCGTTCTGCAGATTGGCCTCAGCCTGCGCGACCGCGGCGCGATAGAGGCTGGGGTCGATCTGGTAGAGCGTCTGGCCCTGATGGACGATGGCCCCTTCCTGGAAGAAGCGGCGCTGGACGATGCCGGCAACCTGCGGGCGCACTTCCGACGACTGGAACGCGGTCACGCGCCCGGCGAGCTCGGTCGTCACCGGCACGCTGGTCGGCTGCACGACGACATAGCCGACCTGCGGCGGGCCGGCTGGACCGCGTCCCTTCTTCTGGGCGTCGCCGCCGGCGCTGCAGGAGGACAGAATCAGGGCAGACGCCAACAGCATCGTACCCGATCGGCGAAAGCTGGTCGGTGCGTTCAAGTTCAGAACCCGCTAGTTGACACCTCCGAAGGTCGCCGGAGGTGCTGGCCGTTGCCAAACACGCCCATAGGGCATGTGGTTGCGATACCGCCACAAGAGAGTTGTCGCAAAATATCTCGGCCAGTGTGCGGATTCCCGTACAAGCTCCTTAAAAGGCGAAGCTTTCGCCGATCGTCCGCTCACCCAGCAGAAATGCATCCGCAACAAGTTGCAACGGACGGACATCAGCGTCGCTCTCACCCGCCGACACCAGTTCGGCGAATCTGGCATAGAGTCGGGCATATTCGCGGTCCGGCGCCTTTTGTTCGGCCTCGCCGGGGAACTGGACGATGCTGCCGCCCAGACCCAGCCGCAGCGTGCCGGCATCGGTGTCGATCTCGATGTCCCAGGTTTGCGGGCCGGTCTGCAAAAAGTCGAAATCGGCGGTAACGGGGGCGGTGCCGCACCGCATCTTCAGCGCAGCGCGCAGCGGCGAGGCGCGGCCGGCCGGCACTTCCATTGTCGCCGTTTCGAGCAGCAGCGCGTCGGGCAGGATGCGGGTGGCGATCGACAGGGCGTTGATGCCGGGATCGAACACGCCGAAGCCGCCCGCAGCCAGAATCCATTCCTGGCCCGGGTGCCAGCGGCGAATGTCCTCGCGCCAGGTAATCCGCACGGCGTCGATCCGCTTCCCCTTAAGCCACGCCTGGGCGGGCTCCACGCCAGCCGCCTCGCGCGAATGCCAGGTGGTGAACAGCGTGACGCCCTTTGCGCGGGCCCGTTCGGCGAGGTCGGCAATTTCGCTGAGCGTCGCGGCCGGCGGCTTTTCGAGCATGACATGCAGCCCCGCTTCGATGGCGGCACGTGCCTGCTCATACCGCCCGCCGGGTGGGGTGCACAGCGATACGGCGTCGAGCGCATGGCCGCCGGCGATCATCGATTCAATATCGGAATGGGCGGGAATGCCGTCCAGCTGGGCGTTGCGACTGGCCGTGGCGACAAGGTCGAACCGTCCGTCCGCCGCCAGCGCCGGCAAATGCTGGTCGCGTGCAATCTTCCCGATGCCCACGAGCCCAAGGCGAATCCGCTCCGGCATTCTACATCCTTCCTTTTATAAGATATATATGCTCTTTCTATTCACGCAGGGCGCCGGTATCAAGCCGGGCCTCGGCGTCAACGGCGCTCGATAGCGGAGGATGCATGACCGAAGAAGCTGGAACCCGTCGTACCTTGCGTTCGCGGGCGTGGTTCGACAATCCCGCCAACCCGGACATGACCGCACTCTATGTCGAGCGGTATCTGAATTACGGGATCAGCCTGGAAGAATTGCAGTCGGGAAAGCCGATTATCGGCATCGCCCAGACCGGCAGCGACCTCAGCCCCTGCAACCGCCACCACCTCGAGCTCGCCAAGCGGGTACGCGAGGGGATTCGCGACGCAGGCGGCATCGCCATCGAATTTCCCACCCATCCGATCCAGGAAACCGGCAAGCGGCCGACGGCGGGGCTTGACCGCAATCTCGCGTATCTGAGCCTGGTCGAGACGCTCTATGGCTATCCCATCGACGGTGTGGTGCTCACGATCGGTTGCGACAAGACCACGCCCGCCTGCCTGATGGCGGCCGCCACGGTGAACATTCCCGCCATTGCCCTGTCGGTCGGGCCTATGCTCAACGGCTGGTTCAAGGGCGAGCGCACGGGGTCCGGCACGATTGTGTGGAAGGCGCGCGAGATGCTCGCGGCGGGCGAGATCGACTATAAGGGCTTCATCCAGCTCGTCGCCTCGTCGGCGCCCTCGACCGGCTGGTGCAACACCATGGGCACGGCGACGACGATGAACTCGCTGGCCGAAGCGCTCGGCATGTCGCTTCCCGGCTCGGCGGCGATCCCGGCGCCCTACCGCGACCGGGCCGAATGCGCCTATCGCACCGGGTTGCAGATCGTCGAGATGACGCTGGCGGATCGCAAGCCAAGCGATGTGCTGACGCGCGAGGCGTTCCTCAACGCGATCCGCGTCAATTCGGCGATCGGCGGCTCGACCAACGCGCCGATCCACCTCAACGCGATTGCCCGCCATATCGGCGTGGAACTGAGCCTGGCTGACTGGGAATCGCACGGCGCCGACGTGCCGCTGCTGGTGAACCTGCAGCCGGCGGGCACCTATCTGGGCGAGGATTTCTATCGCGCTGGCGGGGTGCCGGCGGTGATGGGCGAGCTGTACCGCGCCGGGCTGCTGCACGGCGATGCGTTGACCGTGAACGGGCGCACCGTTGCGGACAATGTCGCGGCGGCCGAAATCGAGGATGCCGACGTAATCCGCCCGCTCGCCACGCCGCTGCGGCCGGCGGCCGGGCTGACTGTGCTGTCGGGCAATCTGTTCGACAATGCGGTGATGAAGCTCTCGGTCATCTCGGACGAGTTCCGCGACCGCTATCTCTCCAACCCCGACGATCCCGGCGCGTTCGAAGGCCGCGCCGTGGTGTTCGATGGTCCGGAAGATTATCACCGTCGCATCGACGACCCCGAGCTCGCGATCGACGAGAATTGCGTGCTCGTCATGCGCGGGGCGGGGCCGGTGGGCTATCCGGGCGGGGCAGAGGTGGTGAACATGCGCCCGCCTGCCGCGCTGATCCGTGCCGGCGTCCATGCGCTCCCCTGCCTGGGCGACGGCCGCCAGTCGGGCACGAGCGGCAGCCCCTCCATCCTGAACGCCGCCCCCGAAGCGGCCGTTGAGGGAGGTCTGGCACTCGTACGCACCGGCGACCGAATCCGCATCGACCTGAACAAACGAACTGCCAACATGCTGGTGAGCGACGAGGAACTGGCCGCGCGCCGCGCCGAACTCGGTATCGACTATGTGCCTGAATCGCAGACGCCGTGGCAGGAAATCCACCGCGATCTGGTCGGTCAGTTCGATGGCGGGGCAGTGTTTGAAAATGCGGTAAAGTATCAGCGCATCGCCCAGACCCGGGGGCTGCCGCGCGACAGCCATTGACGTCGACCGCCGTGATCAGGCTGCCGCGTCGTTGAGGCCGGCGCCGTCGATCAGTTCCACCACATCGCCGATCAGCGCCTGCATCGCGGTGCGGGCGGTGGCGGGATCGCGGGCAGCGATGGCATCGCGGACTGCGGCATGGTCGCTCACGCTCGCGGTGCGGCCTTTGATCCGGTTGGTGAAGCGAATCGAGGTGCGCAGCGCAGTTGCCACCATATCGCGGAACTGGGCGTAGAAGGGGTTGCCGGAGGCGCGCAGCACCGCGACGTGGAAGGCGATATCTGCATCCAGCGTATCGTCCGTGCCGCGCTCCGCCGCCTCCATCCGCGCCAGACCCGCGGAAATCTGGCGCAGATCCTCGGCACTGGCGAAACGGGCGGCCAGCGCCGCCGCTTCGGGTTCGATCGCGATGCGCAACTGGCTGAACTGGCGCAGCAGGTCGACCGAAAACTGCCGCTCCAACAGCCAGCGCAGCACATCGGTGTCGAACAGGTTCCATGACGATGCCGGTTGCACCACCGTACCCTGACGCGGCCGGGCGCTTAGCAGCCCCTTGGCGGTCAGCATCTTCACGGCTTCGCGCGTTACCGATCGGCTGACGCCGTGCTGCTTGGCGAGCTCGGCTTCGGTGGGGAAGGGTTCCTCGTCATAGCGGCCGGTCACGATCGCGCGGCCCAACGCGTCGAGCATGCCATAGGTCAGGTTGCGCCCCAGCGAGGCACGCGCATCACCGGCGCCGGTTGAATAGGGAAGGGTCGACATCCTCGTGTAGCTCTGCTTTCCCGGCCGTATGCGCAATCCGCAAACGTCCGATATGTTTGGGCAGGTTAGCCGATGCGCGCCGCTGGACAAGCCCGATAAATAAGATAAATGAACAGCGGCCGCACCGCCGCGGCAGACGCCTGAGAAGCGCGGGGCCCATGCGCCAGTGCCGGGGCAGCAGGAGTGGAGCATGAGTCTCTCGCAGATCGACCTGATCGTGGTGATCGCCTACGCGATCGGCATCTTCGGCCTTGCCCAATGGGTCAGCCGCGAAAAGCCTGGCCATGCCAAAGATACGGCGGACTATTTCCTCGCATCCAAGTCGCTGCCCTGGTGGGCGATCGGCGCGTCGCTGATAGCGGCGAACATCTCGGCCGAGCAGATCGTCGGCATGTCCGGCTCGGGCTATGCGATGGGGCTCGCCATCGCATCCTATGAGTGGATGGCCGCGCTGACGCTGCTAATTGTCGGCAAGTTCTTCCTGCCGATCTTCCTGCGCAACCGCATCTATACGATGCCGCAGTTCCTTGAGCAGCGTTATGGCCGGCTGCTGCCGGTGCTGATGGCGCTGTTCTGGCTCGCTCTTTATGTGTTCGTGAACCTCACCTCGATCATCTGGCTGGGTTCGATTGCGGTCAACAAGGTGGCCGGCATCGACCAGGGCCATGCGCTGATCGCGCTGGGCCTGTTCGCGCTGCTCTATCAGCTCTGGGGCGGCCTGAAGGCCGTCGCATTGACGGACATCGTGCAGGTTACGCTGCTGGTGCTGGGCGGGCTGGTCGTTTCGTATCTGACGCTCAACCAGATCGGCGGCGGGCATGGTGTGATCGCCGGCTTCCAGGTGCTGACCGCGCGTGCGCCCGACCATTTCCAGATGATCCTGAAGCCCGGCAACAAATTCTATAACGACCTGCCAGGCATCGCCGTGCTGGTGGGCGGCATGTGGATCGCCAATCTCAGCTATTGGGGTTTCAACCAGTATATCATCCAGCGTGCGCTAGCCGCCAAGAACCTGGGCGAGGCGCAGAAGGGCGTGCTTTTCGCGGCGTACCTGAAGCTGCTGATGCCGGTGATCATCGTGCTCCCGGGCATCGCTGCCGTGGTACTGGCGCCCGACCTGGCCAAGCCCGACGAAGCCTATCCGACGATGATGCGGCTGCTGCCGCCGGGGCTGCTCGGACTGGTATTCGCGGCGCTGGTCGCGGCGATCATTGCGTCGACCGCCTCCAAGATCAATTCGATCGCCACGATCTTCACACTCGACCTCTATGCCAAGGCGCGCGGCATTCGCACCCGAGGTGAGGATGGCGCCGGCGCCACCGGCCAGGAAAAGCATCTGGTGTTGATCGGCCGCAGCGTCGCTGCGCTGGCTGTCCTGATCGCGATCTTTGCCGCCCGCCCTCTGATCGGCCAGTCGGACCAGGCATTTCAGTTCATCCAGGAATTCTCCGGCTTCTTCACGCCCGGCATCACCGTGATCTTCCTGCTCGGCCTGTTCTGGCGCAAGGCGACTGAGGCTGGGGCGATCGTTGCTGCCGTCGCATCGGTGGTACTGTCAGCGGTGCTCAAGGGTGCGATCCCTGCAGCCTTTCTACCCGACGCCGCTAACGCCTTTCTGATGCCGTTCATGAACCGGATGCTGGCGGTGTTCCTTGCCAGCCTGATCCTCGCCGTGCTTGTCTCGCTGGCAGCGCCAGCCAAGCGGGAAAAGAATGTGGTGACGATGCAGGGTGTCAGCTTTGCGACGCCAGCGGTATTCAATATCGGCGGACTTGGCGTCATTTTGATCCTGATTGCGTTGTACGCGACATGGTGGTGAGTTTTTCCGGCCCCTTCCTGGCGGTTGACTGGGGTACCACCAATCGCCGCGTCTTCGTAATCGAAGGCGGTCGCGTCGCGCATACCGAACGTGACGACAAGGGCGTCACGTCGGTCGCCGACTTCGCGGCCGAAGCGGCGGGCATCCGTGCCCGGCATGGCGACTTGCCGATGCTGATGGCTGGCATGGTCGGCGCCAATATCGGCTGGCAGCCCGCGCCCTATGTCGCGGCCCCCGCAGGCATCCCCGAACTGACGGCGGCGCTGCTCTGGGTCGACAAACGCAGCGCCATCGTTCCCGGCGTATCGACGATGATCGCCGGACGGCCGGACGTGATGCGGGGTGAGGAAGTGCAGTTGCTGGGCGCGGTTCGTGCCGGGCTGGCGCCTGCCGATGCATTGCTGGTCCAGCCGGGCACCCATTGCAAATGGGTGGAGATGGTGGACGGCCGCATAGCCGATTTCACGACAGCGATGACCGGCGAGCTGTTCGCACTGCTTCGCAAGCATGGTCTGCTCGCGGCACAGCTGGGCGATGAGGTGCGCGTCGGCCCCGCTTTCCTCGCCGGCGTGGAGGAGGGGTGTAAGCGCGACCTGGCCGCCTCCCTCTTCGGCATTCGCGCGGCCAAAATGCTTGGCGTACGCGAAGATGAAGATGCCGCCGCCTATGCCAGCGGGCTGCTGATCGGCAGCGACGTCGCGGCGCGGCTGGAAAATGCCGGGCATGATAGTGTCCATATACTTGCCGACCCTGTGCTGGGGGGCCTTTATGCGGCGGCAGTGTGCGCACATGGGCGCAAGGCGGTGATCGCCAGCAGCCATGATGCGTTCGTCGCAGGAATCCTTGCCATTGCGGAGCAGATTGCATGAGCCACATCGCCGAATTCGACGCCGCCTTTGCCCGCTGCCCGCTGGTGGCGATTCTGCGTGGGGTAAAGCCTGAAGAGGTGGAAGCGATCGGCGAGGAACTGGTGGCCGCGGGCTTCGCCCTTATTGAAGTGCCGATGAACTCGCCCGACCCGCTGGACAGCGTTGCGCGGCTGGCGAAGCGCTTTGCCGGCCGTGCCGTGATCGGTGCGGGTACGGTGCTGAAAGTCGATCAGGTGCAGGCAGTGGCCGATGCTGGCGGCGCGATGATCATTTCGCCGAACGCCAATCTCGATGTGATCCGCGCGAGTGCTGCGGCGGGACTCGTCTCGCTGCCGGGCATTGCGACCCCCAGCGAGGCTTTCGCGGCGCTGGAAGCGGGCGCGACGGGGCTCAAGCTGTTCCCAGCCGAGGCGGTCACGCCGACCGTGTTGAAGGCAATGCGCGCGGTGTTGCCCAAGGAGGTGCGAGTGCTGCCGGTCGGCGGCATTGCGCCGGACAATATGGCGCCCTGGACGGCGGCGGGTGCGGCGGGCTTTGGCCTAGGCTCGGCACTGTACAAGCCGGGGCTGAGCGCGGCGGAAGTCGGCGCCAATGCCCGGGCCTTCGTGGCGGCTTTGTAACCTTCCCTCCATTGTTCCCCACCCGCTTGCGGGAGGGGCCAGGGGGGCGACGTGGAGAGGGCGGGCGCACGCTGCCGTCACCCCCTCCCCTGACCCCTCCCGCAAGCGGGAGCGGAGCACAGGTACCGCAAGTTTCAGCTTCCCAACGCCCACATTGCAGCCCGCATCAAACCGGCCTAATAGCCGCGCCCAAATGGCACGTATCCAGACTCCCCAGCGCATCCGGGGCACCCAGGACATTTTCGGCGAAGACCAGCGGCGATTTGCCAAGGTGCTCGAAACGTTCGACCGGGTGCGCAAGCTCTATTGCTTCCAGCGGCTCGAAATCCCGATCTTCGAGGCGACTGGCGTGTTCGCGCGGTCGATGGGCGAAACATCGGACGTCGTCTCGAAAGAGATGTACACGTTCGAGGACCGCGGCGGCGATTCCATCACGCTTCGCCCCGAATTTACCGCCGGTATTGCGCGGGCCTATATCACCGAAGGCTGGCAGCAATTCGCGCCGCTGAAGCTCGCGACCTCCGGTCCGGTGTTCCGCTACGAGCGCCCGCAAAAGGGGCGCTATCGCCAGTTCCACCAGATCGACGCCGAAATCATCGGCGCACCCGAACCCGCTGCCGATGTCGAGCTGCTGGTGTTGGCCGACCAGCTGCTCAAGGAACTGGGTATCGCCGAGGGCGTGACGCTGCAGCTCAACACGCTTGGCGATGCCGCGACGCGCGATGCCTGGCGCACCGCGCTGGTCGCGCATTTCGAGGCGCACAAGGATCAGCTGTCCGAGGACAGCCTGGCGCGGCTCGAAAAGAATCCGCTGCGTATCCTCGATTCGAAGGATCCCCGAGACCGCCCGATCGCCGACAGCGCACCGGACATCGACGCCTATCTGACCGACGAGGCGCGTGCTTTCTTCGATGCGGTTAAGGCCGGGCTGGAAGCTGCCGGCGTCAAGTACGAGCGCAACGCGCGGTTGGTGCGCGGGCTCGATTACTACCGCCACACCGCGTTCGAATTCGTCACCGACCGGCTCGGTGCGCAGGGCACGGTGCTGGCCGGTGGGCGCTATGACGGGCTGATCGGCTCGCTCGGCGGTCCCGAGACGGCGGGTGTGGGCTGGGCGGCCGGCGTCGAGCGGCTAGCGATGCTGATCGACGAGCCGCCGTTCGAGGTGCTTGATGTTGCGGTCGTGGTTGAGGCTCGCGAACTCGAAATCGCAGGAATCACCTTCGTAAGTAACTTGAGGAAGGCAGGCTTTGCCGCTGAGCTCTATGCGAGCGGAAGTCCTCGCAAGCGATACGATAAGGCGATGAAGGCCAATCCTCTCTACGCGGTATCTATCACCGCTGGTCAGGGTGCACCGGAAGTTTCCACAAAGCCCGTAAGGGCACAAGTTGTTGTGGCTCCTGAGAATCTCTTGAGTGTTGTCGTAGCGACAACAGATTCGCTTCACTGGGGCGGCCCGACCGAATGACCCGCATCCCGCCGGACCGCATCGCGGCGATCGAGGCGCGGCGGGACGAGCTGCAGGCGCTGATGGCGTCGGGCGAGCTCGCCGGCGATCGCTTCGTCCAGGTCTCGAAGGAATATGCCGAGATCGAGCCGGTCGCAGTCGCGGCGGGCAATGTCCGCCGGCTGCGCGCCGAGGGCCAGTCGCTCCAGCAGATGACGCAGGACGCCGATGACGAGCTGCGGGCGATGGCGGTGGAGGAGCTCCGCGCCAACGAAGGCACGCTCGCCGAGGCCGAACGCAAGCTCGCGCTCGCGCTGCTGCCCAAGGACGCTGCAGACGAGCGTCCGGCGCTGCTCGAAATCCGCGCGGGCGTGGGCGGGGACGAGGCGGCGCTGTTCGCCGGCGACCTGCTGCGCATGTACCAGCGCTATGCCGACCGGCTCGGCTGGCGGACCGAGCTGATCTCGGCCAGCACTTCGGAAGCAGGCGGCTACAAGGAAGTCGTGATCGGCATCACCGGCACCGGCGTGTTCGCCAAATTGAAGTTCGAAAGCGGCGTGCACCGCGTGCAGCGCGTGCCGGCGACCGAGGCGGGCGGCCGAATCCACACCTCCGCCGCCACCGTCGCGGTGCTGCCCGAGGCGGAAGAGGCGGACGTGCAGATCGACGAAAAGGATCTGCGCATCGACATCTACCGCGCCTCCGGCCCGGGCGGACAGGGCGTGAACACCACCGACAGCGCGGTCCGGATCACCCACCTGCCGACAGGGATCGTCGTGATCCAGCAGGACGAGCGCTCGCAGCACAAGAACAAGGCCAAGGCGATGAAGGTGCTCCGCACGCGCCTGTACGAGGCCGAGCGCGAGCGGCTGGCGGCCGAGCGCGTCGGTGCGCGGCGCTCGATGGTCGGCTCGGGCGACCGGTCGGAACGGATACGGACGTATAATTTTCCGCAAGGCCGCGTGACCGACCACCGCATCAACCTGACGCTGCACCGCTTGCCGGAAATCATGGAAGGCGAGCTGGGCGAACTGGTCGGCGCGCTGGTCGCGCAGGACGAGGCAGACAGGCTTGCGCAGCTGGATTCCTAAGATCCTCCCCGGGACGGGGAGGGGGACCATGTGCGCCAGCACATGGTGGAGGGGGATCGCAGCCAGGGACGCCTTGGCGGAGGCCCCCCTCCACCAAGCCGCTACGCGTCTTGGTCCCCCTCCCCGTTCCGGGGAGGATGTTGGGGTTCCCGTATTGTGAGCGGCCAAATCATCCGCGCCGTCCTTGCCGAAGCCACCCGCCAGTTCGAAAGCATCTCCGACACCCCCCGACTCGACGCCGAGTTGCTGATGGCCCATGCGCTGGACACCACGCGCGAAGGGTTGTTGCTCGCCCGGCTGAACGATCCCGAACCCGCCGGTTTCGCAGCACTCGTCGCGCGCAGGCTGGCCCACGAGCCGGTCGCCTATATCCTCGGTCGCCGCGCTTTCTGGACGATCGATCTGGCGGTCGGCCCCGGCGTGCTGATCCCGCGGCCTGACAGCGAGACGCTGATCGAAACGGCTGTGGCGTGGTTTGCCGGCCGTGGCCCGGCACATGTCCTCGATCTCGGCACCGGTTCCGGCACGCTGCTGCTCGCAGCGCTCGCCGAATGGCCCGAGGCAGAGGGGCTGGGCGTCGATGCTTCCGAAACCGCGCTCGACTATGCCCGCCGCAATGCCGCGGCGCTGGGCATGGCGAACCGCGCAACCTTCCGCGTGGGCGATTGGGCAGCGGGTATCGACGGCCCGTTCGACCTGATCCTTGCCAACCCGCCCTATATCGGGACGGAGGAGCCGCTGCCGCCGCAGGTGCGCGACCATGAACCGGCCGAGGCGTTGTTCGCGGGTGCCGACGGGCTCGACGATTATCGCCGTATTATTCCGGATATCCCGCGCCTGCTCGCCCCCGGCGGGGCGGCGGTGCTGGAGATCGGCTGGACCCAGGCCGCAGCAGTTTCTTTGCTGGGACAGGAACATGGCCTGTCTCCAAGCGTCTATAAGGATATGGGTGGGCGCCCGCGCGTGGTGCGGCTGACTTGAATCCACGCGAAAACGTCACATATTTCTGCTTGGAGAATGCTGCACCAGCGGCTAGAAGGACGCCGGGGCGAGGCACCTTCAACCAAGTCGTTGAATTAAAGGGCTGAGGCCCGACTCCATGGTCATGTGCGCCGCTGCAGTCCGGCGGCCGTGGCAAGCGGGGAGCACCGGATATCCGGTGCTGTCCGCGAATGTAACCCTGCATCCGGAACCTCGATGGATCGACGGACGGCTTTGTAAAGACAGGACACAGAGACCTTGATGAACAATCGTCAGGCCGGCCGCCGTCGCGGTCGTGGCGGGCAGCAGCGCCAGGGTGGAAACCCGAACAACCAGGGCAACGGCAATCGTATTGACAACCGTGCCCGTGGCAATGCCGCCCAGCTGCTTGAGAAGTACAAGAACCTCGCGCGCGATGCACAGATGCAGGGCGATCGGGTGAATGCTGAATATTATCTGCAGTTCGCCGATCATTACTTTCGCGTGCTGAACGAGAATCGTTCACGCTTCGAGGAACAGAATCAGCAGCGCCGCCAGCGCGAGGAATTCGACGGCGACGAGGACGAATTCGAACTCGAAGGCGAAGCGGGTCGCGAAGACGAGCAGGAGGCGCCGCGCCAGCAGCACCAGCCTCGCCGTGACCGCGAACCGCGCTACGAGCGTGAGGCGCGTGAGCCCCGCGAAGGCCGTGAGCCCCGTGAAGGTCGTGAACCGCGAGAGGGTCGTGAACCGCGGGAACCCCGCGACTATCGCGAATCGCGTGACGATCGCCGCAACGGCCGCAACAACGGCTATGCCAATGGTCATGCCGACGAAGCTGCGCAGAATGAAGCCGCTGCGCCGGCCCAGTTTGTCGATGCTCCCGCCGCTGCCGAAGCGGGCGAAGCGGCACCGCGCCGTCGCGGTCGCCCCCGTCGCGAGGCTGCGCCCGTAGAGGCCGAAACCTCGCACGGTATCGACCTGGCGGTACTGCCGCCGGCGATCGGCGCTGAAGCTGCTCCGGCGGAGGAAGCGGCAGTGAAGAAACCGCGTCGCCGCCGCGTCACCAAGGGCGACGAAGCCGAAGTGCCGGCAGCCTGAACCCAGGCCAAGCAATCGGTGAAGGGCTCGCTTCCTCAAGGGAGGCGGGCCCTTCGCTTTTCAGGGGTCAGGCGCGGCCAGACAGGCGTGCGAAGAACCGCGGCACCGGACCGTGCCGTTCCATCCAGTCGCGATAGGCGCGGTATTCGGGATCGGCGCACAGATGCGCCTCCTCGGTCTTCGCGCGCCAGTAATAGATGCCGCTGACGCAGGCGAGAATTGCGGTGTTGCGCGCGGCATCGATCCAGCCCGTGGTAGCCAGGAAGGGCAGGGTGGAAAGCCACCAGAACAGGTTTTTTGCAAGATAGGCGGGGTGGCGGCTCCAGGCATAGGGGCCGTGCGTCAGCACGCCGCGATGCGTCAGGTTGGAAAAGCGTAGGCCGAACGCCACCGTCGCCCAGGCATAAAGCGCCGTCAGCCCCACCAGCACCGCGCCGGTGATCGCCAGCAGCACGGGGTGGCCCGCCAGCCAGATATTCCAGTCGGCGGTGCCCTGATGGTAATCGAGCACGCTGCCCATCAGCGCGAAGGGTGGATAGCAGATCAGCGCCGCCGTCCAGCCCGCCACGCTGGGGTTGGCGCTGCGGATGTGGGAATCGAGCGGGCGCAGCGTGAGGATGTAGCCGGCAGTGGCGAAGGCGACATCGATCAGGAACATGAAGGTAATGCAGCACCCTGCCAGCGCCACCGGATCGCGCCACACCTGCCCATAATCGGCGGCAACGAACTGGCCGAAGCCAGGCGGTACGATCGACAGCATGAAGGCGAGGAAAAAGCCCTTCACGGCCCAGCTGCGTGCATGGTTCGCAACAGCGGCCGGGTCGGCACCCTTCAGCCCCATTGCCCAGGCGCCGGCATGCCAGGCGCCGTCACGCGGCGTCACCAGCCGCCGGTCCAGCCACAGGACATAGGGAATCGAGAGCACGAACAGCGCGGGTGCGGCGATGCCGATGCACCACATGGCAAAGGGGAAATTGCCGTAGCGCGGATCCCACCAGAAACGGCCGACCGCATAGATGGCGGCAATCGCGCCCCAGGTGAGCCACAGCCCGGTAAGCTTGGTGACCGAAATCTCCAGCGTTTCGCGCCACGGCCGCCGCAGCGACCAGTCGATGCCGGTGCTGGGATTGCGGTGGACCTTGTCGACGATCAGCGACCACACCACCATCGGCAGCGCGCAGGCTGCGACATTGACCAGGGCGGCATAAGGACCGTCGAGCCGGTAATGGTGCGCGACCGCGACCCACAGGGTCATGCCCGCAAGCCCCGCCAGCCCGACGCCATGGCTGACCGCAGAACGCGGCCGCGGCGTGATCGCGGCAGAGGCGCCGAGGGTGGCGTCGTGGAACATGGCGGCGGGCATAGGGCGAAGATGGTTAGAAAGGCGTGAACTGTGCCCACGGCCCGTTCAGGTACCGGAAGTCCTTGCAACCGCGCGCGGCGCCGGTAACGATATTGCGCAAGGTGCGCGTTTTCTTGCGCGCCGGTCATCCTCCTGAGGTGTTTCGCCGATGATTCGTGCCGTTTCCGCTTTCGCCCTGCTGCTCGCATCGACTGCGCCTGCGTTCGCGCAGAATTCGGCGCCGCAGCCGGTTCCGATCGTCGACACGATCCCGGCCGCGCGCGACATTCCTTATCCCGGCACGATCAAGCTGGATGTCGATGCTACCGACACCCTGCGCGGCATATTCCGCGTGCGCGAGACGATTCCGGTGGCAAAGGCTGGCCGCCTGACGCTGCTGTTCCCCGAATGGCTGCCCGGCAAGCACGGCCCGCGCGGCGAGATCGAGAAGCTGGCGGGCCTCCAGATCCGCGCCGGCGGCAAGCGGATCGCGTGGACGCGCGATCCGGTCGATGTGTTCGCCTTCCATGTAGAGGTGCCGGCCGGCGCGAAGCAGCTCGACCTGGAGTTCCAGTTCGTCTCCGCGACCGAGGGCAATCAGGGGCGCATCGTCATGACGCCGGCGATGATGAGCCTGCAGTTCAATTCGCTGAGCCTTTATCCGGCTGGCTATTTCGTGCGCCGCATTCCGATCCAGGCCACCGTCAAATATCCGGAGGGTTGGTCGGCCGCCGGCGCGGTGCCGGCCAAGGCGAATGGCTCGACCTATGTTTATGAAAAGACGACCTACGAGATCCTGATGGACTCGCCGGTGCTCGCCGGCCGCTATTACCGACCGATCGAGCTAAGCCCGCGTGTGACGCTGGACGTGTTCGCTGATACGCCGGAAGAACTGGAAGCGACGCCTGAGCAGATCGATGCACACAAGCGGCTGGTCGATCAGGCAGTGAAGACCTTCGGCACCCAGCATTACGATCATTATCATTTCCTGCTGTCGATCAGCGACGATCTGGGCGGCATCGGACTGGAGCATCATCGCAGCTCCGAAGACGGCGTGGGGCTGGGCTATTTCACCAAGTGGAAGGAACAGGCGAGCGCGCGCAACCTGCTGCCGCACGAATATACCCATAGCTGGGACGGCAAGTATCGTCGCGGCGCCGAGCTGTGGACGCCCGACTATCGCATGCCGATGCGCGACCAGTCGCTGTGGGTCTATGAAGGACAGACCCAGTTCTGGGGCTATGTGTTCCAGGCCCGTTCCGGCCTGGTTAGCAAGGAAGAGACGCTGGACGCCTATGCCAATATCATGGCCAGCCTCGACACGCGCGCCGGCCGCCAGTGGCGCCCGCTGATCGACACGACCAACGATCCGATCATCACCGCCCGGGCGCCCAAGCCCTGGACGAGCTGGCAGCGCTCCGAAGATTATTACAACGAAGGCCTGCTGGTGTGGATGGAGGTCGATTCGATCCTGCGCGAAAAGAGCGGCGGCACCAAATCGATCGACGATTTCGCCCGCGCCTTTTTCGGCGGGCGCGACGGCGATTATGGCGAGGTCACCTACACGTTCGACGATGTGGTGAAGACGCTGGACGGCATCGTCGCCTATGACTGGCGCAAGCTGCTGACCGAGCGGCTGTACGACGTGTCTGACCATGCACCGCTCAAGGGCTTCGAGCGCAACGGCTACAAGCTCGTCTATACCGATGTGCCGAACAAGGGCGGCCGCCCGGGTTTTGCCGATCTCAGCTATTCGCTGGGGCTGGCGGTAGGCAAGAAGGGCATTGCCGGCGTCGCCTGGGACGGCCCCGCATTCAAGGCCGGGATCACGCTGGCCGACGAGATCGTCGCCGTGAACGGCCGTGCCTATTCGAGCGAGACGCTGATCGACGCGGTCAAGGCCGCCAAGGGCACCAAGGTGCCGATCGTGCTGACGCTGAAGCGCGGCGAACGCTATCGCGATGTCTCCATCGACTATCATGACGGCCTGCGCTATCCGCACCTCGTCAAGACGGCTCAAGGAGAGGCTGGCCTAGACAAGCTGCTTCAGCCCCGCTGAGACGGGGCGGGGCCGCCAACCAACAGGTGCTTGAAACACAATGCGTATTGACCTGATTCCTGTCGGCGACGATCCGCCGAACAACCTGAACGTCATCATCGAAGTGCCGGTGGGTGGTGAGCCGGTGAAATATGAATTCGACAAGGCCAGCGGTGCGCTGTTCGTCGATCGCATCCTGCACACGCCGATGCGCTATCCGGCAAACTATGGCTTCGTCCCGCACACGCTGTCGCCCGACGGCGATCCGCTCGACGCGCTGGTCATTGCCCGCTCGCCCTTCGTTCCGGGTTGCGTCGTGCGCGCACGTCCGATCGGTGTGCTGAAGCTGGAAGACGAAGCCGGCGGCGACGAGAAGCTGGTCTGCGTGCCTGTCGACAGCACTTTCCCCTATTACAGCGACATCGGCGAGCGGACCGACTTGCCGTCGATCGTGCTCCAGCAGATCGAGCATTTCTTCAAACACTATAAGGATCTCGAATCCGAAAAGTGGGTGCGGATCGGCAACTGGGGCGATGCTGCCGAAGCGCGCCAGATCGTGCTCGAAGCGATCGAGGCCGCCAAGAAGGCGAAGGCAGCCTGAGCAGGAAGACGCTGCGGCGCGGGGCACATCGCCGGGGAATCGGCAATGTGCTCGCGCCGCCGCGATTCCTCGCCTTCGCGCTGGTCACCACCGTCGCGACGCTGCTGCTGCACCCGTTCTGGGGGCTGCGCGGCGGCGTGATGCTGGGGTTTGACATCGGCGCGACCTGTTTCCTGGCGCTATGTGCGCCGATGCTGCGCCACCAGTCGGAAGCGATGCGGCGATCGGCCTGCGCCAATGATGCCAACCGACTGGTGCTGCTGGGCATCACCGGTGCCGTGACGGTGGTGATCCTGATCGCGGTCGCCAGCGAACTGATGGAGCGCAAGGCACCGCAGACCGGGGCGCTGGTACTGATCCTCACGACATTGGCGCTGAGCTGGACGTTCAGCAACAGCGTCTATGCACTCCATTATGCCCATCTCTTCTACACTGCCGCCCCCGGCGGGCGCGACCAGGGCGGGCTCCAGTTCCCGGAGACGCCGGAGCCCAATTACTGGGACTTCATTTATTTCGCTTTCTGTCTGGGCATGACCTTCCAGACCAGCGACGTGTCCGTCACCACAAGGCGGATGCGCCGTGTCGTGACGCTGCACTGCATTGCCGCCTTCGTGTTCAACCTGGGCGTGCTCGCCTTTACCATCAACGTGCTAGGCGGGAGCTGAACGCCGATTCCGCGACGCCTCCGGGCGAGGCCGTATTGCGCGGGGGCGGGCCGGCGCAGTATGGAAGCGCACCCTGGGGAGGGGCGGATTTCAGCATGGCAAGTGTCGTGCGGCCACAGGGCCGACTGGATACCAGCATCGATCGCGCGGGACTCGCGCTCGCCGCCGGCAGTGCGCTGGGCGGGGTGCTGATCCTTGCGCTGCTGGTGGCCGGCGGACAGCGCAGCCCGCTGGCGCTCGCTGCCGGCTGGGTGCTGGGCAGCCTGTTCTCGGGCATTGCGATCACTGCGGTGGCCGGACCGCTCTGGCTGGTATTCCACGTCGCCGGTCTGCGCCGCGCCCGTCATGCCGCGCTGGTCGCCGGCATGACCGCGCTGGGCCTGTTCACCGGCGCGCAGACCTATGGCTTCGGCGCGCTGGGCCTGCCGCCGATGGACAGCCGCGCCTGGATGATGCGCTGGATCAGCGCGCTCGGCACCAGCGGCCTGATCGCGCTGATTGCAGCGGGTATCGGCTTGGTGATGTGGCGGATCGCCTATCGGGCGCGGGATTAGCGCATTCGGGCCGGTGCCCGCGCGTACATGCTCTGTTCTTTTCCCGCCGGCGCCCCCATATTCGCGCCATGGCAATCCAGATTCGCACCAGCCTGGACGAACCGGAAACCGGCCAGTCCTTCGTGCCCCACCGCCCGCAGCGCCCGGAAAAGGCGGAAGGGGGGCGGCGGTTCAAGCTGGTTTCCGACTATCAGCCCTCGGGCGACCAGCGTTTCGCGATTCCCGAACTGGTGGAACAGGCGCGCGCGGGCGAGCGCGACCAGGTGCTGCTGGGCGTTACCGGATCGGGCAAGACCTACACCATGGCCAAGGTGATCGAGGAGCTGCAGCGCCCCGCGCTGATCCTCGCGCCGAACAAGATCCTCGCCGCACAGCTGTATGGCGAGTTCAAGAGCTTCTTCCCCGAAAACGCGGTCGAATATTTCGTCAGCTATTACGACTACTACCAGCCCGAGGCCTATGTGCCGCGGTCCGACACCTATATCGAGAAGGAAAGCTCGATCAACGAGGCGATCGACCGGATGCGCCACGCCGCGACCCGATCGCTGCTCGAGCGCGACGACGTGATCATCGTCGCCTCGGTCTCGTGCCTCTATGGTATCGGCTCGGTCGAAACCTATTCGGCCATGGTGTTCGACCTGAAGAAGGGCCAGGTGGTCGACCAGCGCGAGATTATCCGCAAGCTCGTCGCGCTCCAGTACAAGCGCAACGACGCCGCCTTCGGCCGCGGCGCCTTCCGGGTGCGCGGCGACAATCTGGAGCTGTTCCCCTCCCACTATGAAGACACCGCCTGGCGGATCAGCTTCTTCGGCGACGAGATCGAGGAGATTGTCGAGTTCGATCCGCTCACCGGCAAGAAGGTGGCGAGCCTCGATTATGTTCGGGTATATGCCAACAGCCACTATGTGACGCCCGGGCCGACGCTGAAACAGGCGATGGAAGGCATTCGCCACGAGCTGGCCGAACGGCTGAAGGAACTGGAGGCCGAGGGCAAGCTGCTGGAGATGCAGCGGCTGGAGCAGCGCACCAATTTCGACCTGGAAATGATCGCGGCCACCGGCTCTTGCGCTGGCATCGAGAATTACAGCCGCTTCCTCACCGGCCGCCTGCCCGGCGAGCCGCCGCCCACCTTGTTCGAATATCTGCCCGAAAACGCGCTGCTGTTCGTCGACGAGAGCCACCAGACGATCGGGCAGATCAACGGCATGTCGCGCGGCGACCACAAGCGCAAGCTGACGCTCGCCGAATATGGCTTCCGCCTGCCGAGCGCGATCGACAACCGGCCGCTGCGCTTCAACGAATGGGACGCGATGCGGCCGCAGACCACCTATGTCTCGGCCACCCCGGGCGACTGGGAGATGGAGCGCACCGGCGGCGTGTTCGTCGAGCAGGTGATCCGTCCCACCGGGCTGATCGATCCGCCGGTCGAGATCCGGCCGGTCGAGGAGCAGGTGCAGGACCTGATCCAGGAGTGCAAGGCGACCGCCGCCAAGGGCTATCGCACGCTGGTGACGACGCTCACCAAGCGTATGGCCGAGGATCTGACCGAATATATGCACGAGGCGGGCGTGAAGGTCCGCTACATGCACTCGGACACCGAGACGCTGGAGCGCATCGAGCTGATCCGCGACCTGCGCATGGGCGTGTACGACGTGCTGATCGGCATCAACCTGCTGCGCGAGGGGCTCGACATTCCCGAATGCGGGCTGGTCGCGATCCTGGATTCCGACAAGGAAGGATTCCTGCGTTCGGAGACCTCGCTGATCCAGACGATCGGTCGTGCGGCGCGCAACGTGGAGGGCCGGGTGATCCTCTATGCGGACCGGATGACCGGCAGCATGGAACGCGCGCTGGCCGAAACCAACCGCCGCCGCGAGAAGCAGATGGCGTATAATGCCGAACACGGCATCACGCCGGAGACGGTGAAGAAGAATATCGGCGACATCATCGCCCATGTCGCCTCGAAGGACGGCGTGACGGTGGAGATCGATGCGGACCGCCCGCACATGGTCGGCCACAATCTGCGCGCCTATATCGAAGAGCTCGAGAAGAAGATGCGCGATGCGGCGGCGAACCTGGAGTTCGAGGAAGCCGGCCGCCTGCGCGACGAAATCCGCGCGCTGGAGGCGGAAGAGCTCGGCCTGCCCGAAGGCGAGCGCAAGGCACCGGTGATGGGGCGGAGCAACGAAGGCAAGCCGGGGACGCGGAAGACGCGGTACGGGAAGCAGACGAAGACGCGGATGGGGGGGCGGCGGTGATTTACGTAACCAGTGCTTTCGCTCTCGCTTTTCGCGTCTGTTCAGTATTATTGGGTGACTCGCCTATTTGACGAGTGAGCGAACAATGGTCCGCATTTCCAAGTTATACGCGCAACTGCTCAATGATCCGCGAGCGACGCTGTCATTCCGTGATTTTGAGCGGCTGCTCGAAGCGTTCGGCTTCTGCCTCGACCGTACCAAGGGCAGCCATCGCCAATATGTGCATCCGGCGGTCCCGTTCGTGCTCACCGTCCAGCCCGATGGCAAGGACGCGAAGCGCTATCAGGTTCGGCAATTTCTTGATATGGTGGCCGAGTTCGGGCTGAGTATGGAAGAATGAGCGAGCCGCATTACCACATCAATCTCCTCTGGTCCGACGAGGATGCCTGCTGGATCGCGGACGTGCCGGACCTGCGCTATTGCACGACACATGGCGCCACGCCGGAAGAAGCGCTCGCCAATGTGCGGGAGGCGATTCAGGGTTGGCTGGAAACCGCTGCGGCGAACGGACTTCCGATTCCAGAACCTCGTTACCGCCCTTCGCTCTACGCGGCGCGCTTCGCCGCCTGATCCCGTAACGCCGTCGAAAGCGCCCATTCCGTCGCTTGGCGGCGAGAGCGAGGTTGAGCCGGGCGCCCTGCTCCCACATAAGCCACTGCATGCGTTCCTTCCCCCTTCTGACAGTAGCCGCCCTTGTCATCCTCGCCGGCTGCGTTCCTGCCCCCAGCACGCCGCCGCCCGCCGCGCGGCCGGTGCCGACGCCGCTCGCACCGCCGCCGCCCAAGCCCGCTGCGCCCGTCGCCGACTGGCGGGACTGGCCGCTGACGCCCGGGGACTGGGCCTATCGCCGGGACGCGCGCGGCAGCATCGCGCTGTTCGGCGTGGCGGGGCAGGAGGCGCAGGTGACGCTCCGCTGCGACAAGGCGCGGGTGTATCTGTCGCGGCAGGGGACGGTGCCAGCGGCGCTCACCATCCGCACTACCAGCACGGTGCGCGCCGTGCAGGCGGTGCCGACCGGGGGCACGCCGCCCTATGTTGCGGTCGAGTTCGCGCCCGGCGATCCGCTGCTCGATGCTATGGGATTCAGCCGCGGGCGCTTCCTGATCGAAGGGGGCGGGGGGACACTGACGGTGCCGGCCTGGCCCGAAATTCTGCGCGTGGTGGAGGATTGCCGGGGGTGACGCGGTGGCCAACGCTTCGGCCCAGAATTCCAGAATCGCACCAATAAAAACTTATTACAAGACTTGTTCTGCGACTCGGCATGACTCTACAAGTCAAGTGTGCCGGGTGGCACAGGCTCTTCAACTGGCGAAAGGAGGTGATCCGATGTCTCATGGTTCAGCAATGAGGTCGGTTCAGTTCGTTCGGGAGACGCGCCGCTGACCCTGTAGCGCGGACGGAAGCCCTCCGTCCGTATGCCGTGCGGGAGGTATCCTCCTCCAATCAACGCCGGCAGCCACAGGCAACGCGGCCCGCATGGTCTCCCGGGCTGGAGCTCTCCGGCCGCTGACCATGTCGGAGGTCGCCGGGTACCCTGGAGAGGGACCCGGCGGCCTCTTTCATTTTGGGGCTCCTGCAAAGTTACTGAAAGCTTGCCGCCCCGGTATGGACATGCCCCAACTGGCCGCGCGTGTAACAACCCGCCATGGTCCCCGAAGTTGAGTATAGCGTCGATCCGGGAATCCGTGCGTGAAACAGCGAGCAAGCAAGGCCAATTGTCGGGTAGCGACGACGTCCGACTGCGTGCGCGCCTTGCTGGAGGCGCTGCCCCAGCCGGTGGTGCTGATCGACCGCACGCTCACGATCGTCGACGTCAATGACAGCTTCTGCCGTCTCTATGGCGGGCCGCGCGAGGCGCTGGTTGGTCAGCGCAAGTCCGTGTTGCTCGACCCTGCTTCGGCCCTTCGCGTTGCCGCAGAGCACCGGCGCGTGTTCGAGACGGGTGAAGATCTGGCAAGCGAAGAGACTTGCGTGACCAGCGACGGCCGCGAGGGGTTGTTCCTGTCGCGGCGCCGGCTGATCGAACTCCATGGCGAGCCGATGGTGCTCACCATCCTGACCGACATGACCGAACGCCGCGAGATCGAGGCGCGCAACCGCTATCTGGCGCTGCACGATCCACTGACCGGTCTTGCCAACCGGACTTTGCTGGGCGAGCGCCTGCGCCACGCGATCGACCGCAGCGATACGGCGCGGCCGGCACTGATCTTCGTCGATCTCGACCATTTCAAGGACGTCAACGACGCCTTTGGCCATCCGGCGGGCGACGCGCTGCTGCGCGGTTTTGCCGACCGGCTGAGCGCGCTGGTGCGCGGGTCCGACACCGTGGCACGCATCGGCGGCGACGAGTTTGCCGTGCTGGTCAGCGATGCGGGCTGCGAAAAGGCGCTGGAAGCGCTGTGCCGCGCGATTTTGGCGGTGGCGGCGCAACCGGTCGAACTTCCGGGTGGCACTGTCACCAGCGGCGCATCGGTCGGTTGTGCGGCGGCAGAAGCCGGCGTCGATCCCGATGAACTGCATCGCCGCGCCGATGTCGCGGTGTACGAGGCGAAGCGCGAAGGCCGTGGCTGCTACCGGATGTTCGACGCGGCGCTGGGCGAGCGGTTGCGCGAGCGACGGGCACTGGAAAAGGATCTGCGCGCGGCCATCGCTGCCGGCGACCAGTTCGACGTGCATTACCAGCCCGTCGTCGAATTTTCGGGCAGCCGGCTGGTGGGCATGGAAGCGCTGGTGCGCTGGCGCCATCCCGAACGCGGGCTGCTGATGCCTGGCACCTTCATCGGCATTGCGGAGGAAACGGGGCTGATCGTGCCGCTGGGCGAGCAGGTGCTGGCCCAGGCAGCTCGGACGATGGCGGCCTTTCCGGGCGTGCCGATTGCCGTGAACCTGTCGCCGGTGCAGTTGCGCAGCCCCGGCATGGATTTGCGAATCCTGGAAATATTGGAGGCGGAGGGATTGCCGCCAAGCCAGTTGCAGCTGGAGATTACCGAAACCGCGATGCTCGCCATCGACCAGCCGGTGCGGGATACGCTCGCCCGGCTGCGGCGCGAGGGTGTGCAACTGGTGCTCGACGATTTCGGCACCGGCTATTCGAGCCTGTCGCACCTCCACCGGCTGGCGGTGGACCGCGTGAAGATCGACCAGAGCTTCGTGCGCGAACTGGATACCTCGCAGGACGCGCGGGCGATCATCCAGGCGGTGCTGGGCATCGGCCATTCGCTGGGCATCGGCGTGACGGCCGAAGGCGTGGAGCAGGATGCGCAGCGCGTGTTCCTGCGTGCCTTTGGCTGCAACGAGTTCCAGGGCTATCTGTTCTCGCGCCCGCTGGCGCATGACGATGCCGTGGCGTTCATGGTCCGCGCCCAGAAGGCCGAGCGGCGCGCGGCCTGAGCCTTCAGCCTTCGCGCGCCAATCCCTTCAGCCGGTACAGCAGGTCCAATGCCTCGCGCGGGCTGAGGGCGTCGACATCGAGCCCCTCCAGTTCTGCACGCAGGGCGTCGACCTTTTCCTCTTCCACCTGCGCCGCAGCGGCGAACAGCGGGAGGTCGTCGAGACCCGCTGCAAGCCCGCCAGTCTTGGCGCGGCCGGCCTCCAGCTTGTCGAGCACTGCCTTCGCGCGCTTCACGGTTGCCGGTGGCATCCCCGCCAGCCGAGCCACCGCCAGGCCATAGCTGCGATCCGCAGGCCCCTCGGCGAGTTCGTGGAGCAGGACGAGGTCGCCCTTCCACTCACGCGCGCGGACATGGTGGAGGGTGAGCGCGTCGCAGCGCTCGGCCAGTCGGGTCAGCTCGTGATAATGGGTCGCGAACAGGCAGCGGCAGCGATTGTCTTCATGGATCGCCTCCACCACAGCCCAAGCGATGGCGAGGCCGTCATAGGTCGAGGTGCCGCGCCCGACCTCGTCGAGGATCACGAAGCTGCGCGGGGTGGCCTGCGCCAGGATCGCGGCGGTCTCGACCATTTCGACCATGAAGGTCGAGCGGCCGCGCGCGAGATTGTCCGAGGCGCCGACGCGGCTGAACAGCCGGTCGACCAGCCCCAGCGTTGCGCGCGTGGCGGGGACATAGCTGCCGGCCTGGGCGAGCACCGCGATCAGTGCGTTCTGGCGCAGGAAGGTCGACTTGCCGCCCATGTTCGGGCCGGTGACCAGCCACAGGCGCGAGCCTTCGGAAAGCCTGCAGTCATTCGCCACGAACCGGCCGCCGGCGCGGGTGACGGCGGCTTCGACCACCGGGTGACGCCCCCCCTCGATGTCGAAACAGGCATGGTCGACCAGCGCCGGGCGCGCCCAGCCGCCTTCGGCCGCGCGCTCGGCCAGCGCCGCCGCTACGTCGATTCGTGCGAGCGCGTCGGCGGTGGCGGCGATCGCTTCGCTGCGGCCGAGCGCCTGGCCGGTCAGATCCTCCAGATGCGCGGCTTCGGCGGCGAGCGCATGGGCGCCGGCCTGCGTAACCTTGATCGCCACGTCGTGCAGCTCGGGCGCGTTGAAGCGGACGACGCCGGCCAGCGTCTGGCGATGGGTGAAGCCGCTGTCGGGCTTCATCAGCGCATCGGCCGAGCGGGCCGGCACTTCGATATGATAGCCGAGCACCCCGTTATGGCGGATCTTGAGTGCCGAAATGCCGGTGCGGGCGCGATAGTCGCCCTCCAGCGCGGCAATGGCGCGGCGGCCCCCGGCACCGGCATCGCGCAGATCGTCTAGCGCTGCGTCATAGCCTTCGGCAATGTAACCGCCATGCGCCGCATCGACCGGCGGCTCGGGCACCAGCGCGCGGGCAAGCAGGTCGATGAGCGCGCCGTGCCCGCGCAGTTGCGGCGCCAGTTCGCGCAGCAGGGCAGGGGCGTCGGCAAGCTGGTCGAGCCGCTCGCCGAGCCGCCAGGCGCCGTCGAGCCCGTCGCGCAGCTGGCCGAGATCGCGCGGCGACCCGCGACCAGCAGCAAGCCGGCCGAGCGCGCGGCCGATATCGGGCAGCGCGCGCAGCGTCGCCCGCACGCTGTCGCGCAGGCCCGAATCGTCGTGAAAATGCTGGACGAGATCGAGCCGGGCGTCGATGGCGGCGCGGTCCATCAGCGGGGCGGCGATGTCGGCGCCGAGCAGCCGGGCGCCGGCGCCGGTGACGGTGCGGTCGACCGCATCGAGCAGGCTGCCCTTGCGTGTGCCGGCGGCGCTGACGGTCAGCTCCAGGCTCTCGCGCGTCGCGGCGTCGATCGCCATCGCCGCTTCGGCCTGGCTGATGCGCGGCGGGCGGAGAAAGGGCAGTGAGCCCTTGGCGGTGTGGTCGAGATAGGCAACCAGCCCGCCTGCTGCTGCAAGCCCCGCGCGCGAGAACTGGCCGAATCCGTCGAGCGTGGCGACGCCGAACAGCGACTTCAGCCGCGCTTCGCCGCCGCTGCTGTCGAAATCGATCCTGGGCCGCAAGGCGGTGGCGAGTTCGGCAAAATCGCTCGCCTCGCTGGCAATGACTTCGGCCGGGTTCAGGCGGGCGAGTTCGGCACTCAGGCGCGCGGCTTCGGTCTCGATCAGCTCGAAGCGGCCCGTCGAGATGTCGGCACAGGCGATGGCGACGCCGCCCCCTGCTTCGCCCACCGCCACGCACCAGTTGGCGCTCCGGCTGTCGAGCAACGCTTCCTCAGTCAGGGTGCCGGCGGTGACGACGCGGATGATCGCCCGGGCAACCAGCGCCTTGGATCCGCCGCGCTTCTTCGCTTCCTCGGGCGTTTCGGTCTGGTTGGCAATGGCGACACGGTGGCCGGCCTTGATGAGCCGCGCCAGATACGCCTCCATAGCGTGCACCGGCACGCCGCACATCGGGATACGCTCGCCTTCATGCTCGCCGCGCGCGGTCAGCGCGATGTCGAGCACGGCGCTGGCGATCTTCGCATCCTCGAAGAACAGCTCGAAGAAATCGCCCATCCGGTAAAAGAGCAGGCAATCCCCCGCCTCTTCCTTGAGCGCGAGATACTGGGCCATCATCGGAGTGGGGGCGGCAGACGACATCAGCTTGCGCTACCGGATTGCAGGGGGCGCGCACAACCGCCGCGATGGGATGACGGCTGCAGAAATTGGGGATAAGGCGCGCGCCCATGTTGTTCTCGCGCGTACCGGCTCGCACCGCTGTCTGGTTGCGGTGGTATGCGATCGCGGCCGTCGCGATCGCGTCCGCCCTGCCGTTCCTGTTCGTCCGCATTCCACCGCTCACCGACGTGCCGGGCCATATCGGCCGGTTCGCAGTGCAGGTGGCGCCGGCGGACAGCGGGCTGTGGCGCTATTTCGGGTTCGTCTGGCAGCTGAAGCTCAATCTGGCGGTCGATCTGATGGTGCAGGCGCTCCATCCGCTGCTCGACCCGTTTGCGACCATGTGGTTCGCTTGTATCGCCGTCCCCGTTCTCACCGTGATCGGCCTGATGGCGCTGACGCGGCGGATCAATCCGCAGGGTGCCGTCGCGCTGCCCTGGGCGCTGATCTTCGTCTATAACAGCCCGTTCCTGTGGGGCTTCGTCAATTACTCCCTCAGCGCCGCGCTGGCGCTGTGCGGCTTTGCGCTCTGGCCGCGCTGGGAGCAGCGCCCGTGGCTGCGCGGCATCGTCTTCGCCTTGCTGATCCCCGCATTGTTCGTGGGCCATGCCGAAGGCGGTGCGCTGCTGTTCGTCTGGATTGCGAGCTACGAGTTTGGCGAGGCGCGTGCCTGGCGGCCGTCGACCTGGCACCGCGCGACGGCGGGGCGGTTGATCGCACGGCTGTGGCCGCTGGCCTTCGCGGTGCTGCCGGTGCTGCTGGCGCATGAGGGCGGCGGCGGGATCACCGACTGGTCGGTGCCGCAGAAGTTCGACGAGCTGATCGGCATGGTCCGCGACCAGAATGCCGTTCTCGACATCGCGACGGCGGCACTCGCGCTGCTGGTTCTGATTCTCGGCTGGTGGCTGGGCGCGCGACTGGCGCCGGGGGCATTCTGGCCGGTGATGGCGACGCTGCTGCTGTTCCTTGTCGCGCCGCGCCAGCTTTCCGGCAGCAACAATGTCGACATGCGGATCGCTCCCTATGTCTTCCTGCTGGCGCTGGCATTGCAAGACTGGAGCGCTGTGGCGCGGGCGCGGCGATTGCAAGTGGCCTGGGCCGGCATCGCCCTGCTGGCGGTACGGTTCGGCCTCACCACGGCGAGTTTCATCGACTATGCTGCCGAGTATCGCCGTGAGCTTGCGGCGCTCGACCATGTCGCGCCGGGCAGCCGGGTGCTCAACCTGGTCCGCGACGGCTGCGGGCTCGAGGACTGGCGCCAGTCCCGCACCACCCATCTCGGCAATCTCGCGACGCCGCTGCGTGGCGCCTGGGTCAATGCGCATTGGGCGGTGCCGTCGCTCCACCTGCTGCGCATCCGCTATGCGCCGCCGGTTTTCGCCCGCGATCCCTCGCAGCTCGTTTCGCCCCAGCGCTGCATCAAGAAGGTGATCAGCGAACGCACGCGGCGGACCATGGCGGAACAACTGCCGCTGCTGCCGCTCGACCAGGCCGATTATCTCTGGCTGATCGATGTCCGGCTTCCGCCGAACGCCCGCCAGCCGCGTCTCGCGCTCCTCTGGCAGTCTGGCGACAGCGCGCTCTATGCGATCCGCCCGCCCGAAACGACGTCGGGGAAAGCACCCAAATAACGCGCCGCCGGTTTGCAATCCCCTCCCCGTGCTGCTTAAGGGGCCTAAACGACATGGGTTAGGATTGAGCGGATGGCCGAAGAGAGCAACGTCCAGTTTTCCGATCGCGAGGCACTTCGCTATCACGCGGAAGGGCGGCCGGGTAAGATCGAGATCATCGCCTCCAAGCCCATGGCGACGCAGCGCGATCTGGCGCTGGCCTATTCGCCGGGCGTGGCGGTGCCGGTGCTGGCGATTTCGGAAAATCCGGGCACGGCCTATGACTATACTGCCAAGGGCAATCTGGTCGCGGTGATCTCGAACGGCACCGCGATTCTGGGCCTTGGTAATCTCGGCGCGCTCGCCTCCAAGCCGGTGATGGAAGGCAAGGCAGTGCTGTTCAAGCGCTTCGCCGATGTCGATTCGATCGACCTTGAGCTCAAGACCGAGGATGTCGACCGTTTCATCGACGCAGTCGAACTGATGGAGCCGAGCTTCGGCGGCATCAATCTGGAAGACATCAAGGCGCCCGAATGCTTCGTCATCGAGCAGACGCTGCGCGAGCGCATGAACATTCCCGTCTTTCATGACGACCAGCACGGCACCGCGATCATCGCCGCCGCCGGCCTGATCAACGCGCTTTACCTGACCGGCCGCGACATCAAGACCACCAAGGTCGTCGTGAACGGCGCCGGTGCTGCGGCGATTGCCTGCACCGAACTGATCAAGGCAATGGGTCTGCCGCACGACAATCTGCTGATGTGTGATCGCACCGGTGTGATTTATCAGGGCCGCGAAGACATTAACCAGTGGCAGTCGGCGCATGCCGCGAGGACCGATCGTCGCACGCTGGCGGAGGCGCTGGAAGGGGCGGACGTTTTCCTTGGCCTCTCCGCTGCCAATGCGCTGCCGGCAGAGCTGCTCGCCAAGATGGCCGAGAAGCCGATCATCTTCGCGATGGCCAACCCCGATCCCGAAATCACACCCCCCGACGCCAAGCGCGTGCGGCCGGATGTGATCATCGCCACCGGCCGTTCGGACTATCCGAACCAGGTCAACAACGTGCTGTGCTTCCCGTTCATTTTCCGCGGCGCGCTCGACGTGCGGGCGACGGGGATCAACGATGCGATGAAGGTCGCCGCCGCCCGCGCGCTGGCCGAACTCGCCCGCCAGCAGGTGCCGGAGGAAGTGGCGACGGCCTATGGCACGTCGCACAGCTTCGGTCCCGACTATATCATCCCGACGCCGTTCGACCCGCGCCTCATCGAGATCATCCCCGCAGCAGTAGCGCAAGCGGCGATGGATTCGGGCGTGGCGACCCGGCCGATTATCGACATGACCGCCTATCGCCAGCAACTGCGCGCGCGGATGAACCCGACCACCTCGGTGCTCAGCATGGCCTATGAAGGCGCGCGGGCGAAGCCGAAGCGGGTGATCTTTGCGGAAGGCGAAGAGGAAGTGGTGCTGCGTGCCGCCATCGCCTTCCAGGAGGATGGCTATGGCACGCCGGTGCTGGTCGGCCGCGAATCGGTGCACGACCGTCTCCGCGAACTGGGCGCCAACCCCGATCATTTCGAGGTGCACAACAGCGTCAACTCGCCGCTGGTCGAGGACATGGTCGAGGCGCTGTATCAGCGGCTCCAGCGTCGCGGCTATCTGCGCCGCGATTGCGAGCGCATGGTCAATCGCGACCGCAACATCTTCGGTTCGCTGTTGCTGCGTATGGGCCATGCCGATGCGATGATCACCGGCGTTACCCGCACCTATGCCGAGACGATGCGCCAGGTGCGCCGGGTGATCGATCCGGTCGATGGCCGTACACCCTTCGGCATCCATGTGCTGGTCGGCCAGTCGCACACCGTGTTCATCGCCGACACCACGGTGAACGAGCGCCCGACCGGCGAGGAACTGGCCGACATTGCCGAGCGCACGGTGCAGGTCGCCCGCCGCATGGGCCATGAGCCGCGCGTCGCGCTGCTCAGCTATTCGACCTTCGGCAACCCCGAGGGCAAGTGGATCGACAATATCCGCGACGCGGTAAAGGTGCTCGATGCGCGCGGCGTTGCCTTCGAATATGAAGGCGACATGGCGCCTGACGTGGCGTTGAACCCCAAGCTGCTTGCCAATTATCCGTTCGCGCGCCTGTCCGGGCCGGCCAATGTGCTGATCATGCCGGGCCTGCAATCGGCCAACATCTCCGCCAAGCTGCTGCGCGAGCTGGGCGGCGATTCGATGGTCGGGCCGATGCTGATCGGCATGGAAAAGTCGGTGCAGATCGCACCAATGACCGCGACCGCCAGCGAGCTGGTGACGCTGGCGGTGCTGGCGGCGGGTGACATCGCGCGCTGATCCGGGCATGCGCATCGGCGGCATCAGCCGTCGATGCTCGCCCCCAGCGAAGCATTGACCAGCCCGCCGTCGACGGTGACGGTTTCGCCGATCACATAGTCGCCGGCGCGGCTTGCCAGATAGATGGCCGCGCCTGCCATATCCTCGTCGACGCCGATGCGGAGGGCGGGGATCGCCTTGGCGACGGTGCTGCCATGGTCGCGCGCGGCCTTGTTCATGTCGCTGGCAAAGGCGCCCGGGGCGATAGACGTGACGTTGATATGGTCGCGCACAAGACGGGCAGCCATGCGCTTGGTGAGATAGATCAGCGCCGATTTCGAGGCGTGATAGCTATAGGTTTCCCAGGCGTTCAGCCGCTGGCCGTCGATCGAAGTGATGTTGATCACCTTGGCCGGGCGGTCGGCGCTGCCGCCTGCCTTGAGCAGCCCGTGCAGCGCTTGCGTCAGGAAGAAGGGGGACTTGACGTTCAGGTCCATCACCTTGTCCCAGCCCTTTTCCGGGAAATGCTCGAACGGCTCGCCCCAGGCGGCGCCGGCATTGTTGACGAGGATGTCGAGCCGGGGTTCGCGCGCCGCCAGATCGGCAGCAAGCGCGCGGCAGCCCTCCACCGTCGAGACGTCATGGGGCAGGGGGATGGCGTTCGGTCCCAGCGCGGCCGCGGTCTCTTCGCACGCCTCGGCCTTGCGAGAGGAAACATAGACTTTCGCGCCCGAGGCGACGAAGCCTTCCGCAATCATCCGGCCGATGCCGCGCGATCCGCCGGTGACGAGCGCCACGCGGCCGTCGAGGCGGAACAGCGAAGTTATATCCATATCTTGCTCCCTCTCAAAATTTGTTCACCCTCACCCTCACCCTCACCCTCCCATCGCTGCGCGATGGGGACCTCCCTCTCCCAAGGGGAGAGGTGTTCAAGCTCCCTCTCCCCTTGGTAGAGGGAAGGGGCCCGCCGCCGAAGGCGGTGGGAAGGGTGAGGGTGGCCATGGGCTCACTGCCCCTCTCCCAACCCTCTCCCCTGAAGAGGGGAGGGCTTTATCCTTTATCCACCCCGCTTCAGCGTTTCGCGAGCGATGATCAGTTGCTGGATCTGGCTGGTGCCTTCGTAGATGCGGAACAGCCGCACATCGCGGTACAGCCGTTCGATCCCGTAATCAGCGATATAGCCCGCCCCGCCGAAAATCTGGACGGCGCGGTCCGCCACCCGGCCGACCATCTCGCTGGCGAAATATTTCGCCGCCGCTGCCTCCATCGTCGTGTTGCTGCCGGCGTCCTTGGCCCCGGCCGTTTCCAGCACCAGCGCCCGCGCGGCGAGCGCTTCGGTCTTGGAATCGGCCAGCATCGCCTGGATCAACTGGTGCTCGGCGATCGGCTTGCCGAACTGGCGGCGCTCGCTGGCATAGGCGACGCAGTCGGCGATCAGCCGTTCGGCCACCCCGACACAGACCGCCGCGATGTGCAGCCGGCCGCGGTCGAGCACCTGCATGGCGATGCGGAAGCCCTCGCCCTCCTCGCCCAGCCGGTTGGCGGCAGGCACGGGGACATTGTCGAAGATGACATCGGCGACCTTGGCGCCCTTCTGCCCCATCTTCTTCTCGGGCTCGTCGACCGACAGGCCGGGCAGGTCGCGGGGGACGAGGAAGGCGGAAACGCCACGCCCGCCGGGTTCGTCGCCGGTGCGCGCCATTACGGTGAACAGCTGCGCCTTGTCGGCATTGGTGATGTAGCGCTTGGTGCCGGACAGGCGATAGACATCGCCGTCGCGCACCGCCCGGGTCTTCACGGCGCCGGAATCAGAGCCGACATCGGGCTCGGTCAGGGCAAAGCTGGTGATGATCGCGCCGCTGGCGATGCGCGGCAGCCACGCGGCCTTTTGTTCGGGCGTGCCGGCGATCACCAGACCCTGGCTGCCGATGCCGACATTGGTGCCGAAGGTCGAGCGGAAGGCCGGGGTGGTGCGGCCCAGCTCGATCGCCACGCGGCATTCCTCGGCCATGGTCAGGCCAAGGCCGCCAAATTCCTCGGCGATCGACAGGCCGAACAGGCCGAGCGCCTGCATCTCCGCGACCAGATCGGCCGGGATCGCGTCGGCCGCCTCCACCTCCGCCTCGCGCGGGCGGAGCCGCTCGGAAACGAAGCGGCGAACCGTGTCGATCAGCGCATCGAACAGCTCGGGTTCGAGTGCCATGCATCCTCTCTCTTCTAATTTGATCCAGCATAGCCTTTCTGGATCCGTCGGCAAGCCATACCCGTTCTTCCAAAGCGTTTCATTTGCCCGGACGGACGCGGCCCTGTATCGCTGCTTGCGGATCGACACGGAGAGACCCGCATGCATGGCCGCAGCGCCGCCCCAGCCGCCCTTCCCGAGGCGCGGCGCGTCGCCACGCCGACCCTGTTCGCCTACGGCTTTGGCGCGGTCGCCTATGGCGTGAAGGATTTCGGCTTCGTCAGCTTCCTGCTGCTGTTCTACAATCAGGTGGTGGGGTTGCCGGCGGCCGAAGTAGGGCTGGTCATCATGTGCGCGCTGTTCCTCGATGCGTTCATCGATCCGGCGATCGGGTTCCTGTCTGACCGGACGCGCAGCCGCTGGGGGCGCCGCCATCCCTGGATGTATGCCGCCGCGCTGCCGATCGGCGCCGGCTGGCTGCTGCTCTGGAACCCGCCCGCCTGGTCGCACGGCGCGCTGCTCGGCTGGCTGTTCGTGACGGCGGTGCTGGTGCGAACCGCGGTATCGGCCTTCGAAGTCCCCTCGCAGGCGCTGAGTCCCGAGCTTTCCTCCGATTATGACGAGCGGACTCGGATCATGGCGTGGCGTTTCCTGTTCGGCTGGGCCGGCGGGATGGCGATGCTGACGCTCTCCTATGGCTGGTTCCTGGCTGAACGCGCCGGCCAGCCGCACGGCCAGTTCGACCGCGCCGGCTATCCGCTGTTCGCGCTGGCGGGGGCGGGGATGATGGTGGTGGCGATCCTGGGATCGGCGCTGGGCACCCATCACGAGATCAAGAACCTGCCCAGGGTGGACATAGAGCGGAAGCCGTTCGGCGCGAGCATGGCCGAGCTGTTCCAGACCGTGCGCAACCCTGCCTTCCTGATCCTGATGGCGGCGGGGCTCAGCTATTACACGGCGCAGGGCATCAGCTTTTCGATGTCCAACTATCTTTATGCCCATGTCTGGCGTTTCGGGCCGCTGGCCTATCAGCTGCTGGGCGGCACGCTGTTGCTGGGCGTGTTCTTCGCCTTTCTGCTGGTGCGGCGGGTGGCGCAGTGGCTGGGCAAGCCGCTGGCGGCGACCTTGTTCCTGGTGGCCGCGGCGTTCCTGCTCACCTCGCCCTATCTGCTGCGGCTGGCGGGCCTGTTCCCCGGGCCGGGGAGCCCGGTGCTGCTGCCGCTGCTCTTCGTGATCTTCACCATCAACGTGATGTGCGCCGTGGCCTCCACCATGCTGGGCGCGTCGATGCTTGCCGACGTGGTCGAGCAGTCGGAGATGGAGACCGGCCGGCGATCCGAAGGCGTGTTCTTCGCCGGCTTCTTCTTCGTCCAGAAATGCTCGAGCGGGCTGGGCATCTTTGCCACCGGGCTGATCCTGTCGGTTTCGGGCTTTCCCGATGGCGCGGTGCCGGGGACGGTGCCGGTGGCGGTGGTCGACCGGTTCACCCTGCTGTTCTGCGGCGTGTATATCGCACTGGGGCTGACCGGCGCGCTGCTCTATCGCCGCTTCCCCTTCGGCAAGGCGGAACACGCCGCCCGGCTGGCGCGGATGCGCGGGGTGTTGCTGATCCGGCAGGCTGATGTTATAACGATCGTATGACCAAGCCGCTCAAGATCATCAAGATCGGCAACTCTGCCGGTGTCATCCTGCCCAAGGAAATCCTGGCGCGGTTGCGGGTGGAGCTGGGCGACGAGCTGTTCCTCAGTGAAACGGATAGCGGCGTGGCGCTCACCAGAAACGACCCCGACTTTGAAGAGCAAATGAAGGTCGCGCGTGAAGTCATGGTTCGGCGCCGCGCGGCGCTGCGCGAACTCGCCAAGTAAATGGCTGATTGGGTTTGGGTGGACGTGGCTGTGACAATCGCTGCGCATGGCGAGCAGCTTGCCGAACACGGCGGCGCGGCTGGCGTTCGTGACCGCAACATGCTGGAAAGCGCCATGGCCCGGCCTTTGAATTTGGTTGCTTACGGGGAGCCGGATGCAGCGGAACTTGCCGCTGCATATGCATTTGGAATCGCCCGCAACCACCCGTTCGTCGATGGTAACAAGCGGACGGCGGCGGTTGTGAGCGAAACTTTTCTGGCTCTGAACGGCTATGTTCTGACCTGTGGCGATGTCGAACTGGTGACGACCTTTCTTGAGCTGGCTGCGGGCCACTTGACCGTAGAAGAGCTGGTAGCTTGGTTCAGGCGCTGGATTCAGCCGCTCGCCTGAACGCCAAAATGCCCGCCGGACCTGGGTCCGGCGGGCACCTTTCCTCCCCAGGAAAGGCAGTGGGGGCGTCAGGCGACGCGGCCCAGTCGATGGTAGAGGTTGGAGAACTTCACCGATTCCGGCTTGTCCTTCACCTGTTGCAGATGGCTGCCGACGGCTTCGCGGAGCAGGCGGAAGTCTTCGGTCGAGAAAACGGCGCGGCTGCGCTGGGGTTCGGTGGACATGGTATTCTCTCCTTTCACGCGGCTTGCATGGTCTTGAACTGGGCGGCTTCGGTGCTTTCGGCGAGTGCGGTGGTCGAGCTTTCGCCGCCGGCCACGGCCTGGGCGACCGCGTCGAAATAGCCGGTGCCGACTTCGCGCTGGTGGCGGGTGGCGGTGTAGCCATTCGCCTCGGCGGCGAACTCGGCCTGCTGCAGCTCCGAATAGGCCGCCATGCCGTGGTCGCGATATCCGCGCGCCAGCTCGTACATGCCGTAATTGAGGCTGTGGAAGCCGGCTAGGGTGACGAACTGGAACTTGTACCCCATCGCGCCGATTTCGCGCTGGAAACGGGCGATGTCGTCCTTGTCCAGATTCTTCTCCCAGTTGAAGCTGGGCGAGCAATTGTACGCCAGCATCTTGTTCGGATGCTCGCGCTTGATCGCCTCGGCGAAGCGGCGGGCGTCGTCGAGATTTGGATGGCTCGTTTCCCACCACAACAGGTCGGCATGTTCGGCAAAGGCCAGGCCGCGCTTGATGCAATGGTCGACGCCGGTGCCTTCCTTGAGGCGGAAGAACCCCTCGGGGGTGCGTTCGCCGGTGAGGAATTCATGGTCGCGCTCGTCGACGTCCGAGGTGATCAGCCGCGCCGATTCGGCATCGGTCCGCGCGCAGATCACCGTCGGTACGCCGCACACATCCGCCGCCAGCCGCGCCGCATCGAGGTTGCGGATATGCGCCTGGGTCGGGATCAGAACCTTGCCGCCGAGATGGCCGCACTTCTTCTCGCTGGCGAGCTGGTCCTCATAATGCACGCCGGCCGCACCCGCGGCGATGTACGCCTTCATGATCTCGAAGCAGTTGAGCGGGCCACCGAAGCCGGCTTCGGCATCGGCGACGATCGGCGCGAACCAGTCGCGGGTGGCGCCGCCTTCCATATGCTCGATCTGGTCGGCGCGCTGGAGCGTGGCGTTGATCCGCCGCGCCAGCTCCGGCCCGGCATTGGCCGGGTAGAGCGACTGGTCGGGATACATCTGGCCGGCGGTGTTGGCATCGGCCGCGACCTGCCAGCCCGAGAGATAGATCGCCTTCAGCCCGGCGCGGACCATCTGCATCGCCTGGTTGCCGGAAAGGGCGCCGAGCGCATGGACATAGTCCTCAGTGCGCAGCAGCTCCCACAGCTTCAGCGCGCCGCGGCGGGCAAGCGTGTGCTCGACCGGCAGCGAGCCGCGCAGCTTCGCCACATCGGCCGGGCTGTAGGGGCGGGTGATCCCGTCGAATCGGCCGGCGGGGGCGGGGACCAGATCCTCGAAGCGCTGGGGCTGTGGCATTTGTGAATTCCTTGACTGGATTGCGATTCCTTGTGTGGCTAAGTTTAGGAAGTTGTTGTCCAGGCGGAATTGCACTTCGTGTTCGCACAGGGTGGATATGTGTTACGGGTTGCGGTGCGGGGTTGTGTTGTTGTAAAGTATTTACAATGGGTGTTGCGGCTCAGGTTCGGAACGTAACAGGAACGTGCGGTGTAGGAAAGCGCGTGTTCGAGCCTGGGGATTCCCCTCCCTGAAAGGGAGGGGTTAGGGGTGGGTTCGCCACCGCCAGGTGGCGGGACTCGTGGTCGACAGGGGGGGCGAGTTTTCAGGGCGCGCAGACGCGCGCACCCACCCCCAGCCCCTCCCTTTCAGGGAGGGGGGCGAGGCAATCGCATGGCCCCCTCCCCCGGGTAGGAAATTGGAAGGAACCTCGATGGCCGAACGCAAACTCTTCGCCGGGCACGCGATCCGTCGCCTGCGTTTCCAGCTCGGCGTCAGCCAGGCGGCGATGGCGGATGCGCTCGACATTTCGCCCAGCTATCTCAATCTGGTCGAGCGCAACCAGCGGCCGATTTCCGCCGCGCTGATGCTCAAGCTGGCCGAGACCTATGATTTCGATCCGCGCCGCCTCGCTGCGGCCGAACCCGGCGGCGGGGCGGAGGCGATCCGGCGGCGGCTGGCCGATCCGCTGTTCGCGGATCTGGCGATCGACCGGCATCAGCTCGAGGAGTGGCTGGCCGGCGCGCCCGACGGGGCGGAGGCGTTTGCCCGCGCCTATGACCGGATGGGGCAGGGCGGCGGGGGCGAACCGGGCGCGCCCGATCCCGGCCAGCAGGTGCGCCGCGCGATCGAGCGCTGGCGCAACCATTTCGCCGATCTGGACGCGGCGGGCGAGGCGCTGGCCGACGAACTGCGCATGGCCGGCGACCCCTATGGCGCGATGGCCGAGCGGTTGCGGGTGAAGCACCAGTTGTCGGTGCGCATCCTGCCCGCCGAGGTGATGGGCGAGGCGCTGAAGCGGCTCGATTTCCACGCCCGGCAATTGCAATTGTCCGAAGCGCTCGATCCCAGCGCGCGGGCCTTTGCGCTGGCCGAACAGCTTGCGGTCGAGGCGCGCGACGAAATCGAGGCGCTGGTGCGCGGCGCCGCGCTCGATCGCGCCGGCGAGCGGATGTTCCGGCGCCATCTGACCGCCTATTTCGCCGCTTCGGTGACGATGCCTTATGCCCGCTTTCTGCGCGCGTGCGAGGCGAGCGGATACGATCTCGATTTGCTGCAGCGGCGGTTCGGGGCGAGCCTGGCGCAGGTGGCGCACCGGCTGACGACATTGCAGCGGGTGGGCGCGCGGGGCCTGTCCTTCTTCCTGATGCGGTTCGACCGGGCCGGGCAGGTGTCGATGCGCTATGCCGGGGCGAGCGGATCGGCGCTGGTCGAGGCGGCGGTGCCCTGCCCGCTATGGAATGCCTACGACGCCTTTGCCCGCACCGATGAAACGGCGGTGCAGCTTGTCGAGCTGGAAGATGGCGCGCGGCTGTTCACCATCGCCCGCTGCGCGCATCCGCACGGCACCACCCCCGGCGGGGTGCGGCCGCGCTTCGTGCTCGCGCTGGGATTGCCGGCGGCGGAAGCGGGCGCGCTGGCGGCGGCGCGCGGCGTCGATCTGGGCGGCAGCGCCGCGCCGATCGGGCTCGGCTGCCGCGCCTGTACCCGCGTGGCGTGCCCGCAACGATCGGCGGCGCCCGCCGGCCGGGCAGTGCGGGCGAACGAGCGCGAACGGGGCGTGACGGCGTTCGGCTTCGCGGCGGATTGACGATGGGCGCCCGGTACTCCCCTCCCTCAAAGGGAGGGGCTGGGGGGTGGGTGCGCGCGTCTGCGCGCTCCAGAAAGCGATGCGTCCTGCCGGAGAGCGAGTCCCGCCGCCTGCCGGCGGCGGACCCACCCCCGCCCCCTCCCTGCAAGCAGGGAGGGGGGCTGCCTTCGCTTCTGCCGGCTAGTTATCCAGCTCGAGCAGTTCCTTGCGGACATGGATGGCGCGCAGCGAAATGTGCACTTCGAACAGGAAATAGATCAGCCCCGCCATCAGCAGCAGCATCGACAGGATGAACGCCACCGCAACCCAGATGCCGACATGGAGATTGGCGAGCCGCGAGACGAACATCAGCGCGACGACGAAGCAGATGGCGAGCGCGCTGGCGGTGCACAGGAAGATCGCATTGTTGATCACCGAGATGCGGTGGTCGATGATCCGCAGCTCGCGGACATGGCGGTCATGTTCGGGGCCGCTGGAGCGCGGATGGAGTTCCTCGATCACGCGGGCGCGGTCGACGATGCGGGCGAGCCGGCCGACCATCACGTTGAGGAACGCGCCGATGCCGGCCAGCAGGAACACGGGCGCGATCGCCGCCTGGATCGTCTGCGATACGGTGGAGAGATAGGGGCCTTCCATCCTGTCTGCTTAGGGGCAGCTCTGTCCTTGCCGCAAGCCCAAGCGCGTCCACGGCTTGGTAAGGCCTGCACTGTATCTGTGCCGGCATGACCAGGGAAATGCCGAGTGCCGCCTTTGCGCGCCTGTCGCCGGCGCTTGCCGTGCGCTGCGTGGAGGGGCTGGCGGTCGAGATCGACGCGGTGGCGGCGCGGGCGGCGCCCGCATACCGGTTCCTGCGCCATGGCTGGTATGCGGCGGCGCTGCAGGCCTATGGCGGCGAGGCGCGCACGCTACTCGCCACGCGCGAAGGCGAGGCGGTGGCGGCGCTGCCGATGATCCGGGTGGGGCCGCGCCCGGCAGGGCTGGCGGCGGTGCCCGGCTGCTACTGGCCGTTCCGTACCCTGCCGATCGCTGCCGATGCCGGGCTGGAAGTGGCGGAGGCGCTGCTGGCCGCGCTGGGCCGGCAGGTGCGGGCGCTGCGCATCGGCCCGGTCTATGACGGCGATCCGGCGCTGGAGGCGCTGAAGGCGGCGGCGCGCGGGCGCGGCTGGGCGGTGCTCGACCGGTTCGTGGCCGATTCCTATCTGCTCGACATGGCGGCGCTGCGGGCGGAGGGCGGCTGGCCGCGCAACTCGACGCTGCGCAAGAACCGCTTCCACGAAAAGCATCTTGCCGGCCACGGCGCGCTCGACTGGCAGTTCGTTTCGGGCAGCGAGTGGCAGGCGCCCGCCTTTGCCGCGCTGGCGGCGGTCGAGGAACGGAGCTGGATCGCCAGCCGCACCGATGGCGGCGATGCCAAATTCACCGCCCGCGGGCACGGTGCCTTCTGGCGCGCGGCGGCGCAGGATCCGGTGCTGGCGGAACAGATGTGGGCGGCGGTGCTGCGCGTCGATGGCCGGCCGGCGGCCTTTTCATTCGACCTGAATGTCGGCACCCGCAAATATGCGATCGCCAACAGCTATGATCCCGATTTCGCCCGCCATTCGCCCGGCAAGCTGCTCTATTATCGCAATTTGCTGCGCGCGATCGACGACGGGATGACGCTGGTCGACTGGGGTGCGGGCGACAGCGGCTACAAGCGCATGATCGGCGCGGAAAAGGGGCCGGCGATCCGCGACTGGCTGTTCGTGCGGCCGGGCCTGTCCGCTTTTGCTGCATCGATGCTGCGCGGCATCTGGCGGCGCAGCGGCCATGCCGCGTCTCAGCCGGCGGTGGAGGCCGGCGGCCACGACTGAGCCGCGAGCCGGTCGCGCAGCGCCAGCACCAGCAGCGCGGTCTTCATGTCGGCCAGCGCTGCCATGCCCATCGCCCACAGCGCGGCGAGCGGCATTTCGACGACTTCGATCGCCTCATGCTCCTCCGCCAGCCCGCCGCCGGCCGCGACGCGATCGGCGGCGGCATAGGTGGCGAGATAGCAGCTCAGCCGCTCGGTGGAGACGGCGGGCATGGCGTGGAAATGGCCGACCAGTTCGAGTGCGTCGATCCGCAGGCCGCATTCCTCCAGCACTTCGCGGCGGGCGGTATCCTCGATGCCGTCGCCGGTTTCGATCCGCCCCGCCGGCGCTTCGTATAGTGGTTCGCTCTGCCCGCGCAGCAGCAGCGGCGGGCGCGGCTGGCGCACCAGCATCACCGTGCCGCGCGCGGGATCATAGGGCAGTACCGCGACCGCATCGCCATGATCCTCGATCTCGCGCGTGATGGTCTCGCCTTCGGGCGTACGCAGCGTGGCGATCAGCAGCCGGCCCCAGCCGGAATAGCGCGTTTCGACCTGTTCGATCGCGGGGTTCTGCACGGACATGCGATGCTCCCTACAGCAACCATGGCGCAGTGCAGCAGGAAAATGGCAGCGCCGCGACATGTGGTCGCGCGCTCGGGATGTCTTGCGTGCGCCGCGGCATGTCCTTACGCAAATGCGCTGTCATATAAGAAAGTCGGGCGAGCGATGGTGAAGGCAGCGGCGGGCGCGCAGATGAGCGAGATTGTCGACGCGCACCAGCATTTCTGGCGGATCGACGCGCCGGGCCATGCCTGGCCGGGGCCGGACCTGCCCGCGATCCACCGCGATTTCCTGCCCGACGATTTGCGCGCTGCCGCTACGGGCGTGCCGCTGGTGGCGACGGTGCTGGTCCAGTCGCAGCCGAGCGATGCCGACACCGACTGGCTGTGCGACCTTGCCGCGCTGGAGCCTCTGGTCGGCGCGGTGGTGGGGTGGGCCGATCTGGCGGCGGCCGATGCACCCGCGCGGATCGCGGCGCTGGCCGCGCGGCCCAAGCTGCGCGGGTTGCGGCCGATGCTGCAGTCGATCGACGACAGCGACTGGGTCTGCCGGCCGGATCTCGCGCCGGCGGTCGAGGCGATGATCGCGCACGGGCTGCGCTTCGATGCGCTGGTCCAGCCCCGGCATCTCGGGGCGCTCCATCGCTTTGTGCAGGCGTGGCCGGCGTTGCCGATCGTGATCGACCACGGCGCCAAGCCCTTTGCCGCTATGGGCACGCTCGACCCGTGGCGCGCCGAAATCGCGGCGCTGGCGGCGCTGCCCAATGTCTTCTGCAAATTGTCGGGCCTGCGCACCGAACAGGACGAAGGCCAGCCGGCAGCGGCGCTGGCGCCCTATGTCGCGCATCTGGTCGCCAGCTTCGGCGACCGGCTGATGTGGGGCAGCGACTGGCCGGTGCTGGGGTTGTGCGACGCCTATACCGCATGGTTCGATACGGCGCGGACGCTCGCCGGGCTGGACGCTGCGGGCGAGCAATGGCTGTTCGCCGGCTGTGCCCGCCAATTCTATGGTTTCTGACGCGATTTCCGAAGGAGCTTTCCCGCCCATGTCCCAGCGTTTCTGCCTCGCGCTCGATCTGGAGGACGATGCCGATCTGATCGCCGCCTATGAGGACTGGCACCGCGTCGGGCGGACGCCGGCGCCGGTAATCGCCTCGATCCGCGCGGCCGGCATCGAGAATATGGAGATTTTCCGGCTGGAGAACCGGCTGGTGATGATCGTCGACGCGCGCGACGATTTCAGCTTCGCCCGCAAGGCTGAAATGGATGCCGCCAACCCCGACGTGGTGGCGTGGGAAGCGCGCATGCTCGCCTATCAACGGCCCGCCGCGGGGACCAGCGACGGTGAAAAATGGCGGCCCATGGCGCGCATTTTCCGCCTGCTCGACCATCTGGCGGGCGCGCAGTGAGCGACGGGAAACAGGAGGGGCTATGGCACGCGCGCCGCTGAAGAAAACCTATGCCGCGCCGGCGATCGAGAAGGCGTTCGAAGTCATCGAACTGCTCGCCAGCCGGCAGGACGGCGCGCTCGTCACTGAAATGGCCGCCGATCTGGGGCGTTCGGTGGGGGAGTTGTTCCGCATCGTCGTGGTGATGGAACAACTCGGCTATCTGCGCCGGTCGGAAGTGACCGATCGCTATTCGGTGGCGTACAAGCTGCTCGATGTCGCGCTGCGCGCCACGCCGTCGCAGGATCTGGTCCGCGCCGCGATGCCGGAAATGCAGCTGCTGGCGATGGAAATCGGCCAGTCCTGCCATCTCGTAGTACCCAGCGACGGCCATGGCCTGGTGGTGGCGCGCGAGGAGTCGCCCGGTACGCGCGGCTTTGCGCTGAAGGTCGGTGCCCAGATCGACATTCTCCAGAGTTGCTCGGGACAGGTGATCCTGGCCTTTTCCACGCCGCAGCTTGCCGAACGCATCATCCGCGATGCCGAGGCGGAAAGCGGCCAGCGTGTCGACGCCGCCTGGCTGGCGGCGCGGCTGGCGGCGGTGCGGGAAGCGGGGCATGACAGCCGCACCAGCCCGATCACCCACGGCGTCACCGACATCAGCTTTCCGATTTTCGGCTTCGACCGGTTGGTGGTTGCCGCGCTGACCATTCCGTTCCTCGAGCTGATCGACGGATCGCAGAAAGTTGGCCTGGTGGCGGCGCGCGAGATGCTGGGGGCGACGGCGGCCCGGATTTCCGACCGGCTTGGCTATCAGCCCGATTGAGCGGGGTGCTTGAAGCTCTCGGAAAGCATATATAACATTCCGTTTTTATATTAGAAAATAGGCGAAGCCCATCGCCGGAGGAGCAGTGCATGCGTACGATTACCTGTGTGGAACCGCAGCAACTCGCGCTGCAGGAGCGGAGCGATCCCGTTCCCGGTCAGGGCGAAGTGCTGGTGCGGATCGGCCATGTCGGGCTGTGCGGCACCGATTATAACATCTTCGCCGGGCATCACCCGTTCCTCGAATATCCGCGCGTGATCGGCCATGAGCTGAGCGGCCGCATCGTCGCGCAGGGGCCGGGCGCTGCGCTGCCGCTGGGGCGGCTGGTGACGATCAACCCCTATCTCGCCTGCGGCACCTGCATCGCCTGCCGCAAGGGCAAGCCCAATGCCTGTGTCAACATCCGGGTGCTGGGCGTGCATGTCGATGGCGGCATGTGCGATCTGATCGCGGTGCCCGAACATGCCGTGATCGACGCCGAGGGGCTGACGCCCGAACAGGCGGCGATGGTCGAGTTTCTCGCGATCGGCGCGCATGCCGTGTCGCGTGCTCCGCGTGAGGGCGATCGCATGCTGGTGGTCGGCGCCGGACCGATCGGCGTGGCGACGGCGCTGATCGCGCGGCAGGACGGCTTTGCCGTGACCATGGCCGATCGCAGCGCCGCCCGGCTCCGCTTCGCGACCGATCAGCTCGGCTTTGACGGCGTGGTGGCCGATGACGGGATCGATGCGGCGCTGGCGGCGCGCACCCATGGCGAGATGTTCGACGTGGTGGTCGATGCCACCGGATCGCTGCCGGCGATGCGCCGCAGCCTCGATTTCGTTGCGCATGGCGGGGCGCTGCTGCTGGTCGGCGTTGCATCGGGCGACCTCAGTTTCGCCGATCCGGAGTTCCACAAGCGCGAGGCGATGCTGATCGCCAGCCGTAACGCGCTGAACTGCGATTTCGAGCGCGTGATCGCCGGGTTGAAATCGGGCGCGCTGCCGTCGCGGCTGCTCCACACCCATAGCGTGGGCGTGGAGGAACTGCCGCAGCGGCTGCCCTCGCTCGCGCGCGAGGACGGGCTGATGAAGGCGATCGTGGTGTTCTGATCGCCTTCGGGTTGTTTCAGGCGAAGCGAATTTCGAAGGCACTGGCGTGGCGCGTCGGCAGCGTGGCCGGCGGCGTGATAGTCAATGCCTGGTCGGATTGGCGGAAGTCGATCCGGCCGCGGTGGCCGAGCAGCGCGACGCTGTGCACGCGACGCTGGCCGTTCGGACCTGCGCGCCCCAGCGCGGTGATCGCCACTTCTCCCTTCGGTTCCCCCAGCGTGATGGCATAGAGTGTCTCGCCCCGGATGGTGAAGCGAATATCCTGCGCGGTATAGGCGGCGCGTTCCTGAAAGGCGCCTGCCCTCGCTTCGGTGGGGCCTTCGCCGAACATGTGCCAGGGGCGCGTGCCATGGATCGCCGGGCCGTTCACGGTCATCCACGGCGCCAGCTCAGCCAGCAGCTGCTCTGATTGCGGCGGCAGGCTGCCATCGGCGTGCAGCACGACATTGAGCAGCAGATTGCCGTTCTTGCTGACGATATCGGCGAGCATGGTGACGACATCGCTGGTGCTCTTGTAGCGGTCGTTCTCGTTATAGAACCAGTCGCCGTTCGACGTATCGGTCTGCCAGGGCAGCGGGTTGATGCCGTGGAGCACGCCGCGTTCGACATCCTGCACGCCCCAGTCGGTGCGGAATTCGCCCGAGCCGAGATCCTTGCTGGTATACACCGCTTCCACGCGGCCATGGCGCGCCATGCTGCTGTTGTAGAAATGCGCCATCAGCGATCGGCCGACCGCGCCGAACGGCACGCCGCCATCCGAATAGAGCAGGTCGGGCTGATAGTTGTCGACCAGATCGCGGATGCGTGCGAACCAGCGCTGGTGATAGGCCGGGTTGCGCGTGTACCAGGTGCCCGGCTTGTTGCGATACGGCTCGTCGCGATTGTCGTGGTACAGATCGGCGAAGCGCGGGTCGGCACCGTCATAATCCACCCCCAGCTTTGGCCAGAACTGGTCGTAGAGATGGCTGGGATACCACCAGCAATAGCTGGCGCCGAGATGTTCGGAAACGCCGAAGCGCAGCCCGCGCCGCCGCGCCGCCGCCTGCCATTCGCCGACAATGTCGCGCTTCGGGCCGATTGCCGTCGCGTTCCAGCGGTGGTGCCGTGAACGCCAGAGGTCGAAATTGTCGTGGTGGACGCCCATCGACACCAGATATTTGGCGCCCGCCGCGACATATTTGTCGGCCAGCGCCTCCGGGTCGAACCGCTCCGCCTTCCACAGCGGCAGAATGTCCTTGTAGCCATGTTCGGACGGATGGCCCCAGGTCTTCAGATGATGGTCATAATGGGGATGGCCGGGCACATACATGAAGCGCGCATACCAGTCGCCCTGGCCGGCCACCGCCTGTGGCCCCCAATGCGCCCAGATGCCGAACTTGGCATCGCGGAACCAGTCGGGCGTGCGATAGGCCGACAGCGAATCCACCGTGGGCCGGAAGGGGCCGGGGGCGATCTGCGGGGCAGGCTGTGGCGCGTCCTGCGCCTGCGCTACTTTCATGCCGAGTGCGGTCGCGAACGACCCGGCCAGAACCTCCCGCTTGCTGAAGCCCGCCATGCGCGTCTCTCCTGTCCTGTTCGGGGCTGCATAGGCTGCGTCCCGTTCATGGTAACGTTATCATATCTGAAAGCGCGCTTTCAACTGCTCGCGCGCGGCGAATTTCGTTTCCGTTGCAGCGCGCTATCACTAAGCCTGCGGGCGGCATTGTCGGCGCGCCATGGGTCCAGCGGGAGTGGTAATGCAATCGCGCGAGGAAATGGGGGAACGCAGGGCCATTCAGCCGCCGGCAGTGACGGCGATACTGGCTGCCTGTCTTGCGGCGGTTTGCACCTATGGCCTGTGGTCGACGCCTGAACTGGTCGAGCGCTGGGGCTTCTCCTGGGCCGGGGTCGGCTTGCTGCTCGCCTGGCTCGGCTTCGCCGGGTTGGGAGTGCCGCTCGCTCGCCGGGCGCCTGGGCGGACGGCTTTGGTGCTGCTGGGGGCCATCGTTCTGCTTACTCGCATTGGCGTGGCGCACTGGACCGCCGGACGCACGCCCGATGGCGATGCGGAAATCTACCGGCTGCTCGCCGCGCGGCTGCTGCACGGCGAGGGGCTGGTATTTTTCGAGCCCTATATGGGCATCACTGTCCGCGCCTTTTTTCCTCCCGCCTATCCGCTGCTGCTGGCCGGCTGGGGCTGGGCGCTGGGGCTTGGCACCGCGTCGCTGGTTGCGCTCAACCTGCTGCTCGACGGTGCGGCGGCGTGGCTGGTCTGGCGGATCGGGTGCGCGCTCGGGCGGCCGGGCGCGGGCCGCGCGGCGGCATGGCTGTATCTGATCTGGCCCTCGGTCCTGCTGTCGGCGCCGCTGGCGCAGAAGGAGAGCCTGTGCGTCGTGCTGGTGCTGGCGCTGGCGCTGGCCTGGCTGCGCGTTGGGCAGGGCAGCCTTGGCGGCTGGCGGGCGGTACTGGCGATCGGCGTGCTGGCGGGGGTGCTGGCGCTCGCCCAGCCGGGGCAGGCGCCGCTGGCGGCGCTGTTCGGGCTGGCGATGGTGCCGCAGGCCGGCTGGCGGCGCGTGCTGGCAACCGGCGTGGCGGCGCTGCTGCCGGCCGCGCTGGTGCTGCTGCCCTGGTGGGTGCGCAACTGGATGCTGTTCCATGCCTTCGTCCCGCTCACCTCGGCGGGCAAGCTGAGCCTGTGGGTCGGCAACAATCCCGATGCCAATGGCGACTGGCTGCCCTCGCCCCGCTCGCTGCGCGGCCTGCCCGAACTAGTGCAGACGCAAGCCGCAGCGGCGATGGCGAAGGCGTGGATCGTCAGCCATCCCGCCGCCTTTGCCTGGATCACCGCGGCCAAATTCGTGCGCGCGACGGGTGTGGCGCAGTTCGGCATCGACCGGCTGGCGTTGATGGCACCGCCGGTCGGCGCCGCCGTTACGGCGCTGCTGCTGCCGCTGTCGCAGGGTGCGCATCTGGGGATGCTGGCGGCGGGTGCCGGCACGCTGCTCCGGCGCGGCAGCGCTGTTCCGCGGGCGCTGCTCTGGCTGGTCGTCGCGGGCGCGCTGCAACTGCCGCTGTTCGCCGTCTGGTTCGAGTTTGGCGAGCGCCACCGCGAATTTCTGACGCCGCTGCTGCTGCTGATGCTGGTGGCCGCCTTGGTGCCCCGGCGCGACTAGGGTCAGGACCCATTGATGTGAGAGGCGCGATGTGATTCAGGCTCCGCAAGGAGACCGAATGTGAGCGACCTGT
>NZ_JBQUYT010000015.1:0-49737 GCF_056314225.1 Sphingomonas sp. DMC6
AAGGCGATGCTCGATGCCGTTGTCTTGGCAGGTGCGACCGAAAATGTGGCCAATCCACGTGTGCGACACGCCTTGGTACCGATCGACGAACTGCACACCATTGTCGGTCAGGATGGTGTGGATCGGATAGGGCACTGCCTTGATGAGCACCTTGAGGGACGCGGCAGCCGTCAGCTTGGTCGCTCGGCGATAGATACGGGCAAAGACCAGCTTCGAGGTTCGGTCGACCGCAACGAAGAGGAAGCCTTTCCCGCCCTCATATCCCAACTCGGCGATGTCGATGTGGAAATACCCGATCTCGTAGTCTTTGAACTTCTTGGGCTTCTCGCGATCGGCCTTGGGCAGACGACTGATGCCGTGCGGCTGCAGACAGCGATGCAGGTACGAACGCGTCAACCGCGGGATCACATCCTTTAGCGCGACGAAGACGTCATCCAGTGGCAGCCGGGCCTGCACGCGCAGCGCCAGGATGGCGGCTTCTTCCATCGGCGAGAGCGCCGTGCTGCGGCGTTCCTTCGGCCCCATCGGCATATCTTCCACAGACCGTCGATGCCGCCACTTCAGGACTGTTTTCTCGTTGATCCCGTACCGCTTCGCGAGGTTCGCGGCCGAAGCTTGCGATCGCTGTAGTTCGCCTCGAATGGCGTGCGTGGTCTTGGCGCTGCCGTGAAGAATCTGGCCCATAGCTCCCTCCGCTGCGATGGCGATAAATCCACACCATCACATGCTGGGACCAAACACCTAGCGTGGCCAGCGATACCGGCACCGAAAGACGCGCGCGCTTCAACGATGCCTTTCTAAGCCGATCAGGCGAGCGCTGCCGGCTCGCGGAGGCGTTCGATCATCCAGCGCAGGCCTTCGTCGTTCTTGCGGCTGCTGTGATACTGGATCATTTCGCGCATCGGCTGGAACGGGAAGGGGATCGGCGCGGTGCGCAACGGGAAGGCGGTCAGCACACGCCGGGCGAGCCGTTCCTGCATCAGCGCCAGCCGCTGCGACCCGACCAGCAGCCAGGGAACAACCGTGAAGGACGGAGCCTCCACCTCGATCCGGCGCTCTATTCCCAATTGCCGGACCTGACGATCGGCGAAGGAATAGTCGCGTGGACCACCCAGCCGCACGGCGATATGGCCGGCGCTGCTGAAGTCTTCCAGCGTCAGCACATCGTGGATCAGGGGGTTTTCGGCCCAGCCGACCACGACATAGCGCTCCTCGCACAGCAATTCGCTAGGGTGGTCGCTGAAGATAAATTGCTCGGGCGCAATGAACAGGTCTGCGCGGCCTTCGCGCAGTTCGATACCCGCCTCGGGCCCCGGCAGGGAGATCTCCAGTCGTATGCCGGGTGCCATCGCTGCTACGTTCTGCAGCGCGGGGGCGAGCACGGCGGTCATCACATAGTCGGACAGGATCAGCCGGAAGCGCCGCTGGCTTGTCGCCGGATCGAACCGACCTGAGGTGACCAGCATCGATTCCACTGCATGGAGACATTCGCGCACCTGCGGCACCAGCGCCTCGGCATAGGCCGTCGGGTACATGCGCTTGCCCTTTGGGATGAGCAACTCGTCGCCGAAAAATTGGCGCAGTCGCGTCAGCGCGGCGCTCATCGCAGGCTGGCTGAGGTTCATCTGGCGCGCGGCGGCCGAAACGCTGCGCGTTTCCAGCAGCACATCGAACGCGCCCAGCAGATTCAGATCAAGGCCCTTGAACCGCATGGCATTCCTCTTTGCAGGGTATTTTTGTCGTTTTGATCGATGCTATCGATGGATAGCCGTCCCTGCAAATCGCGGATCAGCGGGTCATGGCATAGTGACAATCACCTGGTGATGCCCTCGCCGACGTCCCCGCCGATAGGGTCGCCGGCCGGCACCAAACCCCTGTTCATTTACGCAATCCCAGGATCTGGCGGTTGGCTTCGGCATCGACGCCACTCGCAGCGAAATCGTCGAAGGCGCGTTCGGTAACGCGAATGATGTGATCGCGGATGAAGGGCGCACCTTCGGCGGCACCCTGTTCAGGATGTTTCAGTGCGCATTCCCATTCGAGCACGGCCCAACCGGCAAAGTCATATTGGGCCATCTTGGAAAAGATCGCTCTGAAATCGACCTGACCATCTCCCAGCGAGCGGAAGCGGCCGGGACGGTCCTGCCAGCCCTGATAGCCGCCATAGACGCCGGATCGGCCATTCGGACGAAACTCCGCGTCCTTCACATGAAAGCATTTCACGCGCGAGTGATAGTGGTCGAGAAATGCCAGATAATCGAGCTGCTGCAGCACGAAATGGCTGGGATCGTAGAGGATGTTTGCCCGGGCATGGTGACCGACTGCATCAAGGAAGCGCTCGAAGGTCACGCCATCGTGCAGATCCTCGCCGGGGTGAAGTTCATACGCGCAATCGACTCCCGCTTCCTCGAACACGTCGAGGATCGGCCGCCAGCGCCGCGCCAATTCGGCGAAGGCCTCTTCCACCAGACCCGCCGGCCGTTGTGGCCAAGGATAGATATAGGGCCAGGCAAGCGCACCGGAAAAGCTGGCATGCGCGCTGAGCCCAAGGCGGGCGCTGGCGCGGGCGGCAAGCTTCACCTGCGCAATCGCCCATTCGGTTCGCGCAGCGGGGTTGCCCCGAACTTCGGGTGCAGCAAAGCCATCGAACAGCGCATCATAGGCAGGATGAACCGCGACTAGCTGGCCCTGAAGATGAGTCGAAAGTTCGGTGATCTCAACGCCGTGCGCGCGCACCCGGCCGAGCAGCTCGTCGCAATAGGCACTGGAGGTAGCTGCCTTTTCCAGATCGATCAGCCGCGGGTCGCAGGGTAGCTGAATGCCCTTGTAGCCGAGCGCGCCGACCCAGGCGGCCAGACTGTCCAGAGTGTTAAACGGAGCCGCCTCGCCGAGAAACTGGGCGAGGAAAATGGCCGGTCCCTTGATCGTCTTCATGCGCAAGCCTCCGTCCCGTCGAGCGACACCCAGGCCATGCCTGCGCGGCTCGCTTCCACTGCACGCTCGACGAACAGCATCGAGCGAACGCCTTCCTCAATGTCGGGCAGTTCTGGTGCGGCGTCGCCGCGAAGGCGCTTGGCGAAGTCGCGATACAGATTGGCAAATGCTTCAAGATACCCTTCCGGATGCCCCGCCGGCAGTCGGGTCGCCGCTGTCGCGGCAGGAAGCAGGCCGACGCCTCCCGCTGTCAGAATCTCGGTGCGGCCGGAAAGGTGATGGAGAAACAGTTGGTTGGGGGTTTCCTGGCGCCAGGCGATCGCCCCCTTGTCTCCATAGACGCGCAGGGACAGGCCGTTGGCCTCGCCAATCGCAACCTGCGACGCGAGCAGGGCGCCGCGCGCGCCACCGGCAAAACGCAGCAGCACGCTGCAATCATCGTCGAGCGCGCGCCCCGGTACGACTGCGGCAAGGTCGGCATTGATTGCCTCGACACGCTGGCCGGTTACGAATTCCGCGAGGTGAAAGGCATGCACGCCGATGTCGCCGATGGCGCCGCCGACGCCGGACTTGCCGGCGTCCGTGCGCCATTCTGCCTGTTTGTTACCGGCGCGTTCGATCGGTGCAGCAAGCCATCCCTGAAGATACTCCACCAGCACCTTGCGCACCGTGCCGATGCCGCCCGAGGCGATCAATGCTCGCGCATGCCGCACCAGCGGATAGCCGCTATAGGTGTAACTCAGCGCATAGGGGCGCGACGTGTTTCGCACCGTGCCGGCCAGTTCCAGCGCCTGGGCGAGGGTCGCCGTCGCCGGTTTGTCGCTCATCACTGCGATACCCGCCTCCAGCGCTGCCTTGGCGATCGGCAGATGGGTGTCATTGGGCGTCGCGATTGTCAGGAAATCGATGCCGTCAGGCCTGGCGCACTCCTGCTCGATCATCTCCGACCAGCTTGCATAGCTGCGCTCAGGCGCGATGCCGTAATGGCGGCCCGCCTGGAAGGACCGTTCGGGCGCACGGCTGAAGGCCCCGGCAACAAGTTCGATCTGCCCATCCAGCGTTGCCGCAATGCGGTGGACTGGGCCGATGAAAGCGCCGAGCCCACCACCGACCATTCCCATCCGGAGGCGCCGCATCAGGCAATGCCTCTGTGAAGGTGCGTGTTTGAACGAGGCGGGTGGATCATGCCCTTGGTCTCTCCTTTGCCGGCCTCTTGCGGGCCCGGCTTTGTGATAGCCATTCGAGGAAATATTGGAAATTTATTATCCAGATTGATTTCCATCCAATTTGTAAATTATGGGTCCTTTGAAATCCATGCGGTCTATTTGAAACGATAGAAACAATCTATTTTTCATATCGCAGTTTATCGACGTAGATTTCTCCCAGAAGCGACAGGCCGTTTTGGGCGGCCCCAAGATCGCTCGATTGCGAGAGGAGTGTCGAAATGCAGCCAGCGATCCCGCGCCCACCGGCGCCGATAGACCTCTCTGCCAAAGGCGCTCGCGTCTCCATCCTATCCTTTGATGTCCGTCCTCGCGCCTGGGTTTTCACCATGGCGCAGGGCGTGGCCCTTTGTCGCCTGTAACTCACGGAGCCATCGTGTCGAAAATCCAGCGGGGCGTGAGCCTCTACAGCTACCAGGAAGAGATGTTCCTCGGCCAGATGACGGTCGAGGACGCGATCGCCCATGCGGTGTCGCTCGGCGCCAAGGGTATCGAAATCCTGCCCGAGCAGAACATGCCGACGTTCCCGAACATCGACGATGCGGAAGTCGTGCGCTGGCAGGAAATGCTTGCCCGCCACGGCGCGCATTTCACCTGCTACGACATGTTCCTTGATACCAAGCTGCGCAAGGGCGAACTGCTCTCGGACGACGAACAGGTCGCCAGCATCCGCCGCGACCTGGTGCTGTGCAACCGGCTCGGCATCAGGAACATGCGCGTGCTGGTGTTTGTGCGTCCCGATATCCTCGCGCGCTGCGTGCCGTACGCCGAGGAGCTGGACGTGCATATGGGGGTGGAGGTCCACGCGCCATGGCATCTGGAGCATGCCTGGATCCTGCGCACGATAGAGGTCGCGGATCGGCTGAACACCCGTCACCTCGGCATCCTGCCCGACATGGGCATCTTCATGAAGCACTTTTCGCCGGTCCATCGCGCGCGCTTCGAGCGTCAGGGCGCGCGGCCCGAGGTCGCCCAGTTCATCGTCGACCAGCACGAGGAAAAGGTGATGGCCGAATACACGATCTACGAAGTTGCGGTGAAGCGGGGGGGCAACAAGGCGGAAATTGCTATGGCCGAAACGCTGCGCCACTCGCCCTATGCCAATCCCAAGCGGCTGAAAGACTACGCCCCGTATTTCCGGCACATCCAGGCCAAGTTCTACGAGATGAACGAAGACTGCACCGATCCGGCGATCGCCTATGACGAGGTGATCCCGGAGCTGGTGAAGTGCGGCTGGGAGGGCACGCTTTCCAGCGAATATGAGGGCAATCGCTGGATCCAGGACGTGATGGAGGTGGACAGTCGCGAACAGGTCCGCCGCCAGCACGTGATGTTTGATCGCCTGATCGCCCAGGCCGAAGCCGCGCTCGGCGCCGAGAAGGAACCCGCCTGATGATGTTCGACAAGTATCTGATCGAAGCCGACAGCGTGCGTAACACCGGCCCGGCTGAAGCGCCGACCGGCTTCGCCTTCGAAGCCAAGCTCGGCTATTATCGCGGCCTGACCTTGTCGATGGTCGAGAAGCTCGACGTCGCGATCGACGGCAATCTGCTGCCACGCGAGGCGGTGCGGTTCGACGAGGGGCGGGGACCGCTAACCCTCGACGAAATGGAAACCGCCTATGACCGGCGCTGGGCGTTCGGCGCCAAGGCGACGATCCTGGTCGAGCGTCCCGGCGGCTTCCCGGCCGGCGAGCATGAGCTGTCGCTCACCGAGCAGCTGCGCATTTCTTATCTGCCCTTCCCCGCCGTCAACGGTGATACCAAGCGCGTGAAGCTGGCCGAGGCGGCCGATGCCGCCGCTTGATATCCTGATCGTCGGCGGCGGGATCGGCGGGCTTACCGCGGCGATTGCGCTGGCGCCGCAGGGCCACCGGCTGACGGTGATCGAGCGCGACCCGAGCTGGTCGGTGTACGGCGTCGGCATCATCCAGCAGGCCAATGTCGTGCGTGCAGTGGCCCAGCTCGGCGTGCTGGACGAATATATCGCGGCCGGCGTCGGCTTCGACGCGGTCGAGATCTTCGCGCCGGACGGCACCAGGGTGGCCCGCGTGCCCCGCCCCCAAGCTGGCCGAGGGCTATCCGGCCAATGTCGGCATTGGCCGCCCCGCGCTGCACAAGGTACTGGGGGACCGCGTGCTCGCCGACGGCGCCGACGTTCGGCTGGGTATCACCGTCAAGACGATGGTCGATGACGGCGAGTGCGTCGCGGTGACTTTCTCCGACGGCACCAGTGGCATCTACGACATGGTGATCGGCGCCGACGGCGTCCATTCGCAAACGCGCGCCGCCATCCTGCCTGAGGCCGAGAAGCCCGAATATACCGGGCAGGCCGTTTGGCGGTACAATTTCCTGCGCCCGGCCGGCATGGATGCGCTCCAGGTCTATAACGGCCGCACTGGTCTGGGGCTGGTGCCGATCAGCGAAGACCTGATGTATATGTTCGTCACCACGCCGGAGCCGGGCAACCCCTGGTATCCGCGCGAGGGCCTGGCCGCGACCATGCGCGCCAAGCTGGCCGAGTGTGCGCCGGCGATCCGCGCGCTCGCCGAGCAGATCACCGACGATGACGGCGTGGTCTATCGGCCGCTGGAAGGCATGCTGGTCACCGGCAGCTGGCATAAGGGCCGCATCGGCCTGCTGGGCGACGCGGTCCACGCCACCACGCCGCATCTGGGGCAGGGCGCCGGCATGGCGATCGAGGACAGCCTGGTCCTCGCCGATGAACTCGACAAGGCCGACAGCGTGGAAGCCGCCTTCACCGCCTATCGCGCCCGTCGCTACGAACGCTGCGCCTATATCGTCAACGCCAGCCTGGCCATCTGCATGGGCCAGCTCGGCAAGGGCCCGGCCATCGATAACCACAAGGCGACCGCGGAGATGTTCGCCGTCACCGCCCAACCGATTTGAGGGAAACCAAATGAGCCGTGTCACTGAAATCCGCTATGTCGGCTATGGCGTGAAGGATCTCGACGCCGAGCGGGCTTTCTATACCGAGCAATGGGGCCTCGAGCCGGTGCCGAGCGAGGACGCCATGGCCTGGTTCAAGACGCAGGGCCATGACGAGCATCATGTCGTCCGGCTGCGCGCTGCCGACGAGAACCGCGTCGACGTAATCGCGCTTGCGGCCGGCAGCCGCGCCGATGTCGAAGCGCTGCACATCAAGGTTGCCCAGGCTGGCTGCCGCATCGTCGGTGCGCCGGCCGAGCTGACGAGCCCCGGCGGCGGCTATGGCTTCCGCTTCTTCTCGCCCGATGGCCTGTTGTTCGAAGTGTCGAGCGACGTGGCGCGCAGCCCGAAGCGCGAACTTGCGCGCTGGGAAGGCGTGCCGCTCAAGATCAGCCACATCGTGCTGCACTCGCCGGACCATCAGGCGGCGGTGAAGTTCTTCACCGACGTGCTCGGCTTCAAGGTGTCCGACTGGCTCGGCGACTTCATGTGTTTCCTGCGCTGCAATTCGGCGCACCACCGCATCGCGCTGCTGCCCGGGCCGCCCTGCCTCAACCATGTCGCCTATGACATGCCGAGCGTTGACGATATGATGCGCGGGGCGCACCGGCTGAAGCAGCACGGCACGATCATCGGCTGGGGCCCTGGGCGGCATACCGCTGGCAACAATACCTTCAGCTATTTCGTTACACCTAACGGCTTCGTCGCCGAATATACGTCGGAGCTGGAGGATGTCGATTTCGAGGCGCACCAGTATAATGTCTACGCGCCGGCGCCGTTGGTGATGGACCAGTGGGGCATCGGCACCGGCGGTCCGCAGACTCTGCCCCACCCGGCGCCCAACCCCGGGCTGTTCGTCGCGGTGGAGGCCTGAGCGGTGGCGTTGTTCGAAGTCTTCCCAAGCTATATCTGGAACCTCTCGGTCGCGATCGCGATGGAGAGCGGCGGCCAGATCGGCGAGATCGTCGACATGTGCCAGCCGATCAAGGATGCGGCCGCCTCGGGCGCCGACGCCGGCACGCCGCAGTTCATGGCGCAGTGGGTCGCGATGGCCGACAAGCTGATCGATATTGCCGCCGAGGACGAGGCGCGGGGCCGCGCCTTCTCCGCGTCGACCAAACTGGAGCGCGCATCGCTCTACCTGCTCACCGCCGAGCGGATGCAGGGCCACGGTCATCCCGGCCGCAGGGAAACCTATGCCAAGGGGCGCGCAGCGTTCGACAAGGCGACTGCCCTCGGCAAGATCAACCGCGAGCGCGTGGAAATCCCGCTCGAAACGGGCACCATGCCTGCGCTCTACACCCGCGCGCCGGGCGCGGGCCCGAAGCCGGTCGTCGTCTATTGCAACGGCCTCGATAGCTGCAAGGAACTGCTCTACTGGTCGCGATTGCCCGAGGCGCTGGCCCGGCGCGGCGTCTCCACCCTCTGCGTCGACCAGCCCGGATCGGGCGAGGCGCTGCGGTTGCAGAACCTGCCCGTCGATCCGCATTCGGAGGCCTGGGCGTCCAAGGCGGTCGATTGGCTGGAGCAGCAGTGCGATGTCGATTCCAAGCGCATCGGCATGACCGGCATTTCGCTCGGCGGCCATTTCGCGCCACGCGCTGTTGCCTACGAACCCCGCTTTGCCTCGGGCGCGTGCTGGGGCGCCAATCACAATTGGGCGGAGGTCCAGCAAAAGCGCCTAAAGCGCGAGGGTGAGAATCCCGTGCCGCATTACTGGGCGCATGTGATGTGGGCGTTCGGCGCCAAGAATATGGACGATTTCTTCACCCGTGCTGCGGACATGAACCTCAACGGCCATATGGACGGGGTGAAGGTGCCGTTCCTAGTCACCCACGGCGCGAAAGACCGCCAGATCAGCGTCCAGTACGCGCATGACTGCTACGAGCAGCTGGTCAACAGCCCGAAGCGCGAGCTGAAGATATTCACCGCGCGCGAGGGCGGGGTCGAGCATGTCGGCGCCGACAACATGTCCTATGGCCGCGATTATATCGCCGACTGGTTCGCCGAAACGCTGAGCGGCCACACGGCCTGATTTCCCGGAGACAGCCTATGGCCCGCCGCTTCATCGACCTCTCCATCACCCTTGAGAACGAGGTGATCACCGATCCCCCGTTCATGCGGCCCAAGATCACTTACCAGACTCACGCCGAGACCGTGGGCGAGCTTGGCCATTTCTTTCCCGGCGTAGCCCAGGAGCAGACGCCTGACGGTGCCGGCTTCGCGGCGGCTGAATGGGTGACTCTCACCACGCATAACGGTACGCATCTCGATGCGCCCTGGCACTTTCATCCGACGATGGACGGCGGGAAACGTGCGATTACCATCGATGAAGTGCCGCTCGAATGGTGCTTCCAGCCCGGGGTGAAGCTCGACTTCCGCCATTTCCCTGACGGCTATGTCGTCACCGCGGCGGACGTCGAGGCGGAGCTGGCGCGGATCGGCCACGATCTCCAGCCGCTCGACATCGTGCTGGTCAATACTGCCGCCGGCGGCGCGGTGGGCAACCCGAACTTCGTCAATATCGGCTGCGGCATGGGCTATGAAGCGACCATGTACCTTACCGAGCGCGGCGTGCGGGTGACCGGCACCGATGCGTGGAGCTGGGACGCACCCTTCGTCTATACTGCGGAAAAGGTGAAAGAAACCGGCGATACCTCGCTGATCTGGGAAGGCCACAAGGCCGGCCGCGATATCGGCTATTGCCACCTGGAGAAGCTGCACAATCTGGAGGCGCTGCCGCCGCACGGCTTCACCGTCAGCTGCTTCCCCCACAAGATCAAGGGTGCCTCGGCCGGCTGGACGCGCGCCGTCGCGATCCTGGAGGACTGACGCGATGCGGCTCGCCACCCGCGCCAATGGAATGCCCGACGGCGAATTAATCGTCGTCTCGCCCGACGGCACGCGCTGCCTGTCAGCGGAGGGCGTCGCGCCGAACCTGCTGGCGGCGATCGAACGCTGGGACGCGGTCGCACGCCCGCTCGGGGCGTTGGCCGATCGGCTGGCGGCGGGGCAGGGCGAAGCGATCGAGCCGATCTTGCTGCGCGCACCGCTACCGCGCTCGTGGCAATGGCTCGACGGTTCGGCCTTCGCCAATCATGGCGAGCTGATGCAGATCGCGTTCGGGCTCGACCCGATCGATAGCGACCGGCCGCTGATGTACCAGGGCATGTCTGATCGCTTCTACGGACCCGGCGACCCGATCCCGTTTCCTGACGAGAGCCTGGGCATCGACTTCGAAGGCGAGTTCGGCGTGATCGTCGATGCGGTGCCGATGGGCGTGTCGGCGGAAGGGGCTGCGCGCCACATCAAGCTCATCGTGCAGATCAACGACTGGTCGCTCCGCGCGGTCGCGCCGATCGAGATGAAGACCGGCTTCGGCTGGGTGCAGGCGAAGCCGGCGTGCAGCATGGCGCCGTTCGCGGTGACGCCGGCGGCGCTGGGGGACGGCTGGCAGGACGGGCGCGTCTGCATCGACCTGCTGGTCGAATGGAATGGCGAGCGCTTCGGCCGGGTCAACGGACGGGAGATGGCTTTCTCCTTCCCCGAACTGGTCGCCCACGCTGCGCACACACGTGATCTCGTCGCAGGGACGATCATCGGTTCGGGTACGGTTTCCAACCGTGACTATGCGGCCCTGGGATCGGCCTGCATTTCGGAGCACCGCGCGATCGAAATCATTGCGAAGGGCGCGCCGGAGACGCCGTTCCTGAGCTTCGGTGACACGATCCGGATGGCCGGTATCGATGCGACCGGAGCGCAACCGTTCGGTGCGATCGAACAACGGGTCGCCAGAACGAGCCACTAGTTTCGACGAAGTGCGCCTTGGGCGGGAGGGATTTAGTTATGCTCGCGCAGATAGGCGAGGCACATCGTGGCGAGCTCGCGCTTCAACATCTCCCAGTCGTAATTCCGTGCTGACTCCGCTGTTGAGCCGAGGCTCAGTTCGCGCGCGAGCGTCGCGAAGATGATGTGATAGGCGGAATTGGCCTTCAGTGCCGGGTCTCCGCCGATTTCATCGATGAAGCGCAGCATCGCGCGGTGGGCACCCGCCGCAGAGCGATCGGCGACCTGTTTGCCCGGCGCCGAGATCAGCGGGTCGAATGCGGCGCGGCGCATCGCCAGGCGCAGCAGGGGCGCATTGACGCGCAGCACCTCGGCATATTCCTCGACATAACGCCGTACGAATTCACCGAGACTACCGGCCTCGTCCGCCAGCCGTTCGAACATCGCCTCTTCGGACGAGACGATTTCCTCGAGCGCCTCGCAGATAACCGCGCGCACGAGATTGTCCTTCGACTCGAAGCGCAGATAGATCGAGCCGATCGAAACATTGCCGCGCTGGCTCACTTCGATCAGCGTGAACTCCTCGTCGCCACGCTCCAGCATCAGCGCGCGCGCGGCCGCGAACATGCGCTCATAGGAGGCCTTGCTGCGGCCCTGCTGCGGCACACGGCCCACCTGCTCTACGGCAAGGGGGGCACGCACTTTCTTCTTGGTCGACTGGGTTGACATTGCGTTCGCACAAACTCTATCAAAATAGGAACGTCAATTCTAATTGTCATGGGCGCGGAGTAATCGCCTGGACGGTGGGAGAGGGTAATGCGCTTCTCGGTTTTTCTGAATGCACGCTCGACGAGTCCTGAGCAGGATGGTCGGCTGATCACCGACCTTATCGACCATTCGGACCGGGCAGCCGCTGCCGGCTTCGACGCGATTTTTATGCCGGATCATCACTTTAACGGCTATATGCCGGTGGCGAGTGACAGCTTCATTCTCGCCGGCTATCTCGCCGCCAAGCATCCCGACCTGCATTTCGGCTTCTCGGTGGTGTCGGTGCCGCTGCACCATCCGGTGCGCTTTGCCGAGCGGGTGAGCATTCTCGACCATTTGACCAAGGGCAAGCTGCTGGTGGGCGTCGGATCAGGCACCACGCCCGAGGAAATGATCGGCTTCGCGGTCAACTACAAGGATGCGGGCGCGATCGCCGAGAAGAATCTGGCGCTGGCCGAGGCGCTGTGGGCCAAGCAGATGGACGATCCCGCGATCGAGATCGACAACGGGCCGCACCAGGGCCGCGTGCTCCAGCGGATCACCCCCTCGCCTTATGGCGAGAAGCACGCCCGGCTGATGCCGGTGGCGATGAAGGAATCGAGCGCGCGCCGCGCTGCGGTGAATGGCTGGCCGGCCTTTATCCCGGCCTTCACGCCGCCGCAGATCTACGGCACCGAGCCTTTCACCCACGTGAAGAAGTATTTCGACACCTATAAGGGCATGCTGCTCGAAGCCGGGCATCCGGACGCGGTGGTGGCCGCTGCGCTGAGCTGGAGCACGCACAGCTACCAGTGCGTCCATCTCGCCGAGACCGACGAGCAGGCGCGCGAGGAACTCGAGATCATCCTGAAGGGCTATCAGGACGCGGTTGATCGCGAGAACGAGTTCAACCGCCGCGCCGAGACCGATCCGGCCAACAAGAAGACCGACATCAACATCAACGCGCTGGATGATGGCTGGATCGGCACCTGGTGCCTCTATGGCTCGCCCGAGACGGTGATCGAGCATTTGCAGCCCTATGCCGAACTCGGCATCGGCAACATCCTGTGCGGCACCACCACCGGCCCGCTCACCGAGCAGCGGCTGGCCTTCGCCAACCAGACGCTCGACCTGTTGTCGCGCAAGGTGATGCCCGCGTTCAAGGGGCGCTGAGCCATGGCGCGCAGGATCGTCGGCATTGGGGGCACCCTTCGCGCCAATTCGTCGAGCGAGTTGCTGGCGCGTGCGGTGCTCGTCGAATGCGGGCGGCTGGGGGCGGAGACGCGGATGTTCGGCGGACCTGCGCTCGCCGAATTGCCGCACTTCAACCCCGAGGAACCGACGCGCAGCCCCGCCCAGGCGGAGCTGGTCGCGGCGGTGCGCGCGGCCGATGCGCTGGTGATTGCGACCCCCGGCTATCATGGTGGCGTCTCGGGCGTGGTGAAGAACGCGCTCGACCTGCTGGAGGACACGCGCGGCGATGCGCGCGTTTATTTCGACGGGATGCCGGTGGGGCTGATCGTCTCGGCCGCCGGCTGGCAGGCGGGCGGGGTGACGCTCGCGGCGCTGCGCGGCATCGTCCATGCGATGCGCGGCTGGCCGACGCCCGTGGGCATCGCGCTCAATTCGATCGAGCAGAAGCCGTTCGGCCCCGATGGCGCGATCGCCGATCCTAGCGTCGCGCAGATGGTGGCAGTGCAGGCGCAGCAACTGATGGCGTTCGCGCTCGCGCCGATCGTCTAGAAAGAGGTACCAAAAGATGCGTGAACCCAGCCTCGAGGAGCGCTGTGCACTCACCGCGGGTGCGGCGATGTGGCAGAGCGTCGCGGTGCCGGAGGCGGGCATTCCCGCCTTCACCATGGCCGATGGCCCGATGGGGGTGGCCAGCGGCAATGTCGACGAGCGCGATGTTTCGCTACTCACCCCGTGCCCGACCGCACTGGGGGCAAGCTGGGACCGCGATACGGCGCGGCGGATGGGGCAGGTGGTCGGCAGCGATGCAGTGGCGCGCGGCGTCGATGCGCTGCTTGCGCCCAACCTCAACCTCGCGCGCAGCCCGCTGGCCGGGCGTGCCTTCGAATATTTCTCCGAAGACCCGCTGCTCGCTGGGGTGCTGGGTGCGGCATGGATCGAGGGGCTCCAATCGACCGGCACCGGATCGGTCGCCAAGCATCTTGTCTGCAACGACAGCGAGACGGCGCGCGACACGGTAGACGCGCAGGTCGACGAGCGGACGCTCCGCGAAGTCTATCTGCTGCCGTTCGAACTGGCGGCAGCGGCCGACTGCGCCGGGATGCTTGCGGCATATAACAAGCTCAACGGTGCCTGGTGTTCCGAGCAGGCGTATGTTCTGACCGACATCGTCAAGGGCGAGTGGGGCTTTCCCTATCTGATCATGAGCGACTGGTTCGGTACCCATTCGACCGAGGGTACGATCCGCGCCGGGCTGGACCTGGAGATGCCGGGGCCGGCGCGCTTCATGGGGCCGAAGATCGCAGCGGCGGTGACGGCGGGAGCTGTTTCTGCCGAACGGGTTGCCGATGCCGCTGCCCGCGTCGCCGCCACGGCCAAGCGCGTGACCGGTGTCAAGGCCGCGCCGCTGCCTGCCGACACGGCCGCGGTGATGCTGGAGGATGCGGCGGCGCAGGGCTTCGTGCTGCTGCGTAACCAAGGCGGATTGCTGCCGCTGGCACCGGGCAGCGTGCGCAGGATCGCCGTGATCGGCCCGAACGCGGCCGCGCCCTGTTATCAAGGCGGCACCTTCGCAAAGATCGCGGTGGCACCTGATACGCCGACGCCGATCGAGGCGATCCGGGCCCGCTATGGCGATGCCTGCGAGATCGTGTATGAGCCCGGCGTCGATCCCCAGCCGCGGCTGCCCTCGATGCCGGTGCAGCCCGCGCGCGATCTGGGCGATGGCTGCACCAGCGGCATGACGCTCGACTATTTCTCCACCACCGATTGTTCGGGCGAGCCGCTGTCGAGCGAGACGCGGGCGACCAATTCGCTCGTCTGGTTCGTGGGGGTACACCATCAGGGACGGTTCAACGAGCCCGGCTCGATCCGCGCGAGCGGCCGTTTTACACCGGCCAGCGACGGCGTGCATCGCTTCTATCTGGGCGGCACCGGCGTCGCACGGATGCTGGTCGATGGCCGCGAGGTGCTGCGCGCCGGTCGCGAACTGGCGGCGGGCGACGTGATGGGCGTACTCAAGGCCGGCGACGCCGATTCGGTCGAGGTCATGCTCAGGGCTGGCCGTGAGGTGCTGGTGACGGTGGAGTTCCATTATGTCGCCGCGCGCGTGCAGGGCCTGTGGTACGGCATCCGCACGCCCGACAGCCCGGAGGCGATGCTCGCCCGCGCGGTGGAGGCGGCACGGTCGGCTGATGCGGTGTTCCTGGTGATCGGCGAAACCTCGGATTCCAGCGTCGAGAGCAAGGACCGGCCGGACACGAAGCTGGCCCCCGAGCAGTTGCGGCTGATCGAGGCCGTGTGCGCCGCCAATCCGCGCACGGCGGCAATCGTCAATGTCGGCCATGCCTTCGACGCCGAATGGGGCGAGCAGGCGGCGGCGCTGCTGGTCGCCTGGTATCCGGGACAGGGCTGCGCCCCCGCGCTGGCCAGCGTACTTGCCGGCGATCGCGAGCCGGGCGGCCGGATGCCGGTGTCGATCGCCCGCGCCGAGGCCGATTATTGCGGTTACATCGTCACGCCTGCGGCCGACGGCAAGCTCGCTTATGCGGAAGGAACCACGCTCGGCTATCGCGGGCTGATCGCCAACGGTACGCCGGCGCGGCACGCGCTGGGCAGCGGTTTCGGCTATGCGCGGTTCGACTGGGCTGATGCGGCGGCTGCGGACGACGCGGTGACGGTCACCATCACCAACATTTCGGATCGCGCCGGCGCCGAGGTGGTGCAGGTCTATCGCGACGCGCCGGAATGCGCACTGGTCGGCTTCGCCAAGCTGCGGCTGGCTCCGGGCGAGCGGCGGGCAGTGACCGTGCCGATCGAGCCCCGCACGCTGCGCATCTGGCAGGAGGGGGAAGGGTGGCAGGCGCTACGTGGCGCAATCCCGCTCCGCGTGGCGCGTTCGGCGGAAGATCTGGGTATGGCGGTGACGCTGCACCGCTGAGGCGCTCCTGCACGCCATTTTCGCACCGAAGGCCGGGGGCATCCCGGGCTTGCGAAGTTTAGGAAGTTTACGCTCAGGCGCGATTGCGCGCGTGTCGAAGGACCGCGCGCGATGCGAGAAATTGACCCGTTCAAAGAGCAGCCCTCGGTTTCACCGGGGATCGAAACATATAGGGAACATGGCGGCGGCCGCAAGGATGCGTCGCACGCCCGTGCAACGTGGACCGTCAGGGCGTTTACCGCGGCGCGCGGCAATGCGGCGCTTGCGCAGCGGACCAGTATGGTCATACGGCGACATGCCGACCGTCGTATAGGTATCTGCGCAGGTGGAGCGTCCGATAGGGGGCGTCGAAGATGCCAGGGGAGGAGGCGGGCGGGGCTTGCCGGGACCGGCCTGGACGGCTTTCCGGGGCGTCAGCACCTCACGACGGATAATGTTGGGTAATAGAGATGATCTGGGTTCCGATTTTATTGGGTACATTCAAGGTTGCCGTGTTCGGAACCGGCATGTTCTTTGCCATCAAATGGCATTACGATCAGGGCAAGAAGAAGAAGGAAGAGGACCGCGCGCGACAGGAAGCCGCCACGCAAGAGGCTGACGCCTCGGAATAGCAGCGCCTTCGACGATCGCTTCTCGGCGGCATCGGAGGACGGCGCGCGCCGATGGCTGCGCGCCTCTCCGGCTCAGGCCGCGGCTGCCCGCAACGGTGCGCGCGTGCCGAGGCCGAAGCCGATAGCCGCGGCGGCAACCGCAACCAGTCCCAGCGCCAGGAATGCCCCCTGCATTGATCCTACCCCGCCGGCCACGCTGCCGACGATGATCGGCGAGATCGCCTGACCGAGGAAGAAGGCGCTGGTCCAAACGCCCATGCCGCGGCCGCGATGGGCGAAGCCGAACTTGGTTTGTGCCCAGGCGATCAGCGCGGGTATCGCCATGCCGGCGCCGGTCTGCTGCAGCGTCATCGCGAGCTGCATCGAGCTCACCGAGCGGGCGAGGCCGATGCCTGCGAGCCCGATCCCGAGAATGCCCAGGAACGCCGCGATCTGCACTGCATTGTTGAAGCGCGAGACGATGCGGAACAGGACCGAGCCGACGACGATGAATAGCGCCGGGATCACGGTGAGCGTGCTTACCTGCAGCGGATCGGTGATGCCGATCTCCTTCCAGGCGATGCTGCCGTTCACGATGAACACGTAATAGAGGATCGAAGCGAACAGCGTCACCGCGCCGACCAGCACGGCCGCGCCGATGGGGAACGGCCCCGGCGTTTCGATGGCCTGCGCGCCTTCCTGCGCCAGCACCTGTTCGCGCTTGGGCTCGAACAGGAAGAAATACATCGACAGGAAGATCGGGAAGGCAATGAGATAGACCAGGAAGCCGCCGTTCCAGCGTACGGCGGCGACGCTCGCCACCAGCACGAACACGCCGGGCTGCAGCGCCGGCCCGACAATTCCCTGTAGCATCAGCCAGTTGCGGCGGCTGCGATCGACCCAGTAATCGGCGATCAGCGTGTTGACGATCGTCAGAATGCCGGCTTCGCACACGCCCAGCGCCAGCCGGGTGGCGATGATCGCATCGAGGCTTTCAAGGAAGAAGGGTGCGGTCCCCGCTACGCCGTAGAAGAAGGTGCAGGCAAGCAGCAGCGGCCGCCGGCCAAAGCGATCGCACAGCACGCCCGCAAAGGGCGCGAGTAGCGCGATGGCGTAGCCCGGCGCAGTGACCATCGCGGGCACCTTCATCGGGGCATTGGGATCGTTATGGAAATGGCCGATGATCGCGGCGACCACCGGAAACATGGCGATGATCGCGAACACGGGCAGGAACCCCGCGATGATCATCGTGAAGCCCTGCGGCTTGAGCGTGAGCTCGTCCCAGAACGCGCGAATCGCCTTCATCATCTCTCCAGTCGCTGGTGCGCCGATCTAGCGTGCGCTTCCTAGTCCTTGGGGAATATCAAAATAGAATACACATTTCAAAATTAAATTTCGAGGCGATAGGGTGCGCGCAAAAAAAAGGGGCGCCGCGGGCAAACCGGGACGCCCTGAGGAGGAGATACGGACGCGCTCAGGCGGCGAGGGCGAGTTCCTTGGTATCGCGGGTGGTCGGGACGAAGGGCAGGTAGCTCACCCGCATCCGCACCGCGAAGGTGATCTTGTGGGCGCCCGGGGCGAGGCCGCCCGGTTTCAGCGCGACGATCCGCGCCTTCTCGCCGAAGTTCCAGCGATCGTCATAGACGGTCTCCATCTCGTCCAGCGTGTAGGTCTTGCCGCGCACCGAGAAGCGGATGTTCTCGCGCGCGATCTCCTCGCCGTCGACGCTGACCTGGATGTCCTCGACCATCGACAGGCCGAGGCCGCGATAATAAGGCAGGCGCCCCAGGAACGCGAACCCGACCGTCTCGCCGCCTTCGACGACATTCTCGAACAGGTCGGTGCAGATCATCTTGTTGTCCATCATGGGCTGCGCTCCTCAGGCTGCGATGGGGGTCTTGAGCGACGGCACGGTGGCTTCGCCGAGCAGCTTTGCCAGCATCACCTGCTGACGACGGACCTGTTCAACCGAGTCCGGTTCCTCGGCATCCTCGATCCAGCGATTGCCCTCATATTCGGAGCAGATATAGCCAGTGTAGCCGCCCTTCTGGAGCACCGCGACGATCTCGTCATAGGGGATCGACGGCTCCACATAATCGGGCGTCATCTCGTAGAACTTGCCGTGGATGTTGTGGATGCGGGGCATATAGTCGAGCATGCGCTTCGGCTCGAACGCGGCATTGTGGCGCATCACTTCGGCCATGGCGATCGCCGGGCCGGTGCCGCCCATCTGCTGGACGTTGAGGATCACATATTCGGATAGGACGCGGTCCTCATAGGCCTTCACGATATAGTCGGCGATGTTCTGCGGCACGCCGACGCGCAGGAACTTTTCCTTCCAGACGCGCGGATAGGCGTGGAGAAACATGCCCATGTCGGGGAGGAAGCCGAGCGTGTCCGAACACGATTTCTCGAAGGCTTCGGCATGGCGGATGATCCAGGGATGGTCGAAGTGCAGCGGCGCGTGCACCTCGATCAGGATCTTGATGTTCTGTTCCTCGGCATAAGGTGCGGCGGCGACCAGCACCTCGGGCGCGATCGAGACGAGCGCACGGATATATTTCATGCCCAGGCGCGCGCCGAAATCGATGTCCTTCTTCACGCTCGCCACCTGCTCGTCGAAGGGCATTTCGCGGCCCTTGTAGCGCTTGTAGTCGAGCATGAAGTCGTGGCTGACCGGGGTGGTGCCATAGGCCTGCATCAGCCGGTGCCATTCGGCGACTGCGGCATCTTCCACGCCCACCTCGGGCCAGCCCCAGAAGGTCTGCTCGCCGATGATCTCGATACCGTTTGCGCCCAGTTCGGCGCAGGTCCGCACGCAATCCTCCAGGGACATCTTCCCCTGAAACGTCTCGTTCTGAAAACTGTAGAGGCTTACGCCCCGCTTGATGCTGCTCATCGCATTCACCTCTTCAAAAGCATCGGGTGCACTTTGGTGAAGCGGGGGAGGTGGCGAAACCCGACCGGGCGGCAAGCGCCGCGCCGTTCATGAACCTCTCCCCTGGGGCCTGAAAGCCCTAATTAGAATGTCCATTCTTCTTAAAGCGGTTTTTGGTCTGACGCAACGCCGGGCGGCTCATTTCGTCGGATAGTCCTTGGCATCTTCTGCCAGCGGCAGAGTAACGTTGCCCGATCCCGCCCATTCTGCTCCGCGCAAGATCAGCGACTGGAGCGGCTGGAAGTGCAGCGAGACTTCGTCATGGCCCAGCGTGATCGAGAAGACACGGCCCTTGCCATATTCCTGTGTCCAGACCTGCGGGTGATCGGCGTCCATGCCCTGCATCGCCTTCAGCTTTTCCGGCGTGTAGGCGGCGGCGGGATATTTGGGGCCGGCGAGCTTCGGATCATAGCTGGCAGACGAATCATGCGCAGTTGCCAGCACATGTATCTTCGCGTCGGGGGCGAAGCGCATGTTGGTGTACATGTCGTCATTGTAGGTCCAGATGAACTCGCGCATGCCCCGGGTGATCGGGTTGTCGCGGTCGACGATATGGACCGGGAATGCCCCGGGCGGTGAACGGCGGCTGGAGCCGGGATCCATCACTGCGCCGACCAGCGCGCGATAGGCTGGCCAGTTATAGCCCCAGGTGAAGGACGAGTGGTAGGCGACCAGCCCGCCGCCTTCGCGCACATAGTCGAACAGGGCCTGTTCCGCTTCCGGCGACCAGCGATGCTCGGTCTTGTCGTCATAAACCCAGCGGCTCGAATAATTGAGCAGCACCACGTCATAGGCCTTGAGCATCGCGAGGCTGCCATGGTCGAAATCCTCGGTCACGCGCACGTCGAACCGGCCGCTGTCCTGCATCAGCGTGCGCAGCAGGTTGTTCACGCCGGTCCAGTCGTGCTCGTAGCTGTTCTGGCCGCTGATGATCAGCACCTTCAGCCGCTTTTCCTGCGGGTCCACCGGAATGGCGACGCGCTGCACCGTCTCGGGCGGCCGATAGGCGGGGTGGACGATCACCTGGCCACGCGCCGGCAGCGCGCCGGCGGCGATGACCAGCAAAGCGCAACGACAGGCGAGTTTGAGCATTGATCCTCTCCGTGCGGTTTTTCGTTATACGGTGGCTACCTGCGAGGCAGGGCGGTCTTCCGGCCAGAACAGGATGCACAGCGCCTGCAGCGACAGCAGCAGCAGCGGGGCGCCATAATAGCTCCATCGTATCGTCTGGACCGCCAGCGGGGTCACGGCGCCGGGCGTGTAGGCGGCATAGGCAAGCGCATAGGCGATCGCAGCCGAGCCCAGCGCCATGCCGATCTTGGTCGCCAGGCTGACGCCGGCCGACAGCAGCCCTTCGTTACGGCTGCCGAACCGCGCCTCGTGATACTCGACGGACTCGGCGATCATCGTGAAGATGGCCGTGATCGTGACCGAGGTTGCTACCGAAGCGCTAAGATACAGCGCGAGAAAGGCGACCGGCGATGCCTCGGCCAAGGGCAGCAGCGCGAACAGCACGAGCGACAACCCGAGCGCGCCGAGCGAGCCGCCCCGGATACCGGTACGCGACAGGATCGGCGGCGCGATGAAGGCAGCGAGCAGCAGCATACCGGAGATGGCGGGTAACATCACCGAGATCATCCAAGGTCGCTTCAGCACCTCGATCGCGAAAAACGCCGTAACCGAGATCATCGCGCCGAACCGGACGAAATAGAGCAGCGTAAACAGGAAGCAGACCCACCATGCCCGGTTGCAGAGCATCTCTCTCACCGCCGCGGCGGCCGGGGCGGGCGCGGCTGCATTGTTACCGACATGGCGTTCGCGGCAGTTGCGGAACAGTGCCAGCATCGCTGCCAGTGCCAGTGCGCCGAATAGCAGCGCGGTGAGCAGGAAGCCCTTGCGCTCGTTGCCGCCGCCGAACAGCCCGACCAGCGGCATCGTCGCGGCAGTGCCGAGGATCACCGAAACCGAGGTGCCGATCGAGCGCATCGAGCCGAGCTTCAGCCGCTGGACGGTGTCCGCCGTCATCATCGGCAACAGCGCAGTATAGGGAATCGACCCGAAGGACATCAGCAGCCCGAGCAGGTTGAACGTAACGAAGGCCCAGGCGAGCTGCCCGTTCACGCCCCAGCCCGGCATCATGAAGATCGCGACGAACACTGCCGCATAAGGGATTGAAGTGAACAGGATGTAGGGGCGTGCGCGGCCCCAGCGGGTGCGCGTGCGATCAAGCAGCACGCCGACGCCCAGATCGACCACGGCATCGAACAGCCGGGCGGTCAGAAAGATCGTGCCCACCGCCGCAGTCGGCAGGCGCAGTACGACGGTGTAGTAATAGAGGAGGAACGCGCCCACCATATTGTACGGCAGGCTGTAGCCGAAGTCGCCGAAGCCGTAGCTCAGCCGTTCGACCAGCCCAAGCCGCGGTGCGGACGGGTTCGCGGCGGGGGGCATGCCGCCCTCAGAGCCCGAGCGCCGCCCGGGTCGCTGCGAGCGACTCGGCCGGCGGCAGGGTGGGGCGATATTCGAGCCCGATCGCACCGGTATAGCCAAGGTCGCGCAGCGTCTGCATCGCCTTGGTCCAGTCGATCGTGCCGGTGCCCGGCTCGTTACGGCCGGGCATATCGGCAACCTGGACGTGGTGGACCAGGTGCATGCGGCCACGCAGCACCTCTGCCATGTCCTCGCCCATAACCTGCGAGTGATAGACATCGTAGAGCAGCCGCAGATGCGTGCTGCCGACCGCCTCGACCAGATCGAGTCCCTTGGTGGTCGACACCAGCCACATGCCAGGGTGTTCGACGCGGTCGTTGAGCGGTTCGAGCACCAGCATCACATCGGCCGCCTCGGCCAGCGCGGCGGCGCGTTTGAGCGCAGTGACCGCGGCGGCGAAATGCTCCTCCTCGCTCACGCCTTCGCGTGTGAAGCCGGAGGCGATGATCATCGGCGGCGAACCGATAGTCTTTGCTGCCGCCACGCTTTCCTCGACGGCTTTAGCGAATTCGTCGTGCTGTGCCGGGTCGACCAGGCTGCGCCGCGGATCGACACAGGCCCCGGTCAGCCGCGCGCCGGTTTCGCGCAACGCCGCAGCCACCGATTCCAGATTCTTATCCCGCCACAAATGGAATTCGCCCGCTGCATATCCTGCCTGGGCAGCGGCGCGGATGCGGTCGCCCATGTCGGGATGGGAGTCGGCAAACATCCATTCGATGCAGGGGGATAGCTGCATGTCATCCTCTCCGGGTCGGTGCGCTTCCGGCTTCTTGCGCTGCTTGTGCCGTCGAATCGCGGCGATTTGATATTAGAACAACAATTCTCTTTGTGGGAAGTCAATGCAATTTTCCGGAATTGCGGATGGCCATTCGAATCCGCTTGACAAAGATCAAAACCGGAGCTGTTTTAGAACGCATATTTTACTTCAGGTGGCAACATAGCCATCGTTGTGGGAGAGTGATGATGAAAGGCAGGATTGTGCTTGCGTTGATGGCGAGCGCCAGCGGAATCGCAGGTGGTGCCGCTCAGGCGCAGACGGTGCAGCAGGCAGCGCCCGCAACGGGGCAGCAGGACCAGAGCGCCACCGATGAGATCATCGTCACCGCGCAAAATCGTGCGCAGAGCGTGCAGAACGTGCCGATCGCGATCTCCGTGATCTCGGGCGATGCGCTGAAAGACAAAGGCGTCACGGATTTCACCTCGGTGCAGAAGGTTTCCCCCGCGCTGCAGGTGACCAACGACACCAACAACACGCGCGTCTCGGTGCGCGGCGTCGGTTCGCTGACCAATAACGAGGCACAGGACCAATCGATCGCGGTCAATATCGACGGCGAATATATCAATCGCCCTACCATTCTGAACGCGGCGATATTCGACCTCGACCGCGTCGAGGTGCTGCGCGGGCCGCAGGGCACGCTCTATGGCCGCAACTCGACCGGCGGCGCAGTGAACTTCATCACGCGCAAGCCTGGTGATACCTTCGCGGTCAATGCGTCGGCGACCCTCGGCAATTTTGCCCAGGTGCTACTCGATGGCGGCGTGGATGTGCCGCTGGGCGACGTGGGTGGAATCCGCGTCGCCGGCTTCTATCGCTCGCATGACGGCTTCACCACGCATCCAAATACGCCATTCAGCCCGACCCCGGCCTTCACGCCGAGTCAGACGGCAGAGAGCGATACCGACAATACTGGCGGCGGCCGCGTCAGCCTGCGCCTGAAGCCGGCGGCCGGCTTCACCATCGACGCGGCGGTCGAGCATGTCGAGCAGACGCTGATCCCAGCGGCCCAGGCCTGGCAGGACATGAGCGCGCCGGGTAATAACCCCGGTACCAGCCTGACGAGTTGCGCCAATGGCTGGGCGGTTGCCTATACCGTTCCGGGCGGCGTCGGCTGCATTCCCCAGAACACCAATACGCTGTCGAAGATCGACCGCAGCAACTATGCCTCGCCGCTGATCGGCGTCGGCTCGCTGCACCAGCTTTCAACGGCGGTGCGTGGCCGGATCGCCTATGATTTCGGCCCGGCGACGCTGACCTATACCGGCGGCTATCGCACCACTAAGACCACCGGCGCGAACACGCTGTCCCCGGCGTTCGAGTTCACCAATTTCGGCGGCCGGGTGAAGACCCAGAGCCACGAGCTGCGCCTGAACGGCAATGCCCATGGCATCGAATGGCAGACCGGCATGTTCTACTTCCGCGAGAAGCAGGACACCAATGGCGGCCTGTACAGCCCGTTCATTGGCCCCAACGGCTCCTATGTGAACTATTTCCGCCATCCCACGCTCAGCGAGAGCGTGTCGGGCTTCGCCCAGGTCGAGGTGCCGCTGACCTCGCAACTGACGGCGGTCGGCGGCGGGCGCTATACCCATGACGTGCGCAGCGCGACCTTCCAGAACTATTTCTTCGCATTCAACAGCGGCCCGATCGAGCTTACCAACCAGCCGTCTGCCAGCACGCCGCTCCATTATTCGGGCAGCAAGTTCACCTGGCTCGCTGGACTGAACTACAAACTCAATGCCGATACGCTCCTCTACGCCAAGGTCTCGACCGGCTATAAGGCAGGCGGCTTCGACGGCACGGGCAAGACGTTCAATCCGGAGAACAACACTGCCTATGAAGGCGGCGCCAAGCTGCGCTTCGCCGGCAACAACACGCTGAACGTCGCCGGATTCTATTATGACTACAAGGATCTGCAGAATGACGTGCTGCTCAATCCGGCCGTGGGTGCGCAGACGTTCAACGCCGGCAGCGCGAAGATCTACGGTATCGAGGCCGAAGCCAATCTTCACCCGTCGCGCGCGGATACGGTGTCCATCGCAGTGAACCTGATGCACGCGACCTATCGCAAGTTCGAAGCGAGCGTCGCTGCCTATACCAACGGTGCCGTGCCTGCCACCCCGCCGACCAGCAACCTGGCCGGCAACCGCCTGCCCCAGGCGCCGAACGCGATCGTCTCGGTCGGCTGGGACCATGTGTTCGATCTGGGCAGCGCGGGCACCATTACTGCCTCGGCATATTCGCGCTACAAGGGCAATTATTACCTCGATTTCTACAACTACAACGACTCGAAGCAGATCGGTCACACCCAGAGCGATTTCAGCCTGGAGTATAAGCCGGCGAACAAGCATTACAGCTTGCAGGCGTTCGTGCGGAACATCGAGAATTATCGTCTGATTGCCTATGCCGGCAACACCGTGGTTCCGGGTGTCGCCAATATCTACAACTGGCAGTTCTCTCCGCCCCGGACCTACGGCATCCGGCTTGGCGTCGATTTTTGACCCGTCTGGGGCGGCGCAGTGCGTCGCCCCCATTTTTTGTAGCGTGCGAGGGGTTCGCGTCATGGCGGAACAACAGGCGGCCGGGTGGAGCCGCCGCGACTTTTTCGGCGGTGCCGCGCTGTTCGCGCTGGCGGTCGGGATACCCGTCGCCGTACTTCATTATTCCAATCTCGACCCTTCGGACGAACCCAGCGACCGCCAGCGGGCGATGATCGCCGGGGTTTCGCAACTGGTGATCCCGCGTACCGACACCGCCGGTGCGGGGGATGTGGGGGTCGGCGATTTCGTGATCCTCGCACTTGCCCACGGGCTGGAGGGGGCGCGCACGCCATCGGCCGCTGCGGCAATGCCGAACCTTGCCGCCTATCGCCGCGCGGACGGTTCGCTGCGCCATCTCGACTGGCTGGAAGTGCAGCTCGACGAGCGCGCTGGCGGGGATTTTCAGAAGGCGGATCCAGCCCGGCGCAGGGCAGCCCTGATGGAACTTGACGGTGAGGCTTTCGCCGACGGGGTGCGGGAGCATCCCTGGCGGACGATCAAGGCGCTGATCCTCACCGGCTATTACACGTCCGAAATCGGCGGATCGAAGGAACTCAATTACGAACTGGTCCCCGGTCGTTGGGACCCGGACCTGCCGCTCAAGCCCGGCGACCGGGCCTATTCGAGCGACTGGACGGCAGTGGATTTCGGATGATGTCGGGGGAAACGGTGCAATTCGATGCGATCGTAGTCGGCTCCGGCATCACCGGTGGCTGGGCGGCCAAGGAACTGACCGAGGCGGGCCTGCGCGTGCTGATGGTCGAGCGCGGCCGCAACATCCGCCACCAGCAGGATTACGAGACCGAGACCAAGGCGCCATGGGAAATGCCGTTCCGCGGGCTGGGGGATACGGCGATGTACCGGCAGGAATATCCGGTGCAGATGCTCAACCGGCATTTCACCGAGTTCACCCAGGGCCATTTCGTCAACGATCGCGAGAATCCCTACGCGACTGCCGACGGCACCGATTTCACCTGGTTCCGCAGCTACCAGCTTGGCGGGCGGTCGCTTACCTGGGGACGGCAATCCTATCGCTGGTCCGATTATGACTTTGGCGCCAACAAGCGCGACGGGCACGGTACCGACTGGCCGATCCGTTATGCCGATCTCGCACCCTGGTACGACCATGTCGAAAGCTTCATCGGCGTCTCCGGCGCGGCGGAAGGGCTGAAGCAGCTGCCCGACGGCAAGTTCCAGCCGCCCATGGCGCTCAACATCGTCGAGCAGCATGTCCGCGGCGTGCTGGCGGAGAAATTCCCCGGCCGATGCCTCACCATCGGCCGCACGGCCAACCTGACCGAGGCGAAGCCCGAGCAGGGCAGGGCGCATTGCCAATATCGCAGCATCTGCGCGCGCGGCTGTTCCTATGGCGCCTATTTCTCTACCCAATCCTCCACGCTGCCCGCGGCGCAGAAGACCGGGCGGTTGACGGTGGTGACGGATGCGGTGGTGGAGAAGGTCGACTATGATCCCGTCACCCGCCGCGTAACCGGGGTGCGCTGGATTGACACCGCTTCGAACCAGCGCCGGTCGGCGACGGCGCGGATCGTGTTCCTCAATGCAGGTGCGTTCAATTCGGTCCACCTGCTGCTCAATTCGGCCAGCGAGGCGATGCCGCACGGCCTCGCCAACGAGAGCGGCGTGCTCGGCACCCACATCATGGATCATGCCAACACCCTGTCGGCCATGGCGATCATGCCGGGATTCGAGGCGCATACGACCTTCGGCAACCGTCCGACTGGTGTGATCGTGCCGCGCTATCGCAATATGGACGTGATGGACGGCGTGGGCCACACGCGCGGCTTCTCCTTCCAGGGCGGTGCGCTGCAATCGACCTGGACCCAGGGCAAGCGCGAAGGTGGGATCGGCGCCGACTACAAGGCGAAGCTCCGTCAGGTCGGTCCCTGGAAAATGGTGCTGGTGGGCTTTGCAGACTGTGTGCCGCGCGCGACCAACCGGCTGACGATCGATCCGGCCAAGACCGATGATCGCGGCATCCCGCTGCTCAACGTTGCCTTTGCCTTCGGCAAGGAGGAACAGGCCGCGCTTGCTCAGGCAAAGGCGGATGCGGCGGAGATGCTGACTGCCGCGGGCGGGCATGTGATCCTCGGCTTCGACCGCCCGGGGCCGGGCGGTACGGCCATCCACGAAATGGGCGGCGCCAGGATGGGCTGGGACCCGGCGAGCTCGGTGCTCAACCGCTTCAGCCAGGCGCACCACATTCCCAATCTGTTCGTCACCGACGGTGCGCAGATGAGCAGCTCGGCGTGCCAGAACCCGTCGCTCACCTATATGGCGCTCACCGCGCGGGCGTGTAACTACGCCGTCGAGCAGCTGCGTGCCGGCGCGATCTGACCCCGGCTCGCTCACCGAGCGGCAGAAGAGCCTCGCCTTCTTCACGCTGATCATCGCGCTGGTGCTGGAGATCGTCGATGTGACGATCGTCAACACCGCGCTCCCTTCGATCCAGGCCGAGTTCGGCGGGTCGGGCGCTTTCGCGCAGTGGGTCGTCGCGGGCTATGTACTGCCCTATGCGCTGCTGCTGATGCTGTCCGGCCGGCTGGGTGACCTGTTCGGCAGCCGGACCTTGTTCCTGATCGGGGTGGCCGGGTTCACTGCCGCGTCGATCGGATGCGGTATCGCCCCCAGCGGCAATGCGCTGATCGCCGCAAGGGTGTTGCAGGGCTCGGCGGGCGCGCTGATGGCGCCGCAGGTGCTGGCGGTGATCCAGCAGCTCTACACACCGGTCGAGCGGATCGGGCGGCTCGCCTGGTTCGGGGTGATCGGCGGGCTGTCCTCGATCGCCGGGCCGATTCTGGGCGGGTTTCTGATCGCGGCGAACATCGGCGGACTTGGCTGGCGCACCGTGTTCCTGATCAACGGGCCGATCGGTCTCCTCGCGCTGCTTGCCGGCTGGTGGCTATTGCCGCGCAGCCGGAGCAATGTCGCGACCCGTATCGACTGGATGGGCACGCTCAGCTTCGGTGTCGCCATCCTCGCGTTGCTCTTCCCGCTGCTCCAGGCGGAGAAGGGCGGACTGCAGGGGCCGTCGCTTGTCCTGTTGCTGGCCGGCGTGCCGCTATTGCTTATCGCCTGGTGGAGGCTCCGGCGGCGTGCGGCGCAGGGCGGGGCGGTGCTGTTTCCGCCGCATCTGCTTGGCAACCGCGTCTTTCGCGCCGGTATCGTGCTGCTGCTGCTGTTCTCGGCGGCGAATACCGGCTTCCTGTTCCTGTTCGCCTATGCGCTGCAGCGCGTGGCGCATTTCTCGGCGTTTGAAACCGGGCTGATCCACATGCCGTTCAGCATGGGGGTGATGTTGGGGATGGGCGTGATCGGGCGGCGGCTGGCGCGGCGGGCAGAAAAGTGGATTCTCGTCGCCGGCTATGCGCTGCTCGGACTGTGCGCAGCGGTGGCGCTCGGTTGGATCGAACGAGGCGGCCTGTCGCTTGCGTTGCTGGTGCCGGTACTGCTCGTCGCGGGGATCGGCATGGGAATGGGCGCCGGGCCGGCGACGCCGCTAATCCTGGCGCAGGTCGATCGCGCCGATGCGGGATCGGCGAGCGGCATCATCAAGACCGTACAGCAGGTAGGTGGCGTGACAGGCATCGCGCTGCTCGGCGCATCCTATTTCGGGCTTGCGGCCGCGCATAGCCTGGTGCCGCCGATCGCTCTGGTTGTGGCGCTTCTCGGCGGGGCGGCGCTGCTCGCAGCACGGCTGCCCGCGCGGATCTATGCCGACTAACGTGCTTCCTTGAGCTCGACGCGGTTGCCATCGGGATCGCGCAGATAGAGCGACCGGCCGGTTCCCTGCGCACCATAGCGGGGCGCGATCGGCGGCTCGATCGCGACGCCCTGCGCCGTAAGATGCGCGACCAGCGCGCCTTCGTCGAATGGCGCGATCTGCAGGCAGAAGTGATCGACGTTGCCTGTGGCGGCGAGGGGCGCGTCCGCGACGACAAGGTCGATCATCGAGGCACCTGCACGCAGATGCACTAACCCGAATTCCGGCCGCCGCCGATCAACGCTGCAGCCGAGGGCGCCGCAGTAAAAGGCAATGCTGCGCTCGACATCGCTCACGCGCAGGACAACGTGATCGATTGCATGCAACTGGAAGGGGGCAGGGGGGTCTGGCTGCATCGTCCTGCTCCTCTCCAGCCTATACGGTCGACAATTCTGGTTGATTGAACCGCGCCGGGTCTGCCGGAGGCGTTGGGTTTTGAGTCACGCTGCCATATCGATGTTGTCTGCGGCAGCATAATATTGATCTTCGGCTTCGGCGGGTGGGATGTTGCCGATGGGCTCGAGCAGCCGACGATGGTTGAACCAGTCCACCCATTCGAGTGTGGCGTACTCGACGGCTTCGAAGGACCGCCACGGCCCACGCCTGTGGATCACCTCGGCCTTGATGCCACCAGCGAGCAGATCGACGCGTCTTGGGACAGGGCAGTCGCTCCAGAGACTCAGTTAAACGGCAGGTCCCATCAGCAACCGACATGCCGCGCTTTATCCAGCGGATGTTACACTTTGCATGTTCCTCGTCCGCCTCCGCCCGCTGCGCGTGAGACAATGCGGGATTACAGCTCGACGCTTGGCGCGGTCTACGGCGACTCGCCGTTATGGCCGATCGTCAGGCACTCTCCCGCGCAATGATGCGGAAGCCGACGTTGATCCTCCGCTCGACTTGGGCAAGCCGCAAGGCGTGGTTGCGGATGGCGGCATTGACTTCATGGGCGATCCGCGTGCCGTCGATCTCGATCGTAGTGATCGTCGGTCGCATGTCGCTCGCCACGCTGGCGTTCCCAAAACCGATCACCGCGAGATCCTCGGGTACTTTGAGCCCGACCGCGTTCGCCTCGACGATAATGCCCTGGGCCAGCGAATCGGACCCGCACACCACCACATCGGGACGCGCCGCCTGCCGTCGCAGTTCGGCGAAGACCCGGCGGGCGTGGCCGAAGCGGGAGGGCGTGTCCACCGTCGTTTCGACGATCTTGCCCCCCGCCACCTCTCCCCAGCCGCTCACGAACCCGTCGCGGCGCAGCCGCGCGCGGCCCAGTTCGGCCGATACGAGCATCGGCCGCCGATAGCCCCGGCCGTGCACGAAGCGGGCGAGTTCGCAGCCGATATCGAAATGGGAAAAGCCGACGGCAATGCCCGGCGGTTCGTCGGGCAGGTCCCAGATCTGGATGAACAGGCCTGGGAATTGCTCGATCAGCGCAGTAGTTTCCGGGCTGAGCGGAGCCGTCGCGATGATTGCGTCGACGCGACGACCCATCGCCGCCCGGATCATCCGTTCCGTGCGCCCCGGCTCCGTCCCGGTGAGCGCCAGCATAACCATCGTACCGGTAGCGTTCAGTTCCTCCACCATCGTCTCGATGGTGCTGTTGAACAGCGAATCGACCAGATGCGGGATCAGCACCGCGACCATCTTCGATCGTGAAGATGCCAGGCCGCCCGCCAGAAGGTTGGGCACGTATCGGGTATGTTCGATCGCCGCCCGAATGCGCGCCGCCGTGGAAGCGGCGACCACGCCCGGATTGTTCAAGAAGCGGCTGACGGTGGCACTGGACACCCCGGCATGCGCGGCGACATCATCCAGCGTAGGATTTCGGGGGTTGTTGCGCGACATAATCGCGCAGCACTTTCCGGCTTTACCGCGAAGATGCAAGCGCTCTCATGCGAAGCGCAGCGGCACGGTCAGCGGTCCAATCTCAGGCCAGCGGCTGAAGGTGATGGCTCCGTCGAGGGAAAACCCGCGCGGCGTTGCAGCGAGCAGTTCGGCAAGGGCGACGCGGAGCTCCATGCGCCCCAGATGCAGCCCCGGACAATTATGTGGCCCCCGACCGAAAGCCAGATGCTCGGAAATGTTCGGCCGATCGAGAATGAACCGATCGCCATCGGGAAATACGCTCTCGTCCCGATTGGCCGAACAATAGAGCAATGCAACCGGCTCATCCGCCCGGATCGTGCGTCCGCCGATTTCGGTGTCCCGCACCGCCGTGCGCGCGAAGCCGCGATACGGCGTGTAGAGCCGCAAAAACTCCTCCACTGCCGCTGGCACCAGGGACGGATCATCGCGCAACTGCTGCTGCAGGGCGGGATCGCGCGCGAGATGCACGGCCATGCTGCCGACCATCACCATCGGCGCGACGATGCCCACCACCAGAATCTGCCGCACGGCACCGATCAGAAGATCCTCCGGCAGGGGCTTGCCCTGGTGCACCGCTGCGAGCAGCGCGCTGGTCGGATCGATCGCCGGATCTTCCGGTGCCTCCCTGCGCAGCCGCACGAGATCGCGCGCCATTTCGTAAAGGCGCAGGCTCGTCTCCTTCATCAGTTCCGGTTCGTTGCGGTGCACTGCCAGCACGAAGGCGCGGCCGTCGTCGTGCAGCGTGTCCAGCCACTGGGCAGGCATTCGCATCCAAAGGCCGAACACCCGAACCGGCAGGAAGGAGGAGAATTCGGTGCATATATCGCCGCCGCCGCGCGCCACCAGCGGCGCCAGCATCTGACGCGCGAAGGCCCGCGTCTCGGCTTCGAGTCTGCTCACCCGCTCCTGGGACAGCAGCGGATTGATAGCCTGGCGGAACGGCGTGTGTTCGGGCGGATCGAGGTGCAACGGCGGCCGCCGACCGGTAAAGGCGACCTTGGGCACGACATTTTGCGTCCTGGTCGAGAACTGCGCCCAGTCGCTCGCCACGCGCCGCACGTCCTCATAGCGACTGACAGCCCAGAAACCGCCCAAGCCTTCCGTATGCGCGACCGGGCATTCGCGTCGCAACCGGGCATAGTCGCGGTGGGCGCTGTCGAAATCCTCGGGCGCCTCAGGATCGAAATCCGACGGTATCGCAGTCATGATCCACTATCCTTCAAGCCGCGGTATGCGGAGGCTCGCAGGGAAAGGCGCGCCGAGATCCGGGGAGCAACCGACAGCAGCGCGATGGCAGCGATCAGAATGGCCGCGCCGGTCAATTCGGCACCACGGGGGAACGGCATGCCCCAGCCCCAGGCCAGCAAGATGGCCGCCACCACGCCAGCGATCAGGCTCGCCGCCCGCTCCAGCGGCACGCAATAGGAGTTTTCGCGCGGATCGAGCAGGATGAGGATCGAGAGGATCGACACCGCCGTTAGCGTGAGGCCCATGCCAAGGAGCTGGGGCAAGACTCCCAATTGCCATATCCCGACGAAGCCGCGCGCCAGTTCGTCGGCCTGGCCGCCCAGCCCCAGGCCCGAAATCGCCGCCAGAACCGCCAGCGACATGGGCAGGGCGATGATCTTCTCCTCGACGAAATAGGCCCGCACCGTCTCCGGGTCGCCGGTCTTGCCGACGCGCGTCATCACGATCAGCCGCAGGAAATATCCCAGCGTGTACAGCGCCACCGTGAGGATCGCGAGCGGCGGCAGGTGGAGACCACCGCGGTCGCTCAGCGTGATCAGCAAGGCGCCCGAAACCATCGCCAGCGCCAGCCAGCTCCACCAGCGGACCCGCCGGCCGAAGAGGATATCGACGAGCGGCGCGAGGATCAGGATGTCACCGCGCATGACCAGCTGGATGAACGGGATGCTGACGCCTTTGAAGGTCAGCGACAACGGCACGGTGAACAGGATCAGGGAGGTCGCCATCCCCGACAGGAAGGTGGCGCGACGTGGAAACGGGACGGACCAGCGTCCGATCGACACCTTCCGGGCAAACCGGTGCCAGCCGGAAAGCCAGATGAAGGCATAGGTCATCATGAGATTGAGCAGGAGCGATCCCGGCAGGATCTCCAAGCCGGTCAGCGGCCGGCCCAAGGCGGCGATCGGGGTCGTCGCCATGAAGCGCGTCAGCATGATGCTCGGCAGGTAGGACAGCAAATAGGCAAGCAGCAGCAATTCCATCGGCACGGCGCGCGTGCCACTTGCCGACGAGGGGGCGGCGACGTTCATCGGCAGGGACGTCCTTGCAGGCAGGGGCGCAGCATCGGCGCAGGGGTGTGATCGACGAACGGCCCTGTGGGCTGCGGCCAGCGACTGCGGTCGAGCCGCGACTCCAGGGTCTTCAGCGCAGCCATCACCGCCTGGGGCGGGAAACTGCAGTGGCCGGCGCCGTCGTACCACAGGCCCTTGACCATCGCCCGCGACGCAGCGGTGACGTAGCCCTGCTGCAAGGAGGGCGACGTCAGGCCATCGCCTACCCCCTGCAACGACACCACTGGCGCCCGGGGGATCGCCTTTGGCGTGTAATGCTGCATCATATAGTCGACGGCCGCCGGCGCTGCGGAAATGCGTTTCCCAGCATCCAGCCTGGCAAGGTCCTGGTCGAGGTCGAGACCTGCGCGGGCATAGAGGGCGGAAACGAACGCGCGGCGGCCGGAAAGCGCCAGTTGCTGACGATAAGATATGCCGGTGTTCCAGGAATAGACGCCGCCTGCGCGCCTTTCCTGATCGTGCCGGGGCGGGAAGATCGCCATGGCGAAGGTGGTGGCCATGTTCTTTGCCTGCGCCTCGACGTCGCCGGCCGCCGGCTTGGGCTGATCGGCCGCGGTCCAGCCCGGCATGCCGCCGAGCACGCCCGCCAGCGCGAGGCGAGCACGCCCTTGCGGCGTCGATGTCGCGGCCCGTACCGCCGCCTGCACGCGCGCACCGTTCTCTGCATCATCGGCGATGCCGGTCAACGCGATGCCCTGATCGGGCGCCTGCAGGGTGCGAAAGGCATAGGCGCCATCCAGCGCCATATTCATCATGCCGACGGCACCGCCGATCGAGGGGCACAGGGCGATCGCACCATCGATGTGTGCGATGCCCTTCCCGGGCTGTTCGGCGAGCGCGATCGTGACGAGGCTGCCCATCGAGGCACCCCATGCGATGGTCCGCTTTGGCCTGCCCTGCGCCGCAATGAAGGCAGCGATGGCGCTACGCTGCGCCGGTACCGCCTCCGCCAGCGCCCATCCCCCCGAACCATAGTCTGACGCAAGCAAGGCGTAGCCGCGCGCCAGCAAGCTGTCGCGCATCTCCGACGGAGCAGGATCGGGCAGGTTTGCGTCCGGAGCATAGCCGCGCGCCCAGACCAGCAGCGTGCCGTTCCACTTGGGCGGTACGAGTGCCTGCCACCGGGCACCCATGGGCAACGCCCCGCCAAGAAGGCGGACACCAGCGGCACGCACCGGCGCTGCCGCCTGTTGCGGCTGTGCTCCGGCGCCGCCACTCGCGAGAGCCAGCGCCATCGCGCAGACATGGCCGAGCTTCATGGCGCCACCACGCGCGCGTTGCGGCGGATCGTCCAGTTCGGGTCGCTGCAGAGGCGGCAGTCGGGGCCCGCAAAATCAGCGGCGGCGTCACCATCGCCCTTCAGCTGCCAATCGAGCCAGCGCCGGGCAACGATCGCCCATAAGCCGCCATTCGGCTCGAAAAATGTTCCCGAATGGCCCATGTCGCGGCTGGCCAGCACGGCGGGCACGCGATCGATCCGGGCGAAATCGTCGGTGCCGTTGGTATAGGCGACGTCGGTGATCCCGCCCAGCAGATAGAGGATCGGCGCATGCAGCCGACCAAGGGTCGACTTGTCGACCGTCAGCCCCGGCATCCCTGCCTCGCCCGCAGGAAACAGGCCGGAATCGAACACGATCGTGGTGCGAATGCGCGGATCGGGCGCCAGTCCCAGCGCCAGCAACCCGCCGCAGGACCACCCCGCCACGCCGATCCGCTTCGCGTCGACAAAGTCCGCCCAGCCACCATTGGCAGCGGCCGAACCGCTGGCCCAGTCCAGCACATGCACCATGTCGGCGGGCGACACACCGCGCCCCGGCTGATCGGCCGGAACGTTGGCACCTTCCGGATAGCCGCGCAATCCGCCGGGCCCTTCCAGCATGGCGCCCGGCGCGATCACCAGATAGCCGTGCGAGGCGATCTCGGTAAGCAGCAGGCGCGCGCTATTGCCATCCGCCATGCATCCGCCATTGGCGAAGATCAGCACCGGCAAACGCCTCTTGGCGAAGAGCGCGAGGTTGGCCGGACGATAGACCACCGCTCCCGGAAGTGCCGGTTCGGTGCCATGGATCGCGGGATAGGGGCCGCTGCCGGGGCCATCCGGCAGCGCATTGAGCCGTTCGCGCTCGCGCTGCGCCACCGCATCCCCGGTCATGCCAGGCACCGCTCGAAACGCGGCATCGAGCGCGCCACGCAGCGTGTTGCTCACGAGCCCAAGCCGGGCCGGGGAGTCCACTGCAATCTCCGGATGGAAGTCGACATGACGGTAATCGGCAAATTGATAGCCCCGCGCGAGCGCTTCGGCCCTCATCCAGCCGGCCAGAGCTTCGTCGTCGCGGGAGGGAGCCGCTGCAAAACTGAGGGGACGCGCCAGAACCACCTTCATGCCCGCCGCCTCTGCGGCACGGGCGAGCCGTTCCACCGCAGCACGAACCGGCTCGAACTGTCCCGCCCCGTCCGGCAGGTGGTCGGGCTGCACGTGCAGGATCTGGTAGCGCCCCTCGGCAATCCGCGAGAGCGCGGCGGGCACTTGCGCGGGAATGCCTCCCTTGCCCGCAACCAGCGTCCCGATGCCCGGCGTGGCGAAGAGCCCGGGATCCGCCTTGATCCAGCCCGCCAATGCGGCGCCGCCAACGAACAAGGGGAGGCGCCGCACCACCGCCGGCGCCGCCGCCGCGCCGGGCGTGGACGGCACCGGCTGGGCCACCGCCGGGCTCGCCATCAGCATCGCGAGCAGCGCAATATGAAGTGCGCGTGGCATCTTTGCCTTGGGTGAAACTGGAATCATGGTTGGACCTCTCTCGCCGACAATGCCGCGAACCGCGCTGACTCAAAAGTTGTACGAGAGGACGACGCCGAATTCGCGCGGTTGTCCAAGGATGTAGGACCCGATCCCGTTGGTCGATTGGTCGACGGTGGCCACGTATTTCTCGTCGAGCAAGTTGTCGACATAGGCCGCCAGCGACCAGTTTCGCGCCGCCTTGTAGGTCAGCCGTGCGCCCAGCAGCGTCCTGTCCGGGATCCGGTTGTAGGGGGCCTGGAAGAAATTGACCCATTGCGCGCCCTGATAGCTCAGGCGCACCGAGGGCGTGACGGTGGCGTCTCCCACCGGCACCGCATAGGACATGCCGGCTGCGCCCGAAAATTTCGGCGCGAAGGGAATGGTCCGTCCCGCGATGTTGATGCGCTGGGCCGTGGAAGGAAGGCCGTTGCCGAACAGGCCGGCGGGCTGGACGATCGAGAAATCGCCATAGGTCGCGTCGAGCACCGAAAAGGACGCGTCGGCAGCGAATCCGTGGGTCTTGAGGTCGATCTGCCCTTCGACACCCTTGATCTTCGTGCCGTTGACATTGCGCGTGATCGCCGCGGCAGGATTGTTGATGTCGGTCGCGTACGTCGTCTGGAAGTTCTTGTAGTCCATGTAGAAGCCGCTGACCGAGGCAGTGACGTGCCGGTCGAACAGCCGCGTCTTCACGCCACCTTCATAGTTGATCACGCGTTCCGAGTCATAGTCGATGCCGAACGGAGTCGTACCTCCCGGCTTGTAGCCCTTGCTGATCGTCCCGTAGACGAACCAGTCCTTGTCGATTTGCCAGTTCAGCGCGACGCGGCCGGTGAATTCGGAGAAGTTGCGCATGCCCGGCGTCAGCGGGATCTTGAAGCCGCTCGGGCCGACCGGCGCGATGTAGCTGTCGGCGAACCCGACATGATCCCAGCTGTAGCGACCGCCCAGCTTGAGCTCGAGGCCGCCGCCGAGCTTGTAGCCCCCTTCGGCGAAGACGGCCTCGTTGCGGCGCTTCGCATCGGTGAAGATCGTCAGGCTCTGCGCGTAGGACCCGCCGTTGGCGATCAGCGGCACGGTGATGCCCGGCTGGCGATAGTTGAGCATCGTGGCGCCCGCCGTCCACGAAAACCGGCCCGTATCCGGGGAGATCAGATCGACTTCACCCGTATAGTAGCGATCGTGCAGGGCGATCTTGCTCCAGTTCCCGTTGGGAGCGGTGGAAAAGTCGTTGTCGCGCACCATCAGCTGATCGGTGGTCTGATAGGTGCCCATCACGCGCACCTTGAATGCCGAGATGCCCGTGTAGTTGAGAACCGCTGTGGTGCGATTGTAGCTGGTATTGAGCGCTTGGTCGGCGTCATAGGCGACCGTGCGGTTGCCGACCGGTGCGAGGGCGAAGCTCTGCGTCGGCAAGCCGTCGGTGCGGCGGTCGCTATACTGATGAATGAGCAGCAGATCGAGATCGCTCGTGGGGCGATAGAGCAGCTGCGCCCGGCCCAGGAATCGGCTGAGATTGCCGGGCTGGTTGCCATAGCGGACCGGCTGGGGAGCACCGGTCGGCCCGAGATTGGTGAAGGCGGAGTCCTTCCGTTCGAGCTGGCCCGACAGGCGGATCGCAAGCTTGTCCGATAGCTGGGTGGTCGCGCCGGCTTCCAGCTGCTTGCGGCCCAAATTGCCAAGCGTCGCGCTGGCAAAGCCGCTCGTGCCGTCGAAATCGGGGTGGGCCGAGGTGATGTAGATCGCACCGCCGCTGGCATTCTGGCCGGTATAGGTCCCTTGCGGACCGCGCAGCACCTCCACGCTCGCCACGTCGAAAAAGGAATCGCCGAAGACGAACTCGCGCGCGACATAGGTGCCGTCCCAGTGGATCGCAACGCCAACCGACTGATTGGGCGCCCCCTCGGAGATACCGACACCACGAATATTGACGAACTTGACGTTGCCGTAGTCGGCAAAGCTCAGCGACGGAACTTGTGACTGGAGGCTGTTGAGGTCGCTGACACCCCGCGCCTTCAGCATGTCACCAGTAAGCGCAACGACCGAGATGGGCGTGGTCAGCACGCTCTGGCTGCGGCGTTCGGCCGTCACGATGATTTCGGGCGCCGGATCGGCCGCCACAGCCTCCTCGGGCTTGGCTTCCGGCGCTCCGGTTTGCGCATGCGCAATTCCCAGGAACGACGAGCTCGCGAATAGGGACGCCGCAATCCAATATCTGTGCCTCATGCCACCCTCTCCTGACGCCGGCCTTTCGGCGCCACAGGGGCGCGACCCAGCCGATCACCTCATCTTAGTTCCCTGCCTGGCGGCGGGACTGAAGCGATGTAACCAGACGATTCTAAAAATGCAAGCGCTTGCATTTTTGGTCCCTGCACCATGACGGCTTCGTCACGCACGGGACGTATAACTGAAGCTCTGCTGCCACAGGTCAAAGGCATTATAATCTATTTTTATCAATGTTATATCTGTTTTGGTCAGCAATTGACGCACACGCAACCCCTGCAAGAGTCAGTGATAGCCCTTACTGTAATCGCTTGCAGTGGCGCGATTTTTGCTCCGTCGTGGGAACTTTGTGCTGCAAATGCTCGAGAAACGGCCGCGTAGCGACGCCTGCCCACGACCCGCTTACCTGTACGCGGCGCTCCGATGCATTCCCAGACTCAGCGCAAGATCGAACGCTGGCACCAGACTCTGAATAGCCGCATCCTGCTGGAAAATTACTTCCTGCTCGGCGACCTCAAGGCCCGGATCGAGGCCTTCGTCGAGCACTACAACCACCAGCGTTACCACGAGAGCCTGAACAACGTGACACCCGCCGATGCCTACTCCGGCGGGGACACCGGCCATCATCGAACGACGAGAAAGCATCAAGCGAAAGACCATCGAACATCGACGCTTGCTGCACTGCAAGCTCGCCGCCTAATACCAAACCCCAGACAAGGCCTGCTCTCCGCTAATCTATGCCGCGATCTGCGCCAAATGTTCTGGCGACGGACAGCGTAGATAGGGGCGCGTTGCGGCCTTCCCGCGTTTCACCCTTACGTCGGCATGGCCTTGGGTCGCCATCGCCTTACTCCTCCGACTCGAAGCTGCGGTTTTCGCGGCAATGCCAGAGGCGTAGGATAAAGATCTTGGCGTTCGCGATCTCGTACCGCAGTTCGTAGTTGCCCACGATGATCCGGCGAACCTCGCGGGGCTCATAGGCTTCCAGCTTTTCGCCGATCCTCGGATAGTCGATCAGCCGATCTGGAGCGTGAGCGAGTTGCTGGACCACGCGCGCCGCTGCGTCGGGGGCTACCGGGCTCAAGTGTGCGTGCAGGCGCACGAGGTCCGAAGACGCCTTGCTGGTCCACTGAATCTTCATTTTACGGGCGGCGGTAGCGGCCTATCCGTGCCGAGGCTGTCCGCCCATGCCTGAATCGCCTGGTGGTCGATGACGCGGCCGGCATCGACATCCTTCAGAGCTTCGAGCGTCATGCGGTGGCGCTCCTCTTCTTGATCGACCCAGGCGGCGAGCGCCTGCTTCATCACCCAGACGCGCGAGCGTTCCAGCCGCGAAGCCATCGCTTCAACCTTTTCAGCGAGTCCTAGGGGGACATGCGCAGTCAGCACTTTCGTCTCGGTTGCCATGTTTATCACCTGCTATCAATCCGATTAAAATATAATCAAAATCGCTTAGAAGCGCTAGTAGGCAGCATACGAAAGACGCGCCGCGTTGCTGCAAGCGACAAGGCGCCCGCTCCCGGTACCGCTTATGAAAGCCCGTGCTTCACAAGAAGCGGCGCGATTGCGTCTGCGCCAACGCCGCCCTGATCCTTGTGCTGCCGATCGACTGGCTGATCGTGGTCCTGGCGTTCTTCATCATCGCCGTGCAGGTCTTCATCACGCTGATCGAGTTCAAGCTGGTGAAGCTCGCGGGCTTCGTGCTGCTGCCCTTCGCCCTACCGCTTTCATGGCCGGGCGCGCGCTGGGCCATAGACGCTTCTTCCTCTCGCGCAGCAAGGCTTGTCCGAGTTCCTACTTGAATTTAGCACGATCGGTCGTACTATTTATGCATGAAAGGACACGACACCAGAGAACGACTCTTGCGCGTTGGACTCGACCAGATGAGCGTTCACGGCCTGTCGGGCGTGACATTGGGGCAGCTTGCCACTGCGTCAGGACTGTCGAAGAGCGGGCTGTTCGCCCACTTTCGCTCGAAGGAACAGCTTCAGGTCGACCTGCTCGATGAGTCGGCTCATTTGTCCGAGCGAATGGTCGTGCAACCGGCAATGCGGGCAGCCATTGGGCTGCCACGCCTCCAAAGCCTTGTTCGCCTGTGGTTCGGCTGGTCCAGACGCGCGGGGCTCAGCGGCGGTTGTCCCGTTGCGGCCGCCTTGTTCGAGCTGGATGACATTGACGGCGAGGTTCGCTCCCACGCGCTTGGGCTTGAAGAGCATTGGCGCCAATTGCTGGGCCAGCTCGTCCGCGAGGCGGTCGATGAAGGGCATCTGGCTGGCGATATCGATGTCGAGCAGTTCGTATGGGAACTGTGTGGCATCTACCTCAGCCATCATGTGTCGCTGCGCTTTCACCGAAATGGGGATGCCGACGCCCATGCGGAAACAGCATTTGACGCCCTCCTCGGACGTTTCCGTGGCCCCCGGTTCCCGGAACGCGCGCATTAGAAAGTCCGCACATGCCTGCACAATTTTTCGCTCATTCCTCACCCGTCGAACTGATTGCTCCGGTTCTGGTCGCGCTCGTGCTCATCGGCTTGATGTCGTTGCTGCGCGAGCCGGCCAGGCATAAATTCAGTGCGGTCTTCGTCGCGGGCGCGGGTGCGGCCTATCTGAGCGGCGGCTTCGGGCTTTGGGAGTTCGCTTTCTGTGCGATGATGACGGCGCTCGCCTTTGCTGGCCTGTCCCACTACCGGGCCATTGCGGCCGCTTGGCTGGCGCACACCGTGTGGGATTATCTCCACCACCTCTACGGCAATCCGATCGTCCCCTTTCTGCCGACCTCGTCCTTCGGCTGCGCGATCTGCGATCCGGTGATCGCGGCCTGGTATGCCATCGGCGCTCCGTCGATCTGGTCCATCTTCAAGCGGACTGCACCGCGGCTCGGGGACGCCGCCCCGCAGTCGGGAATTATCGATGACTGACCAGACGGCACGCGCCCGAGCGGTGGACGGACTGGAGCGCGAGCAGCTCAAACGGCTCGAAATATTTTCTCTCATCGAGGCATCGACGCTCGTCCTGCTGGTTTGCGTTGCGGTGCCGATGAAGCATCTGCTCGATTGGCCGCTCGGATCGCGCATCCTCGGTCCCATCCACGGGATCGCCTTCCTGACCTATAGCTGGACAGCGTTGCAGACGGTTGCTGCCGGCGGCTGGCGCGGGCGCGAAATTGCGCGGCTGTTCGTCGTCGCCTTCGTGCCGTTCGCCGGTTACTTCAACATCCCCTGGCTTCGCCGGAGGGCCGAGGCGCTCATGCGCAGAGGGCCGAAATGACGGCGATGGCCTTCTATCCCTATCTCATTGCCGCGCATTTGACGGCGGTGGTGGTCTTCGTCGGCGGATTGCTTGTCCACGACAGAGTGGTGAGCGCTGTGGCGCGACACCCCCTGCATCAGCAGGCCGCGCCCCTCGCGATTCTGTTCCAGGTCGATCGCCGGATCACGACACCGGCGATGCTGTTGACCTGGGCTCTCGGTCTGTCGCTGGCGGTGTGGGCAGGCTGGTTCCCATCGGCATGGCTCATCGTAAAGCTGATCTTCGTCCTGGCGCTGTCGGCGCTGCATGGCATCCAATCCGGGCGCCTACGCCGCTTCGTGCAAGGCGGAAAGCCTGCGACGAGCGTCCCAGGCGCGGGCATCGCAATAGTTGCCGCCATGCTGACGATCGCCGTTCTGGCGGTGGTGAAGCCATTCTAGGTGTTTGGTCCCAGCATTTGATGGCCTGGTTTGACGATACTTTGATTTCCAGAGCGCGTTGATGGCGTCATCGCTCGCCTCGAATGGCGTGCGTGGTCTTGGCGCTGCCGTGAAGAATCTGGCCTATAGCTCCCTCTGAACCGGTTCACCTTGGTCGTTTCGCGTCTAACATATAATACGGTTCGATTGATAGTCAGGAGCAATCGATCGCGGAGACCAGTCCCTATTCCGCCTGTTGAGGGACGGTCCGGTTCCACCATCCCCCGCCCAGTGCCTGATAGAGTGCGACGCTATCGCTCAGGCGTTGGGCACGGGCCTGTACTAGCGAGACTGCGGCATTAAGCCGGGCGGCCTGGACAGCGAGCGTCGCGCCGCCGCTGACCTGCCCTAGCCGGCCCTGCGTCTGGGCGATGTCAAATGCGTGTGCCGCCGCTGCATCCTGGCCGACCGCGCTTTGCAGCCCGTCCGCATCTGCGGCGATCGACTGGAGCACGTCAGCGACGTTCTGCATCGCGGACAAGACGGTGGAGCGATATTGCGCCTTGGCCTGATCGAGCGTCGCTTCGGCAGCGCGCTGGCGCTTCAGCAGTGTACCGCCGTCGAAAATCGGCTGAAGCAGATTGCCTGCGAGTGACCAGAAGGGGTTGCCGTTGCGAAACACGGTCGACAGCGACGTCGAGTTGCCGCCTGCCCCCGCATTAAGCGAAAAGCTGGGAAGCCGCGCCGCAATCGCCACCCCGAGTTGTGCCGATGCGGCGTGAAGATTGGCTTCCGCGGTGCGGATGTCGGGCCGCTGTGCTACCAGCTCAGAGGGTAGCGACACGGGCAGTTCGGCCGGCAGGTTGAGCGCGGCGAAATTTGGGGCGTCGAAGTGTTCGGCCGGAGCGCGGCCGGTGAGAACGGCGAGGAAATCGCGCGCCTGGTCCCTCTGCTTGACGAGCGGCGGCAGACTTGCCTCGGCTTGGGCGAGCGCCAGTTCTGCCGCCGCGACGTCGGCGCCGCTTGCTGCGCCCCGTCGCTGTTGCTCGACGACGATGTCGCGATAGCGTCGATCGAGTCCGATCACCTGGGCGGTCAGCGCGATCTGCTGTTGCAGCCCCGCGAGCGTGATCGCGGTGTTGGCGACGTTGGTGGTGACGGTTAGATAGGCGGCTTCGGTCTGGAAGCGCTGTGCCTCGGCCTGGGCTCGCGCTGCTTCCACCCCGCGGCGGGCGCCGCCGAACGGGTCGGGGACATAGCTGGCCGTCGCGCCAGCGGTGTAGAGCGTGAAGACTGGCGCGTTGTCGTTAAGCGTCGGCGATAGCACGCTGGAAGTTTTCTGGCGCTCGACGCCGGCATTGACGCCGAGCGTCGGGAACAGGCTCCCCCGCTGCGCAAGATACGTTGCCCGCGCCGCGCGCAGCGCCGCCATCGCGCTCTCGATGTCGGGATTGTGGCGTAGTGCGTCGGCTTCCAGCGCATCGAGCTCGGGCGAACCGAACGCGCGCCACCATTGGGCGTCGACCGGGGCGCCATAGCGGAAGTGCGGCACTTCGCCCTGTGCGGTCGTGGCGTCGAGGGTTTCCTGCGGCGTCGTGCCCGGGGTGTAGCCGGTGGCGACGGGGGGGGCTGGGCGGTGGAAGTCGGGCCCGACTGCACACCCGGCCAGCGGCAGGATGACGAGCGGCAGGCCCGCGATCAGCAAGCGTGCGTGGCGCATCAGTGCGTCTCCTCGACCGCCGGTGCCTCGGCGGAAGGCTTGGCCCGCCCGGCCGGCGAGAACATCTCGATCAGTACCGGCAGCACCAGCAGGATCAGCGCCGGCGCCAGCAGAATGCCGCCGACCACCACCAGTGCCAGCGGACGTTGGACCTGCGCGCCGATCGCCGTCGACATTGCCGCGGGCAACAAGCCCAGACAGGCGGCAAGGCAGGTCATCAGCACCGGCCGCAACCGCGTTTCCGCTGCCTGGAGCAACGCCTCGGCGCGCGGAATGCCGCGCCCGACCAGTTCGTGGAAATAGGACAGCACGATCACGCCCTCCATCGCTGCGATGCCGAACAGGGCGATGAACCCGATCGCCGCCGACACGCTGAACGGTGTCCCGGTGATCGCCAGGGCGAAAATGCCCCCGATCACCGTCATCGGCAGCACGCTCGATACCAGCAGCGTTTCGGTAATCGACGAGAAGTGGAGGAAGAGCAGCAGTCCGATCAACGCCAGGGTGATCGGCACGATCACGGTCAGCCGGTCGAGCGCCTCCTGCAGGTCGCCGAACTCGCCGACCCATTCGAGATGCTGGCCGTCGCCCAGCGTCACCTTGCTGGCCACCGCGCGCTGCGCCTCTGCCACAGCGCTCCCCAGATCGCGGCCGCGCACGCTGAACTTGATCGGGATGTAACGGCTCTGCTGCTCGCGATAGATGAAGGACGGGCCGGAGACGAGCTTGACCGTGGCGACATCGCCAAGTGGCACCTGAGTCACGCCGCCGCTGGCATTGGGGGTGCCGATCGGTATCGCCCGCAAATCGTCCAGCGTCGCCCGCTGCCCGGCGGCGAGACGCACGACGATAGGGAAATTGCGATCGCTGCCGGGCTCATACAGATTTCCGGCCGATTGGCCGCCGATGGCCGCCTGTACCACCGTGTTCACGTCGCCCGGGGCGAGCCCGTAGCGCGCCGCCTTCTCGCGATCGACATCGATCTTCACGGTCGGCTGGCCCAGCGAATTGAAGATCGACAGATCGGTAATGCCGGGCACGGTCGCCATCGCTGCCTTCACGGCCTCGGCGGTGCGCTGCAGGCCTTCCAGATCATTGCCATAAAGCTTGACCGAGTTCTCGCCCTTCACGCCGGACGCAGCCTCTTCGACATTGTCCTCGATATATTGGGAGAAATTGAAATCCACGCCTGCGAAGTTCCGGGAAAGTTCGCGGTTCATGGCCTCCGTCAGCTTTTCCTTGGTCATGCCGCTCGGCCATTCACTGCGCGGCTTCAGCGGTACGAAGAACTCGGTGTTGAAGAAGCCCGTGGCATCGGTGCCGTCATCGGGCCGGCCATGTTGGGAGACGACCGTGGCCACCTCGGGATAGTGCGCCAGGATCTTGCGCATCCGGTTCACATATTCGTCCCCGGCCGCCAGCGAGACCGATTGCGGCATCGTCGCGCGGATCCACAGATTCCCTTCCTCCAGATGCGGCAGGAATTCGAGACCCAGGCCATGCGCTGCGACGAGCGCCAGCAGGAACAGGCCGCCGCCGATTCCCAGCGTGACGGCACGGAAGCGCAGCGCCTGCCGCAGCAGGGCGGAGTAATGGCGGCGCAACCAGCGCACTACCGCCACTTCGCGCTCTTCCAGATCGAGCCCCAGCAGGATCGCCGACAGCGCGGGCGATACGGTGAAAGTGGCGATCAGGCCGCCGGCGATCGCATAGGCATAGGTGCGCGCCATCGGGCCGAAGATATGGCCCTCGATCCCGGTGAGGGTGAACAGCGGGAAGAAGGACAGGATGATGATGGCCGCCGAGAAGAAGATCGCGCGGTTCACTTCCCCGCTGGCCTCGGCGATCACGGCAATCTTGCGTGCCATCTTCTTGTCGCCGGGCAGCGTGACCTTCGGCGCCTCCGACAAATGGCGGAAGATGTTCTCGACCATGATCACGGTGGCATCGACGATCAGGCCGAAATCGATTGCGCCCACCGACAGGAGATTGGCGGATTCGCCGCGCGCCACCAGGATCAGCACCGCAGTGAACAGGGCGAACGGGATCGTCGCCGCCACCACGATCGCGCTGCGCAGGTTGCCCAGGAACAGCCACTGGATCAGGAAGATCAGCACCACCCCGAACAGCAGGTTGTGCAGCACGGTGTGGGTGGTCAGGTCGATCAACTGGCTGCGGTCGTAAATGCGTTCGATATGCACGCCCGGCGGCAGGATGCCCGAGGCGTTGATCTTCTGCACCTCCGCCTCGACGGCGGCGATCGTCGGCGAGCTCTTTTCGCCGCGGTGCATCAGCACGATGCCTTCGACGATGTCGTTGTCACCATCCTGCCCGGCGATGCCCAGCCGCGGCAGATGGCCGATGCTGATCCGGGCAATGTCGCGCAGGAAGACTGGCGAGCCGTTGACCGACTTGAGGACCGTGTTGCGTAGCTGCTCGGGCGACTGGATCAGCCCTATGCCGCGCACGATGGCCGCCTTCGGCCCCAGATCGATCGTCTGGCCGCCGACATTGATGTTGGCATTGCCGATCGCCTGCAGCACCTGCGCCATGGTGAGGCCGTTGGCGACCAGCGCCTGCTTGTCGACCTCGACATCATAGGTCTTGGTCTTGCCGCCCCAGCCGGACACGTCGATCACACCCGGCACCGCCTTGAAACGGCGTTCGAGCATCCAGTCCTCGATCGTCTTGAGGTCGGTTACCGAATATCCCGGCGGACCGACGACGCGATAGCGATAGATTTCGCCGATCGGGCTTTCGGGCGACAATTGGGGCTGTGCACCGCCCGGCAGCGGCGACAACTGGCTCAGCCGGTTGATGACGCGCTGTTCGGCCTCGTCATAGCTGAAATCATAGGTGAACTGCACCTTCACGTCGGACAGGCCGAACAGCGAGATCGTCCGCACCGTCTTGACGTGCGGAATGCCGGCAAGCTGGATCTCGATCGGGATCGTGATGTTGCGCTCGATCTCCTCGGCAGACTGTCCCGGGTATTGGGTGATGATGTCGACCAGCGGCGGCACCGGGTCGGGATAGGCTTCGATGTTCAACTGGGTGAACGCGAAGATGCCCGCCCCGAGCGTGAGGATCAGGAAAAGAACGATGATCCAGCGGCGCTTGAGCGCGAACTGTACAAGCGGGCCCATGGGTCAGTTCGCCCCGTTGGCACGGTCGATGAATACCGATCCGGCGGTGACGACCTGTTCGCCAGGGGCCAGCCCTTGCGTTACCGTCACTACATCACCCGTGCTGATACCGGTGCGGATCTGGCGCAGTGCCAGACTATGGCGTTCGGGATGAGCCACCCAGACATGAGCGGTATCGCCTTCGAACAGGACCGCCTGGGCCGGCACTTCGACGGCGCGAACCGCGCCGCTGCTCGCCAGCCTTGCGGTCGCGAACATATTGGGTCGAAGTGCGCCGTCGGGATTGGCGATTTCTGCCCGCACGGCAATGCGCCGGCTGTTGGGATCGATGAGCGGCGCGACATAATTCACGCGCCCGTCGAAGCTGCGTCCGGGGAAGGCCGTTACCTGTACCGTCAGGTTCGCACCGCGATGCAGTTTCGCCGCATCAGCTTCCCGCACATTGGCGACGAGCCACACATGTGACAGGTCGCTGATCGTGAAGAGGGGCGTGGTGGAACCTGAGGCGGCGCTCTCAACATATTGGCCGATGCCCGCCTGCCGCGCCGTAATAGTGCCGTCGATCGGGCTGCGCACGATCGCCTCTGCACCGCCGCCGGCCGTCGGTGTGACGTTGCTCAGGTTGAGCACGGCAAGACGTCCGCGTGCCGCCGCCAGTTGGGCCTGGTTGCTGGCAAGCGCACTGCGCGCTGCGGCGAGATCAGACTGGGCCTGCTGCACATCACGCTGGGCAGCCCCCTGGGCTGCAAACAGCGCCTGTTGCCGTTCGGCGTTCGCTTCCGCGACGCTCAGTGCGTGCTGTGCCGCTGCCACGCCCGCCTGAGCCGTGGCGAGATCGCTGCGGCCTTGCACCAGTTCGGACGCGGCGATTGCGTAGATCGGCTGGCCGCTCCGGACAGTATCGCCCGGCTTGACGAATATCCGTGAAATCCGGCCCGTGAACGGCGAAAAAAGTTGCGTCGTGTGATCGTCGTCGGTCGCGATCATCCCGTCCGTCGCCACCGCATCGGCGTATAGCGCACCGGCAGCGGGCGCAAACCGCAGATTCGACCATTGCTGCGGCGTCGGGCGGAACTCGCCCGGGGGCAAAGCCGCCGCCTGCGCGGCCGGAGCCTCATGGGGAGAGCAGGCGGCGAGCAGGGCGGCAAACGCCAGGTTCGCCGCGACAAGGGCGGTGCGCAACCGCTGGTCATCGCGAAAGCCGATCATGGCCGCCGCACCTAAGGAAGCGGCAGGTTTACCGGCAAGCGCCTAGCGGTATCCACGAAATATACATTTGTATATACACTTGGCCTGGGCATGCCGCTGCGTTCGAGGCGCTTGGTATCGGCCCCGCGCGGGAGTACGAAGGGGCGATGCAAAGGGAGCAGCACTCGTTGCGCTGGCTGGCTGGTCCGCTGGTTGCCGTTCTCATCGTCGTCGTGTTCATCGTCGACCTGTTGAGCGACTGGGTCGTCGCCGCAGCGGTGCTGTATGTGGTGCCGGTCCTGCTGTCGCTGCGCTTCTTTCCGCGGCGGCGAGTGATGGCGGTCACCTTGATCTGCGTCATTCTGGCGACGCTGGGGACGCCCTTCACGCATTTCGGGTCGCTGGGGGCCGGCATGGTCAACCTGGCGATCGGCATCGCGGCGATCGTGACCACCAGCTATCTGGGCCTGCGGATGCTGGCGCTGGAAGCCGCTTCGCACGAAGCGCGGGCCCATCTGTTGCGCGTTTCGCGAATCGGTAATCTGGGCGAGCTGGCCTCGTCGATCGCGCACGAAGTCAACCAGCCGCTGGCGGCCATCGCGAGCAGCGCAGGTGCCGGCCGCCGCTGGCTGGAACAGACGCCGCCCGATCTGGCGCATGCGCGGGAGTCGCTCGAGCGGATTGCGCGCGAAGCGGCGCAGGCGGCGGATGTGCTTGCCGGGATCCATCGGCTGGTCAGCCGCAAGGCGCCGGTCCGCGAGTGGACGGCACTGGACCCGTTGGTTCGCGAGTGCATGTCGATCGCCCGTGCCGAGTTGGAGCGGCAGCAGATCCGCTCCTTCGTTCAAATCACCGACGACCTGCCGCCCCTCTGGTGCGACCGCGTCCAGATACAGCAGATCATCGTCAATCTTCTGCTCAATGCGATCGAAAGCCTTGCCGAAACGCCGGCGGCGGACCGCTGGATCCAGCTCTATGGCGAGCGCGATGGCGAATGGCTCTCGCTCACCGTTTCCGACACAGGGGCCGGCCTGTCCAAAGAGGCAACGCAGCATTTGTGGGAACCGTTCTGGACCAACAAGGAGGGCGGCGTGGGGTTGGGGCTGACGATAAGCCGCACGATTGCGGAAGCGCATGGTGGCTTGCTGCATTGCCCGAAGCAGGCGCGTACCGGGGCGGTCTTTGAGCTGCGCCTGCCAATCGGCAAGGGAGCGGACCGATGAACCCGACTGCACAGCCGGCACCGCTGGTACGGATCATCGACGATCAGCCATCGGTACGCGAATCGCTTGCCGATCTGCTCGCCTCGGTGGGAATTGCAACCAAAGGTTATGGCTCGGTGCTCGATTTCCGGCGCGAGGACGATCCGACCTGTCCCGGCTGCCTGTTGCTGGACGTGCGCATGCCCGAAAGTAGCGGGTTCGAACTGGTCGCGAGCTTCGCCGGGGATGCCGGTGCCTTGCCCTTCATCTTCATCACCGGGCATGGCGACGTGGCGATGGCGGTTCGGGCGATGAAGCTGGGTGCGGTCGATTTTCTCACCAAGCCGTTCAACGACCAGCATCTGATCGATGCGGTCAACGCCGGGCTTCGGCTCGATCGCGAGCGGCGTGCCGCGGCGAAAATTGCCGCAGAAGCGCGGGGCCGCTTCTCATCGCTAAGCGAAGGAGAAATGGACGTTCTCAGGCTCACCATCCGTGGCCAGAAGATCAAGCAAATCGCGGCCGCGCTCGCGATCAGCGAGATCACGGTAAAGGTCCGCCGCGCCAGGATTTTTCAGAAACTGGGGACGATATCTTTTCTCGATATCGTGCAAATCTTCATCGCGGCGGGGATGGAACCTCAGATGTCACTGTAATACTAGGGTCAGGCCCCATTGATGTGAGGTGCGCGATCTGATTCATATGTGGACGCCCCCTTGGCAAGGGCATTTTGTC
>NZ_JBQUYT010000016.1:0-26326 GCF_056314225.1 Sphingomonas sp. DMC6
CCGACCGTCTTCTTCTCGGCGATTGCACTCGCTGCCACCGTCATCTTCTGGCTCTGATCAGTGAGTCCTGAACCTACGTCCGCCGCCGCGCGAATGTCCGCACTGCGGAACGTCACTTTCACCACCGCGTCCCACAATTCTGCCAAAGTAGTGCTAGTTCACGCGCATTTGCAGCGCCTGATGCACGTCACACGCCTCTTCAATGGTGTCGTAAAAGGTCAAAGTGCCGCCGTAGAGAACCGCCCCGGATTTGCAATAATGCTGGAGCGTGTACGGATCATGCGACGTCATGATCAGGGTAGAATTATTGCGGCGATCAAGAAGCTCCTCATCGCACCGCCGCCTAAAACGAGCATCGCCGGCCCCGGTGACCTCATCGACCAAGTAGCAGTCGAAGTTGATTGCAAGTGATGTACCAAACGCCAGTCGCGCGATCATGCCCGCGGAGTAGCTGGACACGGGCTGATGCATGTAAATCCCGAGCTGAGCGAAATCCTCGACGAAATCGATCATTTCCGCTAGGTCCTTTTCGTACAGCCGCGCGATGAACCGTACATTGTCCGCGCCGCTAGAGTTGAACTCGAAACAGCTGGAAAAGCCGATTGGCCAAGAAACTGACATAGACCGGGTTACCGTTCCAGATGTTGGAAACTCAATGCCAGCCATCATCCGCATCAACGTCGACTTCCCGGCTCCATTCGCCCCACAAATGCCGATACTGGCGCCGCGCTCAATTTGGAAATTCAGATTGTTATGGACAAATTTGCGCAGCTTGTGACCGCGGTATTCTTTGCTTACATTGTTGAATGTAATCATATTTGACAAAAACCTTGCGCGAAGTAGTCACTTCGACATATCGACATGTAGACTGGCGCCGAGATGTTTCAACATGTCGCGTGGGTCGGACGCAGTGGGCGCTTCCGCGAACTTTTCCGCGATCCGCTTCAGTTCCTTTGCGGGAAAGGCCGCCCTGGCCTCGGTGCATGGCGGGAGGGGCTCGCCAAGGGGGGGGGGATTGATAGCCGCCGCCCGTACGATGCGCTGAAACGAAAGCGACGCTTCATTATGACCGTCGATCCATTGCAGGTCCATGATGCCGAGGGCGAGCAGCTCCTCGCGCGACCCCGCTTGCTCGATCTGCTCGGCAAGCTGGTCACCAGAATACCAGCGTCCGGTGAGCGCATGAACTGCGATCGCGATGCGCGCCTGCTGGCTTTCATGTATCACCTTTATCCCCCCGCTCGCTATCACGGAAGGCAAATAAGGCCCGCTCTACCTCCTTCGCCATGACGTCGACCGTGAATCGTGCCTTATATGCGTTCAACGCGGCCCTCTGCATCGCGAGGCGCAGCCCATCGTCCCCCATAAGCCGTACGATAGCGTCGGCCAAGGCTTGATCAGCGCGCTCGTCTAACGGGACCAGAATGCCCGTGCGACCGTTCTCCACGATCTCGGCGATCCCACCTACATCGACCGACAGCACTGCGCATCCCATCGCCATCGCTTCGATCGCGACAAGTCCAAAGGATTCGAAACGGCTGGGGAGGAGTGCGATGGCGGAAGCAGCGAATAGCGCATCCAGCGCGTCCCGTGAGACGACCCCCGGCAGCTCGAGTTGGCCGCGCTTAAGTAAAGGGGCCGCAAGGGCGGCAAGTTCCGGTGGGAGCTTCGCGTCTCCCGCGAACACGATCCGGAGATCGGGGCATAGTGCAGCCGCCTTCACCGCAGCATTGAGAGCAATGTCCACCCCCTTCCGGTGCTCGAATCTGCCGACGAAGAGCACTTGCTTCGACATTCCGATGTTCGACGCCGTCGCCGCGGGGCAGCCGTGAACCGCAGCGATTGCCCGCGAGGCGATGGAAAATCCGGACTGCTGCTCAAGTGCGGAAATTATCGAGCGCCCGTTTGCCAGCAGATGGGGAAGCTTCCCGAGCGCCCTATTTTCTGCCGCGATCATGCGGTCTGCCACGGCATAGCGCAGGAGGGGGCGGCCCGCCCATTCGCTGCGCATCGGGGCGCTGATGCCGTAGCTCGTGTGCAAGCTCATGCACGATACGATATCGGGCTCATCCGTGCAGGCGATGCCTTCGAGATCCCAGATTGGGAAGGATAAAATGTCGAGCCCGAATGATCGCAAGACTGGCAGATAGCCATGCACGCTCGCTGCCCATTGCGCTTGCTCGGGAGGCAGGCCGTGCCGCTCCGCGACCCAACCGAAATCCTGCGCATCGCCTGCAATGGCGTGCACCCACACCCCGTCGCCGAACTGGACGTGCCGAGAAGAGCCTCGCGCCTCCACAACCACATGGACGCGGTGCCCTCGTTGCGAAAGCGCGCTGGCGACAAGTCGGGTCCACCGTGGAATGCCTGACTCGCTCTCATTCAGATAGTCGCGACAGACGAACGCGATGGTCAACGCATCGGCACCGGTTGTCGAGTTGAAGATACGAAAGGCTCGTTCGCCACCCCCCTGCCAATGGCCCGGCGCACCCTGTGCACGCGCAACTGCCGCCGCGTGCCCAGCCGCCATCCCACGGTTCAGCTCGCGCGTCAGGAAGGAAGCATGGCGGTCGTCGATCTCGCCGTCGCGGAAGGATCCCTGGATTCCGGCCAACCAATTTCTTTGCAGTTCAGCCAGTCGCTCCACTGAAGCACGCGCGGCCTCGACAGTCCATGGTTGGCTGGCATGCCGGTTGATGAAATAGCTGTGGCTGCGGACAATGGCTTCGATGGAGCGACGCGCAGCACTCTCCGATCGATGGGCGCTTGCAGCGAATTGATGCCAAACCAGTGCAGACGGGACGAACGTCACGCCCCAACCGGCATCCACGAGCCTGAGGCAAAGATCCGTCTCTTCCAGATAATAGGCGAATGTCTCGTCGAAACCGCCGACGGCCTCCAATGCGGTCCTGCGGAAGGACGAATTCGTCCCAAGCAGCGACGGATACAACCAGCTTCCAGGCCGGTTGAAGGCGGCAAGGTCGACTCCGTCGGCGAGGAAATAGGGATCCCCGTTCCGATCGCAGACCATGCTGCGCGCTTGATAGGATACGCCGTCCCGGGCAATGGTGTAGCCGCCCACCGCGCCCACTATGGGGTCACGATACGCAGCGAGAAGTTGCTCGATCCAGCGGGGGTGCGGCACCGCATCGTCGTCGATGAAGGCAACCACGTCGCCCGCAGAATGCGCAAGACCGATGTTGCGGGAGCGTGCCAGATTGGCGTCCGGACAGTCCGCGACCCGGATCCGCGGCTTCCACGCCTCCAGAACCTTGCCCGTATGGTCCCGGCATGGGCCGACCACGACGACGACTTCGATCGCCGGATGCGCTATACCAGCGAGGCCCGTCAGAGTGTCGCGCAGCTTGTCAGCGCGATCCAGCGTGTTGATGATAACTGATACAGTTGGAACAGGAACATTCATGTCAAGCTTGCTCGGCCATTCATCGCCACCAGGACTCGATTCGCAGGATAGAAGGCTGGATCGTCCATCAACGTGGCCGCGAGATACCGATGTAGTGGCGCCAACCGCAGGATACGCAGGACGGCTTCCGGCGCAGGCGAGGTCCTGCCGTGGAACAGCCAGATAAGGCTCACCACCTCTTCCGAGGTCGTCAGATCTTCCCAGCCATCCTCATCGTTATACAGACGCTGTTCGAGCAAGCTGGAAAGTGTGGGTGGATAGAGACGCTGTACCTGCGCCGTCTGAGCATGGACGAAGATCAAGTGCGGCAATACGTCGGCCGCTGGTGCGCCATAAGCCAGCGCATCCCGGTAATCGATTTCTGCCAGCACCAGATTGCCCGCCTCTTTGTGGCAGTGCCCGCGCTGGACCCGATACCCGGGGTGATATGGATAGAGTGCCAAGACCTGATCATAGGCCACCACGCCCTCCCGCCAGGATCGCATGTCCCTCGCCCGATCGGCCTGCGCTGCAAGCGCACGAAACGCACGATCGATGCGTGAGGCCCGGATGGTGAGATCGCGCGCAATAGCGCGCCTCGGAGCGATCTGTGGTAGGCGACGAAGTGCCGCCACGTCCGGACGGCCGATCCACCTTGTCGCGCTGCGGAACCGCAATTGCAGCGCCTCGCTCGCTGCTTCGGGGGCCATCGTCGCGAGTTGCGCGCGAACGTTCGCCACGTCTATCCATTCCATATCGACGCCTGCGAAGCGCTCGCCAACCGGCGCGACCGCCGTTCGGGGGCGAGGCCGGCCGACCGCGACGCGCTTTCCTGCGCGTCTGAGCGCGCGAAACACACTGTTGATCATGCCGCGCCTACATCCGCAGCGGTCGAAATAGCGCCGCTGATGCCGAGCGACTTGGCTGCGAGCCGGGCAAACAGGCAGTCGCCTTCGACGACATCTTCATAGGTCCACTTCCGTAGTTCCTGCCCGACGATGGCACCCCACAGCGGCAACACATATTGGTCGGAGAGCAGTGCGAGATGGTCCTGCGCCCGCCCGGGAGCAAACAGAAACCAGCGGGCATTGCTCCACAGTGGCATCGCGGCGATGCCATGCGGCAGCATCCGGGCCTCGTGTGCGGCCTGACCATAGAGGTGCAGCGGCAGTTCGCCCGAGAACGCCCTTCGCGTGAGTTCGGTGCCGTCGCTCGGGAACCCGGCATAGGCATCCAACCACCTCAAGGCGAAGGCACTCCCGGGCTGCGCGAAAAACAGATTCTGCGCCACACGTGGGCTGGCACCGGGGATTGCCTGTTGCAGCGCCATGCCGAACGGAGGGCCCGCGAGCGGAGCGAGGCTAGCGAGCACGATCGTGTCGCTGGAAAGAAACACGCCGCCTACCGCTTCGAGCGCAACCAGCCTTGCGATTTCGAACGCGTGTTCCTGGCTGATAACAGGAGCGCCTCGATAGTCCGGCAGGTCGGGCAAGCGCGCAAATCGGACCTGATCCTTAACGAGATCCCAGGCCGCCCCGTTTGGCTCCTCCGCAGCATGTACGATGCAGATCGCATGGGGATGCAGCTTCCTTACGGATGCGATGCAAGCGGCAGCATAGAGTGGAAACGCACCGTTCCTCTGCGCGGACGGCGTGTGTCCGATATGCACTATATTGACCGCCCCTCCTTGCGGCGCGGCTCCCGCCAGTGTGACCAATGAGTCACGATAAACGCGGATCGGCTGCGCCCCGCGCGAACGTCGAAGAAGCGTATCGACGCGCCTGCGACGTAGGTCTGCCAATCCCGCCAGATCGGACCAGGCATGACGTGTTTGGTCGGTCAAGAGGTCGGACCCGCGGCTACCTCGCCGCCGCAGCGCTGGAGCGCAATCGCCCGCATCAGCCACGCAACGAAGTCACTATAAGCCCGATACTCTAGCAATGGCCCTTGCAACATACCGACCTTCGGCCAACCTTCCTGCAGCGCCATGGCCGCATAGGCGCGCAGCTGCAGAAAGGCAGGTTCGTCGACGAAGCGGGTCATCTGGAATTCGCTCAACGCCCGTATCGGGACCGCGTTGCCAAGACCCTGGATCTGAGCAAACCTCGCCAGCGCCAGCATATTGCACCGATATTTGGCAGGGTGGTTGGCATTGCTCCCGGCCGTAACTCGAAAACGCAGCGCCTCGCCCTCCATGTTGGCACAGTTTTCTGGCGCGGCGAGCCTCGCCCAAAGCTCGTAATCCTCTTCGCACCGCAACGCCTCGTCATAGGCAAGCGTCGGCCGAATCCGCTCCCGATCGAACATGACGGTCGGGTGGACGAACGGATTGCCGGTCAGAAAGCTGTCTATGATCTGGCGCCCGCTCCTCGGATTGTGGATGGCCTCGTCCTCCTCGCCAAACTTGCGCGCATCGGTGCCGCAGAACGTTAGGCCTTCCAGCATCAGGAACCGGAGCTGCTCGGCAATCCGCCAGTCTTCCATATAATCGTCGGAATCCATTCGCGCCACGTAACGCCCCCCGGCCAGCGCCAGCCCTGCGTTCAGCGCCGACGCGACACCCTGGTTTTGCTCGAGGCGCGTGTAGAGGATGCGACGATCCGCGAACTGGCGGACTTCGGGTTGCAAATCTACCGACGAGCCGTCATCCACTATGATCAGCTCCCAATCTTGATAGGATTGGTTAATCACACCGAGAATGGCCGCACCCAACGTGCGGCCGCTCTCGAACGCAGTCATTACGATGGAAACAAGCGGACCGCGCATGAATAAGGCTATCGTGTTTCCATAAGGACGGGATCAGGGCGCAACGCAGCGTGTCAGAACTAACCGCAAAACGAGCGATCCGCAATCTCCGGTCTCGACTTGGCAAGCGCAAATGCCGCCTCTAAGAGGCTGCAATCAGGCTCGGGGGGTCGCCCGGCATGCCGGGCCTGATGCACTGCGACGAGTTTTAAGGAAAGGCCTCCTTCCGTGACGAATAGCCCAAGTGAAACCTATTTCGCCAAGCTCAGCAGCGCGATCAACGAGCTGGATAGGAGCGAATTTGACGCAGGCGTGAATTTGGTGCGGGATGCCTGGGAGCGTGGCGCGCAAATCATCACGCTTGGTAACGGTGGCAGTTCCATGACGGCACTGCATTTCATCACCGACTGGAACAAGATGGTTTACTTAAAGCATAGTAAGCCATTTCGCGGACGCAGCCTCGTGGACAACATGGGCCTAGTCATGGCCTATGGAAACGACATTTCCTTTGCCGACATCTTCATCGAGCAGCTGAAGAACCTCCTTAATCCTGGCGATCTTGTCATTGCAATTTCGGGGAGCGGCAATTCCGAGAACGTCATTCGCGCCGTCGATTATGCGAACGACCATGGTGCCGTGACGCTTGGCCTCGCCGGTTACTCGGGCGGCCGCCTGCGTGAAAAGGCGCAGCATTGCATCTGGGTTCGCCGCAACGATATGCAGCTTTGCGAAGATGCGCACGCGATCTTCGGTCACATTGTTATGCAGTCCATGTGCGATTGCCTTGCCTGATCATCCATCTCTGCGTAGTACAGGAATAGTAAAAATCATGTCCGTGACTCACATCGTCACCGGAGGAGCCGGCTTTGTTGCGGCCAATCTGGTAAAAGCACTGCTTGAGCGCGGAGATCAGGTCGTCCTGTTGGACAACCTCTCGCGTGGACGACGTGAGTTCGTGGACGGACTGCCGCACCAGGAGCGGGTGACCTTCCACGAGGTCGACGTTTCCGACGAGGCGGGGCTGACCGAGTCACTCGCGCAGATCGGCTCGGATGCGACGGTCACGGTGTGGCACCTCTGTGCGAATTCGGACATTCCCGCGGGGATCAACGATCCCAATGTGGACCTGAAAGACACCTTCCTCGTGACGCACGCGCTGTTGCGGGTGATGCGGGCACGGGGGTGGCGTCGAATTCTGTTCGCCTCCACTTCGGCCGTCTATGGCGATCACGGAAGCCGAGCCCTGGATGAGCAGACCTGGTGCGAGCCTATTTCGAACTACGGCGCAATGAAGCTAGCTTCCGAGGCGGCCCTGCGTGCCGCCTCGGAGGTGTTTCTCGAGCGGACGTGCGTGTTCCGGTTCCCCAATGTGGTAGGCGTCCCCGCGACCCACGGCGTCATCCTTGATTTCCTGGAAAAGCTCCGTGCCACTCCGGACGTCCTGGAGGTGCTGGGGGACGGCACGCAGCGGAAGGCCTATCTACACGTCACCGACCTTATCGCGGCAATGCTGTGGGTATATGATCACGGCCCGGAGGGGTGGGCAGTCTACAATGTCGGGCCGCCAGACGATGGGGTAACCGTTCGCGAGATCGCCGAGCTTACACGCGATCAGGCGTCCCCGGATGCGGCACTCAGCTTCGGTACCGAAGGGCGCGGCTGGGTCGGCGATGTCCCACGGTTCCGCTACAATATCGAGAAGATTGCTGCGAGCGGCTGGTCGCCAACGCTGACTTCGCGTGAGGCAATTGGCCGTGCCGTCGCAGAAATTGCGAACCAGGAAGCCGCCAAGGCAAGGCGCTGAGTGCCCATGCGGCAGGCTGTAATCTTAGCCGGCGGCAAGGGTACCCGTCTCGCGGAGCGCTTGAACGGGGCACCAAAGCCGCTGGTCCCCGTTCTCGGTGAAGCGCTTCTCGGACGCCAGTTGGGCGAGCTTTCCGCGCTGGGCTTCACGCAGGTGTTGCTCCTCGTCAATCACCGCGAAGACGCCATCCGAGCGTTCTGCTCCGACCTTGCCATCCCCGGTCTGCGGGTTGACGTCCGCTCCGACGGCGGCACTGCACGCGGAACCGCCGGAGCCCTCTGGGACGCTGCCGATTTGCTAGAGGACAGGTTCCTCGTGGTCTACGGAGACACGCTCTTCGACATCGACCTGAAGCGATTTTGGCAGGCCCATGGGCAGGCGCATGCCCGTTACGGCGCGCTGGGCACCCTGTTCCTGCACCCGAACGACCATCCCTATGATTCCGACCTCGTCGACATGGCCGACGACGGAACGATCCGCGCCTTCTACCCGAAGCCGCACCCGGAGGGATTGACCTGCCGGAACTTGGTCAATGCGGCGCTATATGTGCTGGAAAAGCGCCTGCTCCTGGCCCAGACCGTTCCCGCCGGCGTGGTGGATTTCGGCAAGGACCTCTTCCCGGCCGCCCTTGCGGCTGGCCTCCCGCTGCACGGCTATGTGACGTTTGAGTATATCAAGGACATAGGCACCCCCGATCGCCTGGATCGCGCCGAGGCGGATCTGCTGGCCGGCAAGGTAGCAGGCCGCCGACTCGATCGGTCGCAGCAAGCGGTGTTCATCGATCGCGACGGTACGCTGAACTTGCCCGCCGGCCATATCGCAACGCCGGATCGGCTCGAAGTATTCCCGGGCGTTGGCGCTGCCATCGCCCGCCTCAACAAGGCTGAATATCGCTGCGTCCTGGCGACGAACCAGCCTGTGCTGGCACGCGGTGAGGCGACACCGGACGATCTTGCCGCGATCCATGCGAAGCTGGAAACGCGGATCGGCCTCGACCGAGCATATTTGGACGCCATCTACTTTTGCCCTCACCACCCCGACCAGGGGTTCGAGGGCGAGGTTGCCGAGCTCAAATGCATCTGCGACTGTCGCAAGCCTGCCCCGGGCTTGCTGACCCGCGCTATGGCAGACCTGTCGATCGATCCGATGCGATCATGGATGGTTGGCGATGGCGCAGCTGACATCGGCGCAGCACACGCAGCCGGCGTACGATCGATACTGGTTCGGACCGGGGGCACCGATGCGGCGTCGCTACCGATCCAGCCGTCATATGAGGTCGACGATTTCGTCGCGGCCGTAGACTTGATCCTGGAGGGCCGCGCGGCGCTGCTGGACGCGCTGGCGGCGCCGCTGGCATTGCTCGTTCCGGGCATGGTGGTATGCGTGGCCGGGCCGCCGCGCGCCGGAAAATCCGTTGTGGCACGCGTCCTCTGCGAGGCCCTCGCTGACAAGGGTGTGGCGGCACGCCATGTACGGCAACCGGCAGGCGCCCTTGGGGACGGCACCGGGCTGTCGTTGGGTGTCGATGGCCTCGCGGAACCGCATGGACTTCGTCCTGGCTCACAGCCCGAGGCAGACGAAGTACTGATCTTCGACGGAACGGACGCTATTACGCTTTGGAGGGGCAGCGGCGATGCTGCGTGCAGCATCTATGTCGAGTGCCAGGCCCCCGTCTGGCAAAAGCGTCTTCGTCGCTATTTGCAAGGGAGCACTTCCGGCACAGAGATAGCTGCCGTCGTCCGTCACACGGCGTCGATCGACGTACCACGGATAGAAGAACAGCGGCACGCGGCGGACTGGGTTATCCCCGGCTTCGTCGCCGATCGGGATGGGGGACAAGCATGATCATCAGTCGAACACCGTTGCGGATGAGCTTCGTGGGGGGCGGTAGCGACCTTCCGCAGTTCTACCGCGAGCATGGGGGGGCCGTACTCAGCACCGCCATTGACAAGCACATCTATGTCACCGCGAACAGGAAGTTCGATAATGGCGTGAGGCTTGCCTATTCGGTCACGGAGGAAGTTGAAAGCGTCGATGCAATCCAGCATTCGCTGGCACGGCAGGTGATGCATTTCCTGAAGATCTGCGGTGGGATCGAACTCACGACCGTCGCCGATATTCCGTCGCGTGGGACCGGCCTCGGTTCGTCAAGTTCGTTCGCCGTCGGCCTCCTCAACGTTCTGCATGCCTTCCAAGAACGTTTCGCCAATGCACGGCAGCTGGCAGAGGAAGCCAGCCATATCGAGATCGACCTCCTTGGCGAGCCGATCGGCAAACAGGATCAATACGCCGCGGCCAATGGCGGCTTCTGCCTGTACGAGTTCAACGCTGACGACAGCGTGACGATCTCCCCGGTGATCATGCCGCGCGAGCGAAAGGCAACGATCGCTCGGCGGATACTGATGCTCTACACGGGCGTGACCCGCTCGGCCTCCGCGGTTCTTGCGGATCAGGCCCAAGCGATTGGAGCAGATGGCGACAAGATCCGCAACATGAAGCGGATGGTAGAACTGACCTATGTGCTGCGGGACGCATTGCAAACCGGCGACATAGATTCGTTCGGCGCCATCCTCCATGAAAATTGGGAGCTCAAGAAGACGATGGCGGGCGGGATCAGTAACTCCGCGATCGACGCTGCCTATGCCGCTGCGATGGCAGCGGGTGCAGAAGGGGGCAAGATCCTCGGCGCCGGTGCAGGTGGCTTCTTCATCTTCTATGCGCCAGAAGAACGGCATGGGGATATCGTTCGAGCTTTGTCGCCGATGCGGCAGATCGACTTCGCCTTCGACGACGTCGGTAGCAGAATTATTTTCGCGGACTGACCGCTCTCAATATTGCTTTGCGTTTCTTAACAATTTCTCTACGGGAGACTATAGTCCATGAACATCCTTTATCCAGACCGCATGACCGCTTTGCCGCGAAGCCTTGATGTGGCCAATGCGCGAGCAATTGAAGCCGATGTCGAGCTAGCGAACAAGGTTCGCGCCGAATACCATCTAGATATCGCCCCCAACCCCTATATGGTCGATATCTCCCGCGCATTTCGGCTGGCTGCCGGCGCAAAAGTCTATATCGAAGTAGGGACTCAAGATAAGGGTAACATTGCTTGGTTGGCTCGCACCAAGCTTGCACCTGGCGCTACGATCATCGACATTGACTTTGAAACCTATCCCGAAAACGATGCGAAGATTCTCGCTGAACTTACAGCCGCCGGGTTCGATTACCACCCTCTTCGTGGCGACTGCCTGAGCAATGAAATTTTGGGGCAGGTCAAGGAAATTCTGAACGGCCGTCAGGCCGACCTTATTTTCTGCGATAGCCACTATACCTACGAACACACGATGAGCGAATTCTCGTTGTACTTTCCGCTCGTAAAGTCCGGTGGATTTTTGTTCTTCCACGATTCGATCTGGTCCGGCGACGCCGCCGCAGAATGGCCAGAGATGCGGAAGCGGGGCAAGGGATTCGCGATTGCAGACCTCGATCGCTATTACCCTGCTTATCTAGTGCATGACTGGGACGATCCCATTCGGCGCTTTGTGATGCCGCCACATGACGTAACGTACTGGGGAACCGTCACGATATTTCCGAAGGAATAACGCCAGCATCGCGCACCGCGAAGCGAAACAAATTGCTTCAACTTGCAGGCATCTGATAATTAGGCTCGGTTTTTGATTACAGATCGAAAATTATTACTACCGCCGTTTCTTCTTTTGGTTCTAAATTTGCGACTCACTCTAAATCATCGGTGTGATTTAAGCTTCTGGCGGCGTCTATCCAATAAGATTCCGTCAGAATCTAAGAGAATTTGGCGCTAAGTATCAGCCATACTCAGGCGAAGGCGGTAGTATAATTTACGAGACACAGGATGGTGCGCGGCCGTCAGAATACCAAAACTCACGCACTTTGCTTAAATCTTAGTATTATGGCGTGATTTAAATAGAGGACAATCATGGACCACGACCAACTTGTCGCACTCGCACGCGATCACGCGAGACAAAAGCCCTTCCTACAACTTGCTGCAATGTTCACGCCAGAACGAGTGGTAGGCCATCCCAAGTTTCGCGCCGGAAGTGAAACGGATGGCGGATATGTCATGCTCGATGACTTCGCGTCGATCGAACTGGCACTCTCATTCGGTGTTGATATCAACGCTGACTGGGACGTAGATATGGCCGCGCGCGGAATTTCCGTTCGTCAATTCGATCATTCGGTAGCCCAGTCGCCGGTCGACGACCCTCTGGTCAGCTTCTACAAAAAGATGATAACGCCGGATGTGGACGACGAGGAACGAGCCTCAATTCCTGGCATCTTAAAAGATGCAGGGATCAATCGCGATTCGTCCGTTATATTGAAAATCGACATTGAAAGTGCAGAGTGGGACGTGCTTGACGCTTGCTCGCCGCAAGATCTCGCGCGGTTTTCGCAAATTTTGATCGAATTTCACGACTTCGATCGGGCGACTGATCCTTATTGGCTAATGCGTGCTACCCGTGTTCTGAAAAAAGTTACGCAGCTTTTCGGCGTCTACCATGTTCATGCAAATAACTGGTCGCCGATGGCAGTAATTGGCAACGTATACTTCCCAGGCACTCTCGAAATTTCATTCGCCAATCGCGCACGCTACAGCTTCGAAACGACGGACGAACTGTTCCCGACGCGACTTGATGCACCGAACAACCCATTACGGCCCGATTTGTATTTGGGCGCATTCAAATATAAGCCGCTCTAACCGCGTAATTCGGTCAATAATAAAATCCTAGGGTGAGCGCGATGCTGTTCAGGCACAAGGACGAGAAACTGCGGCGCCGCGGAGACGCCGCGCGGGACGCCTCCCGTTGGGCCGAAGCGGCTATGTGGTATCAAGCATATCTAGATACTCGCCCTAAACATGCGTCTATTTGGGTGCAACTGGGCAATTGCCGGAAGGAGAACGGCGACCTTGCCGGGGCCGCAGCCGCTTACACGCAAGCCGAAGCGTTGATGCCCGACGACGCTGATCTTCAAGTTCAGTTGGGGCATCTAGCTAAGCTTGAGGGCCGGATTTCCGACGCGATTGCGGCCTTCGAATTGGCGTGCGCACGCGATCCCTATCGGGAAGATGCGCTGGCCGAACTCAAACGCTTGTCCCCCGGAATCCAACTTGTCATTCCGCCGCGGGACCGCGCGATCAATGTTGCCGAAGCAAAGCTCGATGCAGCTCGGCGTGACCGTTCGACGGACGCGCTAGCTGCGTTTCTAGCGCAAGTCCGCCAGTTCCGAACCCAGGAAGCAGACGGGCTGACGCCGCGCCTGTTGCACTTTGTCTTCGGGTTCAAGGAAAAGGGGGACTTGCCCTACTACGCCTGTATGGCGATCCGTTCCGCCCTGCACTTCAATCCGGGGTGGAAGGCATTCTATTACACACAGCATGAACCGTCTGGGCCGAATTGGGATCGAGTGAAGGAGCAGGTGTCGGTTGTCCTTCTGGATGACTTTGATTATTTCGGCAATGCGCGGCTGTACCACTATGCGCACAAGGCCGATATCATTCGGATGCTCGTTTTACATGAGATCGGCGGCCTATATCTCGATGTGGATACCATCACGCAGCGTAGCTTCGAAGACCTGCGCGAACATGAGTTCGTCATGGCCGTGCAGCCCGCCGGCCCGGATTCGTCGTCCGGTCTCTGCAACGCGGTCATGATGGGTCAGGCGAACGCACGCTTCCTGACGCGCTGGCTTGGCGAGTATGACTATTTCCGCTCTAAGGGGCGGGACGATCTTTGGGATTACCACTCGGTGAAGCTGCCAGTTCGGCTGGCTGCGGCACATCCCGACGAGATCGAGATCTTGGACTATCGATCGTTCTTCTATCCGCTGTGGCACTCTATCCGGAAGACCCTGTTCAGCGATGCCGGTGCTACCTACCAGCAGGATCTCGCAACCGCCTGGTGCTTCCATCTCTGGAACGGGGCGACCGGATCGTGGCTGGACAATATCGATCTCGATTTCGTCAAATCCTCTAAATCCATCTATGCTCAAATCGCTCGCCAAGTCGAAGGCATGACGTTGGAAAACCCGCTCCCGCAAACGAAAGCCTGAGAAGGCATCGAGGAAAGATAGAAAGATGAAGTTCCCGCTCGTTTCGTTGGTGATGCCGACGATGAACTCTGCCGAGTTCATCGGCGAGACACTGTTCAGTCTCGCTGAACAAGTGTATGAGAATTTCGAGCTGATCGTTGTTGACGGTGGATCTGTCGACAATACGCTCGAGATCGTTCAGATGTTTGCGAGTGAACGCGTGCGGATCATCGAGCTACCGCCAAAGCTTGGCATTGCCAGAGCGCTGAACGATGGCGTGCGCGCGGCAAAAGGTGCTTTCATCGGCAGAATGGACGCGGACGACATTGCCTATAAGTGGCGAATTTTCGACCAGGTTCGCTTTCTCCTACTAAATCCGGAAGTAGACCTTGTAGGCACCGGAGTAGATGCATTTGGGGATCATGAAGGGGTATTCCGCAGCCCATTGTCTCACACGGCAATCCTGGATGAGTTTCTGGTCAATAATCCCTTTTTTCATCCGACGCTGATGTTCAAGCGGCATCTGGTCGACGAGGGGCTGTACAGATACGACGAGGATCATTTCTTTGAAGAGGATTATGACCTTTGGGGCCGCTTGATACCTAATATAACCTGCGCCAACCTCGATCAAAGTTCGATTCGCTACCGCATCCGCGGCAACAGCACGCAATGGGACCCACGGAAGTATCGATTCAAGCGTGCCGCGCTGAATAGTTTCTGCTCGGAACATGGCATTCACGACGAAGATTTACTGGACGCGCTGGCAGAGTTCCAGTGCGGAAGCTTCATTCGACACGGTCATTATCAAACGATGAGAGCCTATGCGTTGAAAGCCGAAGATGACAACTTGCCCAAGCTAGGCTGGCTACAGAATGCGTTGGTCCACGAAAAAGACTATGCTAAATTTTCGAGATGGTTTCGATATACGAAGGGCTGGCTAGCGTAACGGATATTGATTTGCACTGGCACTCTGCTGTTGCGACTGCGGCGGCGGATTATCGCTGGCCCCGGCCACCCTCGGGCACTCAGGGGCGATCCACAACGCGATCGGAGGGCGCCCACGCGTCGCTTCCCGTTTGTCGCGGTTGCGCTGCCGGCAAGCACCGCTCCCGGATTGCCTGTTCTATCAATTCAACGCGGCCAGAGAGCGTTTTGAGGGCGCGTTCCATGCAAGCGAGGATATCCGCACTTTCCGGTGCATCGGGGATTTCGAGCGTGGAAATCGCCTCGCGGGCGCTACTAAGCGCGGGGTCAAGTTCGAGTGCACGTCGGTAGGCGCTCAGCGCAGCAGCGGGGTCGCCGAACCGGCGGTGCAAATGCCCCATTTGAACGAACAGGTCGGCATCGTGGGGTCGAAGAAACAATGCACGCTGGTAGGCGATTTGCGCCGCCGACAATCGCTCACATTCTTTGCACGCATGCCCGAGCTGAATCCAGATTGCTGCGTCCCCAGGGTTATGGGAAAGATACCGCTCGTAAGCCCGAGCGGCGGCCGGCCAATCACGCTTGTCCCGTGCCGCGTCTCCCTTCGCCCGATGGCGATTGCGCTTCCAAAACCTCATACGGAATCGTCGCTAACGAGCATTGGTCCCGCCCATGATCCTGTTGGTATGCGGGCAGGTACTCCCGCCAGCATCTTCGTCTGATCCGCGCTGCCGGATCTTCTGGCGATCCCGCAAGCCCAGGTCAAATCAAACGCCTGACCTCGTGCGTCCGTCAGGAGCGGGCGGCACAATCGGGGCCCTGTCGGACACTTCCAGACCGCCATACTTGGCCTTCCACTTGTAAAAAACGTCGCCGAGCTGAGCCCATGGCGTCTGCACACGTCCGCCGTTGCAGGTGTTAACTCCTTCTCCTTCCAAATCGCGGTGGTATGCTCTTCGTTGAACCTGCTGCGCTTCATTCTGTCCGACTCCTTCGAAGCGGACTGTGCCAAAAATCGATCACATTCCACGGGCGCACGCCAGCCTTCACATGCACGCTGTCGGTCAGGGCCTTAGTCTGTGCCGGCCAACGCTTCAAACACGGTCTGCCAGACGCCCATTTCTGACCAACGCTTATGCCGGTTGTACAGCGTCTTGTACGGACCATAGGCGCTCGATGCGTCGTTCCAACGGCAGCCCGCCTGCAGCACATGGACGATGCCGCTGATCACCCGGCGGTCGTCCACCCGCGGAACACCTCGCGGCTTATTTGGCAGCAACGGCCGTAGCCGTTCCCCCTGCTCGTCGTTCAGCCAGAACTCTCCCGGCAATTCACCCTCCACTTCAACGTGCAGGGTGAATCACATCTCTCGCGCCGAGAGATCCCCGTCTATGGGTTCCAGTCCTAGATGTAGGTAGGGCCCGCATTTACGCCACGCTGATACGACGGCGAACCAAGCGGAGCCCAAGCAATCCCCAATAGGTGAAGAATGCGTTGAACGCGCAAATATATCCCGGATAGATATACTTGTCACTCGCCACTTCGAATTGACCGTATCGTGCGATTTCGAAAATGCACATGAGCGGATTCCACGAGAAAATTGGACGAACCCATTCCGGTAACGCGGTCATTGTAAAGAATGCGCCACTCAACGGAATCATAAAGTAACTGAACGGATGTACAAATCTACTTAAAAAATGGCTTTCGTAGGTATAAGCGGCAATCACCATCGACAATGCGAGAGAGAGCCAGCACATGCACATGATGGCAACCAAAAGATAAAATGGTCGAACAGGTATATTGGCTACCCCGAGCGCTACCCCGACGCTCATCAGAACGGCTAGGGACGATATCGTGCCGATCATCTCGACCATGCTTTTTCCGATAACGACATCTGTCGGCGAAATGATGCGATGATAAAAAAGGTGCGAAGAATGATCCAGAATATGATCCGCCCGATTGAATACATTCCGAAATATAATGAATATGTTGTAGCCCAAAAGTGTAAAAGCAAATGGATGAATGCCTGGGATCTTTGGTCCAATTCCACCAACTTCATGAATAGTACTCATGACGGTGGCCAACATCATTGGCTCCCCGATCATCCAGAGATAGCCGATATTGTGTCGGCCAAAGCGACTCTGCAACTCTCGCAATGCAATCGCCTGAATTACGTTCAGTTGGCGAAGTAGCGATTCGGCAAAGTTACCGCGTAAATTCGATCGAGCAGTCGGATTCATGGCAGTGCCTCAGGGCAAAAAATCGCGCGCGTGTACACGGCACATTAAAGACATGTCAGCAATCATTCGAGCGCGAGCGCATACATATCTGAAAGCCTGCGCGCATACTCGGCGGAGGCAAACTTTTCGATTTGTCGCGGACCGGCGTGGTAGAGCCGCGCAATTAAGTCTTCGTTGTGGTCGAGCGTCAAGAAGGCGCCGGCGATTTCCGTGACGCTGTAAGGGTCGACAAGTAGCCCTGCGTCCCCGACGACTTCGGGTAACGACGATACGTTGGACGCGATCACCGCCGTTCCGAGCTGGATGGCTTCGAAAGCGGGCAAACCGAAACCTTCAAAGAGTGAGGGAAAGGCCACGGCGCGTGCGGCGCGCACCAAGCGGAACAAAAGTGCCCGCGGAAGATAGGTCAGGCGGATGATGCGGCTGCAATCACGCCCCGCAAAGGGATCGCGCACCCCGGTGTTGCCTCGGTGCATGCCCCAGTCCCGGGCCAGCACCACTACGAGCGGCAGCTTCGATCCGGAAATTTGGTACCCATCCAGAATGCGATCGATGTTTTTCTTCGGGTCGAGCGCGCCAAAGAACAGGAAATATTTCTTGGACTCGAGGCCGAAGAGGCGTGAGACGATCACGGCATCGTCCTCTAGCGTACTGTCTTTAATTTCGTCAGGAATGGGACTTACCTGATAGGTATTCGATACTTTCTTGCCGTCAATATCAAATCTAGAAATAATATCGTTGCGGCTCGCCTCTGAAACCGTGCAGATTTGGTCTGCGGTTTCGACGCACTTCTTGATCGTGCGGTAATATAATCGCTTGTCGTCTAGGGTCGTGTAGGGCAATCGCAGCGGGACGAGGTCGTGGATGGTGTAGATGTTACGGCACCCGGCCATCCGCACCGGGACCGGATAGGTCCAGTGCATGATGTCCGGAGGATTTGGCACGCGCACGGTTGTGAATACGCCGCGAGTTTCCAGTCGAGCTAGCGCCATCTCGAACAAAAAGGGGTAACAGCTTAATCGCGAAAAACGGGGGAGCCGGTCGACGAAATTGCGCTTTTCTACCAGATCGGTGATCGGAACGTCCAGAAGATTGACTGTGCTGGAAGGGTGTGCAACGGGACCATAGATATGGCGCCATTTATCTTTGCGCTTTATTTTGCGCTCTCGACCGATTGCGTCGTAGAATAGCAACTCCCGCGTTTCCTGCGGCCGGCCGACATCTAAGCCGAAGACGCCTTCGACTTGGTGGCCCATCTCGGCTAGGGTTTTCGCCAAGCTGAACCCGTACGTTGCCACACCCGTACCATTGGGCATTGCTAAATTATAGCCGTCTATCGCGATGCGCAAATCACTTACACCTTCATCATGCTCGTCAGTCGGGACTGCCGTCAATTTGTAAGAACTTTAGCCGTCACTGCGGGGCTGACAAGTTGGTTGATGATATTCACGAGCTTGCTTGGCAAATTGCTTCGGGAGTTCGAGAAGTACAGCAAGTCACCTCCTCGCATTCTAAAGCGCTGCGCGAGGAAGTAACTCTCGGTACGCATCATGTTGAGCCGATACAGGATCGGCTTGGGACTGCCTCCCGCATCGACGAGTCGGAAGACGAAGACGCCGCGGGGATCGGCGCGGGAGTCGGCGGCCCCCCCTGCACGCGCGATCGCCTCGGCAAGCGAAAGCTCCCCAGGGCCAAAGGCCACTTGATTCACGCGATCCGACGCACCAAGCACAGTATAGGAGCGCACGCGTTTTATGAGCTCCACCCGATCTCCAGGCATGAGGACAATGTTGTTAGCATCGTCAGCGCGGAGCGATCCAAGTCGTGTGGAGGCCGTTAGTTTACCACGCACCAAGCGTACTTCGATGTCCGATGGTTCGGTATTCGGCCCGCCGGCAAGCGCGACGAGATCCAGCAGGCGTTCCCGATCGGCGGTAAGTCGGAAGCGACCTGGCTTGACGACGGCACCACTGATATAGGCGCTGCTGGACACGCTCTCCATGATCGACACATGCGCCTGAGGGCTTTGCGACAGCCCCCGCATGCGTGCGTTGATCGACTTCTCGAGCTGGGAGGGCACCATAGTCTCGGCGTGGAGGCTGCCGATATAGGGCAATGTGATGTTGCCCTCATCGTCTACCGTGCTCAGGATCTTCCGCTCGCGGGCGCCAGGCTCGTCCCCCCGCGGGTCGATGCTACCGCCACTGAACAGCGAGTAGCCTGCTTCGAAAATGGAGATCGAGAGCAAGTCCCCCCGGCGTATCACGTCCGACGACTGCATGGCTGCGTCCGACGCCAAATTTCGTAACCCGTCGGTGACCAGCGGATCGGGCAGATTGGTAGAGGTTACATTTTCCGTCGTGATATCTTGGATCTGAAACCCGACGCCGGGAGCGTCCGGGCGCGCTTCGCGCTCAATGCGTCCCATCGTGGGGCCACTGCTAGGGAGCGAGGCGCAGCTCGCGAGGGCTAGAGCCGAAACTAAGGCAAGGCCCCTTCCCGCGTTGCGGTTTTGTCGCCACATCGAGGTAGGGCGTTTCAGATAGTCAGAACGAGACAAATGTTGTCACCTAAGCTTGTGTGCGCGCGTCTAGCGAAGCATCATACTTAACCAGGCAGCTCGCAAGCCGACAGGGCATTTGGCCTGTGGCTGCTTTTTGCCGCAAGCGCGCCATAGGCCAACGGCTTGGGGGCTGCCAGATGGCAATTGGATTTTGCCAGCCGAGAAGCCGATTGCCGACGGCGCCCGTGCGAGGCAACAGCAAAATCTTGCCGGCAGATGTATTGAATGAACCCGGCGGGAGCCCGTATCGGCTGGGGTCGTAAAAAATGCTTGCGCTGGGTTAATGCATGATTGATCAACAAAACGACGCCGGTCAGGGCGAGCCGCCCATTATCATTCTCGACGCGACCTCCTTACTCCGTCGTCGCAACCAAGGCGTGCTGACCGGCATCGACCGGGTCGAGTTCGCCATCGCAAGTTGGCTCTGCAGCGCCCAAGGCGCACCGGACGCGGAATTTCTCATCAGCACTCCCTGGTGGCGGGGCCTTGTGTCGCGCCCGCAGATGGCGCGTGCCTTGACCAAGATGCGCCAGACCCGCCTTGTCGATGCAGGGCCTGGTGCCGTGCTGTACCGGCTTGTCGACATCTTGAATGCGGCGCCCCCGAGACAACGCCCGAAGGGCGCTTGGCGGCTGGCGGCACCGCAACCTTCGAAGAGTGCGGCCTGGGGAAGGATCACTGATGCGACACGAGCGATCAGAGGCGCTTTGCGGCTGAACCGCGCGCTTCGTGTCAATCCGCGCCGAATCAGGTTTCTCCATTGCTCGCATCTTGGCCTGCACAACCCGCGCGCTTTCAGCTGGGTCAGTGACTTCGGCATCCCCATGTCGGTCTTCATCCATGACATGATCCCGGTCGACTTTCCGCAATATTGCAGCGACGGCGCGCGCTTAAGTCATATGGCGCGGATGCAGGTCGTCTCAAATCTTGCGACTCGGGTCCACGTAAACTCGCAATACACCGCCGACCGTATTAGGGCGTATTTTGCGGCGCGGCACCTGCCGACGCCCTCTATCGGGATTCATCGGCTCGGTTCCGGCCGCATCGGCGGCACTGGGTTACCCCTGCCCCCGGCGGACGACGCGCTCGGCATTCGCGTGCCGTTCTTCCTCGTCGTGGGGACGATCGAAGGCCGCAAGAACGTGGCAGGAATTCTTGCGGCCTGGCGTGTCCTGGCCTCCGTCGCTGGCGGGAACGTCCCGAAACTGGTTCTTGCCGGAAACCGCGGATGGTCCGCCCAAGCGACGTTCCACGACCTCGATACGATGACAGACATCAGCGATGATGTAATCGAGGTCTCCGGCCTCAATGACCGCGAAGTCGCGCTGCTGGTCGATAACGCTGAAGCGGTGATTTGCGCGTCGTTCGCGGAGGGATACAGCCTGGTGCCCGCAGAGGCCTTGGCCCGCGGGTGCAACGTGCTGCTGTCGGACATTCCCGCCCATCAAGAAATCGCTACACGGGACCCCCTACGCGCCCGGCTTTTCGATCCACACGATCCGGGTGCGCTGGTCCGGGAAATTGTCGCGCTGCCTGCGCAGCGTTCTGGGGGGCCGTTTCCGCATGCGACGACCTGGGACGAATTCGCGGCTGGCCTTTGCCTAGAGGTGGCCTTCATTTAGTCGTCAGTCGCAAGCGCGCCCGCTTCCCCGGGGCTGTGGGAGGCTAGCCGATACCAGCAGCACCCGTGCCCCTGACGGCGGGTCAGACCGTGTGCTCCTTAACGCCGGCGAGCAGTAGCCAACCGATGGCATATGCGATGATTAGAGCAAAGAAGATCGTCGCGATCGTCTGCCCACGCTTAGGATACAAAGATTTTACGGGCATATTCGGCTCGACGATCCGCGTCAGGTACAATTGTTGCTTCAGCGCCTCGGCCTTGGCGCTCTCATAGCTTGCGGATGCCGCTGCGAATCGCTGCGACGCAATCTCCTTGCGAATGAGCAGACCTTCATAGTCCCCCAACTTCCCGGCAATCGAAGGCCCGGCGCCGGCGATCTCCGATGCCTGCCCGGCAATCTGCGCCTCGAGTGCAGCCACCTGCGACTTGAGCGCTATATATTGCGGGCTGGTAGGGCTCAAAAAGCGCTGCATGCTCTGCAGCTTGGACCGCGCTAGCAACAGTTCCGAAGTGGCACCCGTTACCATGCCGATCTGCGCCCGCCCGGAACTCGCGGGGTCGAGATCCCGTTGCTCCTGCCGGAACGAGGTGAGTTGCCCCTGCAGGGCGGCCAAAGCCGTTTCCGCGTCCCGCATATCCTTCAAGGCGTTCGAGACCTGATCTTTGAACGTGCGCGCGTTGATTTCGTTGATGCGGGTCTCGCCCATCGCGAGAAGCTTGCGGTTGATCTCAAGCGCATCGCTTGGGGTAAACGCGGTTACCCGAAGATGAGAGATGCCCGAACTGTCTTCCTGGGTTACCGTAACGTGCCGCCGAAAATAGTCCAACAAAGTCTCAGGCGAGGGGTTTGCGTACCAAAGCGCGCTCAATGCATCCGTACCCGGCCGCCGGTAGCGCTCCACGAGTCTATCGTTAAGCCGCAGGTTTTCTACCGCGTCGTGTGATAGCAGATATTCCTCGACAAAATATGCATCGGATCGACTTTGATCGGCGCCGATCGGAATACCGAAGATCTGCCCCATGCCCAATTGCCCTCGGGTCGAGGATTGCGCACGCCGGACGATGTAATCGGAACTAGACTCATACTGGTCAGAGGCAAAGGCGTACAGGTACACCGCCGAGACCGTCGTTGGGAGCACGACAAACAGAAGGAGCCATCGATAGGGGTGCAGTACCCTCACCAACCGATTGAAATCAAATCGGGGACGGCGCGTCGGCCCGATTTTACTAAGGAGATTCGTGGCGTCCATCGATCGTAACCCTATGCACAGATCCAGCGCCTCGCCCCAGATGCCGGATGGAAGCGTGTTGCTGTAACGTTGGAGAAGGAAGTATCAAACCTTCCCTGTCTCGCTTGCGCAGTCCCCCTAACCGCGCTTGCGCACGATGAGGCCGAAGGACGTCGTCACATATTCTGCGATCTGCAGCTTCAAATGTGGCAAGCCGTAGGGCGGCAGGTCGATGTGCTGGTCGAATTCTCCGGTACCCGGATGAAAATTCAGTGGAGCGACCTCGTGCCCGAGCTTCACCAGCCGCTCAACCAGGCGCTCAAAGTCCTTGCGGCGGAAAAGGGCGAGGTTGTCCCGGTCGAACGTCACACTATTGGACGTGAGGTTCAACTCGGTGGTGTGGACCGCTACGCCACCCGGACGGAGCGTTTCGAGACTGTTCTCGATGAATCGGAGGCCATGGTCAATGCTGCCAAGATGCTCAAGCGCGCATGCAGACCAGCATCCATCGAAATTTTCAAATTCATTAGGAATTTTGTTCATGTCCACTGGTTCGAACCGTACCAGGCGATCGAACGCTTCGCGGGTTAGCAGGTAGTCTCGGTACAGCGTGTCCGCAGTGACACTATGCTGGTTGGTGGTATCCCAGCCCATGTCCTTGATTAGCTCGGCTGGGGCATCCGTTGCAACCACGTGCGTGCCCTGCGCCGCAAATGCGGAGGGTAGCGTTTCGCTGCCGGTACCGAAGCCGAGAAGACGCCGCCCGTCACCCAGTAGGCCTAAGCTCTCGAACACAGCGTAGATGTAGATGAATTCCCAGACCTTCCGATGCGCGGAAGGATGCATCCCGGCTTTCCGGCAGAGCGCCTCGTACCGTTCTCCGTGCATCTGCTCGCTCGTGCACATTTGAGAAAGGGGCGCCTCGAGCGTGGGCGTCTGCCAGACCCAAGGAACTTCAGGTTCGGCAGGCGGCGCCAGCAGCCAGAGTGGTGCCGCGTACGGTGTCCGCGCCACGGTGGGTTCAGGAGCCGTGTGCGTGATTAACTGCGAGTTGTCGCCCGTCAGCTTCTTGAAAATTCCACGCACCGATTACCCTTCCACCAGCAAAATTGTCGGCGCTGCCGGCCACGCCCGCTAACGATCCACATCTGCCAGCGAGAATGACGTTTGCGCGCAGGCGGAACGGCAGAGACGTACGAAAATTTCCCCGCTGTCGTATTGCCGCTCCCGGCGCCACCTAGCCAATGTGGAAAGCACAAACAAGTGCTTGCTCCCCTACTCAACTAGCGTGCTATATGCTCGATGAACGCCTGATGACGATGTATGCACAGGAAATTTAAGTGTCCGACTGCGCTTCCGATGAAAATGGAAATATCTCTATAAGAGAGCTCGAGCCATTCGCGTTCTGGCCGCAATATTCGAGCGCTATCAGGGGCTGGGGTGGCGAAGATCGCGGGCCAGATCCTTATTACTGTTTCCACACGCCTTATACGGCATTTTTACCGGGCACTGTGATGTATCGTGTTCGACTGTTTGCCGCGAAGGCCAGTATGGGCGAACTGACTTTGCGGGTTCATGCCTTCAGGCCGAACGCCGGGATGGACGCGGTTATGGTTGCCGGCCTTCGCGAGCCGGTGGGGGGGGTGGACGGAGATCTTTTCCTTACCTTGCGGATTGCCGCGCTCCCGGGCGTGGTCTACGCACTCTACGGCAGGTTCGGAGAAGCCTCCGATCTGCGCGCCGCCGGCATCGAAGTGCATGCCGAGGAACTGGGCGACGACGATTCCGCAAGCTATGTCTCGGACTCGCTGGAAACCTCCCGATTCGTCACGGATGCGTTTCCGAAGAACTCGCGTATTAGTGAAGTACGGGAGCCGACTCTCGCCACCCCGGTGTCGCAGCCGATGACCGCGCACCAAATGCAGGAACCCGTCTGGGGCAACTTGCCGGAGATCCTGTTCTCGCCCACGTACCCCGACGAGCGATGGTCGCAGGCCTTTGCGTATCAGATCTTGACCAGTTACAGGATGGCGATGCCCGGCGCCACGGGACTGATTTCGGGATTGTCAGCCAGCGCACTTGCGCAGGCACTGGCGGAACGCGGCTGCCTGATCGGCGAGGCGGTGCGGACGTCAACGTCGGGTGCGTTCGACTTTGTCGTCTCCTGCAGCAAGCCTGAAGAGGTCGATTCTCCTAAAGCACTTGAAAAGCTGGTGATCGATCGGGTGACCTATCTGCTTCGGGGCGGCATCGGCATATTCTTATTCCCATGCACCCCAGCAGTGTCGAACGTTGACAGGAACATACCAGATCGGCAGGCAATCCAGCGAATTGCACTGAAGGTGCTGGGCCATGGTTGCGACGTGGCGCAATTGCGCTTCCCACCGGGGTGGGAAACGCATGAGCAGCAGGTGCCGTTCGGACTTATTGTCCGGCGGTGACGGGGTAAAGCGGCCACGGGCAGGCGCGAGCCGCTCGACCTTGCATCGGCCGGTCGGGAGCATGCTATTCGATGGTCGTGGCATGGTTGACGATGTTTATAATCCCCCCCCTCGATGCTTATCGACCGTTCGTACCGCGCCGTCGCAAAATCCTGCGACACTTGTTCCTTGTGGCGCGCATCGTAGCTCATGATTGTTGATAGGGGGGGGCGGGAACCTGACACGCTCCCCGGAGACGAACAATAAAAATAACAGAAATTGCGCTTCCACCATCGTTTAGCGTAGTTCTGTGGCTGTGAGGTTGTTGCAATATCAGGAGTAGGGGAAGTGGATTTTGGGCCGTTGCAAGAGAAATTCGGGTCAATATACCAAAGAGACGAGTGGACAAACGGCTCTGGTCCGGGCTCCCTACCGAAACACACAATTGAATATAGAGCGTTTTTGTCGAAATTTATTTCGGAAAATGAAATAACGTCTGTGACTGACCTAGGTTGTGGGGACTGGCAGTCGACTCAATTTATGGACTGGACAGGCATTCATTACATTGGTCTCGACGTTGTGCGGTGGCTTGTAGACCGGAATAAAGAGCGCTTTGGTTCTACCAACGTGGAGTTTCGGCACTTCACAGACCTTGAGCAGTTGCCTGGTGGGGATCTCTGTATCTGCAAAGAGGTCTTGCAGCACCTACCGAACGACATCGTTCAAGCACATATTGATGCTATTACAGGGCGTTATAGATTTGCGTTAATTACCAACTTTGTCGAGCCTGAAGAGGAGTGCAATCTCGACATAGAATTGGGTGGCGGTAGACCATTGCGCCTTGAGCGCGCCCCTTTCAACGCGAGAGGGTGCAACGTATTCAGTTACAACCCCCAGTCTGGAAGTTGGATTTTTAAGAACCGGGTCTTTCTTTTGTTTGGGAATCGTTGAAACGGGTTTCTGCCAAGCAGTCATTGGAGGGGGCGCGGAGAAATTGGGCGGCGTCCAAACGTTGCGATCCTGTCCGACGCTACTTTTGGCAGAATCGTGATTTTTGGGATTTGAGCCATCCCAGGTTTCCCGGAGGCTCCTACTGACGTGACCCCCTGATTTTCCTCCACGAGCGATTAGAGCGGTTTCCACACGAATTGAATCGTTGGGGATTCCCTTGTTCGTGCTGATGTGATTCATATGTGGACGCCCCCTTGGCAAGGGCATTTTGTCGAGACGGTTTTGTTCGGTTGCTTTCATATGTCCGGCCTGTTTGTGCGGTTTTTTGGTTACCGCTGGCCTTGATGGAAATCCGCCGGTGAG
>NZ_JBQUYT010000017.1:0-19486 GCF_056314225.1 Sphingomonas sp. DMC6
ATCGAGATCATGTTCGGCCGTCTGAAGGACTGGCGCCGCGTCGCCACCCGCTACGACCGCTGCCCGACCGTCTTCTTATCGGCGATTGCACTCGCTGCCACCGTCATCTTCTGGCTCTGATCAGTGAGTCCTGAACCTACGACATGGATCTGGGCTCAACCCTGAACGTAACGGGCGTCACAGGAACCGGCACCGTCGTGCGGACCGGCACAACGGGAGCGATCGACATCCACAATCTGACAGAGACTCGCTTCACTTGCGGCATTTCGCAGACTTCGAGTGCTGGAACCAATATTCTGTGCGCAGTGCCACTATTCGGCGGCAACCTCGACGTGATCCAGCCGATCGAGAAAGTGCTGCTGACCTTCGCAACCGATGCGAAAAACACCGGCACCGTGGTCTATCAGGCCTTCGCGCCGTCGCTGCTGGTCGACCTGACGGGCGCACCCAATAATACACGATCGGTCAAATACGACATTAACACCAACTGGAAAGCAAACACGGATGCCTGGGCGAAGCAGTATCCGGCCAGCACCGACCTGGCGCCGCTGCTGATCAATTCCAGCAGCGCCCTCGCCGACGCTGCTGCAGCCGGCGTCCAGTCTGCGCGACTCCATCATGCCGCAGCGCTGGCACTGGCGGCCGACACCGACCCCAACTATTTGCCGCCCGAAGGCACCTATAAAAATGTGAAGGTGACGCCTGTCACCGGGCATTCCGGCTATCTTTCCAATGGCACGGGCACGATGTCATCGGCCGGCGTGTTCTCCTGCGGCACCTTCGAGTCTGGCGACCTGCCGCAAGTCGGCACGAAGTCGACGATCATCGCGACCAATACGGCCACGAACTTGCTGTATCAGTTTCCCGGCGACGTCGTGCACTCGGGACCAACGTCCGACTTCAAGTGACCACCCGCCCGGGGGCGCGCTGCGCCCCCGGGCACCGCACCGTATCACGACTGTCAGAGACGCCGTGGCCGACCAGACTCTCACCGTCAGCATCGCGTCGAAGGATGTTCAGACGCTCGTCGACAACGGCTTCAGGCTTTATGTCTTCCGCGCCACATCAACGAACATCGCGGGCTGGCCGGCGATCTGTTGCGTGGTCGATTCGTTGACTCAAACGATTCCTCTGACGATCCAGCCAGGCGTAGCGGCGTTCACCTCGCTGCCCGCCAACGCAGTACCACCCTCGATCGTGACACCTATCGCGACCTATCCAATAGAATTGAACCAGACACTGCTGGTCAATTCGACGGGCCTGGGAAAGGTGGTCCAGGCCGGCGCCGCCGACCGAATCACGCTGGAAAACACTTCGGATGTGCAGTTTACTTGCGGGCTGACGACCACCCTTAGCCCTGGCACCAGCAATGCGCCGTGCTGCGGACTGCAACTATTTGGCGGTAATGTCGTGCTGGTGCGTCCGCAAAATGCCTATCTGCTCGCGTTGGAAACCAGCATTCGCAATGCTGGACAATTGGTGAAGGCGCTGGCTGCACCCAGCCTGCTGGTGTCGATGGACGGGGTAGAAAGCCGTACGGTCACTTATTCGATCAACGTCAACTGGGCCGCCAATATCGAAGCATGGGCGAAACAGTATCCAGCCCAGACCGAATTGGCGCCCATTCTGGTCAGGAATGAGTTGCAACTACGCAGATGATGGGAAGTGTGGGAATATGATACCGAGTTCCCCACTGGTCGCTAAACCCTTGACGGAAAGCAAGTGCGCCGCGAATTGGCGGCATGATTATCGCCGTCGACGGCCCTGCTGCATCGGGCAAGGGCACAATCGCCCGGGCGCTGGCCCGGCATTATGCCCTGCCGCACCTCGATACCGGCTTGCTCTACCGCGCGGTGGCGGCATCAGTGCTGCGCGAGGAACTCGATCCCGAGAAAGAAGCCGATGCGGTGTCGGCCTGCGGGTTCGACGATGCGCTGCTGGGCGATCCCTGGCTTCGCACCGATGAAGTCGGCCGGGTGGCCTCGGTGGTGTCGGCGCATCCACTGGTGCGCGCGGCGCTGCTCCACCGGCAGAAGAAGTTTGCGCACCAGCCGGGCGGCGCGGTGCTCGACGGCCGCGACATCGGGACGGTGATCGCCCCGGACGCCGATGTGAAGCTGTTCATCAAGGCGACGCCGATGATACGCGCCCAGCGCCGCCACCTGGAGCTGCGCAAGGCCGGGGCGAACTCCAGCCTCGACAAGGTGCTAGCCGACATCCGCGCCCGCGACGAACGCGATTCGCGCCGCAGCGAAGCCCCGCTCGCCGTGGCGCCGGACGCCGCGACGCTCGACACCAGCTTCCTGTCGATCGACGCCGCCGTCCAGCGCGCAATCGAGCTGGTCGAACGCCGCCAGGCCGGGGCGGAAAGCGCGGCGGGGTAAGCCCCTCCGCAAATCCCCCGCCGCCCGCGTAAAACCTTGCGAAATCGCACCGTTCCCGCTAAGGCGCGCGCGTCCTGCGAGCGGGTGCTTGCGGAGGATGGCGCTGGAATCGCGATTCCATGCGCCCTTTTCGCGTTTCGGCGCGGTGAGTCTGCCTCCCCTGAACCCGTCCGACGGATGCTGCGACCGGCATGGGGCCGCCGCGGCGTTTCTGGCCCTAAAGACCGTCGGAGCCAACCGACCGGCCGGAAAGAACGAAACTAGGAACCACTTTTTTATGGCCACTTCGGCAACTCCCTCCCGCGACGATTTCGCGGCAATGCTCGAACAGACCCTCGGTCAGGCGGACGGCTTTGAAGGCCGCGTCGTGATCGGCACCGTGACCGGCATCGAGAATGACCTGGCGGTCATCGACGTCGGTCTGAAGTCCGAAGGCCGCGTGCCGCTGCGTGAATTCGCTGCGCCGGGCCAGAAGGCCGACCTGAAGGTCGGCGACGAAGTCGAAGTCTATGTCGACCGCGTCGAGAATGCGAACGGCGAAGCGATGCTCAGCCGCGACCGCGCCCGCCGCGAAGCCGCATGGGACAAGCTGGAAACCGAATTCGCTAAGTCGGCCCGCGTCGAAGGCGTCATCTTCGGCCGCGTCAAGGGCGGCTTCACCGTCGACCTGTCGGGCGCCGTGGCCTTCCTGCCGGGCAGCCAGGTCGACATCCGCCCGGTGCGCGACGTCACCCCGCTGATGGACATTCCGCAGCCGTTCCAGATCCTGAAGATGGACCGCAAGCGCGGTAACATCGTCGTGTCGCGTCGCGCCGTGCTGGAAGAAACCCGCGCCGAGCAGCGCTCGGGCCTGATCCAGAGCCTCGCCGAAGGCCAGGTGATCGACGGCGTCGTCAAGAACATCACCGATTACGGTGCGTTCGTCGACCTGGGCGGCATCGACGGCCTGCTGCACGTCACCGACCTCAGCTACAAGCGCGTCAATCACCCGAGCGAAGTGCTCAACATCGGTGACACCGTCCGCGTCCAGATCATCCGCATCAACCGCGACACCCAGCGCATCAGCCTGGGCATGAAGCAGCTTGAGAGCGATCCGTGGGATGGCGCAGGCGTCAAGTATCCGGTCGGCGCCAAGCTGTCGGGCCGCGTGACCAACATCACCGAATATGGTGCGTTCGTCGAGCTGGAGCCGGGCATCGAAGGCCTGGTCCACGTTTCCGAAATGAGCTGGACCAAGAAGAACGTCCACCCGGGCAAGATCGTATCGACCAGCCAGGAAGTCGATGTGGTCGTCCTCGAGGTCGATCAGGAAAAGCGCCGCATCTCGCTCGGCCTCAAGCAGGCCCAGCAGAATCCGTGGGAAAAGTTCGCCGAAGAACATCCCGTCGGTTCGACCGTCGAGGGCGAAGTCAAGAACGCCACCGAATTCGGCCTGTTCATCGGCCTGGACAACGACGTCGACGGTATGGTCCACATGTCGGACATCGCCTGGGGCATTTCGGGCGAAGACGCGCTCAACCTGCACCGCAAGGGCGAGGTTGTCACCGCGATCGTTCTGGCCGTCGAGCCGGACAAGGAGCGCATCAGCCTCGGCATGAAGCAGCTTGAGCGTGGCGGTGTCGCCGCTGCCGGTTCGACCGGCGGTGCCGATCGCCTGAACAAGAACCAGATCGTCACCGTGTCGGTGCTCGAAGTCCGCGACGCGGGCCTCGAAGTGCAGGTTGGCGAAGACGGCGCGACCGGCTTCATCAAGCGTACCGACCTCGGCCGCGACCGCGACGAGCAGCGCCCCGAGCGCTTCCAGGTCGGCCAGAAGTTCGACGCGATGGTCACGGGCTTCGATCGTTCGAAGAAGCCGACCTTCTCGGTCAAGGCAATGCAGATTGCTGAAGAGAAGCAGGCAGTTGCCCAGTATGGCTCGTCCGACTCGGGCGCGTCGCTCGGCGACATTCTGGGCGAAGCGCTGAAGGCACGCAGCCAGAACAACTAATATCGGTGTCCGGGAGGCGGTTTTTACGCCGTCTCCCGGCGCGATACTGAATTATTTGCCGAATTTCGTGAATCTTCGGGTTGATGAAGATTGGGAAATGGCTAGGGTTCCCTTGGGGATAGTCGCGCGGTGCCTTTGGGCCGCGCGCCAAGGGAGGGGAGCGGATGATCCGTTCTGAGTTGGTGCAGTTGCTGGTGCAGGAAAATCCGGGCCTTTCGGTTCGGGAAGTCGAAAAGATCGTTTCGGTCTTCTTTGACGAGATCGTTGCCCGGTTGAGTGAAGATGGCCGCGTCGAACTGCGCGGTTTCGGGGCATTTTCGACGCGCGGACGCGATGCGCGTGTCGGTCGCAATCCGCGGACCGGCGAATCGGTCGAAGTCGATGCGAAGCGCGTGCCTTATTTCAAACCCGGCAAAGAGATGCGCACGCGCCTGAACGTGTAAGCGGTTACGCTCACGCCGCTTGACGCGGGCGCCCGCATCGTTTCTTGCGTGCTCCGCAGCTGCGGACGTGGCGGAACCGGTAGACGCCGGAGACTTAAAATCTTCTGCCCTTCGGGGCGTGCGGGTTCGAGTCCCGCCGTCCGCACCAGCGTGCGCTTACCAATCGGGCGTGGCGGGTATGCCGCTTTGCCATTCCCGGATGCGCGCCCGCGTGGCGCGGGTGGCGTCTGCCGGTAATGCGGCGGGATCGAATGCGCGTGCCGCGACGATTTCCAACGATGGGCGAAACGCGAACCGGACATCGCGGACCAGGAAAAGCGTGACGGTGTCGCGGCGGAAGTTCGGGCGGTTTGCAAAACTGCCAAGCAGCGTCACGGCGCCATGGCCGATCATGCCCGCTTCCTCGCGCAGTTCACGCAGCAAGGCGGCCTCAGCCGCTTCGCCGCGCGCCTGCCCGCCGCCAGGCAGGTGCCAGCCGGGCAGATAACTGTGCCGTACCAGCACCACCTGGCCCTCGCCGGTCAGCGCGATGGCGCGCACGCCGCGCGTCTTCGGCCGAGTGAAGAACCAGCCAAGCGTGCGGACCGCGAGATAGCCGCGCAACGCGAAGCCGATTGCGGCGCCGCGCAGGGATGTGGGAGGCTGGTCAGGACCGGTCATGGCGTGACCCTAGCAGCCGGCGTCCGCCCGCCAAACCATTCCGGTGCCGCCGGAAGTGGTCGCATTTGGTCCATAACGCCCCGCCCTGCGACGCAGGGAGGGGCGCAATCGAGCCAAACGCCATCGCCCCGGATATCGCCGGGGGTTGGCAGCCGGTGCTGCGGCCCATAGACCGGAAGCCAAGCAACGCCGGAACCGCCATGTACCGCCCGCTCCTGTCCCTGCTCGCAATCGCCCTGACGCTGGGCGCGTGCGGCCCGAACGGCCAGCGCAAGGATGATACGCCGGTCGTGGTCAGCGCCATCGGCAAGAGCACGCGTCCCGCCGATCCCAGTGCCGAACCGCTCGATGCCGCTGGCCGTGTCGTGCTGGGCGCGACCGCGCAGGGCCTGGTACGGTTCGATGCCAGCGGCCAGATCGAGCCGGGCCTGGCCGAGCGCTGGATCGTGCTCGACGATGCGCAAAGCTACATCTTCCGCCTGCGCGAGGCGCAATGGCCCGATGGCCAGCCGGTCACTGCCAACGACGTGGTGAAGGTGCTGCGCCGTGCGGCTGCCGACTCCAGCCATAGCGGGCTCGCGCCGTTCCTGTCGGTGATCGACGAGATCGTCGAAATGACGCCGCAGGTCATCGAAGTGCGGCTGAAACACCCCCGCCCCGATCTGCTCAAGCTGTTTGCCCAGCCCGAGCTGGCCGTGTTCCGCACACGCGACCGCGCCGGCAGCGGGCCGTTCCGCATCGTACCGCACAAGCGCGCCGGGCTGCTGCTTCGCCCCGTGACCGACCCCGGCGACACCGAGGCAGAGCGCGCCACGCCCGCACCCGAGGAAATGGTGCAACTGATCGGCGAAAGCGCCGCGGCGGGGATCGCCCGGTTTCGTGCCGGCGCGTCCGATCTGGTGCTGGGCGGCACCGTCGCCGATTGGCCGATTGTCGAACAGGCCGGCATCGCTCCCGAAAATATCCGCTTCGACCCCGCCATTGGCCTGTTCGGGCTGGCGGTGATGCGGCGCGACGGCTTTCTGGCCGATGCCGATAATCGCGCCGCGGTGGCAATGGCGATCGACCGGGCCGCGCTGACGACAGCGATCGCGCCGAACTGGACGCCCACCGAAACGCTGTTGCCCGCACAGCTCGATTCGGCGAACCCGCCCAGCCAGCCGGCCTGGGCCGCACTCGCTCAGGACGCCCGGCGCGAGACGGCGCGAGCGCGGGTGCGGAGCTGGCGAAGCGCGCATCCCGGGGCGATCCCGGTTGCCATTGCGCTTCCGGCCGGCCCGGGCGGCACCTTGCTCTGGGGGCAGATTGCTTCCTCGCTGATCGGTATCGGCCTCGCGCCGCACCGCGTCGCGCTCGACGATCCCGCTGCCGACCTGAAGCTGATCGACGCCGTCGCCCCCTATGACAGCGCCCGCTGGTTCCTCGCCACCGCCTGCCAGCGCTGTTCGGACGACGCCGCGACGCTGATCTCGGCTGCGCGCGATGCGCCCGATCTGTACAACCGCACCCATCGCATGGCCGAGGCCGATGCGCTGCTCACCGCCGATACCGCGTTCATCCCGATCGCGCAGCCGCTGCGCTGGTCGATCGTCGCACTGCGGCTCCAGGCCTGGCAGGGGAACGCGCGTGCCTGGCACCCGTTGAACCATCTGCGCAAGGAGGAGTAGGCAGATGGCACGGGCGACGCGGATCGAAGGGGGAATGCAGCGGCTGCCGCTGGGCAGCGACCCGGCCGCAGTACGCCAGCGGATCGAGGCGATGGAGCATCTGCTCGAACGCAGCATCACCGTGCCAGGCCTGCGCCGCAAGATCGGCCTCGACGTGGTGCTGGACCTGATCCCCGGCATCGGCAGCACGCTGGCCGCCGCGATGGGCGCGTGGCTTGCCTGGGAGGCGCGCAATCTCGGCATGCCGAAATCGGCCTATGCGCGGATGGCGGGCAATATCGGCTTCGACTGGCTGCTGGGGATGATTCCCTGGGTCGGCGCGATCCCCGACTATTTCTTCCGCTCGAACACCCGCAACCTGCGCATCATCAAGCGCCATCTCGACAAGCACCACCCGGCGAGCGTCACGATCGAGCGGGGGTGATGGCTGGGGAGCGTCGCGCCTAATCGAATTCCCCTCCCTGAAAGGGAGGGGATATAGGGGTGGGTGCGCGCGTCTGCGCGCTCCAAATGCTCTATCGCCGTACCGGGAACGAGTCCCGCCGCCTTACAGCGGCGGACCTACCCCCTGCCCCTCCCTGCTTGCAGGGAGGGGAGCAACAGGCCCTTCCCCCTTACCGCTCGCGCCAGACCTTCAGCGCGGCGTCATCCGCTGCGCCGCCGGTGCGGGCTTCGCAGCGGCGGTAGCGGAAGCGGGTGTCGAGGCACAGCCACAGCTCGTCGAGCCAGCCGTCGCGCGTGGTGGTGACGCGGATCGCCTCGGCCGGAATCGCGCGGTTGGCACGGGCGAAGGCGCGCTTGAACTCGCCGACCGTCAGCGGTGCGCGCGACAGCGCATCCATGTCCGGATAGCGGATCGCCGCGTAGAGCCGCGTCGACTGCGCGAAATAGCGTTCGGGCGTGGTCTTCATGCAGGTGCCGTGCTTGGCCCATTCATGCTGGATGAGCTGCGCCGACGGCGTGGCGCACATCGTCTTGCGGATCAGCGCGGGCGGCAGGATTTCGGTCGAGGCGCAATATTGCGGCCACAGCTTCCCCTCACCGTCCGGCCACAGCCCGTGCAGCGTGAAGCCGAAATGGCTGGCGCCGCCGCAGCGGAATGCCTCGCGCGCATCGTCGCCATGGGCGCGGCAATAGCCGGGCGCCCAGGTAAGCGCGAGCGTGTAGCTGCCGATCGGCAGGACGCGCTGCGGCTCCTTTGCACTCGGCAGCTCGGGCAGCGGGCGGTCAACCTTGTCCGGCGGCACGCACATCTGCGCCTGTGCGAATGCCGCCCCCGGCATCAGCACCACCGTCATCGCCGTCACGATCCTGCTCAGCATGCTCGTATTCCTTCGTTCACAGCGCCGCGAAATCGAGGCCGATGTCTGCCGCCGGTGCCGACTGGGTGATCCGGCCGACGCTGACATAAGTGACGCCGGTTTCGGCAATGACGCGGATGGTATCGAGGTTGACCCCGCCCGATGCCTCAGTCGGTACGCGGCCGGCGACCAGCGCCACCGCCTCGCGCAATGTGGGCGGAGGCATGTTGTCGAGCAGCAGGTGCGTCGCGCCCGCGCCGATCGCCGGTTCGATCTGGTCGACCCGGTCCACCTCGACGATGATGCGGCCGATGCCCGCCGCCACAGCCCGCGCGACCGCTGCCGCCACCGATCCGGCGACCGCGACGTGATTGTCCTTGATCATCGCCGCATCCCACAGGCCCATGCGGTGGTTGGTCGCGCCGCCCATGCGGGTGGCATATTTCTCCAGCACCCGCAGGCCCGGCAGCGTCTTGCGCGTGTCGAGCAGCGTCGCGCCGGTCCCGGCGATCGCTTCGACATAGCGCCGGGTCAGCGTGGCGATGCCGCTCAGATGCTGGACGGTGTTGAGCGCCGAGCGCTCCGCCGTCAGCATCGCCCGCGCTGCGCCGCGCAGCCGCAGCAATTCGGTGCCAGCCGCCACCGCATCGCCCTCCGTCACCAGCCGCTCGATCGCGACTTCCGGGTCGAGCGCGCGGAAAAACGCTTCGGCAATCGGCAAGCCTGCGACCACAATCGGGTCGCGGCTGTCCATCACCCCGTCGAACCGGGCATCGGCGGGAATCACCGCCGCGCAGGTGATGTCCCCGCCGGTACCCAAATCCTCCGCCAGCGTCGCCTGGACGAAACGGGGCAGGTCGAAAGCGTCGAGCTGGAAGGTCATGGCCAGCGCTCTAGGGGGCTGCTGCGCCGCCGTCTATCGGAACGCGATCAGCGGCGGCCGCTCGTCGCGATAACAGCGGCCCGGCTCGTCGAAGCGAAAGCCGCCGCCGCCCAGCCGGATCAGTATCTGGCGCAGGTGCAGCGTGCCGGTGCGGCTGTCCTCGATCCGCACCGGATCGGCGAGCGTCGCATCCGACAGCATCACCCCGCGCGAACGCCGGATCAGCGTGCCGCCCTCGACCAGCGACGCCACGCGGCGATGTGCCGTCGATGCCGGAATCCCCAGCGCCCGCGCCACCGCCCCGGTCGACACCGGCTGGCGCAGCGTGTCGGGCGGCAGATGGGTGAATTCGGCATAGCTGAGCGCCACGTCGCGGTCATAGGTGAAGGGCCGGGCATTGGCGCACATGATGGTGTTGGCCAGAACCATGTCGGTCCAGGACTGGAAATGGCGCGCGTTGAACTCGATGCCGGTCAGCATCACGTCGTGCGCGGCGGCAAGGCCGCTATACCAGTTATAGTCCCCCTCGCTCCGACTCTCCGGCAGCGGCAGGCCGAACCACAGCATGTCCTCGACCAGTCGCACCATCGCGTCGTGCTGCTGGCTGAACAGCGCGGCGATCTCCGGCCGCCCATAGACTTCCTGCGGCACGACCACCCCCGCCGAGGTCCGCTGGCACAACCCCTGATCGCACAGCGCATGGATGTGCCGCCGCATCGTCTCGAACGGACGCGACAGCGATGCAGCCAGTGCGTTGATGCTGATCGCCTTGGTGACACGGCCGGTGCGGCGCGCATGTTCGGCGGCGGTCGCCGACTGGGTTTCGGTCGCGCGTGCAACCACCATGAAGATGATCGCCCGGTCGACATCCCCCTCGAACAGGCGGACGCCCGCGGCAATCGAACTCGTCTGCATTTCGCAGATAAGACGAACCACCAGCCGCCCCCGGGCGGCGGGAGTCGCAATGCGCTCGGCCGCAGATGGTTCGCGATTGAAATCCTGCATCGCCGCCAAAATGCCCCCAGTGGACGTGCCTAAAACAGCCGAATACCCGTGGCCCCACCATTACGGGTATTCCGGTATTTGCGAATCGCCGGGAGTGTAATGAAGAACGCGCCGTAACGCACCGGGGGGCGCGGTGGAAAATGGCACAGATTGAGTTGCCAGAGGGATGGAACGCAGCGGCCGCCGATTTGCGGCAGGCACGCCTGTCCTCGAATCTCACCATCGACGCCCTGGCCGCCAGCACCTGCATCTCCCGCCATCACCTTGCCGCGATCGAGGCGGGCCGGTTCGACCGGTGCGGCGGCAAAATCTATGCGATCGGCTTTGCCCGCGCACTGGCCCGGGCAGTCGCGGCGGACGAAACTCGCGTCGTGCAGGCGGTGAAGGCGGGGTGGATCGCCCGACGCGCCGTCGCCGCGCCCCAGCCGGTGCGCCGCCGGCATGGCCGTATTCCCGACCTCGGCATCGCCACGACCGCGACGATGGTGCTCTCGATGGTGCAGGGTACCCGGCCCTGACGACAGGCCTCAGGCCGGCAGCGGCCCGAGATCACCCTTGCCGACCGTGCTAGCCGCCATGTCCAGCATCCGGTCAAGGCTCTTCTTCGCCCGCACGCGCAACCCTTCCTCTACCTCGATCCGCGGGCTCAGATCGCGCAGCGCGAGGTAGAGCTTCTCCATCGTATTGAGCGCCATGTACGGGCAGATGTTGCAGTTGCAGTTGCCGTCCGCACCGGGCGCGCCGATGAAGGTCTTTTCCGGCATCGCCTTCTGCATCTGGTGAATGATGTGCGGCTCGGTCGCGACGATCAGCGTGTCGCCGGGGATCGTCTTGGAGAAATCGAGAATGCCCTTGGTCGAGCCGACATAATCGGCGTGATCCAGGATATAGGCAGGGCATTCGGGATGCGCGGCAATCGGCGCGCCGGGATGTTCGGCCTTCAGCTTCAGCAGCTCGGTTTCGCTGAACGCCTCGTGCACAATGCACACGCCCGGCCACAGCAGCAGCTCGCGCCCGCTCTTGCGCTGCAGATAGCCGCCCAGATTGCGGTCGGGGCCGAAGATGATCTTCTGGTCCGCCGGAATCTGCGCGAGGATCTTTTCCGCCGAGGAACTGGTGACGATCACGTCGGACAGCGCCTTCACCTCGGTCGAGCAGTTGATATAGGTGAGCGCGATATGGTCCGGATGCTGCGCGCGGAACGCCGCGAACTGCTCGGGCGGGCAGCTGTCTTCCAGGCTGCAGCCGGCATCCATGTCGGGCAGCACGACGATCTTGTCGGGCGACAGGATCTTCGCCGTCTCCGCCATGAAGCGCACGCCGCAGAACGCGATCACGTCCGCATCGGTATCCGCCGCCTTGCGGCTGAGGTCGAGGCTGTCGCCGACGAAATCGGCCAAATCCTGCAATTCGGGCTTCTGATAATAATGGGCCAGGATGACGGCGTTACGCTCCTTGCGCAGCCGTTCGATTTCGGCGCGAAGGTCCAGTCCCGTCAGGCTGCCGCCGATGCCGTTGCGCGCGTCCATTGCCGAAGCTCCCCATGGTTCGGCCGCCACATGGCCCGCCCGGCTCGCAGGATCAAGGGCGGCCCGGCCGTGCCCCCACCCGATCGGGGCAAATAGGCCTCGATCGGCCGCCCGCTGCCCGCGCTTCCTTCGGTCACAGCATGGGTTATCGCCAGCCCGGCAGGACTATAGGCCAGCGCATCGGCCGCCAGTTGCATGCCCAGAAAACTGGCGATGCCCCACAGCCAGGCGGGATGGACTCGCCTGCCCGCGCGCGCATCGGCGACCGGACCGAACACCATCAGCAGCAGCACCGCGCCGTCCGCGGCCCACCAGCCATAGGGCATAAGCAACCCCATCGGCAGCAGCCGGGTAAAGGCCGGGCCGGTCAGGTTTGCCATGCCGCAATACATCAGCCGCCGGTGCCAGCCGGGCCGCCGCCGCATCGCCAGCGCCGCCCCCGCCACGCCCAGAAACAGCAGCAGTTGCAGCATGTTGCTGAACAGGAACTCGCGCTCATCGAAGAACCAGGGCGCGCCGTTCCGGACCGAGCGGATCGTCACCACCACGCCCAGCACCAGCATCAGCGGCATCCACAGCAGCGCGATCCAGCCGAGCCGGCGGTGCAGCGCCACCGATCCGCGATCCACCAGCAGCGTCTGCGCCAGATACAGCGCCACCCAGCCGAAAAACACCAGCGCATGGACATGCAGAACCAGCGGCACCGCAAAGCTCGCCCGCCGCAGGATGAGGTCCAGCGAAAAGCCGACGACGCTGATCGCGGCCATCGCCACTGCTGTCGTCTGGAAGAAACCGTCGTCGCTGCGCGGGGCAGCAAAGGGTTGCACCTGGGTCGCCACAACATTCCCCACGGAAATTGCGGGGGCAACGGCTATCAGGTGCGCACTTGCACAGAGATGAACCTTTCAGGCGCTCAGGGAAAATGCGCGCGAATCGGACGATCGGCACCGGGCGTGCCCGCCACCACGGCCTGCGTCGCGGCGATGCCGGCGGGGCTATAGGCCACCAGATCGGCCAATGCCTGCGCCGCGACCAGCAGGCCGATCCCCCAGAACCAGGCGGGGTGGACGCGGCCGGTGCGCCTTTTGTCGACGATCATGCCGATCATCGGGAAGATCACCGTCGCCCCCACCGCGCCCCACCAGGCTAAGGGAATCATGAACGGCATCGGCAGCAGCCGGCCGAACGCGGGTCCGGTGAGCAGCGCCATCGCGCAATACATCAGCCGGCGGTGCCAGCCGGTGTCGCGACGCAGCGCGATCGCCGCCAGCACCAGCCCGGCAAAGACCAGCAGATGCAGCGGGTTGGAGAACAGGAACTCGTTGACGTCGAAGAAAAAGGGCGCGCCACGCCGCACCGATCCCAGCGTCATCGCCGTTCCCAGCACGACCATCACCGGCACCCAGAGCAGCGCCAGCCAGCCCAGCCGCCGATGCAGCGCCACCGAGCCCATGTCGATCAGGCTGTTCTGCACCAGATACAGCGCGACCCAGCCGAAAAAGGCAAAGGCATGGAGGTGAAAGATCAGCGGTACGGCAAAGCTCGACCGCCCGAGCGCCAGGCTCAGCGAAAAGCCGGCGACGATCACCGCCGACATGATCCACGCCATGATCAGGAAAAACCGGCGGTCGTCGTGCGCCGCGCGCCGCACCGGCCCAGCTATCGTTGCCATATCCACCCCCATGAACCGGCGACGCGAACGCGCTACTGAATATATTCCCCGCGATACCCCGCCATATTTGCCGGTGGGACTATAGCATGGCGGCGGTCCCGGACCAAGAAGGGCAGATCGTTATTACAGCTATTTCATAGAGTTGTTCACTCGGAAAGCAGCTGCCATCCGCCATCCAGCGGCACCACGCGCCCCCGATTTTCCAGATCGAGCAGATGCGCGAGCACCGACCGGCCGGCCGCCCCCTGCAGCCGCGGGTCGAGCCCGACATACATGCGCTCCACCATCGCCGGGATGTCGCCGATGCCCTGCCCCAGCAGCCGCACTATCTGCCCCTCGCGCTGCTTGCGATGCCCCGCCAGCCCCCGCACGAAGCGCCGCGGATTTTCCACCGGATCGCCGTGCGCGGGATAATAGATGCGGTCCTGTTCGCGCGCCATCAGCTTGTCGAGGCTGGCCATGTAAGCGGCCATATTGCCGTCCGGCGGCGCGACCACGGTGGTCGACCAGCCCATTACATGATCGCCGGTGAACAGCGCGCCGCTTTCCTCGAGCGCGAAGCAGAGATGGTTGGAGGTGTGCCCCGGCGTCGCCACGGCGGTTAGCGTCCAGCCCTGCCCCGCCACCCGCTCGCCATCCGCCAGCACCTGATCGGGGGCATAGCCGGTGTCGAATGACGCATCGGCGCGCGGCCCGCTGTCGTCGAGTGCCAGCGGCGCACAGCCGATGATGGGCGCGCCCGTCGCTGCCTTCAGCGCCGGCGCCGCCGGGCTGTGGTCGCGGTGGGTATGGGTGCACAGGATGGCGCGGACCGGGCGGTCCTGAATCGCCGCGAGCAGCGCGTGGATATGGTCGGCATCGTCGGGGCCGGGATCGATCACCGCCAGATCGCTGTCGCCGACCAGATAAGTCTGGGTGCCGCTGGCGGTGTAGGGCGAGGGATTGCCCGCCAGAACCCGCGTCACCAGCGGTTCGAGCGCGATCGCAAGGCCGGTGGGCGCGTCATCGGTCATCACCGCTGCATTTGGGGATTCCGCGCCGCAGCGCAACCGGCGGGTGGTTTTGGGGGAAGCCATGGCATCTGGCGCTTCCACTCTCCTCCCTGCTTGCAGCAGTGCTATCGCATTTGGCGAAATCCAATTGTCATCCCCGCGAAGGCGGGGATCCATTGGCACTGAGATGGCGGTTCTTTCCCGCAGCGTTGAGGACAATGGATTCCCGCCTTCGCGGGATTGACGGTTATGTTTGAGGCGCCGTTTTCGCTCCCGCCAATCTGCCATCCCCCTGCGAAGCGGGGAGAGCGGGGCCGGCCGCGAAGGAGCCGGCCGACCCCGCCCGCCGGTACCATCCAAAAGGGGAAGGATGGCCCCGGGTTCAGATCAGTCCTCGTCCTTGTCCTTGGTGTCCTGCTTCAGCTCGACCATGGCTTCGTCGATGCCGGCCAGCGCTTCCTTGCGCTGCTCCGCCGTCAGGTTGGGCTGCGCCTCGATCGAGCGGCGGGCCATCTGCAGGCTCATCAGCGCCGAGCGCATTCCCATTTCTTTCTGCATGGCCGCCATCCGCGTCGCATTGACGGTGATCGCCTGTATCCGGTCGGAACAGATGACCATCACGTGCTGGCCCTTCTCGGTCCGGTTCTCGACCGTGGCGGTCCCGGCGCCGCACTTGCCTTCGCGCACGTCCGGAATGTTCGCCTGAATGCTTGCCATGTCGGGCATCTCGACTTCGCTGCGCGTACCGTCGGCGCGAACGAGGATCATTTTCTTGATCGCCTTGCCGTCGGCGCGCTGTTGAAACACCTCGACATGGTGCTTGCCGGCCGGGGCCTCATCGCGCGCGGTGGGGGCCGGCGGCGCGACCGGTGCGGGCGGCGCGGCGGGTGCGGCCACCGCCGGTGCGGCGGGCGGCACTGGCGTGGCCGCAGGCGCCGGCGGCGCGGGCACTTCCTGCTTGTGGATCACCACATCCACCTGCTTGCGGATCTGCGCCGCGGCTTCGTTGCCCGAAGCGGTCAGCACCAGCGCGACCAGCGACAGGCCGCCCACCCCGCCCAGCCCGGCGGCAAAACGGCGCGCCGACAACTTCCGATGGTTCATGAGCATCCGTAACCTCCCTTTGACTTCGTTGATCGTGTGCAGGTGGCAGGCGGCCGACACGGCGCCGCCATGAGCCGATTTGACGATCGCGCGGCCATAGGCGTGGCGCAGCGTCCGCGCGCGGCCGGCGAGCACCAGTGCGTCGCAGGCCATTTCCTGATCGGCGCGAAAGGCACGGAAGGCGCGCCAGGCGACCGGATTGAACCAGTGGATCGCCAGCACGATCAGCGCCGCCCAGTTGGCGATCAGATCGCCGCGGACATGGTGGCCCAGCTCGTGCGCCAGCGCGAGATCGCGCTCCAGTTCGTCGTAGCGCTCGGAAAAGTCGCGCGGGAAGGCGACATATTTGCGGAAGATGCCGAAGGCGAGCGGCCCGTGCGCGGCGTCGGTCTCGATCACCCGCACCCGCCCCTCTGCCACGCAATCGTCGATCCGGGCGCGCGACAGCAGGTGCCGGCAGAAACGGCGATGCGCGATCCAGTGATAGGCGAGGAACGCCAGCGCGCCGATCACCCACAGGCCGATCAGCAGCACGACGATGCTGGGGGCACCCGGGGCGGTGGTCGGCGCCACCAGCGCAGTGGGGACATGGTGCCCGGCCGCAACCAGGTCGATCTCCACCACCGCCGCCTTGTCCACCGCCTTCGGCAGTACGGCGGGGTTCATCACCCCCATCACCACGCCCGGCGCCTCGGCGGCAGAGCGGGTGAGCGGCGCGAGCAGCCGGCTCAGCTGCCAGTCGCCCGGCAGCGGCGGCATCGCCAGCCGCAGCGCGGGCAGCAGCCACAGCATATAGGCAAGCTGCGGCCCGAAGGCGCGGCGCACCGGCGCGCGAAGGACCAGCACCAGCAGCATCAGGATGGTGCTGGCGAGCAGGGTTTCGATGATCCAACCGATCATTGCTTCAGCTCCTTCAGCAGAGCCTCGATCTCGGCGATGTCCTGGTCGGTGATCGCATCGCGTTCGGCGAGGTGCGCGACCAGCGGCGTCAGCTTGCCGCCGAACAGCCGGTCGATCAGCCGCCGCGACTCGCCCACCACATAATCGCCGCGCGCGACGAGCGGGCGATAGCGGTAGCGGCGCCCTTCCTCCTCATGCGCAATGACGTTCTTGGCAAGCAGCCGCCCCAGCAGCGTCTTGACGGTGTTGGCGCTCCACTCGCGCTCGGCGGGCACGCGCTCGGCGACTTCCTGCGCGGTGAGCGGCGACTCCTCCCAGAGCACTTCCATCACGGCATGTTCGGCTTCACTGATACGCTCGGTCATCGACTTCCCCTTCGACTACGCCTGTAATCGCTCCGATTACGTCTGTAGTCAATAGGGTGAATGGCGCGTGAATGGCCGATTGTGTCGGAGGGGTTTACAACCGGCAGGATTGGCGGACGGCCGTTAACCAGCGGAGCCCGCACAAAAGCGGCAATCGCCCAAACTGGCACGGCATCTGCTTAGGATAGAGCACCCCAAGCGTTCCACGCTTCAGGGCGGGTCGATGCTCCAACCGGTCTCGCGTCGACCCGCCCGCACCGGGTTTTCCAGACGGCAAATTCTCGAAGGAAATGCGCTCAGCAAGGAATGCTGCACGCCCGCAACAGGCGCGCCCCTCCCGCTTGCGGGAGGGGTCGGGGGAGGGACTGGTGTGGGAACTCTTGCCGAAACGCAGTCCCACGCGAATCCGTGATCCCCTCCCCTGGCCCCTCCCGCAAGCGGGAGGGGAACGGAATTACGAACGGAGGGAAATCACGCCGAAGCGGCGACGCCCTTGTCGGCCATCAGCTGCGTCAGCTCGCCGCTTTCGTACATTTCCATCATGATGTCGGAACCACCGACAAACTCGCCCTTCACATAGAGCTGGGGGATGGTCGGCCAGTCGGAAAAGGCCTTGATGCCCTGGCGGACGGCCTGGTCCTGCAGCACGTCGACGCTGTCGAACTCGACGCCGAGATGGTTGAGGATCGCCACCGCACGGCTGGAAAAGCCGCACTGCGGGAACAGGGGGCTGCCCTTCATGAACAGCAGCACGTCGCTGCTATCGACCAGCTGCTGGATGCGGGCCTGGGTATCGTCGGTCATTGCTTACTCCTCGGCAGGCGCTTCGGTCGTCAGCTGGAGCGCGTGGAGCACGCCGCCCATCCGTCCGCCCAGCGCCGCATAAACGGCCTGATGCTGCCGCACGCGCGGCATGCCCTTGAACATGGGGGCGACAACCCGCGCTGCATAGTGGTCGCCATCGCCGGCCAGATCGGTAATCTCGATCTGCGCATCGGGAATACCGGCGCGGATCAGCGCCTCGATCTCGGCAGCAGCCATCGGCATGTTATTTGGATTCCATCAGCTGGCGGCGCGCCTCGACGGTCTGCTCCTCGATCGCGCGGCGCACGGTGGCTTCGTCGACCTCGACATTGGCGGCGAGCATGTCGCCCAGCAGCTTGCGGATCACATCCTCGTCGCCGGCTTCCTCGAAATCGGCCTGGACGACGGCCTTGGCATAGGCGTCGGTTTCTTCCGGGGTCAGCCCCATCTTCGCCGCCGCCCATTGGCCGAGCAGCTTGTTACGCCGCGCGGTGATGCGGAAGCTCATATCCTCGTCGCGCGCGAACTTCGCCTCGAACGCCCGTTCGCGATCGTCGAATGTGGTCATCATAGGCCCCTTGCTAAACTCGAGACCGAGATAGGAGGCAGGGGCCGCGCTGGCAACGGGGGTGGTTGCGGATGGGGGGGTGGCAATATGGTTACAAGGCATCCGCCAACGGCGGGGAAACGCATCGGCTGATGATCAGCTCGCTTCTACCAGCTTCGACAATTCGGTCCGCAAGTCTTCGATAACCTGCTTGTCGGTCGACCACAGCCAGATGTGGGTCAGCACGGTTTCATACCAAACCCAAATGGTGTGTGAGCGCCAAAGAAGCTCTCCCTCGATTAGGTCCTCGCATTCGGTCCATTCGGGAAGCGTGAGAAGGGCATCGCGATTTTGTGCCGCAAACGTCTCAAGAAGATGGCGATACATAAACTCTTCGCCATCGGAAGATCCCCATAGCGTGAATCCCCAACCTTGCGGCCCCGTGTCGCCATATTGAGCCGACCGCTTGACCGGGTCGATTTTGTCGAAGCGGAACGCAGCAAACAATGGCCGATCGACGGCCAGAGTACGCTTTCTCTTAAACCAGCCGAACAAGCGAAACCTCCCGCGCCCCGCTCCACTATAATCCCGTGAGACATTTGAGGCCAACCGGACGCAAGCGCCGGCCGGCCGACGCAATCACGAGGCATCGGGACTTACCCCGCCTCGCGCACCACCACCTTACCGATCACCGCCCCCGCCAGGGGGAGGTGTCAGGCACAGCCTGACGGAGGGGGAGGAAGCCCGCCAGCCATCACTGTTCGTGGTAATGCTCGACGGCAAGCGGCGTCGTCATGCGTCCCCGTTGCAGGATACGGAAACAAGCGTCTTGCTGGAAACATTATATCGGATGTTTACGACAGCGCAGCCCCCGTCCATGACCAGCGGCAACTCTCGCCGCTTGGGCCAATAGGAATTGCCTGCCCTCCAACTGACCGGCAAGCCGCGAAGGGGCAGGATGTAAACTGCGTCAACGTCGCCCCATTCGTTACGAGCGTAAAGTCGAATATACCGCTTGATATCAAGATCAGGGCGCGTCGTTTCAATCAGCACTTCGATGGATTTGGCCAGCGATGCTTCTGCGGCGGACGTGGACGAGTTTCGCGGCTCTCCTCCACCGCAGCCAACCAACGCTAAGGGCAGGAAAAGCCTGAGCAGACGTTTTAGGGTCAGGACCCATTGATGTGAGAGGCGCGATGTGATTCAGGCTCCGCAAGGAGACCGAATGTGAGCGACCTGT
>NZ_JBQUYT010000018.1:0-13325 GCF_056314225.1 Sphingomonas sp. DMC6
GACAAAATGCCCTTGCCAAGGGGGCGTCCACATATGAATCAGATCGCGCACCTCACATCAATGGGGCCTGACCCTAGACGCCTTCCGCCTTCAAAAGCTGCTGCCGCTCGAACACGACGGGCGACAGCGAGCTCGGCGACGAGCTGCCGGGTGACCCGTTGGTACAGGCTGGCATGCGGTTCGGGGGACCGGACGGCCGGTCGTGCAACATGGTCCTGCGGCGTGCGCCGGGCGCGACGGCCGGGGGTTGCGGGCATGGTCCTCGCCTCCTTTCCCGCCCACCCACAGAGCCTCCCCGGAAAGCGGGGGTGGGCGGCAAGAGGCGACCGGCAAGGCGCGGGCCGAGCGGCGGCGGCACCCGCAGGGCCGCAATGCAATGGAGGAGCCGGCCGCAGGCCGGCTTGCCGCCGCTGCGTCCGCGCCTAGAAGGGAGCGCCGCCCACTCCCGCGCCGCCGGGAGAGGCCCTCAACAACGCCGCCGCGCGCCAGCGCGGCGACCGCTGGAACGACGATCCGCCCGCTAGCAACGACCATGCCGGATCCAGCCCGATGAACCGACCGTGTTGGGGAATCCGCGGCAGGACATCGCGGCGAACGACCGCTGTCGCCCCTCGTTCCACCCGCCAAAGCTGAGCTTCGCGCTCACAAACTCAAACTAGGCTCCCAATCCCTATCAAATCAGTAGAAATTAAATGTCGAGAGAGGGAGGTTATATGATCCACCGCGATTGCCGGAGCCGCTGACCGCACACGCGGTTCCCTAAGGCAGACGAAATTGGCCGGATCGGCGTCGCCCCGGCGTCCGCACACAGGCTGCGCCGGACGGGGATGGGGCGCGTCCGTCGGCCGGCCGCGATCTGCCGACGATCCGATTTTCAGGGAGAAACCATTGTCGTTCCAACCTTTTGTGCCGGCATGGCTTGCCGGCGCCAGCCTTGCTGCACTCTTGGCCGGTACGGCCCAGGCACAATCCGTGCAGCTGGCCGCAGCCGATCCGATGCGTGCAACCTCCACCGCAACCGCAACCAAAGTGGAAACCGACGCAGCGGCCGCGGACGAGCAGCGCGACATCGTCGTCACTGCCCGTCGCCGCACCGAGCGGGCGCAGGACGTGCCGATCGCGCTTAGCGCCATCAACGGCGAGACACTGGCCGCGCGGGGCGACTATCGGCTCGACCAGATCCAGCAGCTGGTGCCGGCGCTCCAGGTGTTCAGCTTCAACCCGCGCAACACCAATATCAATATCCGCGGCCTTGGCTCGAACGTTGCCCTCACCAATGACGGCATCGAGAACGGCGTCGGCCTGTATATCGACGGCGTCTATTATGGCCGGCCAGGGCAGAGCCAGTTCGACCTGGTCGACCTCGAGCGCGTCGAGGTACTGCGCGGGCCCCAGGGCACGCTGTTCGGCAAGAACACCACCGCTGGCGCGATCAACATCACCTCGCGCCTGCCGAGCTTCACGACCGAAGCGCAGGGCGAGGCGAGCTTCGGCGACTATGGCTATCGGCAGCTGCGCGGATCGCTGAGCGGCCCGCTGATCGACGGGATCGCCGCCGCGCGGATCAGTCTGGCCGAAACCCACCGAGACGGCTTCCTGCACAATGTCACGACCGGCAAGGACGTCCATAATTACGACGATTTCACCGCGCGGGGCCAGTTGCTGGTCACGCCGCTTTCAGGCCTGTCGATCCGGCTGATCGGCGACTATTCGAACCAGCGCCAGCAATGCTGCGTAAACCTGCCGGTATCGGTTTTCACGACGTATAATAACGGCACGACCATCGCGAACAACTGGCTGCAGCGGGTTGCGCGTGCCGGCTATACGCCGCTGCCCTTCGACCCTTTCGCGCGGAAGACCGACGCCAACTCGCCTTTTTATGCGAGAATGGACACCTGGGGCCTGTCCGCGCAGATCGACTATGACCTGGGCGGGGCAACAATCACGTCCGTCACTGCGGGCCGGCACTGGAACTGGTATCCGTCGAACGATGCCGACGTCACGGCGCTTTCGGTCAACCTACAGAGCAACCAGCAGAATTTCCAGCGCCAGTTCAGCCAGGAAGTACGCATCGCCTCCAATGGCGAGCGCCCCGTCGACTGGCTGATCGGCGGCTATTATTTCTGGCAAGTCGTGCGTGGCGTCGGCGCTGCTGTTTACGGCGCGGATGCGCCCAACTGGCTCTACCCGAATGACACGCCCGTCGTTGCCGATGCGGCGGTCAACGGCTTCACATCGCGCTCCCGCTCCGATCCGCATACCCGCAGCCTTGCCGCCTTCGCCCAGACGACGTGGCACATCGATCCGCGGCTGAGCCTTACCACGGGCCTGCGCTTCACCCATGAAGACAAATGGGGCAGCTATGTGTCGCAACAGACCGACGGCAAGTCGCTCGCGGGGCTTACCGCGGCACAGGCGGCGCGCGCGCAGGCGATCCGCAATGCGCTGAACCCGGCTGCGAATTACAGCGTCAGCGCGAAGGACGACAGCCTCTCCTGGCTGGCCACGCTGAGCTGGAAGCCGGTGGAAGCGGCGCTGGTCTATGCGACCTATTCGCGCGGCACCAAGTCGCAGGGCCTCAACCTCACAACGATTCCGGCTGGCGTCAGCGCCGTGGTGGAACCGGAACAGACCGACAATTACGAAATCGGGCTGAAGTCCCAGTTGTTCCACCGCACGGTCACCGCGAACCTCGCGGCCTTCTGGGACGACGTAACCAATTACCAGACGACGATCGTCCAGCAGGTGATCGGCACCAACAGCTACATCAACTACATCGCCAACATCCCCAAGGTCCGCTCGCGCGGGTTCGAAGCGGATCTCGCGTGGCAGCCGATCGCAAGTCTCGGCTTCACCGGCGCGCTTGCCTATACCGACGCTACCTATCGCAACTATCCGAACGGCCCGACCCCCGTCGAGGCACTGAACCCGACCGCTGGGCAGCCCGCCGGATCGCCGGTGCAGGACATGAGCGGGCAGCGGCTCGCCGGCGTACCCAAATGGTCCGCCTCGTTCGGCACCGACGCCTCGCACGCGCTGACCGACCGCATCGATCTGTACGGCCATGCCGACTGGTCGTGGCGATCCAGCTATTACACCGTTGCCAGCGACAGTCGCTACGGCCTGGTGCCGGGCTATGGGCTGGTCAACGCGCGCCTCGGCGTGCGGTTCGACAAGGGCAAGCTCGACCTTTCGGTCTGGGCCCGCAACCTCTTCGACAAACAGTATTTCCAGACGCTCAGCGTGGCCAATACCGGGCTCGTCACCGCGATCCTGGGCGATCCGCGCACGCTGGGCGTCACCCTCCGGACGAAATGGTGAGCCCATGGCGACGATCCCCGCCCACGACACCCGGTTCCGTATCGCCTCTCCGGCGCGACGCACCGACGAACCACCGGCGTGGCGGCTGATCGGCTTCGCCTCGCTGGCGGTGCCGATCGCAGGGGCGGGGCTGCCGCTGGCACTGTTCGTGCCGCAGCTCTACGCGACGCACTATGGCCTATCGCTGGCGACGATCGGCCTGATTTTCTTTCTCGGCCGATTCTGGGATGTTGCCGCCGACCCGATCGTCGGCGTGCTGAGCGACCGCACCCGCAGCCGCTTCGGCCGTCGCAAGCCCTGGATCGGAGCCGGCGGTCTGCTGTTCGGGCTGGGCTCGACCCTGCTCTTTTTCCCGCCGCCGGCGGTCGCCCCGCTTTACCTCGCCGCAGCGCTGTTCGTTTTCTACGCCGGCTGGACCATGATCGAGGTGCCGTTCTCGGCCTGGGCGGGCGAACTGTCCGGCGCCTATCACGGGCGCACCAGATCGGTGACATTCCAGCAGACGGCGCAAGCCTCGGGTCTGCTGCTGGTGCTGATCCTGCCGACCCTGCTCGAACAGGTGCGTCCGGCGGACATCGAACTGAAGCTTCATGTCGTCGGCGGGTTCATCCTGCTGACGCTCGCTCCTGCGCTGCTGCTCAGCCTGACGGCTTTTCGCGAGCCACCCCGCCCGGCGTTCGAACCGCAACCCGACGGCTTTCTGCGCACCGCCAGCCTGATCCTGCGCGACCGGCTGCTGGTGCGCGTGCTCGCCTCGGACGTGGCGGTCACCGCCGGCCAGTCGATCCGCGCCGGCCTCATCACCTTCTTCGCGGTCAGCTATATGGATCAACCGGGCTGGGCGAGCGGGCTTTACCTGTTCCAGTTTGTGTTCGGCATCTTCGCCGGACCGATCTGGCTGCAGATCGGCCGCCGCCTGGGCAAGCGCGAAACCGCCATTGCCGGCGAGCTGGTACAGGTAGCGATCAATCTCGGCCTGCTGTTCGTGGTGCCAGGCGCGATGGGGCTGCTGCTGGCACTGACGATCGCGCAGGGCCTGGCGCAGGGATCGGGCAATCTGATGCTCCGCGCAATGGTGGCGGACGTCGCCGACCTGCACGAGCTGGAAACCGGCCACAACCGCACCGGCCTGTTCTTTTCGGTGTTCAGCCTGGCCACCAAGGCCGGGCCGGCGATCGGCATCGGCATCGCCCTGCCCTTCATCGCCTGGATGGGTTTCACCCCAAAAGGCGCGAATGCGCCCGAGGCACTGGAGACGCTGAAGCTAGTCTTCGCCCTCGGCCCGGCACTCGCCCACATCCTGTCCGCCGCCCTGATCTGGCGCTTTCCGCTCGACGCGCAGCGCCACGCCACCATCCGTCGCGCGCTGGAAGCGCGTGCCGCCGGCCAACTCCCCCACGACTGACCCTGAAGGAGAGTGCACATGACCGTCCAGACGCATGCTTTCACCAACGCCGCGGATGCGGACAGCCCGCTCGACATCACGCCCGTCGCCGGCCGGATCGGCGCCGAAATCCGGGGCATCCGACTTGGCGGCGACATCGATGACGCAACCATCGATGCGATCCGCGCCGCGCTCTACCGCCACAAGGTGATCTTCTTCCGCGGGCAGACGCATCTCGACGATGCCGGCCAGGAGGCGTTCGCCGAACGCCTCGGCGATCCGCTCGCACATCCCACCGTGCCGGTGGCGGCCGGGTCGCGCTTCCTGCTCGAACTCGACAGCAAGGAAGGCGAGGCGGCTTCCGCCTGGCACACCGACATCACCTTCCTTCCCGCCTATCCCGCCGCGTCCATCCTGCGGGCGATCACCATTCCCCCGGCGGGCGGCGACACGCTATGGGCCAATGCGGTCACCGCGTATGAAACGCTGCCCGCGCCGCTGAAGGCGCTCTTGGAAAATCTCCGCGCCGTCCACACCAACGCCTATGACTATGCGGCGCAGCGCCCCGAGGCGACCAGCGAGCAGATCCGCCGCCACCGCGAAGTGTTCGCCTCGACCGTGTACGAGACCGAGCATCCGGTTGTGCGCGTCCATCCCGTCACGGGCGAGAAGCTGCTGCTGCTTGGCAGTTTCGTGAAGGGCTTTGTCGGTTTCAGCCGCGAGGATTTCGCCCGGCTGTTCGGCATTTTGCAGGATCACGCGACCAAGCCCGAGAACAGCGTGCGCTGGCGCTGGAGCCCCGGCGACGTGGCGATCTGGGACAATCGCGCCACCCAGCACCGCGCCATCGCCGATTTCGGCCACCAGCGCCGTACCCTGCGCCGGGCGACCATCGCCGGCGACGTGCCGCGCGGAATCGACGGTGCGCCCAGCCGGGTGATCAAGCCCGAGCCGGTCGCGGCAGTCGAAGCCGCCGCCTGACATCGCCCACCTCAGCCGCGCTTCCGGATCGGGAGGCGCGGCGCTTTCTCGGATAGGTCGCCCATGCGTCTACGCCTTGCCGCGCTGCTCCTGTTGCTCCTGCCGTCGCCCGCTGTCGTGGCGCAGCAACCGCCTCGCCCTGCGCCGCCGCCCAAACGGCCCAACATCCTGATCATCGTTGCCGACGATCTCGGCTTTTCGGATCTCGGTGCGTTTGGCGGCGAGATCCGCACGCCCAATCTCGATGCGCTGGCCGAACATGGCCTGCGTCTCACCGGCTTCCACGCCGCGCCGACCTGCTCGCCGACCCGCTCGATGCTGCTTTCGGGCACCGACAACCACCTTGCCGGCCTGGGCAACATGGCCGAGCTGGTTGCGCCGAACCAGATCGGCAAGCCGGGCTATCAGGGGTATCTGCCCGACGATGTCGTAACGCTGGCCGAGCGACTGCGCGACCTGGGCTATGCGACGCTGATGTCGGGCAAATGGCACCTCGGCACGCGGCCGCAGGACGACCCTACCCGCCACGGCTTCGATCAGGCCTTCACGCTTCTCCAGGGCGGCGCCAATCATTTCGGGATCGACGCCACCGCGATACCGCTGCCAGGCCAGGCAACCTATCGCGAGAACGGCGTCACCCTGCCGAGCCTGCCCAAGGATTTCTACTCGTCGGACGCCTATGCGGCGAAGCTGATCGGCTTTCTCGGCAAGGCAGATCCAGCCAAGCCCTTCTTCGCCTACCTGACCTTCACCGCGCCGCACTGGCCGCTACAGGCCCCGGCCGAGGACATCGCCAGATATCGCGGCCGCTACGATGCCGGGTTCGAGGTGCTGCAAGCGCAGCGGCTCAAGCGCCAGCAGGCGCTGGGGCTGGTGCCCGCAGGCGTGACGCCGCACCCCTTCGTGCTGCCCGACGGACGCGACTGGGCACATCTGTCACCCGCGGAGAGGCGCGAGCAGTCCCGGCTGATGGAAGTCTATGCGGCGATGGTCGACCGGCTCGACCAGAATGTCGGCAAGGTCATCGCACACCTCAAGGCTACCGGCCAATATGACAACACCATCATCCTGTTCCTCGCCGACAATGGCGCGGAAGGAATCGACCTCGCCACGACCAAGTTGCCGACCATGGCGCAGCGGCTGAAGGCGGCCGATAATCGGCTCGACAATCTGGGCGCCGCGACCTCCTACACCGCCTATGGCCCCGGCTGGGCGCAGGCAGCGACCACGCCCTCCTTCTTGTACAAGGGCTTCACCAGCGAGGGGGGAACACGGGTTGCGGCGTTCCTCTCCTATCCCGGCTGGAAGCGGCAGGGCGGGATTAGCCATGCCTATGGGACGGTGATGGACGTGGTGCCGACGCTGGTCGAGGCGGCCGGTGGTAGCTGGCAGGGCAGCAGCTATGGCAGCCGGAAGGTACAGCCGGTGCGCGGCAGCAGCTGGCTTCCCTATCTGCGCGGGCAGACCAGGGCGGTGCACGGGCCGAAGGAGATCGTCGGTACCGAGCTGTTCGGTCGCCGCGCGATCCGCCAGGGCGACTGGAAACTCGTCGATCTGGGCGATGGGTGGAAGCTCTACAACCTCGCCGAGGATCCCGGCGAAACCCGCGACCGCGCCGCCGACGAGCCCGCCCGGCTGAAGGCGCTGGTGGCGGCGTGGGACGCCTATGCCAAGGGCGCGGGCGTGGTGATGCAGTCGACGCCGGCGACATTCCCATGAAGTCGCCCGTGAAGCCGGTCGCGCTGCTCGCCCTTGCGCCGCTGGTCGGGCTGCCGCTGCTCTGGGCCACCCGCCCGGCAGCGGCACCCACGCCGGCAGGCCCGCCCCGCGTCTGTGCCGGCAGCCATGCCGACCGGCCGGTTCGCATCGCCGCCAGCCATTTCGTGATGGGCAGCAGCCGCTATTATCCGGAGGAAGGGCCGCCCACCGAGACCGAGGTGCCCGCCTTCGACATCGATGCCCACGAAGTCACCAACCGCCAGTTCGCCGCCTTTGTCGCCGCAACCCGCTATCGCACCGAGGCGGAGAAGCCGGGCGGCGGCGCCTTCGTCTTCGTGCCGCCCAAGACGCCGATCGAGGAACCCGATCCGCGCCGCTGGTGGCGGTTCGTGCGCGGCGCGAACTGGCGCCAGCCCGAAGGCCCCGGCAGCACCATCATCGGGCATGAGGAAGAGCCGGTGGTCGATGTCACCTTTGCCGATGCACAGGCCTATGCCCGCTGGGCGGGCCGCGCGCTGCCAAGCGAGGAACAGTTCGAAGCGGCGGCGCGCGTCGGAGACGCTGATCCCGACGCCGAGCCCAATCCGGATAAGGCGAACACCTGGCAGGGCAGCTTCCCGAACGTGAATACGAAGCGCGACGGCTATGCCGGCCGCGCGCCCGCCGGCTGTTTCAAGCCCAATGGTGCCGGCGCCTATGATCTGATCGGTAATGTCTGGGAATGGACCGAGAGCTGGTATCTGCCCAGCCACGCGCCCTTCGCGGTCGGCGACGGAGCCCCCGGCAATCCCAGCTTCGACCCGCGCCAGCCCGAGGCGAAGGCACGGGTCATCAAGGGCGGTTCCTATCTCTGCGCCAGCAATTATTGCGCCCGATACCGTCCGGCAGCCCGTCACGCCCAGGAGGAAACGCTCGCAGCGTCCCATCTCGGCTTCCGAACGGTTGGCCTTAAGAATGGAGCTCCGAACACGGGGCGTGAATAGCCCGGAGCCGCGAGGCATGACCGGTGGCGAGGGTCAGCTCGTGGAGGCAGGTGCGATAATAGTTGATCAGGTCGAAAAAGGCAGGCTGCAGCGGCACCTGCACATAGCCTTCGTGCGGCGCGTATAGGCGTAGTTGCCGCCGATCCGGACCGCGACGGCGCTCGCGGCGATCACTGCCTCGACGACTTCGCGCACCAGCGATCGCTACCGCAGGGCCGAGATCGGCGATGCGCGGCGCTCGGCGGCAACGCCGTAGCGCGCGGTCGCGCGTTGGCGCGAGGTGCCCTACCCCGTCGCCTCCCACGCGATCGGCAGCACCAGTTGCCCCTCGTCGCCGCTTCTTTGCCGCAACGGTCCGCCTTGTCGGCCACGTTATGATGCGGCATGATGCGGCGGCGCAGCGCAAGCCAGCCAACCCGAGCAAAACATTTCGGCGCGTCTTTCACGTACGGAAATAAGTCTGCCGCAGCGGCAGCATCGCCGCACCCAACGCAGCGGCATTGCCTTGCACTTCGGCTGGAACGATCGTCGCCATCGGCCGCGCCGTGGCGCGGCGCCGCTGATCGAACAGTTCGATCCGCGGGATCAACATCTGGGCCAGCCGGGTTGGAATCTCCCCCCCCAGCACCACCAGCCGCACATCGAGGATCGCTGTAGCATTGGAGACGATGATCGAAACGGAGTCGCGTACGCGCGCAATCCAGTCATCGATCGCGCGCCACGACGGGTCGAAGCGTTCGACCAGATCGCGCACGCTCGCAAGGTCGACGCCCTGCGCCACGACAAGGCGCCGCAGGAGTTCGAGATTGGGAAAGGGATAGATGTTGGGCGGCAGCCCGCCTGCAAATTCACCGGCGTTTCCGTGGATGCCCCGCCACAATTCGCCGCCCAGGATGACCCCCCCGCCGACACCCGACCCGATGAACAAATAGGCGAAACTGTCTTCGCGCTTGCCAACCCCGCGCATCGCTTCGGCGAACGCGGCAAGATTGCCGTCATTGTCCGCCCATGCCGGCATCGCGAACCGCTCTGTGAACAACGCAGCGATATCGATGCCCGCCCAGGCATCGAGGCCATAGGGGGTGTTGTAGCCCTGCCCCTCGCCAATATGCGACCCGGAGACAGCGATGCCGATACCTGCCACGGGATCGTCGCCAGCAAGATGCGTCTGGCGCATCGATTGGACGGTTGCGGCAATATGGTCGAATACGCCTTCGCGTGACGTCGTCGCGATCGGCAGGAAGCTTTCCGCAACGACCGCCCCGGCAAAGTTGGTCAGCGATATGGTAACGGCGTTTTCCGCAAGAGAGACGCCGAACGCATAGGCGGCATTCGGTCGAAGACTGAAGGAGGCGCTGGGATAGCCCCGCTTGCCGGTGACCACGCGCTCACCCTCCAGCAGCAGTCCCCGCCCCGACAGGCCACCGACGATTCGAGAGGCAGATTGCTGGGTGAGCCCAGTCAGAGCGGCAACCTGCCCCTGCGTCACCCCGCCGAAGCGGAACGCGTGGCGCAGGACTGCTCTTTCACTCTCGGTGAGTGTATTAAACGGTCCACTGTCACGCATACAGCCTTGGCATCTCCGAATGGGCTGCCCTCAAAGGGGCTCACGCGCGTACGATAGCCCAATTTGGCAAAAAGACACCACTCACTTGATTCTTTTTCTCCCTCTGTCACAAAAGAAACACATGACGAGAGCAAATTAAGCGCCTTATCGGACTAATGGGCGCATTTTACACCTGCACAGTGTGCCTTAGTGTGCCATGGGAGGAATTTCAGATGGATAAAAGCACATACTGCCGTCTGCTGCTGGCGTCGGTCTCCATCCTTGCATCAACGCTGGCGATCCCCGAGGCGAGCGCCCAGGCTGCGGACACGCCGGACGATAGAGCGGCGAGCACCTCGAGCGACGCTGCCGGCGATATCGTGGTTACGGCTACCCGTCGGCCGGAGCCCCTGCAGAAGGTGCCGATCGCCATATCGCTGGTCGACGGCGACACGCTGCGCAGCGAGAACCGCGCCAGCATCCAGAGCATCTCCGCCATCGCCCCGTCCCTGAACTTCCGCACCACCGCCTCGGCGAAGGATCAGGCGCTCTTCATCCGCGGTCTCGGCACGGTTTCGACGTCACCGGGGGTGGAGCCGACCGTTTCGACGATCATCGACGGAATAGTCCTTGCGCGGCAGGGACAGGCCAGCATGGAGCTGATGGACATCGACCATATCGAGGTCCTGCGCGGCCCGCAGGGCACGCTGTTCGGCAAAAATGCTTCCGTAGGCGCGGTCAACATCGTGACCCGCGCGCCCGGCGACAAACTCGGGGGCTTTGCCGACCTCGGCTATTATACCGGTGGTGAAGAATGGCGCGCCCGTATCGGGGTCTCCGGGCCTCTCGCGGGCGACAAGGTTGGCTTCAGCCTCACCGGCGCCTGGTCGCACTATAACGGCAATGTGACGAACGCCTTTGACGGCTCGCGCGTCAACGGTTTCCGCAATGCCGGGCTTCGCGGCAAGCTTCAGTTCACGCCGGGCAGCGATCTCAAGCTGACATTAATCGCCGATTATGCCGATGCGCGTAGCACGACCCCGCAGGGGGTGGTCGCGGCCACCGCGCTCATCGCCTATCCCAGCGGTACCGTCTCCAACTACCCCGCATTTGCGAGCGCGCTCGCTCCGGTCGTGGCGGGGCCCGACAACCGCGAGATCAACAGCAACTATTTCACGAACGCGCGCGATCGCAACTATGGCGGATCGTTGCAGTTCGACTGGACAATCGGTGACTATGTTCTGACATCGATCTCGGCCTGGCGGGGATGGAAGAACGACCAGGCGCAGGACCAGGACCGGCTCGCAGCGCCAACCCCCGCCTTTGCCCAGCAACATGACATCGGCAATCTCACCTTCAACCAGATGTCGCAGGAATTGCGCCTCGCCTCGCCGAAAGGCGGGATGCTCGACTATCAGGTAGGGTTGTTCTTCTTCCAGGGCGACGATCACGAGCGCTACCAGCGCACGACCACGCTCTCGACCGGCGCGAACTATGTCGGGGTCGCCAATTACAGCGTCTCCAACACCAGCTATGCCGCATTCGGGGAAGCAAATCTCCATTTCACCGACGCCTTGCGCGCTACCCTTGGCGGACGCGTCACGCGCGATGCGCTGCGCTACCAGTTCCTTCGGACTTCAAGTTCGCCCGTTGCGGTGACGGGTATCCAGACGTCCTTTTCTGCAAGAGGGGATACGAGCAGCACCGGCTTTTCGGGTCGCGCCGGGCTGCAATATGACCTCGCGCCAAAGGCGATGCTCTATTTCACCTATGGCCGCGGGTATAAGGGGCCGGCGTATAATGTGGCTTTCTCGATGCTGCCGCAGGACGCGCTGGCGCTGAAGCCGGAAACGTCCGACTCCTATGAACTCGGCCTCAAATCGCGTTTCTTCAACAACATGGTGCGGCTCAACATCGCCGGATTCCTCGACAAGTTCCGCAACTATCAGGTCAACTTCTACGACACCTATAACGGCTCGCCGGTAACCCGGCTGATCAACGCAGGGCGGGTTTCGACGCGCGGCGCTGAAGCCGATCTGACGGTGCAACCCTCGGCTGCCCTGACCTTGTCGATGAGCGGCGCCTATACCGACGCGCACGTCGATCAGTTCACCTGCCCGGCTGGCGCAAACGCGTCCTGCCAGATCAACGGTGGTCCCCTGCCCTATGCCCCGAAATGGAAGGGAAATGTCCGGGCAAGCTATCAGCTACCGCTTAGCGGCAATCTGGCGCTGCGCCTGACCACCGACGCAAATGCCCAAAGCAAGGTACAATACAGCATCAACCAAACCGCCACGACGATCCAGCCCGCGTTCGGTATCTGGAATGCAGGAATCGGACTTGTGGCCCAGGATCGGTGGGACGTGAACTTCGTGGTGAAGAACATCACCGACAAATCCTATTCGACCAATCTGTCGACCTTCGGCCAAGGGGTGGTGCGCTGGGTACCGCGCGATGATCATCGATATGTCGGCATCAACTCGCATTTCCAATTCTGAAGCCGTCGCCGCGCCGACTGGAGCCTGTGAATGAATAATCTCGAAATCCGGCCGAGCCGGCGCGAACTGCTGCTGTGGAGCGCCTCAAGCGCCGCGGCGTGGACCGTACCCGGCACGGCCCAGGCCAACCCCTCGCATTATCCGCCGGATGTCGGTCGCAAATTTGCCGCAGACGGTCGGGTGCTGCCCTTCGCCGGCAACACGGTGATTTGCCACCTCCCACAGCAAGGCGAATTTTCCGCAGCCTTCGACGCGATGCTCGACATCTATCGTGACGCGCCAAACCATGGGTTCGCGAAGAAGATCGCGCTGCTTCCGCCCTCCTCCTATCATATGACGGTGTTCGGCGGTGCCAACGACCGGCCGCGCCTGCGGGAAAGCTGGCCAGCCGACCTGCCCCCCGACCTTCCCATCGACGCGTGCAACCGCATTCTGGCCGAACGGCTGAAGGCTGCCCGATTGGGCATCCCATTGCCGATCCGGATGGAGATCGATCCCGAGCAGCGTCCGGCCAATGGAAGGGCGCTCACCTTCATGCTGCGGCCTGCGGATGATGGCGAGCGCCGAAAGCTAAGGGATCTTCGCGCGCGGCTGGCGGACGTCCTCCAGATCCGCACCGCGTCGCCCGACGCCTATCTGTTCCATATTTCGCTCGGCTACCCCTTGGCATGGATGACGGCCGCCGAGGAATCCGAGTGCCAACAGATCTGGACGCGATGGGTGCGCCATATCGGCGAGCGCAGTCCCGTCATCACCTTGGGCGCGCCCGAATATTGCACCTTCGCCGACATGTACGCCTTCAAACGCCAGTTCTTCCTAGGGTCAGGCCCCATTGATGTGAGGTGCGCGATCTGATTCATATGTGGACGCCCCCTTGGCAAGGGCATTTTGTC
>NZ_JBQUYT010000019.1:0-10604 GCF_056314225.1 Sphingomonas sp. DMC6
CAGGTCGCTCACATTCGGTCTCCTTGCGGAGCCTGAATCACATCGCGCCTCTCACATCAATGGGTCCTGACCCTAGCACGGCATGCTTTTTAAGCAAACATTAAACAAACAGGGCGGCCGTGATTCGAAAACCGCCCCGTCCTATAACGAATCACCTAAACTTTGCTGAAAAGTTCACGCCTATTGTACGCGGGGAGCCGAACGCATAATTGTACAGGTTGATTGGAGGGCCTGCCGTAAATTGCGCAAACGTGATAGGAACATAATTTTCGACGTTTCGCACGAATCCTTGAATGCTGTAATTTCTACTCGGATCTGTCCAAGTGATCGACAAATCTGTCTGGGTATACGCCTTTTGAAGATCGGCCGCATAATTATACGACGTCAGGTGGTAGTCTGATTTGAAGCGGGAATAGGCGCTGGCACGCAGGCTTCCGGCCGCGCCCATATCGAAAATGTGGTCGTATCCGACCGCAATCGTAACCTTGGGAGCCTGTGGCGGCCGATTGCCCTTGAGATCGAGAACCGCCGTTCCCCCGTTCACGCCGGTGGCGAAGGCATTGAATTTCGTGAATTTGGCGTCGAGATAATTAAACGTGACGCGGAACTGATCGTTGGGCGTCAACGCCGCCGAGAAGTCTGTGTCAACGCCGTTGAAGCGCGCCCTGCCCGCGTTGACGGTCGCGTGCCCGACCGTGGTATTGATGAAGTTGTCGATCTGAAGATCGGTATAGTCATAATGGAATGCCGAGACGTTGAACTCGACCGTGTTGTGCAGGAAGCGATTTTTCGTACCGATCTCGTATGACGTGATCTTCTCGGGTTGAAACGTGCCGACCGTTTGACCATTAACGACGACGTTGGTGAGATTGTCGAAGCCACCTGAGCGATAGCCCGTCGAAACCTTGGCATAGAGCAAATGACCCGCGCCCGGCGTCCACTCGGCGCCCGCCAGCCAGTTGACCTCGCTATGGTTGTAACACTGGTCGAGCGACTGGTAGTTGCCGCTATCGGCTTCCTTGCAGCGGCCGGGCCGCCCGGTCACGGCGAGAATGTCCGTGGCAGTCGGGAAGGTGAGTCCGAAGGCGCGATTCACGAAGCCCAGGCCGGAATTCACGTAGAGCGCGTGCTTCTCGTCGCGGGACCACCGAACCCCACCCGTGAGTTTCAACGTATCCACGATCGGGACGTCGCCCTGCAGGAACAGACCCGTGGAATCGAGATTGACGAACGGCCGATAGAAAATGTTGACGTAGGCGTACTCGGAACCCGGAGGGCCGAAGGGCGGGTTCACGATCTGGATGCTCTGCGTGACCACCTGCTTTTCATGAAAGTAAAAGGCGCCACCCTGCACGAACAAGCCGTGTGGGCCGTGGTAGCTCAGGCGGAGTTCGTTGCTCCAGTCCCTGGAGTCCGCATTCGGCTGGTTCGACACGAACTGCAGATAGTTCGGCGTTCCACTCAGCGGGACATAAGTGCCTGTCTTGTTGATCAGATAGCCACCAACATACGACAATTCCAAACCGTCGCTGATGGTGTAGCGCAGGCTGCCGCGAAAGCTGATATTTTCGATGTTGGTGAAGCCGTCCGTGACAAGCGGGAAATCATGCTTTGGCAGGTTGAACGAACTGTTTCGCGGGATGAAATCGCTCCCGCCGCCGACGGTGGGTACTTGAACGACGCCCGGCGTGGTGGTGGTGATCGGAACGCCATATTGCGCGAAGGCAGAGGATCGCGAACTGACATATTCGCCTTGAAGGAAGCCGCTTAGCGTGCTCCCGGTATAGGCGAGCGTGGCCCTGCCGGCATCGGTCTTGTTACCGTCGTTCCTGCCGGCGGTCCCGCCGTCGACGCTGTTGTTGCGATAGCCATCATGTTGCGTGTGTATCCCGGCTACGCGGAACGCGAGGCCGTCAGCGATCGGCAGGTTGACCGCGCCCTCGACATTCCACGCGTTGTAGTTGCCGTATCCGGCGCTCACATACCCGCCGAACCTGTCCTCCGGTTTCTTGGTGATGATGTTGATGGCGCCCGCGGTGGAATTGCGGCCGTAGAGCGTTCCCTGTGGTCCTTTCAGAACCTCGATGCGATCAAGATCGAAAAAGCTCGCATTCAGCGCTACCGGCCGATTGATATATTCGCCATCGATGTTGACCGTCAGCGCCGCGTCGGCGCCCTCCGCGATCGACTCCGCGGTAACGCCGCGCAAGGACAGTTTCGTGTAGATCGTGTCCGTCGTCACGCCGAGATCGGGCGCCAGCCGCTGCAACCCGTTGACATCGGTGATGTTGGACGTCCGAAGATCATCGCCGCTGACGACGCGGAGCGCGATAGGCGTCTTCTGAACGCTGGACGCGGTTTTCTGGGCGGTGACGATAATTTCCTGAAGCCCGCCGCTGTTCGCGGACTGTCCTGCGGGATCCACCGTGTCCGCGACGGCTGGACCGTTGGCTGCCGCAGCGGCGTTTGCGGTGGTGCCGTCCGAGGCCGTCGAGCCCGGCGAAGCGGTGGTTTGGGCTGACGCCGCGCTGACGCCAATAAACGCGGCTGCGGTGCCGGAGAGCAATAGTATGCGTCGCCTCATCAGTACATCCTCCCTATATTGTCGCTCGATTTCGGCGATCTATTTTTAAGGAACGGGCAATCGTCTGGAATTGGTCGTTATTTGATTATGAGGATCGAGTGATTTCGATCAGTTCCACGCCCGGTGCCGTCAGCGTGCCTTGGATGGTAATCGAACCGCCTTCGCCTTCCTGCGAGTCGAGAATATCGCCGAAGTGATCCGCATCTGCCCGGTACCGAACCACTTTGTGGCGGCCCTGGCCCCAGGGCATGTCAGTGATGTCGAGCGTATAGCCGGTATAGCCGGCACTGCCGGCGTGAACGCGCCTGGAAGGAACATTCAAAGACATGTTCACCCGTTCGGTACCGATCGGCACCTGGAATTCGAACACGTCGCGCTCTCGGGCGATCAAGTACGCATCGGGGATCGCATAATTGGCGATCAGCACGCGAATGACATCCCCATCTGCGGTGCGGCCGGCCAGCACGGCAAATCCGTTCTCATCGCCACCCGTGCTGGGGAGGCGCTCCGTCGCGGCCAGCGTCTGTCCTACCAGGCGGAACGCGCTCGTTCTCGCATTCTCGCTGCCGTCGGCCTCGAAGATCCCGGCGGGATCCTTGAAGTTGTAGTGAAAATCCGTGCCCGTATCGGCGCGGAAGAAGATTGCCTGGTCGACCGCCGAGTCCTGCAAGTAGACGGCTGCTGCAGCGATGAACGCGGCATTTTCGGAATCCTTGAACTTGGCCGTCGGGATGCCGGTCATGCTCCAATAGGAGAGCAGAAGCTGGGTATCGCCGAAGCCGTGCTTGTCGAGGATCGCGCGGACGTCTACTGCAATCGTTCGAAAATCTAGCGGGTCGCGGGAATTGTCGGCGTACCACATCCAGGACAGGAAATCCAAAGGCAGCGACTTGTCTTTGATGAAGCCGAGAAATCCCTCGCGGAACGGACCTTCGTTCAGCGGAAAGGCGACACAGGGGCCGCCGAACTTCAGGCCGGCGTCGACACGCTTCACAGCGCGCGCCGCGGCCGCGTACATCGCGTAGAATTGATCCGGGGTACCGGAGAAGTGCAGCGTCCCGAAGTCCGGCTGATCCCCGAATTCCCAGTGCGTCACAGCCCCGGTAAAGCCGTTGCCCCATCCGCATACATAGTGGCGGACGATGTTTTCGACGACTTGCTCATACTTCGCCAAGTCCCCGATCGGTTGCTTGTTCGACGGGATCTCGCTGGCGATCGTGAAAAGGATATCCGCCCCGATCGAACGGACCTGCCGCACCCAGGAGTCGGTCGCAGCGAAATTGTAATTGGCTGGATCACTGGGATCCGCCGACCAGTCGGGAAACAGGCTTCTCGGGTTGTCGACGGTGTCCAGCCTCGAAACCCAATCATACGACCGAACGAGCGTTACGTGCGCAGCCTTCCACACGTTCAGGATGTCGGGAACACCGTCAGTTCCGGCCGCCGGCCCGGGAATGCCCGATGTTCCGTGAAGCTTGCGCATGTCGCCGGTCGAAACGCCCGCATGGACCGACACCTTCGCGATACGGTTCGTGTTCATCAATATTCACTTTCCAGAATGCGGTGAATGTAATCGAGGACTTTCGGCTCCTCGTGCACGAGATATGCGAGCCTTCGATCGAGCGCCTCGGGTGTCGCGGAATCGAATTCCTCGTGCATCATCTTCAGCGACTGGTCCCAGATGGCTTTCACGCGCGGGTACCGTCTTGCCATGAACTTGGTTTGCACGTCGTAGAGCGTGTCGTCCGAACGCAGGAGCTTGGCGAAGACCACGCCGTCTTCGATGGCCATCGCCGCGCCCGATCCGAGATAGGGCGTCATGGCGTGCGCGGCGTCGCCCATGATCATGACCCGCCCCCGGTGCCACGGATAGGGGACCAGGACCGTATCCAGCGGCGTGTACGCAACATTGGTGGCCATGCGCAGCGAATCGATTTCCTCCGCCATGAATTCGGAGTCTCCCATCATCTCCCGCGCTCTTTGATGCATGATTTGCGGGAATGCGGCGGGGTCGTGACGCGGGCGGCCTGGCTCGTAATGGGTGACGATCACGTACATCATGCCGCCCGCCAGCGGTACGAAGCCCACTTTGCCGCCAAAGCCATGGCAGAATATGGCGCCCTTCAGCGTATCCGGAGCGCGTACCGGCGCACGCCAGGCAACGCCGCCGCTGCGAACGGGGACGTACGTCTCGCCGAAAAGGTAACGGCGAATACTCGAGTTGATGCCGTCAAAGCCGATCACGAGATCATATCGATGCGATGATCCGTCGCTCAGCTCCACCGTCACGCCGTCGGCATCCTGCTGGATGTCGGTTGCCGTCGTCGACATCCTGATCGAGCAGCCGGCCTCCAGGGCGCGGGCGCTGGCCATCTCCAGGAAGCCCAGACGTGGGAGCTGGACGTTATTGGGCATGCCGTCGAACTGGCGCCCGTACGGGATGTCGACGACATGGTGTCCGTTCCTATCGAAATAGGAAAGTGGCGGCGTTGGAAACCCGATCGACAGCGTCGGTTCGAGAAGCCCGATCTCGCGCAGCGCGCGAAGGCCATTGGTCCGCAGCCCCCATCCCACGCCAGCCACCGCGTTGTCCGGCTTGATATCGATGACGTCGACTTCCGTACCGATCTGCGCAAGCGCGACCGCCGTGCACAGGCCGCCGATGCCCGCGCCGACAATGAGAATCCTGTTAGGCCTTGCCAATTCGACCTCTCCCAAAATTTCCGCGTGCGCAAGGCAATCGCCGGCCGCACCGCCATTGTGATATATCACGATGGCATGTGTGCGATTTTCGGTCAAGGCTTCCAATCTTGCCAGTGCTGCTGGACGGAGGCATGGTTCGCCCTCGGCACGGTGCCGAGCAGGAGGTGCTGGATGGCAGAGGCCGAGGGACGAAAACAGACGCTGGCGGACCAGGCCTATGCGGTTCTGCGGCAGCGGATCGTGTCCCTCAAAATGCCGCCTCGCATGCGCTTCACCGAGCGAGAGATATCAAAGGACATTGGCTTCGGGGCGATGCCGGTGCGGGAGGCCTTGGACCGGCTGAACCATGATGGTCTCGTCGAAACGATTCCCCGCCGCGGTTACCGCGTGGCCGGGCTTACCTTGAAGTCCGTGGATGACTTCTTCACGGCATGGAGCGCCGTATCACCGTTGATCATGCAGCTGGCACAGGAGCGAATCACGCCCGAGCAAAGCGCCTCCCTGGACGCCATCCAGCGCGAGCATTTACGGGCGATCAGAAAGGCGAAGCTCAATCCAGAGCACTGGATTCAACTCTCGCGGCAACGGTTCGATCTGCTTGTCGAAGCTACGCGTAATCCGTACCTCGGCGCGATCTACCGGAACCTGTCTGCAGAGATGGACCGGATCTTCCATTCCATCAGCAATCACGGCGAGGACGTCCGTACCATCTTCGAACTCGCAACCCGGTTCGACAGCGCGATTCCTTCTGTCGACGACACGAGCGAGTTCATCAGGATCAGCCGCGCGAAAATCGCGGAGATCATCATCGAGAAGGGCTTCGACTACTCGCAGGGCGGCTAGGTACACGCAACAAGACATGCGCCTTGTTCCCGTGTTGTGGCTTTTGCGAGTCCCAGCACTAGGTCGCGACGACAGCCCGCTTCGTCGATTTGCCGCGCAGCAGTAGCGACCCGAGCGCGATCAGCATCCCCGCAAAGGCCATGATGCCGGCGACGACAAAGGTGCCCTGCATGCTGCCGATGGCGCTCTGCACCAATATGACGGCCGGCGGGCTCAGGAACTGCCCTAGAAAGAAGCAGCCGGTCCATACGCCCATGCCGCGCCCGCGATGTTGGACCGGAAGCTCGCGCTGCGCCCATGCGACCAGCGCCAGGATCATCATTCCAGCGCCGGTCTGCTGGATCATCACCCCCACGCTCATCCACTTCCAGTCGGGAGCAAAACCGATCACGCAGAGGCCCGTGCCCACCAGCCCGAGCAGCAGGACGAAGGCGACTTCCGAGCGACGCTTGCCGGTGAGCCAGAAGATGCCGGCCCCGACCGAAACCATGAGGCTCGGCAGGAAGGTGATGCGGCCGAGTTCGTCCGACGACGCCACGCCGACCTCGCGAAAGGCCAGGCCGCCGTTCACGGCGTAAACATAATATGTCGCCGAGCAGAACAGCGTCACCAGGCCGATCCGTCCGATATTCCGAACCGGGAATGCCGGCCGGTCGTGCGGACCCTGCTCCGCCGCCGCGCGGGTGGCGTCGATGTTCGGCTCGAAGACGAATGCCAGCATGGCGAGGAAGATCGGGAAGGCGGCCAGGTAGATGAGGAACACCCCGTTCCACCGCATGCCCGTGAGATATCCGGACCCAAGGATCAGCGCGCTGCCCAGGAACGGGCCAATCATTCCCTGGAGGCTGAGCCAGTGTCTTCGGCCCTGCTCGTCCCAATAGTCGGCGATCAGGGTGTTTACCGTGGTGAGAATTGCCGCTTCGGCGATACCGAGCGCAATGCGCGACAGGAACATGGCATTCAGGCTGGTGAGGAAGAAGGGCGCTGTCCCCGCCATGGCGTAGAGCAAGGTGGACCAGACGACCAGCGCGCGGCGTCCGAAGCGATCGATGAGCGCGCCGGCGAAAGGGGCGATCACCGCGATCGCGAGGCCCGGGGCCGTGACCATCCACGGCACTTTCCAGCTTGCCGTCGGATCATCGTGGAAATGGTCAATAATCGAGGGGACGGCGGGAAACATCGAGACGACCGCGATCATCGGCAGAAAGCCCGCGACCACCACGGTCAGTCCTTGCGGCGCCCCCGCTCGGGGGCTCCGTTCATGCTGCAAGCTTGCCACGAGCCTCTCCACTAAGCCTGATTATCGAATATGTTTCCCGTAATATATCAAGAGACGAACGGAAGGCAACTAAATGGCTCGCTACCCGCCCCAGGGCGTGTTGTGCGCTCGATGGCGCAATCGCCGTTCAATGCGTCACACCTTGCTCCGACGCTGACGTGAAGCGTGGAATGGAACCATGCGCGTCGCAGGCAAACAGCCGATCGCTGATGAACATGCGCGAGCAAGCCGTCGGCTGTCCCCCGTCAGCACCAATGGCACAGATTTGAGGTTGTGAGTTGAGGAGGATCGAGCACTTCTTCCTTCTTGAGCTTCGTCGCAACGGCGGGATCGCGAAGGTTCTACAGGACCGCTTTCGCCTCGTCCCGCAGAAGCCGGGCCTCGGCGAGCGAGACTTTGGGCCATGCCCCAAAAGCCATGCCCTTCTGCTTGCCGTCGAAGATATAGCTCCACCGCCAGAGTTTTGCCGCCGGCGGGCGTGACGGGCGAGGAGCGGGTGATAGGCGTCGGTGAGTTTGTACGGCTTGGCGCGGGGTTTCGCCGCCCGGATCCTAGCATCGGTGATGCATCGACCGGTCTCCAAAAAAGTACCACATTTTTGACCGCGTGTACCACACGAAATACCCACCGAGCGTATCGGACAGGCACGCACGGGTACGGACGGCCAAGGCCGAACCGGTCTGCTGTTCACTCCTGCCGGTGGCGACCAAGCTCGCTCCATGTCCTTGCCTGCATTCGCCTCCCCTTCCGTCTTCGGCTCAGGGTATAGATCGCGCACCCGAATATAGCCGCCGTGCGGCTTTCCCACAGGGAGATACCAGTTGGTGTACACGAGTCCCCGCCGCGAATGATCCGCGCTGTAGGTGCGGGCGACCCATAGGCCTGCTCCGGCTCGGGGAGCGCGCACGCGCGAACGGACGAGCCGGATCGGCGAGGCGACGCGCCAGTTGTTCCTCGAGATCGCCCATGTCAGCGGAAGTGCGGAGCACGTCCAGACGATCCGCCTGCTGAACGGCCGGCTCGCGCCACTGCAACACTGCAACGCGCGGAATGCCGCGTATTCGACGACATAGCCGAGGAATACCGGCAATTGCGGGACCACTTGCACCATTGCGATCGCCGCGGCCTGGTGACGCTACTGGAGCGATACCATCGCAAGCGCCTGCGCGCGGTGTCGGACATACTCCTGGCTGTCCCCAGCAACCGATGATGGCTGGCAAGACAGGTTTCACGTGACCGCTGGTGTTTACATGTTCCTAAGCTGCCGAGCGTGAGGACAGAACCGAAAGGTGCTTAGGGGGCTCAAAAGGACGACAACTGCCACGGCCTGCTCCACCGACCACGCGAATCGTGCCGCACCCGGAACAATTCAACCAAACAACCCATGTCGAACCACCTCCAGGGCGTCGGCTGCACAATGGTCTCTGTCCGCGGGGGCAGATCATGGCCGAGCATCAATTGGCAAAATTTGCCAATCTTTGCTATTTTCCTGGCATTGGAGGTTGCCATGGCTACGATGAACATCTCACTGCCCGATCCGATGAAGCAATGGGTGGAAGCGCAAGCCGACACTGGCCGGTATAGCAATGCCAGCGACTATGTGCGCGATCTCATCCGCCGTGACCAGGAACGCGCCGACAAAGTCGCGGCCATGCAACGCCTTGTCGATGAGGCCCGCGCCAGCGGTTTGAGCGACGAGACGATGGCGGACATCCGAGCGCGCGCGACCCGCCAGGCCGGCTTGCAAGCCTGACCGTGCCACGCTTCCGCTTAACACGCGCCGCAACCGACGACCTGACAGCCATCTTTCTCGAAGGCATCGCGCAGTTCGGCCCGCCCCAGGCCGACGCCTATCACGAGGGGCTGCGCAGGATATTCGCGTTTCTCGCGGACTATCCCCATCTGCGCGCTTGCGAGAAGAGATCTCGCCGCCTGTCCGCGTGCATCCCTACAAGGCCCATCTGGTGATTTATGATGTGGGAGATGGGGACGAGGTCGTCATCCTGCGGGTCCGCCATGGTCGGGAAGATTGGATATCCTCGAATTACGATGGCTAGCCGTAACACGGTAAGCGCTGGCAGCCCGTCCACAGAGATCCACACCCTATTTTGACATCTCTCATGCCGGCCAACTTAAGCCATTCACATCGGCGGGCGGGAACGACCGCTCGGGCCGAAAGCGGCCATTGGTGGCTCCAATCCCTTGATCGGCGGCAGTGCCCGGGAATCGATTTTCCGCATTGGCGGCTCCCGCCCCGATTCCAGTCGTCCAGCGTCCCAATCGTGGAGCTGAAACCTGCCGTTAGTTCATCTCCGACGGCGAAAGTTGGAATGACGAGGTCTGGGACAAACCCGTCGTTCCAAGGCCTCAGGTTGAAGGTCTGCCTTTGCCGGCAGCTGACGTCCAGCGCTCTTTCGCATGGCATTGCTCAACGACTGAAGCTGGGCCGATTGCGGACTGGCAGATACCGACCAAACAAGGACGACAGCGGACATCCCCCTTATGGTGAGAGAGAGAACGGAGCCGCTTATTGCGCATTATGGCGCATAGCCCACCAGCGACTTTCGCTGATCGGGCTGCTGGAATTTGCCCGGCTCGCTCGTGCCGGCTTGCCCGTTCCATTCGACGCGAAACTACGTCGCGGACGGACCATCGTCCTTTTCGAGGAAGGCACCGAAAGCTCGCCCCTGTTCGACCACCTGCTTCAAATCTGGGCGCCGCGCATACTGGGCGATCTCCGTTTCGAGGTCGATCTCCCGCAGCCCGCTTCGTGGACTAAATAGTGTCACGACGGCACCTGTGCCGATCGGGTATTGCGAGTTTGCCACCTCGCTCCTGCGCGAGCGCATAAGCTCGGTGGTGAGATCCTGAACGATGTCCTGGTATGGCTCGGAAGCCAGTCTTGCCAGGACCGGTGCCGCGCAGGCGCATACGCGGGAAGCGCACGCGTGGTGAGGTCGAACTCTTCGATCATCTGGGTGCGCGCTGCCTGGCCGAGCTTCACGGCCCGTTCCCTGTCCTCGAGCAGGCAGTCGACTGCCTCGACGATTGCCGCAGGCGAGAAAGAACGGCCGTAGCCGCTCCATCTGCTCGTCCGTCAGCCAAAACAGGTCGCTCGTCTCTGTCTCCTCACAGAGCTTGATGATGTGGACGCCCCCGCACCGGGCGGCAGCTATGCTGTTGCCCGGCATCTGC
>NZ_JBQUYT010000020.1:0-6563 GCF_056314225.1 Sphingomonas sp. DMC6
GCTCCCGCATGGCAAGGAAGGTGTGCGGCGATGGCCAGTTACCATCTTGCAGTGAAGGCGATCAGCCGCGCCGCCGGTCGCAGTGCGACGGCGGCCGCGGCATATCGCGCGGGTGTCGAAATCACGGACGAGCGCACCGGCCTCGTCCATGATTACACCCGCAAGCAGGGCATCGTGCACCGCGAGCTGGTGGTGCCCGATGGTGCGCCGGCATGGTCGGCCGATCGGTCTGCGCTGTGGAACGCAGCCGAGAAGGCCGAGCGGCGCAAGGACGCCAAAGTGGCCCGCGAATACGAGATTGCGCTTCCGGCCGAGCTGTCGGCCGACGAGCGGCGCGACCTGGCCGTGCGCTTCGCCCGCCACGTCAGCGACCGCTATGGTGTCGCGGTCGACGTGGCGATCCATGAGCCTGGTCGCGAGGGCGACCAGCGGAACCACCATGCGCACCTGCTCACCACCACGCGCCGGCTCGGCTCCGAGGGGCTGGGCGACAAGACGCGCGAGTTGGACGTGAAGGCGACAGCCACCGTCCAGGTGGAGCAGCTACGCGAGGAGTGGGCGGCGATGCAGAACCGTGCGCTCGAGCGGGCGCAGCTCGAGGAGCGTGTCGATCACCGCAGCTTCCAGCGGCAGGGCCGCGAGCAGGAGGCCACGGTGCATATGGGGCCGCAGGTATCGGCCATGGAGCGGCGGGCCGAGAAGATCGCCGCGCGCGAGGGGCGCCCCTACGAGCCGGTGACGAAGGTGGGGCAGCACAATGCCGCTGTGACTGAGAAGCGCGGCCTGCGGCGCTACATCGAGCAGGGCGAGGCCTGGTTGCGTCAGACCGGCAAGAGCGTCCACCAGGCATTGGGCAAGCTGGCAACCACGATCGGCAGCGCGATCGCCGGCGATCGGGAGAAGGCCGAGCAGGCCCGCAAGGCCCAGGAGCTGCTTCAGCAACAACAGCAGCGCGAAATCGAAAAGCAACGCCGGCGGATACAGAGCCTTATGCGTGGTGGCGGATTAGAGCGCTGATATTCGCGTAATTCAAAGATATCGGCGGAATCCGGAGGCCGTTCTCACAAAGCGGCCGCCCCTTGGACCGTATTCGATATTCAGCAAGGTTTCGGGGTACGTTGACGAGTAAGGTATGTATCCTGATGCTGCTTCAGGCGCGATACCAACGGATAGTCGGTTCCCGACATCACCTTCTTTTGAAGATATATGATTCAGCGGCGTCCAACCGTCTTTCCCCAGGAATCTAATAAGAGCCCATTCGTTGGAGATGCGAACTAATTTCACTAATGACCCTAGGGGAGGAGTCATTCTTATCGCGGATTCAGGGTCTGGCTTGTAGAGGCAATTAGCCCCATCAACGATAATGAACACGTCACTTCCGACAGTCGGTATTTCCGTGTCTGGGTTCATGTGCCGCCTCTCTTACAAAATGCCATTGTACCCTTAGCCGGAATAGCAATTTGCATTTCCTGCATTTCCTGAATTTAGTGCGATAGCAGATACGTGCGTGCCACCACACGCATGGCCTCCTGGCGCTCTATCCTGTCTTCTTGGGGGCTGGTACAGTATCCCTGCTGTTTCGGCGCTGTAACGCCGGGGCTGTGATCGTCAATTGTAGTGCTTCAGAGGGCCGTCGGTGCGCTAACACCGGCGGCCTTTGGCGCTGAAGGTGCTCGATAGACGAGTCCATTCCTGTCATCTTTGGGGCTGTCGGAGGACCAAAATCGGCGAAAATCCGTCATCGTTTCGGATCAGGCGCGAAACTCTCCCCTCCTACAGCCCCACAGATGACAGGAATGGCCCCCAAGAAGTCAGGATTGCTTTGCACCGCGTTCGGGCTGTGTGGCGGCCTCTCTGGGATGATGCAGTTGTCCGGCGCGCGCTGCAGATCACGCTGACGTTGAAGGGCTCGGCGGGAGGGGTACTTCACGGACGTTCCTTTCTCGCAAGGAGGGGAACGACCACATACTGGCGGATGGTTGCCGGCGTCAGGGACGGTTGGGTGCACCACCGTGCACCACGCCGCTCTTATAGCCCCACAGATGACAGGATAGCTGCTGGCGGCCTTGAGCGTCGAGGTCTGTACGCGATATATGGGCGGCATGGCCCAGCTCGATCTTCAGGACGATTTCCAGGAGCAGCTTGCCGGCATCCGGCGGGCGCAAGCCGAGATCGATCGCAGGTTCGAGGAGCAGCTACGGTTGCGCACCGAAGGTCGGATCACCCGGGGCGATGCAGGATCTTTTCCGGCCTCGCTCATCCTGCAGGCAATGATCGCTGCTGCTGCCCTCCTCACCGCTGGGGCGGTTGTCGCCAAGGTGCTGATTTCACACTGACGCCTGCCCGTGCCGGCAGCGAATGTGCTCAATAGACGAGTCCCGGGCTCTTCACCCCAGGATCGCAGCATAATCCTGAGCGCCGTGCAGGACGTGCAGCACCGTCACCAGGTCCTCTGATACGTGATAGAAAATCAGGTAGCTGCCATGCAGGCGCTTGCGGATGCCGTGCGCCGCGTAGCGTGGGACCAGCGGGTATTTCTGAGGGAAATCCGCCAATTCAAGGCACTTGCCGCGTAGCTCCGACGTGAACGTGATGGCGCGTACCGGATCGTCCTGGGCGATGAAGTCGCCGATCGCCTCGATGTCGACCTCAGCTTCGGCCGTGATGGAGACGATCATGCCAGGACTCGTCTATTGAGCACATTCCCCGGGAGGACTCGTCTATCGAGCACCTTTGGTTCGGACATCGCCCGCATTTAGCGCTCTGCCGCAGCAGCCATGGCGCGATATTTTGCCTCAAGGCGGTCGAACACCTCGGCTGCAGGTTTGGTGCGCCCTGCCTCTGCGTCACGCAGGCCGCGCGCGATCGAAGCGTCCAGCGCTGCGAGCCGCGCCTCCCGCTCCTGGACGAGACGCACGCCCTCGCGCAGCACCTCGCTTTTGGAGTTGTAGCGTCCCGCTGAGACGAGCTGTGTCACGAAGGATTCGAGCTGGTTTCCGAGATCGGCGCTGATCATCGAGCATCTCCTTTGCAGGAGATATAGGGCTTTATGAATTGTTGATAAAGCTGCAATCGGTAATTGGTGCTCGATAGACGAGCCTATGCAGGTGTGCGGGCTGGTGGAGGGTGAGCCCGCCGAGTTACCGCTCGGCGGGCTCGGAGGGCATTTCTGACCACCTTTGAAGCACGGCCGTCATAGCACATTTCCCCGAAGATCGAGGGTTAGGATTCCTCCCCAAGCGGGGTCGAGAATATACCCCATCGACGGCCCTTCTTTTGCGCTGGAGTTCGCTGATCGGTGAGCATCCTTGTCAGTGCGCGGCGCTCTTCAGCTTCCTGTTCTGCCTTGGCCTTCCACTCCTCTGCACGCTGATCAGAGCGGCGCAGCAGCTCCCTAAGGTGTTCGACTTCGGCCTGTAGCTCGTGTGCACCAGGGTGTGGAGCGATGCTCACCTGCGGTGTGGAAGTAGCTGGTGACTGTGTACCTGCGGGATAGACTCTAAATAGCTCGACAGGTTCGATCTTCCACTCCCCAGACGCTGTCTTTTGGGCGGAAATTCGTCCTTCTCGGATTGCCTTTAAGATAGCCGATTTGGATCGGCCTACCAGTTCACCTGCTTCCTTTGGGCCTATGGAAGTTCCGCTCACCATCACCGCTCACCATGCACCATAGGGTCATCATCGGTACGCACGCGAAGGGCATCAGTTACCCGGCGGGTCAGCGCCTCTGCCTCTTCAATGGACACGGCAGGAAGATCGGGTTCAAGCCCTGGAAGGGACGGTTCAGATGGTGGGGGCAGGCCGTCGCCAGCAGGTAGCTGCCTTTCGTCGGCATAGAGCTTGGGAAGCCGGCGCAGGGGATCTTGTTGGGATAGCTGCTCGCGGTCGGGCTGCTCTTCCTCCGAAACGAGGACCTGGGCTGAGAAAAGCGAATAGCGCAGACCATCCCGGGCCCCGTGCCAAACGACACGATCATTCAACACGTAAGCGTTGACGGTTCCGCTATCACCGATCTGCCGAGCTTCGATCCAATTGCCGGCAACCAGATCGTCGATTGCCCTTAAGATCGTTCGCCGGCTGCATCCCATCATTTTGGCAAGTAGGCCTTGTGAGACGACTACGGCGTTATGCTCACCTACGCGTGCGGCCAGGAGGTGAAGAAGCGCGGATGCGCGGGGGCTTTTCACCGAGAGCTTTGCCCATGCCTCATGCGTCGCTCGATCAGTCTGCACCCATGCACCAGGCTGCTTCCGATCGGGCAGTTTCAGCGGTTCGTTAACTGTCACAGGGGTGTGACTCCGATGTCAAAAAATTTGCCAACGGAGGCTAAATTTCCGACGACAGTCTGTCAATAAAAACGACAAGCCAGTCAAAATTCTTGTCGAACCTGTGACTCCTAGGAGTCACAGGGGTGTGACTCCTGGTGTCACACCCCTCAGGGCTAGGTATTTGATATACCATGATTTTTAATGGTGCCTCTTCTAATGATCTAATGAGCGGGTGCGCGGACCCCGAGCGCTGGCGCCCGATCATTAGATCAGAGAGAACATATAAAGAACATAAAGCGGAATAAGGGGCTCACGGGAATTCCAAAAACACGCTTGTTGAAAATTAACGTGAGTTTGCTACTTACGTGACGCGATAACTTACGAGGATGATCCGATGGAATTTCGCGCACCTGCAGTCGCTGCTGAGCAGAACGCTAAAGCCCTGTCATATCTGACAAAAAGTCTTAAAAACGTGGATGAAGGCAAAGCTCAAGTTAATGAACTTATCAAAGAGCTAGGCAATGCTATTGATATATACCCCGAGTGGCACCCTATCCTTATAGCTCCTTACGAAGGAGAATATGTAGAGTACTCTGCATCTATCAACAATATACCTGCATATAAGGGTGCTGATCACACCATAGAATTTGTTCGAGGATTTGTAACCTGCCCATATTCGGAATCCGCGGCAGATAGCATTGTAAAAAGAGTTAAGCCAATTTCTGGTTTGTATGCCTACAGGTTAGATATTGCATTGTATGCGGACGGTACATATCCAGTAGTGGTCGAAGCTACAGATGTCGTCTGTGAGGCGGATGGAACTATTAGGAGCAAAGATGCTCTTATATGGTTTATCGAGAAAACTGTGAAAGATGCACCTTCTGCAAGAGTGGCAGAAACTTGGTGGAACATCAGATCGCTCATCCTCGGGTCACCATATGGATCACGATCTTCTTTGTTCGTAAATCAAAACACTGGCGCTCATATGCGCAAAATACTAGAAGCCATGAATAATAGCGGCATGTTCGGGCCTATTAAGGAAATGTCGCTGGATATGATCTCTGAAAAGAAGAGAAACGCTATTTGCGAAAACCTTCTTATGGCCGCCGTTGATAATTGGGACAAATCTACGGAAAATTTCTCTTTTGAACTTCGTGGGGAAGTTTGCAAGGCGTCCATGAAAGACACATGGAACGACGACCACGAATGGTCAGTGAGGGTAGAGATCGGAAACTACGACCTATTTGTGTCTGGCTTCTATTACCCAGAAGATAAAAAGTTGACCTACACTCAACCCAGAGGGAAAAAGATCCTCGCAGAGAAATTCATATAGTCTGCAGTTATATATAGCAAAACTACAAGCCCGCTTAGCTGGCAGGTTTATATGCTATCAGTGATCAGTCTTTGTGGAGGGGGATCCACTTCCCTTTGCAGGTAGCCATCTTCTGATCCCATTTGGTGCAGCCATACAGCCGTTCCACGACCTTTGGCTCCCGGAGGAATTGGATCACGGCGAAGGACAGGGCGATGATGCCAACGATCGTCGCGGCGCACAGCAGCAATTCGAGGGCCCGGGTACGCAGGAGCCTGCCTGAGGCCTGATTGAAGCCGCTGATGGCCTGGGAGAGCCGGGAAAGGCCTGTCGCGGTGGTTTGGGCCCAGGCCTCCCGCGCGGCTTCTTCCTGGCGCAGGGCGGCCGTCAGGGAGGCTACCTCTTGCCGGACACCCGCCGCGCCGGCTTGGCGGATTGCGTCGAGCAGCTCGCGATAGTCCGGTGCGGGCTCGGCCGTCTCGAACTCGCTGGGGTCGAATTCCGCGCTCACTTCTCCAGCCTCCACCCCTCGAATGCCTTGCGGTCATGATCGCGGGTCATTCGGCTCATCAGCTCGTCCAGGTCGCGCGGCCAAGATCCGGAGCGGGCGGCATCGAGGACCAGGCCGCCCAGAATGATCTTTCGGCGGGCGTCCTGCTTTCGGTTGAGGGCAGAGGCACGGGCTTCGAGGGCCTGCAATCGGGCTTTGGCTTGGTCGACCTTCAGGCGGGCTTTTTCGAGCGCTTCGGGGGTTGGGGCAGTGGGCATGGCTGATCCTTTGGAGCACATGCGATAGCATGGAGGCCCGACCGAACGGAAGAGAGGAAGGGCGCACTTTAGCATTGCCGTTGGCAATGCGTGCGGCAGGGTGTAACCCTGCACCCAGCGGCCCGTTGGCCGCGCCATGCTCCCGCATGGCAAGGAAGGTGTGCGGCGATGGCCAGTTACCATCTTGCAGTGAAGGCGATCAGCCGCGCCGCCGG
>NZ_JBQUYT010000021.1:0-2500 GCF_056314225.1 Sphingomonas sp. DMC6
ACAACCCAGGGTTGTCGATGGGGGTGTGAAACTCTCAAGCGCGAAAAGAGCAATTAGTATCGGTTAGCTCCACGCGTTACCGCGCTTCCACATCCGATCTATCAAGGTCGTGGTCTTCGACCGCTCTATGAAATCTTATCTCGAGGGAGGCTTCCCGCTTAGATGCTTTCAGCGGTTATCCCGTCCATACATAGCTACCCTGCTGCGCCGTTGGCACGACGACAGGTACACCAGAGGTATGTTCAACCCGGTCCTCTCGTACTAGGGTCAACTCCTCTCAAATTTCGACGCCCACGGCAGATAGGGACCAAACTGTCTCGCGACGTTCTGAACCCAGCTCACGTACCACTTTAATTGGCGAACAGCCAAACCCTTGGGACCTGCTCCAGCCCCAGGATGTGATGAGCCGACATCGAGGTGCCAAACAACCCCGTCGATATGAGCTCTTGGGGGTTATCAGCCTGTTATCCCCGGCGTACCTTTTATCCGTTGAGCGATGGCCCTTCCACGAGGGACCACCGGATCACTATGACCGACTTTCGTCTCTGCTCGACTTGTCAGTCTCGCAGTCAGGCTGGCTTATGCCATTGCACTCTAACAGCCGGTTTCCAACCGGCCTGAGCCAACCTTCGCGCGCCTCCGTTACTCTTTGGGAGGCGACCGCCCCAGTCAAACTACCCGCCACAGAGGGTCCCTGCACCGGATGACGGTGCGAGGTTAGACAGTAAAGAACAACAGGGTGGTATTTCACTTGGTGGCTCCACACCAGCTGGCGCCGGTGCTTCAAAGCCTCCCACCTATTCTACACAGTTGTTCTCCACTGCCACTCTGAAGCTGCAGTAAAGGTGCACGGGGTCTTTCCGTCTAACCGCGGGTACTCCGCATCTTCACGGAGAATTCAATTTCGCTGAGCATGTCCTGGAGACAGTGGGGAAGTCGTTACGCCATTCGTGCAGGTCGGAACTTACCCGACAAGGAATTTCGCTACCTTAGGACCGTTATAGTTACGGCCGCCGTTTACCTGGGCTTCATTTCGGAGCTTGCACTCCTCCACTTAACCTTCAGGCACCGGGCAGGCGTCAGGCCCTATACGTCGTCTTGAAGCCGACTTAGCAGAGCCCTGTGTTTTTGCTAAACAGTCGCTACCCCCTGGCCTGTGCCCCCTGCAACTGGTTGCCCAGAAGCAGGGCCTCCTTCTTCCGAAGGTACGGAGGCAATTTGCCGAGTTCCTTCAGGACACTTCTCTCAAGCGCCTTGGTATACTCTACCAGACCACCTGTGTCGGTTTCGGGTACGGTCTATACGGTGGGGCTATTTCCCGGGACTGCTTCGAAGCCAGTTCAATCCGATAAGAACTGACAACTTACGCAATCCGTCACACACCACCAGGCCCACGAATATTAACGTGGTTCCCATCGACTACCCCCTTCGGGCTCGTCTTAGGGGCCGGCTCACCCTGCGCGGATTAGCCTTGCGCAGGAACCCTTGGTCTTTCGGCGAGAGGGCATCTCACCCTCTTTATCGCTACTCATGTCTGCATTCGCACTTCCGATACCTCCATGGTCGGTTACCCTCCCACTTCACAGGCTTACGGAACGCTCCGCTACCGCGTGGATAAATCCACACCCTAAGCTTCGGTGCACGTCTTGAGCCCCGTTACATCTTCGCCGCAGGAACCCTTGTTTAGACCAGTGAGCTGTTACGCTTTCTTTAAAGGATGGCTGCTTCTAAGCCAACCTCCTGGTTGTTTTGGGATTCCCACATGCTTTCCCACTTAGACGTGACTTGGGGACCTTAGCTGTAGGTCAGGGCTGTTTCCCTTTTGACGACGGACCTTAGCACCCGCCGTCTGTCTCCCGGATATCACTCCTAGGTATTCGGAGTTTGGTTAGAGTTGGTAGATCTCGCGACCCCCGCATCCATCCAGTGCTCTACCCCCTAGGGTGTTCATCCGAGGCACTACCTCAATAGTTTTCGCGGAGAACCAGCTATTTCCCGGCTTGATTGGCCTTTCACCCCTAAGCACAACTCATCCGGTAACTTTTCAACGTTAATCGGTTCGGACCTCCAGTGGGTGTTACCCCACCTTCATCCTGGTCATGCATAGATCGCCGGGTTTCGGGTCTAATGCATCAAACTAAGTCGCCCTATTCAGACTCGCTTTCGCTGCGCCTACACCTATCGGCTTAAGCTTGCTTGATACATTAAGTCACAGACCCATTATGCAAGAGGTACGCGGTCAGGCCTCAAGGACCCTCCCACTGCTTGTAGGCATTCGGTTTCAGGTACTGTTTCACTCCCCTCATCGGGGTGCTTTTCACCTTTCCCTCACGGTACTAGTTCGCTATCGGTCATGTACGAGTATTTAGGCTTGGAGGGTGGTCCCCCCATGTTCAGACAGGATTTCACGTGTCCCGCCCTACTCGAGTCCTTCAACATCACTTTCGCATACGGGGCTGTCACCCGCTATGGCGCTCCTTTCCAGAAGCTTCTGCTAGTT
>NZ_JBQUYT010000022.1:0-4558 GCF_056314225.1 Sphingomonas sp. DMC6
CGCGGCCAACTTCCTTGCAATGGTCCAGCTTGCCTCAATGCGGCTGTGGCTCAGGGCTTATGAGTCTACGGCCTAGGCCGTGTATTGAAGGGTGGTATGTTGCGACTACCCTGCACCGCAGCATCGTTGCTAAGAACTTTCCCCACAACAGCATTCCAAGCCCGTGAAGATTGACGATATCGATATTTTCACGCGCTATGATAGTCCGAATGCTGAGAAAGGGTGAAGGATGGGGCATCCAGCTAAGTGAAGGAAGAATATGGATCTTGGTGAATGAGTCCAGCACCTGTCTCGATCGTTCACTGTCTGTGCCATTTCTGTGTATGCCAGATAGTGCAACATGAACGATATGGCCCTGTTTTTGCAGTTCTTTAGCCAGGGTTGAGCAATAGGATGCTATGCCATCGTTCAGGTCCATCTTTCTCATAAAAAAAAGAATTTTCATGCAGGGCCTCCGTTTGCATACCTGATCGGCCTCTCCCGAAATTTCTATTATATTCGATAAAAAATTTTGTGGTTAAAGGGGTATGGATACATTCTTCCTATTTCGAAATCATGACGTTTGTTAGCGCTATGGAGAAACGTTAAATTGAACGATGCGTGAATTGAAGGTGGTTTGCCTATTTGGGGAGCGCGTCGAAACGAGTTGAATACTACTTCGCGGCGATCGCAACAGGGGCATCACAGTCTGCGCGTACAAGAATGAGGGTAACATGCGCGCTGCGCGAGCCTCTAAGAGCCGGTAGCCGGCCGAGGCCGATAGTTTTCTCAACGCGCGACGGGCTCACGTTCTCGATCGCGACGATGCGCTGATACGCCTGATGGCAGAGACGCTGGCTGCATCTGCCCGCCGCAATGCCGAAATGGCCGCCGAAGCGCGCAAATAACGCTTCTGCGGAACGCCCGCCGCGCCCGTCGGTTCTGCATGCCGAACCCGATCGACGGAGACGGACATGGTGACCACCACGGAACGCGACAGCAAGGGCCGGTTCAAGACCAATGGCGAAAAGTCGGGCGGCAGCTCCGGCGGTAGCGGCTTTGGCGTGATCGCCGGCGCGGCGGTGGGCGGTGCGGCGCTTGGCCTGCTCGCCATGCTGGGCCGCAAGGCAGCCGTGCAGGCGCCGAGCGCGCTGGCCGGCAACTGGGATGAAGCGCTCGCGGCCGAGCACCGGCTGGTGCTGAAGAGCTTCGACGCGCTCGAGGCGACCGACGAGAAGGCGACGATCCGCCGCAACATGCTGCTCGCGCATATCAAGCACGCGCTGGTCAAGCATACGGTCGAAGAAGAGAATGTCATCTACCCGGCGCTGCGCGAAATCGGCGAGAAGGAAGCCGCGGACTCGCTCAACACCGAGCATGGCTATGTGAAGCAATATCTCTACGAGCTGGAGACGACGCCCAGCGCATCGCCGGCGTGGATGGAAAAGGTCCGGGCGTTCCGCGCCGACCTGGAAAAGCATATTCGCGAGGAAGAGAACGAACTCTTCCCCCGGCTGCGCGCGCAGCTCAGCGAGGAAAAGAACAAGGCGCTGACGCTGGCGATGAACAAGGAAGGCTTCAAGGTCGCCTGAACCGGACGAGGCGCCTTACCGGCCCAGCAATGCCACCTTGCCGCGCTCGTCCTCGGGCATCAGCCCTTCGAGCACGGCCCAGAACCCCCCCACGGCTCCCTGGCCGGCGCTGGAATAGGCGCCGGCCATTTTTTCGCGCAGCGCGTCGAACAGTTCGGCTTCCAGCTTTGCCCCCGCATCCGTCAGGCGCAGCAGCCTTTGCCGGCGGTCGCGGGTGCCGGCGCGGGTTTCCACCAGCCCGCGCTCGCTCAGCTCGCCTAGCACCCGGCCCAGCGACTGTTTGGTGATCGCCAGCAGGCCCAGCAGCTCGCTGACGGTGAGTTCTGGCTTGCGGGCGATGAAATAGAGCGCGCGATGGTGGGCGCGGCCCAGTCCCTGCCGGGCCAGCCCGTCATCGATCGACCGCGTCAGATTGGTATAGCCGAAATAGAGCAGCTCGATACCGCGGCGTATTTCGGGCTCACGCAGGAATAGCGGTGAGGCAGGAATTGGGGCAGCCATGTTGACCGTTTCTGCCACCAGGCCTAGGCGTGCGCAACCCGATGCACCTTGCGGACCGAAAGACCCGAGCGATGGAAGACGCGACGATCCTGGATTTTGAATTCGAGGCACACACCAGCCCGCGCGGCGAGGAAGCGCGCGCGGCGATCCTCGCCAATCCGGGTTTCGGCAAGGTATTTACCGATCATATGGCGGTAATCCGTTACTCCGCGGACAAGGGCTGGCACGATGCGCGCATCCAGCCCTATGCACCGTTGCAGATCGATCCGGCCTGCGCCGTGCTGCATTATGCGCAGGAGATTTTCGAAGGGCTGAAGGCCTATCGCCTGCCCGATGGCGGCGCGGCGCTGTTCCGCCCGGGCGAGAATGCCCGCCGCTTCCGCGAATCGGCCGAGCGGATGGCCATGGCGCCGCTGCCCGAGGAACTGTTCCTCGCCTCGATCCGCGAACTGGTGAAGACCGATCGCCACTGGATTCCGGAAGGTGAGGGCGCGTCGCTCTATCTGCGCCCCTTCATGTTCGCCAGCGAGACCTTTCTGGGCGTGAAGCCGGCGAGCGAATATCTCTATCTCGTCATCGCTTCTCCGGCGGGCGCCTATTTCAAGGGCGGCGCACCGTCGGTCACGCTGTGGGTATCGGACCATTATACCCGCGCTGCGCCAGGCGGCACGGGCGCGGCCAAGTGCGGTGGCAACTACGCCGCCAGCCTGATCGCCCAGGCCGAGGCGACTCGCCAGGGCTGCGACCAGGTGGTGTTCCTCGACGCGGTGGAGAACCGCTATGTCGAGGAACTGGGCGGCATGAACATCTTCTTCGTGTTCGACGACGGATCGGTCGCGACCCCGCCGCTCTCGGGCACGATCCTGCCGGGCATCACCCGCGAATCGCTGCTCACCCTGGCGCGCGATGCGGGCGTTGCGGTGCGCGAGGAACGCTATTCGATCGACCAGTGGCGCGAGGATGCGAAGAGCGGCCGGCTGCGCGAGGCCTTTGCCTGCGGCACCGCTGCGGTGGTGACGCCGATCGGCGGCGTGCGCGGCAACGGCTTCGATTTCCAGATCGGCAATGGCGGCCCGGGCCTGCTCACGACCCGCTTGCGCGAGCAACTGGTCGGCATCCAGCGCGGCGAATTGCCGGATGCGCACGGCTGGCTTGAACGTCTGCTCTAAGGCTCTATAAGCCCGCTTCCCGTTGGGGCGTCGCCAAGTGGTAAGGCAACGGTTTTTGGTACCGTCATTCGGAGGTTCGAATCCTCCCGCCCCAGCCATCCGAATTCTCGTGATTCGGTTCCAAAGCCTTGAAGTGGCAACAAATATTCGGATTCATTGATTGCGATCAGTTGGACTCGGTTGGACCGGGTTCGTCTGGATTCGACGGCTATTGTATCCCGATTTGTATCCCGATTTTCTTGTGCCTCGGGACCGGCTGGAGTCGGTTATGGCGCAGAAAATCAACGTTATGACGCCTGCTGCGGTCGATGCGCTGGCGAAAGGTTGTATCCGAGATTCGCACACGCCGGGGCTGTCCATTGCGGCGCTGGGCAGCGGAAGAAAGGTCTGGCGATTCTATCGCCGGCTTGTTGCAGGCAAGGGCTTTGTCAAAAAGACGCTTGGCGCTTTTCCCGCGGACAGCATTGCGGATGCAAGAGGCTGGGCCGCGGCGCTAAACCTGCAAATCGAAGCGGGTCTCAATCCGCGGGAAATCGAGCGTGAGCAACGGAATGCTGAGCGCGCTGCGCTGCTCCGCGCGACGATGACGGTCGAGAAGGCGCACCAGCTCTACATCGCGGCTGTCGAGGAAGGCCGAGCCTCTCGTGCGAAGCGCAAAAACAAGCCGCGCACGATCCAGGACAAGCTCTACATCTACCGAAGCGACATCGCGCCCACGCTCGCTGGTAGAGTGATCTATGAAGTGACGGAGGCTGATCTCGTCGCGCTCGTGCAAGCCAAAGGAAAAGTTGCGCGGATTCGCGCGAACCGGCTGTCCGCCGAACTCAACGTCTTCTTCGGCTGGGCAGCGTCGCTGCGCGGGACGGAGGTCGGACTTGAGACAAACCCGGCGGTGCGGTTGGGCGATCTCCGATTTCCCGAACTCCCCCGCTCTCGCAAGCTGTCCCTCGTGGAGATCGAATGGTTCCTGCGAGCTGTTGCCGAGGAGGAGCGGGACGTTCGACGCGGCATGCTCCTCTGGTTGCTAACCGCCGCCCGCATTTCGGAGGTGGTGAAAGCGCGCTCCGAGGAGGTTGTGGGCGGCGTCTGGACGATTCCCGCGAGCCGTGTGAAAAATTCTGTGGCCCACACCATGGCTCTTGGCCCATGGGGACAGCGCTTGATGCAAACGAACCACGCTTGGGTATTTCCCGCTGAACGCGTGGAGGGGCCGCGCAAGTCTGGTTGGTACAAGGAATGCTGATGATGTGGACGCCCCCGCACCGGGCGGCAGCTATGCTGTTGCCCGGCATCTGCAGAGGAGTGTTCACGATGACG
>NZ_JBQUYT010000023.1:0-3937 GCF_056314225.1 Sphingomonas sp. DMC6
CCGACCGTCTTCTTCTCGGCGATTGCACTCGCTGCCACCGTCATCTTCTGGCTCTGATCAGTGAGTCCTGAACCTAGTCGTTCGCACGACATTGAATGAACTCCCGCAGGTCGCCGGCTGGATCCAAGCTAATGGTTGGCTGCCGGGTTCGATCGACTTAGTGATCGATGTGGGACACGTCGCTGCGGTGCCCGTTGCCCTGCTAGCGCCAGTCGTCTCAGGAGCGCTGACTCAGCATATTGGCGCGGTTTCCCCTTATCGTACTGTTGTCTTGGCTGCGGCGGCAGCTCCAAAAGATCATGGTGAGTTGCCTCGGGGGCGCTCGGACGTTCCAAGATACGATTGGGAACTGTGGCGCCTGGTTACGCCAGCGGTTCCGTTCGAGTTGGGCTACGCCGATTATTGTGCGGGCCATCCGGATCTCACAGAGCCGCCGGGAGTAGCTATGGCGAGCGCTACAGTAAGTGCTAGATACACTGGGCCCGCTCACTGGCTCATAATAAAAGGCCGTCCCACCAAAGGTGCGCAGGGCCTGCCTATGGCCCAACAATATCGGAGCCACGCAGCGCACTACTCCGTTGACCCGCAATTTGGCCAAGTGCCGGGGTGCTGGGGCGATCAACGCCTAACACAGATTCATTTGGGAGCCACAGGGCCCGGCAATCGTCAAAGTTGGGCAGAGATCGCGGCGAATGTGCACATGGAGATGGTGATTTCTCAGTTGCCTTGACGCTGCCCCAGCCATTGGGTCCGCGCTTTGAGGCAAGCGCGGACCTCATCCTTCAACGCTGTTAATTTGATTTCTGTGGCGAGACGTTGGTGGAGAATGTCAACTGACTTCGAGCGAAAGCCCTTCGCTAGATCATGGCGCTCAAGAATATCCACAGCTTCATCCCTCCAAAGGAGGCGCGCGAGTTGTAAAGGGCTCTGCGAGGGATTCTTCTTGGCGTTTCGGAGGCGACGGAGGCGTACGGAGCCGTTCGCCTTTTCCACTGCAATCATTACGCCCCACCATTTCGGAAGTATTTCTAAGCAGCCGGCAAGGTGATTCTCGGCTGTCACGATGGTTAGGCGATCAAATACTTCGCCGTAAAAGCAAGACTGCTGAGGTAGGCGTAGAAGCGTGTCCTTTGCACTTTTTAGTTCAAATCCGCTTAGCTCGCCATTTATCACCGCGAGATCTACTCGAACGGATCCCGACCACACACCCATTTCTTCAACGATTATAGTATCGTCGTCACCGGCGTGTTCTGCATCTAACTTAGACCGAATCGCCAATCGTACGTCGCGGTCACGCATGGCGGCCCCCCTAAGGGGTGGCACTTCAGCTGTCACCCCATTTCAGTGCATGGTCCACTGCTAGTATGGCGTAAATGAGTCTAGGGGTTGATTCGCACGTTGCGACAATAACCCTACGCTTATGAAGATCACTCCGCCGCCGCCTTCGCCTTCCCCCGCTCAAGCAGCGGCGCCAGATACCGCCCGGTGTAACTCCCCGCCACCTTCGCCACCTGCTCCGGCGTGCCTTCGGCGACGATCTCGCCGCCCTTCACCCCGCCTTCGGGACCGAGGTCGAGGATCCAGTCGGCGGTCTTGATGACGTCGAGATTGTGCTCGATCACCACCACCGTATTGCCCTGTTCGACCAGCGCGTGGAGCACTTCCAATAGCTTGCGCACATCCTCGAAGTGCAGGCCGGTGGTGGGTTCATCCAGAATATACAGCGTCTGGCCGGTGGCCCGCCGCGCCAGTTCCTTGGCGAGCTTTACCCGCTGCGCCTCGCCGCCCGACAGCGTCGTCGCCTGCTGGCCGACCTTGACATAGCCGAGGCCGACTTCGGCGAGCATCGCCATCTTGTCGCGGATCGGGGGGACGGCCTTGAAGAACTCGACCGCGTCTTCCACCGTCATGTCGAGCACGTCGGCGATCGACTTGCCCTTGAACTTCACCTCCAGCGTTTCGCGATTGTAGCGCGCGCCGTGGCACACGTCGCAGGTGACATAGACGTCGGGGAGGAAGTGCATCTCGATCTTGAGCACGCCGTCGCCCTGGCACGCCTCGCACCGGCCGCCCTTGACGTTGAAGCTGAACCGGCCGGGCTTGTAGCCGCGCGCCTGCGCCTCGGGGAGGCCGGCGAACCAGTCGCGGATGTTGGTGAAGGCGCCGGTATAGGTGGCGGGGTTGCTGCGCGGGGTGCGGCCGATCGGCGACTGGTCGATGTCGATCACCTTGTCGCAATGCTCCAGCCCGGTGATCCGGTCGTGCTTGCCGGCGAGCAGGCGGGCGCCGTTCAGCTGGCGCGCGGCGGCGGCGTAGAGCGTGTCGAGCGTGAAGCTGGACTTGCCCGAGCCGGAGACGCCGGTGATGCAGGTGAAGGTGCCGAGCGGGATGCTGGCCGTCACGCCCTTGAGGTTGTTGGCGGTGGCGTTGTGGACGGTGATCTTCTTGCCGTTGCCCTTGCGGCGCTTGGCCGGCACGGCGACTTCGCGGGTGCCGTTCAGGTAATCGGCGGTGATGCTGCCTTCGGTGGCGAGCACCTCGGCGAGCGTGCCCTGCGCCACCACCTGGCCGCCATGGACGCCGGCGCCCGGCCCCATGTCGATCACATAATCGGCGGTGCGGATCGCATCCTCGTCATGCTCGACGACGAGCACGGTGTTGCCCAGGTCGCGCAGCCGCTTGAGGGTGGCGAGCAGCATGTCGTTGTCGCGCTGGTGGAGGCCGATGCTCGGCTCGTCGAGCACATAGAGCACGCCCGACAGGCCGCTGCCGATCTGGCTGGCGAGGCGGATGCGCTGGCTCTCGCCGCCCGACAGCGTACCCGAGGTGCGATCGAGGTTGAGATAGTCGAGCCCGACATTGTTGAGGAAGCCGAGCCGCTCGTCGATTTCCTTGAGGATCGCGCGGGCGATCTCGCGCTGCTGGGGCGTGAAGGTCTCGGGCAGCGACTGGAAGAAGGCGAGCGCGTCGACCACCGAGAGGCGGGTGGCATGGGCGATGTCCTGCCCCGCCACCTTCACCGCCAGCGCCTCGGGCTTGAGGCGGGCGCCGCCGCACACCTCGCAGGGGTGGCTGGCCTGGTACTTACCCAGCTCCTCGCGCATCCAGGCGCTTTCGGTCTGCAGCATGCGGCGGTTGAGATTGCCGATCACGCCCTCGAACGGCTTCTTGACGTCATAGCTCTTGCGGCCGTCGATGAAGGTGAGCGTGACGGGGCGGCCGCCGGTGCCGTGGAGGATGATGAGCTTCACTTCGCCGGGCAGGTCCTTCCACGGCGTATCGAGGCTGAAGCCGAATTCGCGGGCGAGGGTGCCCAGCACCTGCATGTAATAAGGCGAGGGCGGGTTGGACTTGGCCCAGGGAACGATCGCGCCCTTCTTGATCGACAGGTCGTGGTTGGGGACGACGAGGTCTTCGTCGAACTCGAGCTTCTCGCCCAAGCCGTCGCACGCCGGGCAGGCGCCCTGGGGGGCGTTGAAGCTGAACAGGCGCGGCTCGATCTCCGGGATGGTGAAGCCGGAGACCGGGCAGGCGAATTTTTCCGAGAAGACGATGCGGTTGTCGGGGATGCCGGCGCCCTTGAGGTTCCCCTCCCGCTTGCGGGAGGGGAGAGGGGAGGGGGACTCGGCGACAAACTGCTGCGGGGCTTCGCGAAGGGCGCTTCCCCTCCCGCTTGCGGGAGGGGATTGAGGGGTGGGCCCCCGCTCGCCTGCAAGGTCATCGCTGGTGGAGAGCGTGGGGGGGGCCCCCCCCCCCCCCCCCCCCCCCCCCGCGGGGGGGGGGGGGGGGCCGCCCCCCCCCCCCCCCCCCCCCCCCCCGCCCCCCCCCCCCCCCCCCACCCCCCCCCCCCCCCCCCCCGGGCCCGGTCCCTCGCCCCACCCACCACCACACAATTTTCAATGAAGGCCTTGGCTGTCCCCCCCCCCCCCCCCCCCCC
>NZ_JBQUYT010000024.1:0-3912 GCF_056314225.1 Sphingomonas sp. DMC6
CGACCGTCTTCTTCTCGGCGATTGCACTCGCTGCCACCGTCATCTTCTGGCTCTGATCAGTGAGTCCTGAACCTAGGCTTTTGCGCATGGCGACATTATACAGCGGACCCGCCTATTGCCTATGCGGAACATGCCAGCTCTTCGGCCACGAAAGTCTACGAGCCTACTTCCTCATTCCCCGCCACCCGCACCACCACCTTCCCGATCACCGCCCGCGCCGCCATCTTGGCGATCGCCGCACCGCCTTCTGCAAACGGAAACACCTCCGTAACCCGCGGCGCGATCTTGCCTTCGCTCCACAGCCGGAACAGCGTGTCGACATGCGCGCGGTTCGCCTGGGGGTCGCGCGCGGCAAAGGCGCCCCAGAACACGCCGCACACGTCGCAGCTCTTGAGCAGCGTCAGGTTGAGCGGCAGCTTCGGGATGCCCGCCGGGAAGCCCACCACCAGATAGCGCCCCTCCCAGCCGATCGCGCGCAGCGCCGGCTCGGCATAGTCGCCGCCGACCGGATCGTAGATCACGTCCGCCCCCCTGGGGCCGACCGCCGCCTTGAACGCCTCGGCCAGCGCCTTCGACGCCTCCTTGTCCAGAGGTCCGCGCGGATAGACGAGCGTCGCGTCCGCCCCCGCCGCCCGCGCGGCCTCGGCCTTTTCCTCTGAGGAGACCGCCGCCACCACCGTCGCGCCGTACGCCTTGCCCAGCTCGATCGCCGCAAGCCCGACACCACCCGCCGCGCCCAGCACCAGCAGCGTCTGCCCGGCCTTCAGCTTGCCCCGGTCGAGCAGCGCATGGATCGTCGTCGCATAGGTGAGCAGCAGCGCCGCCCCTTCCTCGAAGCTGCGCCCCTCCGGCAGGCGATAGAGTTGCGCCGGGCTCAGCACCAGCTTCTCGACCAGCCCGCCATGGCCCGGCACAGCGATCACCCGGTCGCCCGGCGCCCAGTCAGTGACCCCCTCGCCCACCGCCTCGATCACGCCGCCGATCTCGCCGCCCGGGGCGAACGGCCGGGGCGGCTTGAACTGGTATTTGTCCTCGATGATTAGCACATCGGGATAGTTGATCGCGCAGGCCCGCACCGCGACCAGCACCTGGCCCTTCCCCACTGCGGGATCGGGCACTTCCTCGAGGCTTAGAGTATCAGGTCCGCCCGACGCCTTCGACAGCAACGCCTTCATGCCCGCCTCCTACAGCGATCCACGGGCGTTCGTGCGCCACCGCGGATTCGTATTTCGAAATCGCGGTATCTTGTGCCAGCGTCATGCCGATCTCGTCCAGCCCCTGCATCAGGCAGTCGCGGCGAAACGGGTCCAGTTCAAAGGTGAAGCGGTCCTGGAAGTCGGTGGTGACGGTCATCGTCTCCAGATCAACGGTGATGGTGTTGGCGCGCGCCACTTCGACCAGCCGGTCGATCGCTTCCTGCGGCAGCACCACGGTGACGATGCCGTTCTTGAAGGCATTGCCGGAGAAGATGTCGGAAAAGCTCGGCGCGATCACTGCCTTGATGCCCAGATCGGCCAGCGCCCAGGCGGCGTGCTCGCGGCTCGAACCGCAGCCGAAATTCTCGCCCGCCACCAGGATCGGGCTGCCGGCATAGCGCGGGTCGTCGAACAGGTTGCCCGGCTCCGCCCGCACGCTTTCGAACGCGCCCTTGCCCAGCCCTTCGCGCGTCGTGGTCTTCAGCCAGTGGGCGGGGATGATGATGTCGGTGTCGATATTCTTGGCGCCCCAGGGATAGGCGCGGCCCGAAACCTGCTGGATCGGTTCCATCAGCGGCGCTCCGCCGACACGGCATTCAGGTACATGGACACAGCTTTCCCAACGGATGGCGGCGCCATCCCTCAACTCTTTCTAACCGCCGCGGCTCAGCGCGGTGCGGCGACAACCCGTTCCGCCGGCGCCGGCGGCTTCAGCGATGCTTCCGCGCGGGGATAGGCCCCCGCATAGGCGGCAGCGAGGCCGCTCAGAATGGTTCCGGCAATCAACGCGACAAGCGCCCTTTTCATGGCGTTATCCCCTCTTGGTCACGCATGGTTCGCCATCAACTCGCGAACATCGGTCAGGTGCCCGGTCACCGCCGCCGCCGCCGCCATTGCCGGCGAGACGAGGTGCGTGCGGGCGCCCGGACCCTGGCGTCCTACGAAATTGCGATTCGAAGTGGAAGCACAACGTTCTCCGGCGGGAACCTTGTCCGGATTCATCGCCAGACACATCGAACAGCCCGGCTCGCGCCACTCGAAGCCCGCCTCGGTGAAGATGCGATCCAGCCCTTCCGCCTCGGCCTGCCGCTTCACCAGCCCCGAGCCCGGCACGATCAGTGCCTGGCGGATGCGGTCGGCAACCTTGCGCCCCTGCACCACGGCGGCGGCGGCGCGCAGATCCTCGATCCGGCTGTTGGTGCACGAGCCGATAAAGACATGCTCGATCGCAATGTCCTGCATCGCCATGCCCGGCGTCAGGCCCATATAGTCGAGCGAGCGCTGCGCCGCCGCACGCTTCGACGGATCGGCGAAGCTTTGCGGATCGGGCACCACGCCGGTGATCGGCACGACATCCTCGGGGCTGGTGCCCCAGGTGAGCGACGGGGCGATGTCGCTGGCATCCAGCTTCACCACCTTGTCGTACACCGCGCCCTTGTCGGTCGGCAGCGACTTCCAATAGGCGACGGCACGGTCCCACGCCTCGCCAGTGGGGGCGAGCGGGCGGCCCTTCAGATAGTCGAACGTCTTCTGGTCCGGCGCGATCAGGCCCGAGCGCGCGCCGCCCTCGATCGACATGTTCGAAACGGTCAGCCGCCCCTCGATCGACAGGTCGCGGATCACCTCGCCGGTGAATTCGATGACATAGCCGGTGCCGCCTGCCGCACCGATCTTGCCGATGATCGCCAGCACCACATCCTTGGCGCTGACGCCGTGGCCCAGCGTGCCGTCGACGCGGACTTCCATCGTCCTGGACTGTTTGAGCAACAGCGTCTGGGTGGCGAGCACATGCTCCACCTCGCTGGTGCCGATGCCGAACGCCAGCGCCCCCAGCGCGCCATGCGCCGAAGTGTGGCTGTCGCCGCACACCAGTGTCGAACCCGGCAGCGTAAAGCCCTGCTCCGGCCCGACGACATGGACGATCCCCTGCCGCGCATCGAGCGCGTCGATATAGGGCACGCCGAACTCGGCGACGTTGCTACGCAGCGCCGAAAGCTGCCCCGCGCTGGCCGGATCGGCGATCGGCAGCATGTGGCCCTGCGCGTCGACGCGCGCCGTGGTCGGCAGGTTGTGATCGGGCACCGCCAGCGTAAGATCGGGCCGCCGCACCGGCCGCCCGGCCGCGCGCAGGCCGGCAAAGGCCTGCGGGCTGGTCACTTCATGGACGAGGTGCCGGTCGATATAGATCAGACAGGTGCCATCGTCCCGGCGCTCGACGACATGGTCGGCCCAGATCTTTTCATACAGGGTGCGGGGTTCACCAGACATGGCGGCGCTTTAGTCGAATCGTGCGCCGATGCAAGGTTTGGAGTAATTTTCTGCTCCCCTTGCCGCCCCCGGCCGAGGGGCAATGGCATGCGCCTCCGTTTGTCATCCACGCGAAGGCGGGGATCGATTGGCGCTGAAATGACGGTTCTTTCTTCCAGCGCCGAGGATAATGGATTCCCGCCTTCGCGGGAATGACGTTGGTTTGCGGCGCCGCTTTCCCTCCCGGTAAGCGTCCGGTGGCGGCCGTCGGCCGAAAAATTGAGCGTCGGCTCCCGCCCAGTTGCGGTCATTCGAACCTTGTCGCATCATCTTCAGCATTAACTGCTAGGCAGGTGAACCGTTTGGCGCGCGGACGAAAATGGTTGAAGGATTAGGTTCAGGACTCACTGATCAGAGCCAGAAGATGACGGTGGCAGCGAGTGCAATCGCCGAGAAGAAGACGGTCGGG
>NZ_JBQUYT010000025.1:0-1770 GCF_056314225.1 Sphingomonas sp. DMC6
CAGCAGCTCGACCAGGTGACGCAGCAGAACGCCAGCGCCTCCGAGCAGATCAGCGCCACGTCCGAGGAACTCGCCGCACAGGCCGACGAGCTCCAGGCCAGCATCGCCTATTTCCGGGTCGATACCGCTGTGACCGGCTCGCGCGTGAGCGCAGCGCGCGCGCCCGCAGCGCCCAAGCGCAAGGCAGGTCCGGCCAAGGCAGCAGCCGCAAAGCCGGCAGCCAAGGGCACCCGGAAGCCCAAGCCCAACTCGATCGCCGACCAGCAGGCGCGCGTGAACGGATTCGCGCTCGATCTCGCCAGCGGCGGGCCCGATGCGGACGACGCCCATTTCGGATCCGAGGCGGCATGAGCCCGCCCGGAACTGCCCGTACCCTCGCGTAACCCCGTTCGCGCCTCCCCGGAGGCAAGCCCCATCTTCGCCCAAGGACGTCTAGACCATGTCTTTCTTCAACAACATCTCGATCGCGAAGAAGCTTATCGTCTGTCTTGGTTTCATCATCGGCATCACCGTGCTGGTCGACAGCGTGATCCTGTACAACGCCGATCAGGTCCGCAGCACGACCAGCATCAACGAACATACCTACAAGGTCATCGGCACGGCCGGTGACATGGTGGAGAACATGGTCAACCAGGAAACCGGCTATCGCGGCTACCTGGTCTCCGGCAACGAGAATTTCCTCGAGCCCTATCACAAGGGCTGGGCCGATTTCTCGCGCGCCTGGAACGAAGCAAAGAACCTGACCGCCGACAATCCGGTGCAGCAGGGCCGCCTCGACGACATCAAGCGGCTGGCCGAAAGCTGGCATGGCGACGTCGCCGAACGCGGCATCCGCATGATGGCCGCACCGCAGACGCGCGAACAGGCGCGCGCCTTCGAAGCCAGCGGCGCCGGCAAGAATGCGATGGATCAGTTGCGCGCTCGCGTGAACGAAATGGTCTCCACCGAACGCGCGCTGCTCGCCACCCGCCAGCAGGCGCAGGCCCAGGCGTTCACGTCGATCAGCATGGCGATCTGGATCGGCATGGCGGCCAGCGTCGTCGTCGCGATCGGCATCGGCCTGCTGATGACCCGCACCATCGCTCGCCCGATCGGCCAAGTGTCCGAAGCGCTCGGCCACCTCGCCAACCCGCTCGCCACCGATCGCAAGGACGAGATCGGCAGCATGCAGGGCAGCGTGGCAGCGGTGGAAGCGGCCTACAACGAGATCGGCACGATCGTCACGGCGGTGTCGCTAGGCGACACCTCGGTCGGCGCCAGCCGCAGCTATGGCGGTCTTACCGACGAACTGGGCGCGCATCTCGACCGGCTGCGCGCCAATTTCGAAGCCATTGCCCGCATCGCGCAGGACATTGCCGGCGGCGACCTGATGGTGCAGCCCAAGCCGCAGTCCGACAAGGACACGCTGGGCCATGCGCTGGTCCGCATGGTCGATCGCCTGCGCGGCGTGGTGAGTGACGCCACCGCAGCGGCGACCAATGTGTCGGCCGGCAGCCAGGAACTCTCGTCGAGCTCGGAACAGGTGTCGCAGGGCGCCACCGAACAGGCCGCCGCCGCCGAACAGGCATCGGCTGCGATGGAAGAGATGGCGGCGAACATCAAGCAGAACGCCGACAATGCCGCCCAGACCGAGAAGATCGCCCGCCAGTCGGCCAAGGATGCCGAGGTGAGCGGCGTCGCCGTCGATCGTGCAGTGGGCGCGATGCGGACGATCGCCGACAAGATCGGCATCGTTCAGGAAATCGCCCGCCAGACCGACCTGCTCGCGCT
>NZ_JBQUYT010000026.1:0-1452 GCF_056314225.1 Sphingomonas sp. DMC6
TCCGAGCAGATCAGCGCCACGTCCGAGGAACTCGCCGCACAGGCCGACGAGCTCCAGGCCAGCATCGCCTATTTCCGCACCGACATGGATGCCCGAAGCCATCGCCGTGCACCGGTGCCGGCGCCGCGTTCCAGCACAGCCGCACCGGCACCTGCCCGGCGCACCCCGCCCAAGCCCGCCGTCAAGACCAAGGCCAAGCCCAACTCGATCGCCGACCAGCAGGCGCGCGTGAACGGCTTCGCACTGGAAATGAACACCGGTGGCCCCGATGCAGCCGACTCCGACTTCGCGGAGCAGGCAGCGTGACCCTGAACCTCCCGCGCGACATGCGCACTACCCTGAACCGGAAGGACCGCTAAGATGCGAGCAACAATCAAGTTGAAGCTCGGCGTGACATTCGGCGTGTTGATCGCGCTGTTGATCGCCGTGGTTGGCGTCGCCAACTCCCGACTGAGCATTCTCAACCAGGCTACCACCGATGTGATCAACGGGCCGGCAAAGCGGCTCGAGGTCGCGCTGTCGGTGGACGGCAAGGTGAGCTACATCCTGCGCCAGGAAAAGAACATGGCGCTCACCGAGGATGAAGCGCTGACCCGCAAGTTCGACGGCGACCTGATGAAGGCACGCGCCGAAACCCAGGCGCTGATCGCCAAGGGCCTTTCGACCGCCACCGAGCAGGGCAAGCCGATCTGGATGCAGATCCAGGCCAAGTTCAACGAATATGTGCCGGTAAACGATCAGGTCCGCGCGCTGGCGCTGGCCAACAAGAATGCCGAGGCTGGCAGGCTTTCGATCACCCGCTCGCGCGAACTGGCCGGTTCGATTACCGAACTGGTGGGCCAGATCGTCGCGATCGCCCGGCAGCAGATGACCCAGGCCGACCAGGACACCAACGCCCTGTACGACAGTGCGAGCAAGACGCTCTATGCCGTTGCCGGCGTGGCGCTGCTGATCGCGGTCGGCGGCGCAGTCTGGATCGCCCGCATCGTTTCGACGGGTCTCGGCCGCGTGTCGGTGGCGGTCGGCGCGGTGGCGATCGGCGACCTCGAACAGGAAGTACAGATCAACTCGAACGACGAGATCAGGGATCTGGTCGACACCGTCAACGGCATGGTCGCCAATCTGCGCGTCAGCGCCAATCTGGCCGACAAGATCGCCGACGGCGACCTGACCGTGAACCACCAGCCGCTGTCCGACAAGGACATGCTGGGCCACGCGCTGGTCCGCATGGTCGATCGCCTGCGCGGTGTGGTCGGCGATGCCTCGGCCGCCTCCGAGAATGTCTCGTCCGGCAGCCAGCAGCTCTCGTCGAGCTCGGAACAGGTGTCGCAAGGCGCCACCGAGCAGGCGGCGGCCGCCGAACAGGCATCGGCCGCGATGGAAGAGATGGCGGCGAACATCAAGCAGAACGCCGATAATGCCGCCCAGACCGAGAAGATCGCCCGCCAGTCG
>NZ_JBQUYT010000027.1:0-1318 GCF_056314225.1 Sphingomonas sp. DMC6
TGAAGCGCCCCGGGTTTTCCGGAGGCATTTTCATTTGAGTCATGCGGCCATATCGAGGGTCTCAATGGCTGCATAGTAGTGGGCTTCGGCTTCGGCGGGTGGGATGTGCCCGATGGGGCCGAACAGGCGGTGATTGTTGAACCAGTCGACCCAGCGCAGCGTTGCCATTTCCACGGCCGATGCGCCCGGCCATGAGCGTTGCCGCCAGATGACCTCGGCCTTGTAGAGACCGTTGATCGTCTCGGCCAAGGCGTTGTCGTAGCTGTCGCCGACGCTGCCCACGGACGGCACGAGGTTGGCTTCTGCCAGTCGCTGGGTGTAGTTCATGGCCAAATATTGAACGCCCCTGTCGCTATGATGGATCAGGCCATCATCTGGACTTGGCCTGCGGGCATGGATCGCCTGCTCGAGGGCATCCAGCACGAAGCCCGCCGTGGCACTGGTGCTGACCTTCCAGCCCACGATCCGGCGGGCGAAGGCGTCGATCACGAAGGCCACGTAGACGAATCCCGCCCAGGTGTGGACGTAGGTGAAGTCGACCACCCACAAGGCATTGGGCCGGCTGACGCGGAACTCGCGGTTGACCTTGTCCAGCGGGCACGGCGCCTTCGGGTGGCTGACGGTGGTGACGGTCGTCTTGCCTCGCCGCACGCCTGCCAGCCCAAGGTTTCGCATCAGCCGTTCCACCGTGCACTTGGCGACAGCGATGCCCTCGCGACGCATCTGGTGCCAGACCTTGCGGGCGCCATAGAGACCAAAGCTGTTCTCGTGAACACGCTTGATCGCCTCGCGCATCTCGTCGTCGCGCCGGGCTCGGGCAGGCCGCCTGCCGGGATCAGCAAGGCGGGCGGCGTGTTCGTGGTAGGAAGACCGGGCGATCGCCAGTTCGCGGCAGATCGGCTCGATACCCAGTTCTTCCCGGTGAGCGTCAATGAACGACATCACCATTTGCCGTGGCGGTCGAGCTCCGCCTGCGCAAAATATGCCGATGCCTTGCGCAGGATCTCGTTGGCCCGGCGAAGCTCCTTGACCTCGCGCTCCAGTGCTTTGACCCGATCCCGCTCACTGACAGCCTGCGCTGCTGGTCCCGCTCGCCGGCTCGCCTCCTCGCGGCACCACCGGCGCAGCGTCTCGGTCGTGCAGCCGACCTTCCCCGCGATCGAGGTCATCGCTGCCCACTCCGACGGATAATCTCCTCGGTGCTCCTCCACCATCCGCACAGCACGGTCGCGAAACTCAGGTGAGAACTTGTTCCTCATATTGCTCATCGTGGCTCCTTCTCACAGATAGGAGCCTCCGGAAAACCCGGGGCGCTTCA
>NZ_JBQUYT010000028.1:0-1277 GCF_056314225.1 Sphingomonas sp. DMC6
TAGGTCGTGAACCCATAAATCGCATCGCTCGAACGTGGCGGATCGTTATTGATGATCGCGCAAGAGGGGTTATTCATTGGGCATGATATCGCGCATCGCCTATTGCCTCATATTCGCAATGCTTGCGGGTTCGTGCAGTCCGAGTTTTCCTGAGCCATCGACCCAAGACCCTAGCCCTATTCTCGGTTGTTACGTCGCCCCAGATGCGCCGTGGTTTGTCATCGATGCTTTTACCGTGAAATTTGCCGGTGACGGAAAGGGTGTGTCCTATCGTTACGAACTGCCAAAAGTCGGAACAGTGCTTCGTGTGCCAATGGACGCGGCCATCGTTGATGGCCGTTTGATCTTTACGCCTTCGGAGGACCGCTTCTATCGTGTGTTACATACGAGCGCGGGGCCAGTGGTCCGCGTTGCCTTCGGAAAGAAGGGCCTCCTTCGCGACTATCAACACAAATCTCTCGATGAATGCACGGGATAACGCGAAAATCCGTTTGGTGGATTACATCTTGCCCCTGCATCTGATTCAGCATCGGCATGAGCCGATATGATCTGACCGATTTCGAGTGGCGCGTGATCGAGCCGCTGCTGCCCAACAAATCCAGAGGGGTGCCGCGCGTCGATGATCGGCGCGTGCTGAACGGCATCTTTTGGGTGCTGCGTTCCGGTGCGCCGTGGCGCGACTTGCCCGAGCGCTATGGGCCGCGCACGACATGCTACAATCGCTTCGTGCGATGGCGGAAGGCCGGTGTCTGGGACCGGATGATGGACGCTGTCACCGCTGCCCATGACGGCGACATCCAAATGATCGACAGCACCTCCGTTCGCGCCCACCAACAGGCCGCGACGGCAAAAAGGGGGATCGAGATCATTGTCTCGGTCGCTCCCGAGGCGGACTTACGACCAAAATTCACGCGATCGTCGATGCGCAGGGGCTCCCGATCCGTCTCGGCCTGACCGCTGGCCAAGTTCATGACGGACAGGTCGCGGACACGCTGCTCGACCATCTTGGTCCCCACACCATCGTGCTGGCGGACAAAGCTTATGACGCTGACCGCATCCGCGCTCTGATCGAGGAACAGGGCGCAGCGCCCAATATCCCGCCCAAGAGCAACCGCCGCTGGAAACCCTGCTTCAGCAAGCGCCTCTACCGCGAGCGCAACCTCATTGAGCGGTTCTTCTCCAAGTTGAAGCACTTCCGCCGCGTCGCCACCCGATACGACAAGCTCGCGGCCAACTTCCTTGCAATGGTCCAGCTTGCCTCAATGCGGCTGTGGCTC
>NZ_JBQUYT010000029.1:0-1208 GCF_056314225.1 Sphingomonas sp. DMC6
TGATGATGTGGACGCCCCCGCACCGGGCGGCAGCTATGCTGTTGCCCGGCATCTGCAGAGGAGTGTTCACGATGACGATCACGACAATAGGACTCGATCTGGCGAAGAGCGTGTTTCAGGCACACGGCATCGACGAGAGCGGTGCCACGGTGTTGGTGAAGAAGTTGCATCGCAAACAGATGCTGCCCTTCTTCTCGAAGCTTGCGCCCTGCCTGATCGGGGTGGAAGCCTGTGGAACGGCACATTACTGGGCGCGCACGCTTGCAGCGATGGGCCATGAAGTTCGCCTGATCCCGCCGGCCTACGTGAAGGCATATGTGAAGCGCGGCAAAAGCGACGCGCTCGATGCCGAAGCGATCTGCGAAGCCGTGCAGCGACCAACCATGCGGTTCGTGCCAGTCAAGACGATCGAGCAACAGGGTATTCTCATGACCCATCGCGCCCGATCCCTCCTGGTTCGGCAACGGACCATGCTGGCCAATGCCCTGCGCGCGCACCTGGCGGAGTTGGGTCATGTTGCCAACCCCGGCATTGCCAACCTCGCCAAGCTGTCGGAGCAGGTGCTCGCCGACAAAAATGCCTTGCCGGCCTACGCCCGAACGGCGCTGGAGATATTGGTCCGCCAGATCATGGCTGTCAGCGGCGAGATCGCCGTGCTCGACCAGCAACTGATCGCCTGGCATATCGAGAGCGAAGCCAGTCGCAGGCTCGCTGCAATACCGGGCCTCGGCATTGTCACGGCAACGGCCATCGCCGCCACGGTCACCGATCCCGACCAGTTCTGTTCCGGCCGGCAGTTTGCCGCTTGGCTCGGTCTGACGCCGCAGCAACATTCGACCGGCGGCAAAACCAGACTGGGCGGCATCTCGAAGCAGGGAGATCGCTACCTGCGCAGGTTGCTCGTCGTCGGAGCGACCGCCGTCATGCGACACGTCAAAGACAAGCCCACGCCCATGGCCGACTGGATCAGGAAGCTCAGCGAGAAAAAGCCCTTCCGCGTCGTCTCGGTCGCGCTTGCCAACAAGCTCGCCCGGATCGCCTGGGTCGTGCTTACCCGCAAGGAGGCCTATCACCCTTACGCCAATTTGACCTGATCACCCCAGGTCGCCCGAAATGGTAATGGCAGTCGATGATGAGGAAAGATCGAGCCAATGGTGAGACGAACCCGTCTGATTCAATGCGCTTCAACGCGCGCGAGCCTGTTTAGG
>NZ_JBQUYT010000030.1:0-912 GCF_056314225.1 Sphingomonas sp. DMC6
TGAATAACCCCTCTTGCGCGATCATCAATAACGATCCGCCACGTTCGAGCGATGCGATTTATGGGTTCACGACCTAGCAGGACGCGCGCAGGCAACAGCCTCTGGGCAATTTTCGTTCATGCAACGGATGGTACTGCGATGGTGCGCCCCGCGCAGAATCATAGTACTATCCGAAGATAGTAAAATATTCATCTCCAGTCAGGCCAAAAATATATCAAAACGTATAATAAAAGTCCTCGGATCAGTTGACACGGCGCATTACCACCCGCCATCGAAAGAGCAAAAATATCTCGCAAGACACCAACTCAATATTGAACCGGATCAATTTGCGATTTCTTTGATAGGTAGATTAAGCTGGAACAAGGGACACGATTTAATAGCAGACGCCGTTCGTATAATAAATTCAAAAAATATATCATCCAATAGTATTATATGCCTATTTTGCGGAAGTGGCATTGATACCGATCTTGTATCTTACGTATTGGACAAAGAAATCGGCGATAACACTTTTCGTTTTTTAGGTTTTTTCGACGATAGTCGGAAAATACTTTGGGCTTCTGACATCTTTGTTCTGCCGAGCCGCGTAGAGGGATTTGCACTTGCAGTGGTGGAGGCAATGGCATGCGCGCTACCCAGCATACGCACGCCTTCCGGGGGCGCACATGATCAAATTGAAGATGGAGTGGACGGCCTTATCGTGCCTTTCGATGACGCCGGCGCTTTAGCAGACGCGATCGAGCGCTTGATGAATGATGAACTGCGCGAGAAAATGTCAAAAGCTGCGGCGGAAACCGCAAAATCGCGCTTCGCAGCACCAATCATGGCCGATAATATATTAGGTCGTGAACCCATAAATCGCATCGCTCGAACGTGGCGGATCGTTATTGATGATCGCGCAAGAGGGGTTATTCA
>NZ_JBQUYT010000031.1:0-837 GCF_056314225.1 Sphingomonas sp. DMC6
TGAGAACTTGTTCCTCATATTGCTCATCGTGGCTCCTTCTCACAGATAGGAGCCTCCGGAAAACCCGGGGCGCTTCACTTCGGATTCATCGAAGGTGAGCTGGCAAAAGCAATTTTCGCGCTCACCGGCGCGAAAGAGTTTGATCCCAAGGGGGATCCGGAAGCCTTCAACGCGTGGATCAGGACACTGGAAAAGGCGCTCACGGATCAGCTGGGCGGCCTCATCATCACCTACGAGAAGGCGCTGATTGAAAATCCGCGAACCAAGAAACACGACTTCAGCAAGCTGATCTCCGAGCTCAAGGAGGCCAAGGAGATCAGAAATGCGCTGTGCCACGGCTCGTGGGGTGAGTAGCCCCTAGATTTCTGGACGCCTTGGATCCTAATTTTGAGGACAGGAGGCGACGATGGGGAAGCCCAATTTCAGCGATGGATTCAAGCGTGACGCGGTGGCCCAGATCACCGAGCGCGGGTATCCGGTAGCGGAGGTTTCGCAGCGCCTCGGCGTCAGCCAGCACTCACTGTATTCGTGGAAGCGGCAGCTGGCGAAGGTGGGGTCGGGCGATGCCGGCAAGGACGCGGAGATCCGCCAGCTGAAGCGCGAGCTGGCCCGGGTGACCGAGGAGCGCGACATCCTAAAAAAAGCCACCGCGTATTTCGCTCGGGATGCAAAGTGAGATACGCGTTCATTGCCGAGCATCGCAATCGTTTTGGCGTGCGGGCGATGTGCCGGTGCCTAGCCGTGCAGCCAAGTGGCTTTTAGCCGAGGCACGGGGTGCTGATCCATTCGGACCAGGGCGTGCAGTTCACCAGCATGGACTGGGCTGCCTTCCTACGC